>JBFLVV010000067.1:0-4913 GCA_040758275.1 Pseudomonadota bacterium
CATACAGCTCTTCCGGATTCTCGCGCCGGCGCACCAGGTGCATCTGCTCGCCGTCGACGATGACCTCGGCGGCGCGGCCGCGCGGGTTGTAGTTCGAGGCCATGGTCATGCCGTAGGCGCCGGCGGGGATGACCGCCACCAGCGCGCCCCGCGCCCCCCCCCCCCCCCGCGCGCGCCCCCGCCACGCCGTCGTTGTACAGGGCCTCGAGATTGATCTTGAAGAAGCGCTCTTGCGGCATCCCGCCGGCATCGGACAGGACGAGGGCTAGAGCTTCCTCGCAATAGGACTGGCCGCTTTCGAACACATGCTCGAGCGCTGCTTCGAGCGTACTGTGCCGCAGCTGCGGCAGCGCCTCGACCAGGCGCTTGCCCACCAGTTCGCGCTGGCCGAACAGTTCGCAGAAGTGCCGGTTCGCGAGACGAAAGCGCAGGTCCGGCGCCATCAGGAGGGCCACGGCCACCGGGGCGTTGAGCAGCATGCTGTCACGCTGCGCCGATGCGGCGGCGAGGTCGTTGCGCTCGATGTCGTCACGCGTGATGCAAACGCTGTAACGCAGTTTGCCGCCTTCGAAAAAATTGCTCGAGCTCATCTGCACGTGGCGGATGGCGCCATTCTTGCAGCGCAGCCGCACCGGCTGGTCGACCAGCACGCCGCCCGACAGCATGGTGTCCATGATCAGCTCGACCAGCTCGGCGTCGACGTGGAAGTGGGCGATGTGGCGGCCGACGTATTCTTCCCACCGGTAGCCGAGCATCTGCAGCTCGGCCCGGTCGGCCCACAGGATGGTGCCGTCGGGGCCCACGCGGTGCAGGCCCTCGGCGGCCTCCCGGGCGCCGCCGGCTTCGCGATCCCGCAGGCCAGGCATGTGCCTGGCCTGCCACGGCGCCTCGCCGCCCGGCGCCACCGCCTTCTGTTCGCGGCGCGCCTCTGCGAGCGAGCGCCCTCTGAGGTCGTGGTCCGCGCCATGCACCGTGCTGCCGCAGGCGCGCCCATGTTCGGCGCAGATGTCCTCGAAGACCTGGGCCTGGCTCGCGTCCGGAAACAGGCGCCAGGGATAGGCGCAGAACTGCGCGAAGCGGTAGTCCGCACCCAGTCCGTTCAACAACTGTTCGAACCGTAGCGCCGCCTGGTAGCGCCCCTGGGCGCACAGCAGCGCGGCCATCTCGCCAAACACGTGCACCGGGCCGGCGCCGGCGGTGGCCGCCTCCAGCAGAGGCACGAACACCGCGCGAAAGCGCGCCTCGTCCGGCCAGCCGTCCAGCAGCAGGTCCGCGAGGGTCTGTTCGGCGTCGAGAAAGCGCACACGGCCCGGGTTGGCCAGCAGGCGCCGGACGTCAGCGCAATGGGCCGGCGTGGCGATCACGATGCCGGCGCCGCGGGCGGCCAGCGCCGTGTCGACGAACCCGGCGACCTCGGCCATCAAGGCGGCATCGTCGGCATAAAACCGGACGGTGTGGGGAACGTCGCCATCAGGGAGTGCGCTTCGGGTATCGATATCCATGGCCTGTGGAATGCGGTGCATGTTGCGGCGCCCATCCAGCGTACAGGCAACCGGAAATTGTTAAACTAATGAGAAGATTAGTGTAACATATTGCGTGTCGGAATTTTCTTAACGATATTCGACGGGCATCAAGGTTCCTGGGGGATACAAAACCAGCTACACTGCTGGATGCAACGGGCCACAAGCCGGCCGCTTTCCAGACTTCACACAATCCATGCCACGAATTATTTCCGCCAACCTGAACGGCATCCGTTCGGCCCACAAGAAGGGCTTCTTCAACTGGCTCGCCACCCAGTCCGCCGACTACATCTGCGTGCAGGAACTGAAGGCGCAGGAAGCCGACATGACCGAGGAATTCCTGTCCCCGCACGGCTACCACGGCCATTTCCACTACGCCGAGAAGAAGGGCTATTCCGGCACCGGCGTGTATAGCCGCAGCGCGCCCGACAACAAGCGCATCGGCTTCGGCTGCCTCGAATTCGATGCCGAGGGGCGCTACACCCGCTGCGATTTCGGCAACCTCACCATCATCTCCGTCTACTGCCCGTCCGGCTCGTCTTCGCCGGAGCGCCAGGAGGCCAAGTTCCGCTTCATGGAGGTCTTCCTGCCGCACTTGCAGGAGCTCAAGGCCGAGGGACGCGAGGTGGTGATCTGCGGCGACTGGAACATCGCCCACAAGGAAATCGACCTCAAGAACTGGAAAGGCAACCTGAAGAATTCGGGCTTCCTGCCGGAAGAGCGCGCATGGATGACGCGCATTTTCGACGAGATCGGCCTGGTCGACGTGCACCGCAAGGTGCACCCGGACGCCGAGCACTACACCTGGTGGAGCAACCGTGGCCAGGCCTATGCGAAGAACGTCGGCTGGCGCATCGACTACCACGTCGCCACTCCGGGCATTGCGGCGACCGCCAAGACCGTGTCGATCTATAAGGATGAAAAATTCAGCGACCACGCGCCGCTGATCATCGATTACGATCTCTGATCGATCCATAACCTTAGCCAATAGATGCAAGTCATCTATTAGCTTTGCTTCTGAAGGCAGGCCCCCATGCCGGGGGGATTCGCCGTCGAAATGATGCGAAATTGCAGCGTTTCCCGCTGTTTGGCGAAATGCTAAATGGGTTTCTTGATACTATCCGTCTGGTAACTTTCTAATCAGAATGTTCCATTGACGGAATATCAAGAAACCATGACTGCCACCTCCTCGTCCCCTACCCTGCTCGCCAAAACGGTCTCGACCACCGCAGGCGTGACCCACATCGACCTGAATTTCTCGGCAGCGATGGCCAAGGGACGCGGCAGCATTTTCGTCACCGACGGCGCGGTCCAGACCGTGATCGACCGCGTCACCGGCGAGCCCAAGCTGCGCGTGGTCGGCGCCACCTTCACCAAGGAAATCCCGCTCAGCCAGGTCACGGTCAGCGGCAGCCACGTCAGCTTCGACGCCGTCGGCCTGGCAGGCGGCAAGCACTACAGCATCTTCATGGGCGCCGGCACCCTGACCAGCGGCGGCACTCCCTTCGCCGGCTATACCGTGCCGAACCAGGTGGCCTTCGACGTCGCCGCCGCGCCATCCGGCCTGAGCGCGAGCTTCGCCTTCGAGAACACCAGCCTCAAGGCCGGCCAGGACATCGCGGTATTCGTCACCTTGTCGCAGTCGGTGGCGAGCCTGAACGCCAGCGCCTTCAGCGCCGAGAACGCGTCGGTGCTGAGCGTCACTGGCACCGACAATCCCCTGGTCTGGAAAGTCGTGCTGACCAAGAGCGGCAGCGTGGGCGACGCCGAGAATGTACTGCGCCTGGACCTGACGAAAGTCGAGACCGCGCCCGGCGTGTACGGCAGCGGCACGGCAACGTCTTCCAACTACACCGTGGACACCCTGGTCGGCTCCTGGATCTCGAAGGCCGGCAGCGGCTGGGACACCGGCGTGTCGGACGAGGACAACCTGGTGCACAGCACTTCTCCCTATATCACCGGCGAGCTGCACGGCGGCCTGGGCGAGGGCGACACCATCGAACTCCTGATCAACGGCGTGGCCGTCGTCCCCGAACGCATCGACGTGGTCCGCGAAACCTCGCCATGGATGTGGTCCTATTCGCCGGGCGAAGGCGAGGACGAGCTCTTTTTCAACGAAGGCGCCAACACCATCGAGGTGCGCGTGAAGAATGGCGAGCACACCAGCGCCACCTACACCAGCACCATCACCGTCGACACGGCCGAGCCGGAAATCGAGCTCTCGCCCGACGGCGCCACCGCCCTGCCCCTGAACGCGGACATCGTCATCACCTTCAAGGAGCCGCTGTACTGGGCGAATATGGAAACCGACATGATGCCCATCTCGGTTTACTGCCTGGACGACGACTTCACGCGCGAGGTGTACGTCGACGCCTCGGCCTTCCTCGACGGCGGCAGCATCCTGACCCTCGACCCGGCCGCGCTGGGACTCGAAGCGGGCAAGCACTACGAACTCAGGCTGCCCGACTACCTGACCGACTACGCCGGCAACAGCCTGGCCAATGCGCTCATCTCCTTCCAGACCTCCAGCACGCCGGACGTGACCAGCCCGTCCGCCACCCATGCCATCGTGGACGGCTCGCTCTTCTACAAGGCCGGCGACACGATCACCTTCCGCATCAAGTTCGACGAGAACATCCGTCCCGCCTCGGACGCCATCCTGTCGGTGGGCCTGAGCAACGGCTACCGCGCGGACATCGCGTCCATCGACGGCGACGAGATGACCTTCACCTATACGGTCGGCGGCGTGGACTCGGATATCGGCAACCTGACCATCACGGATACGACCCTGCTGGTCGATAACATCGAAGACCTCGCCGGCAATCCGCTGACGAACGCCCATATCGTCTTCGACGGCATCCACCAGTACCTGGGCTATGGCTACGGCTACCTGCCGGTGAACGTCGTGGTCGACACGGTCGCACCGGATGCGCCGCCCGCGACCGGGCTGGCCACGAGCAGCGACTCCGGCGCCATCGGCGACAACATCACGACCGACCGGACGCCCACCCTGAAGGGCAGCGCCGAAGCACGCGCCTGGGTCAGCATCTATGAAGGCAGCACCTATCTCGGCGGCGCCAGGGCCGATTCCTCGGGCAACTGGGAAGCCGATGTCGACACCGTACTCGAAGGCGGCCTGCACAACCTGACGATCGTGCAGACCGACCGCGCCGGCAACGACAGCAGCGGCGCGGCCTTCGCGCTGACCATCGACTACAGCGCGGCGCCCCTCGCGCAGCCGGCGCTGGCCAACGATACCGGCAGTTCGTCGTCGGACCGCATCACCACCGACACCACGCTCGCGGGCAGCGGTGCGGAAGCCAATGCCCACATCAAGATCATGTCGGGCGAAGACATCGTCGGCGTCGGCCCCGCCGACGCCCACGGGACCAG
>JBFLVV010000067.1:4923-30725 GCA_040758275.1 Pseudomonadota bacterium
GGGGGCCGCCCCCGCCCCCCCCGACGGCAACTGGACCGCGGTCTTCGGCAGCAGCCTGCCGGATGGCAGCCATACCTACACGGTGCGCCAGGTCGACGTGGCCGGCAACACCAGTGCGGACTCCCCTGCGATCACCTTCACGGTCGACCGCAGCGCGCCTGGCGTACCGTCCGGCACCCCGGACCTGGCCGCCGCCAGCGACAGCGGGGCATCGAACACCGACAACATCACCAATGAGCGCGAACCGACCTTCACCGGCAGCGGCGCACTGGCCAATACCGGCGTGGCGCTATTCGCGAACGGCGTCGAGATCGGCCGCACTACGGCCAACCCGTCGGGCAACTGGAGCTTCACGGTCCCGCCGGCCAAGGCGCTGGCGGACGGAATTCACCAAATCACGGTGCGCCAGTTCGACGCCGCCGGCAATATGAGTGGCGATTCGTCGGCGCTGTCGATCACTGTGGACAACGCCGGTCCGAGCGCAGGCACGTGGTCGCTCAACTTCTCCGGTGGTCCGAAGTTCGCCCTGCCCTTCAGCGAAGCCATCGTGTTCCAGCCGGGCGGCAGTTTCAACCTGTTCCAGGGCGGCACCCAGCGCGATTCCTATTGGGGCAACAACCACAGCGGCTGGAGCGTCAGCGCGGATGCCGACGGCGAGCTGGCTGTCTTGAACTTCAATATCTCGCTGACCGGCCTGCTGCGAATGCAGTGGAATCATGGCAGCGTGACCGACCTGGCCGGCAATGCCGCCATCGTCGGCGTGTCGGGCTGGGACTTCGAGATGCCCGGCTCCGCGTAAGCGTCGCTCAGGGCCAGTCGAGCCGGAAGCCGCTGTCGAAGCGGCGCGCTTCACCGCTCAGGGGATCGATGAAGGAAATCGAGCGCGCCAGCAGCTGCAGCGGCGCGCTGAAGTCGTCGCCCTTGCAAGGCAGCGCCACCGGATAGAAAGCATCGTTGAGGATCGGCGCGCCGAGGCTTGAGAGGTGCAGGCGCAGCTGGTGCTTGCGCCCGGTGTGCGGATGCAGGCGGTAGTGGGCAAGGTCGCCACGGCGTTCGATCAGCTCCACCACGGTCTCCGAATTCGGCTCGCCAGGCACCTCTTCGCTCACGAAAAACTGCGCCGCATCCTGCATGCGGCTACGGTAGGTGAAAGGGAATTCCCGCCCTTCGATCGGGCCCGCCAGGGCCTCGTAGACTTTATTGACCACCCGCTTCTGGAACATCGACTGGTAGGCGCCGCGCGAGGCCGGGTTATGCGAGAAGATCACCACGCCGGCCGTCTCGCGGTCGAGGCGGTGGATCGGGGTCAGGTGCGGCAGGTCGAACTGCTTCTTGAGGCGCACGAGCAGGGTCTCGTGCAGGAAGCGGCCGGTCGGGATGGTCGGCAGGAAGTGCGGCTTGTCGGCGACGAGCAGGTGCTCGTCAAGATGCAGCACGCCTTCCTTGAAGGGGATCGGCGTCTCGGGCGCTTCCAGTTCGCGGTAGTACCAGATGCGCATGCCCTGGCGCACGTGGCTGTCGGCGTTCAGGGGCACACCCTTCGCGTCCACGATCTCGCCGCGCGCCAGGCGCTGGGCCCAGGCGGCCTCCGACACGTCGGGGAAGCGCTCCACCAGGAAGCGCAGCATGCCGCCGGCGCGCGTTTCGGTCAGCCACAGATAGCTGGGTGCGACGCCCTCGCGGGTCGGCAGCGGCACGTAGGCATTGGCTTCGGCCTGGTGGCCCTTCCTGCTACCCCTCATTAACGCAATGCGACGTTGGTCCGGTAAGGCGGCAGCTTGGCGGCCGTGGTGCCCTTGGCGCGCGCGTAGACCGGCAGCAGCAGGTTCATGTGCGATTCCATGTCGGCGATGCGGGACTCGCCGCCGGGGTGGGTCGAGAGCACCTCGATCGGCGCACGCTTGTCGAGCGCCGCCATCTTGCGCCAGAGCGCGATGCCGGCGCGCGGGTCGTAGCCGGCGCGGGCGGCGATGTCCAGGCCGACGAGGTCGGCCTCCCGTTCGTCGTCGCGCGAGAACTTCAGGCCGGCGAACTGGGCGGTGTAGCCCGCGATCGTGCCGGTGATGCCCGGATCGACACCGAAGATGCCCGACACCAGGGCGCCGCCCAGGCGGGCCAGCCCGTTGGTCGCCATCTGCTTGCCCATCTTCTCGCGGCTGTGCTCACGCAGTGCATGGGCGATCTCATGCCCCATCACGGCGGCCACCTCGTCGTCGGTCAGCTTCAGCGAGGTCAGGATGCCGGTGAAGAAGCCGATGCGGCCGCCCGGCATGCAAAAGGCGTTGACGTCCTTCGAGTCGATGACATTGACCTGCCATTGCCACTGGGTCGCCTCCTGGTTCCAGCGTGCCGTTTGCGGAATGATGCGCTTGGCAATGTTGCGCAGGCGCTGCACCTCAGGATGCGAAGGCGGCAGCAGCACGCCTTTCTGCTGCGCCTGGCTCATCATTTGCGTGTATTGCTGGGCGGCCGCGTCATTGAGCTGTTCCGTCGGCACCAGCTTGCGCAGGCGCGACAGGGGCCTGACCTCGATGCCATCCTGGACCGTCGTATTGCGGTCGTTCTGCGCGACCGCATCGCCGACGCTCACCGTCCCAAATGCGGCAAGCAGGGAAAGGCTGGCTGCCAGATGCTTCATTTTTTTCATGTCGTCAACGATAGTCTGTTCTTAGCAGCACTATCTCCAAAGAAAGTGGCGGCATTTGTATGCACAATAGCGCAGATGATCGTGGATGAGGGGCGGCTCGACAAGCCGCCACCGCACATAAGCACCGAACTCAGTCGCGCATCCTAGCCGGCCACACCCACACGCTTGCGCAGACGAAACACCGCCAGGCTGCCGCGCAGGTTGGGCAGGAATGTCACCACCTTGCCCTCGGCCAGCGCCACGTATTCCAGCACCTCCAGCCCGCATTTCTCGGCCAGGTCCTTGAAGTCGTGGATGGTCGCATAGCGCACGTTCGGCGTATCGAACCACTGGTAGGGCAGCGAGCGCGAGACCGGCATGCGGCCGCGAATCAACGCCATGCGGTGCGGCCAGTAGGCGAAGTTGGGGAAGGACACGATGGCTTCCTGTCCCACGCGCACGATGTCGCGCAGGCGCGCCTCGACGTGCTGCATCATCTGCAGCGAGGACAGGCAGAGCACCATGTCGAAGGCGTTGTCGCGGAACAGGTCCAGGCCCTCTTCCATATCGTGCTGGATCACGCTGATGCCGCGCTGGGTGCTCTCGAGCACCTTGTCGTCGGCGATCTCGACGCCGTAGCCGGTGCACTTCTTGCCCAGCTCCAGGTAGCGCAGCATGGCGCCGTCGCCACAGCCGACGTCCAGCACGTGGGAACCCTCGCGCACCCAGTGCGCAATGAAGGCCAGGTCGGGGCGCAGGGAGTTCAGGTCGTCGAAATTCATGCGGCCTCTCCTGCCAGCTCGTTTGCAATCCGGTCGTAATAGGCCCTTACCACCCCCATGTAGCGCGGGTCTTCCAGCAGGAAGGCATCGTGGCCGTGCGGCGCGTCGATCTCGGCGTAGCTCACCTTGCGGCGGTTCGACACCAGGGCCTCGACGATCTCGCGGCTGCGCTCCGGCGAGAAGCGCCAGTCGGTGGTGAAGGAGGCGATCAGGAACTGCGCCTGCGTGCCCGCCAGGGCACGGGTCAAATCGCCGCCGTGGGCCCGGGCCGGGTCAAAGTAGTCGAGCGCCTTGGTGATCAGGAGGTAGGTGTTGGCGTCGAAGTATTCCGAGAACTTGTCGCCCTGGTAGCGCAGATAGGATTCGATCTCGAAGTCGACGCCGAAGTCGAAGGCGTAGTCGTCTTTCTCCGCCGCGTTGCGCAGCTTGCGGCCGAACTTCTCCGCCATGTCGTCGTTCGACAGGTAGGTGATGTGGCCGACCATGCGCGCCACCTTCAGGCCGTTCTTCGGCACCACGCCGTGTTCATAGAAATCGCCGCCGTGGTAGTCCGGGTCGGTCAGGATGGCCTGGCGCGCGACGTCGTTGAAGGCGATGTTCTGGGCCGAGAGCTTCGGGGTCGAGGCGATCACGATGCAGTGGCGCAGGCGCTCGGGGAACATGATGCTCCAGGAGAGCGCCTGCATGCCGCCGAGCGAACCGCCCATGACGGCAGCAAAACAGTCGATGCCGAGGCGGTCGGCCAGGCGCGCCTGGGCGCTCACCCAGTCTTCCACCGTCAGCAGCGGGAAGGCCGCGCCGTAGGGCTTGCCGGTGGCGGGGTTGGTGTGCATCGGCCCGGTCGAGCCGAAGCAGGAACCGAGGTTGTTCACGCCAATGACGAAGAAGCGGTTGGTGTCGACCGGCTTGCCCGGGCCGACCATATTGTCCCACCAGCCCTGGCTCTTGGGCTTGTCGGCATAGCTGCCGGCCACGTGGTGGGAGGCGTTCAGCGCGTGGCAGATCAGGACCGCGTTCGATTTATCTTCGTTCAGGGTCCCGTAGGTTTCATACATCAGCGTGTAGTCGCCGATGCTGGCGCCGCTTTGCAGGCGCAGCGGCTCGGCGAAGTGCATCGCCTGCGGTGTGACTGTTCCAATCGATCCCATGGATGGTGTTCGCGTGTTCTTGTATGGCGCGGCGACGTGCCGCGCCGGGTAAATCAGAGGGATTGCAGCTGCTCCACGGCGGCGGCGATCTCGTTCGGTTCGATCGAGCGCAGGATGCGGCGCGTGCGGGACGTAATCGCGGTCAGGTCGCTGTTCAGGATTTCCTGTTTCACCGCCAGCAGCTGCGCCGGATGCATCGAGAATTCGCGCAGGCCCATGCCGAGCAGCAGGCGGGTGAGCTTGACGTCGCCCGCCATCTCGCCGCAGACGGCGACGTCGAGGCCGGCCTTCTGGCCCGTGGCGATGGTCTGGGCAATCAGCATCAGGACCGCCGGGTGCAGGGGATTGTACAGGTGCGCCACTTCGTAGTCGACCCGGTCGATCGCCAGGGTGTACTGGATCAGGTCATTGGTCCCGATCGACAGGAAATTCATGCGCTTGACGAACATCGGCAGCGCCAGCGCGGCGGCCGGGATCTCGATCATGGCGCCGACTTCCACCGCCGGGTCGTACTTGACGCCCTCCTCGCGCAGCTGGGCCTTGGCCTGCTCGATCATGGAAAGCGTCTGGTCGATCTCGAAGGCGTGCGCAAGCATCGGAATGAGGATGCGCACCTTGCCGAAGGCGGATGCGCGCAGGATCGCGCGCAGCTGGGTCAGGAAGAGCTGGGGCTCGGCCAGGCAGTAGCGGATCGCGCGCAGGCCCAGCGCCGGGTTCAGCGCCGTGTGCTCGGTCGGGTCGAGCGGCTTGTCGGCGCCGACATCCAGGGTGCGGATCGTCACCGGCCTGCCCTTCATCGCCACCACGGCCTTGCGGTACTGCTCGAACTGCTCGTCCTCGCTCGGGACTTTCAGCACGCTTCCCAGCACACTTGCGCCGCGGCCCATGAACAGGAATTCGGAACGGAACAGGCCTACGCCGTTGGCGCCGGCATCCAGCGCGGCCGGGCAGTCGTCGGGCAGTTCGATATTGGCCAGCAGGGTGATCGGGGTGCCGTCCTTGGTCACCGCCGGGGTCTTCTTGAGCTTCAGCAGGCGCTTGCGGGCCTTGCCGAGGGCGGCCTGGCGCGCACGGTACTGCTCCAGCACCAGCTGGCTGGGATTGCAGATCACCACACCGGCATCGCCGTCGATGATGACCCAGTCGTCCTGCTCGATCAGGCGCGAGGCCTGGCTCATGCCGACCGCCGCCGGAATGTCGAGCGAGCGCGCGACGATGGCCGTGTGCGAGTTCTGGCCGCCGACGTCGGTGACGAAGCCGGCGAAGGAACGGTCGCGGAAGGCCAGCATGTCGGCCGGCGAGATGTCGTGGGCCACCACGATCATCGAGGGCGGCGCCTGGTCTTCGCCTTCGTACACCGGCGGGATGGCGAGCGCAGTGCCCATCAGGACCTTCAGCACCCGCTCGGCCACCTGCTGGATGTCGTGCTTGCGCTCGCGCAGGTACTCGTCCTCGATCTCGTCGAACTGGGAAGACAGCTCGTCGATCTGCGTCACCAGCGCCCATTCGGCGTTGTAGTGGCGCGAACGGATGATGTCGAGCGGCGCTTCCGAGATCAGGGGGTCCGACAGGATCAGGGCGTGCACGTCGATGAAGGCGCCCAGCTCCGTCGGCGCGTCCTTGGGCAGCTCGGTCCACAGGGCCTGCAGGCCGCGGTGGACTTCGGCGATCGCATCCTGCAGCCGTTTGACTTCCGCCTCGACCTGCTCTTCCGGGACGAGGTAGTGCTTGACGTCGAGCGCGGCCGGGGTGAGCAGGTGGGCGCGGCCGATCGAGATGCCGCGCGAAACCGGAATGCCGTGGAGCGTGAACGATGCCATCGAGGGTCCCGTGTGGCGGGGCGTTGCCGCTTCGCGCGGCATTACTCGCCTTCGCCGAACTTGTCGTTGACCAGGCCCGTCAAGGCGGCGATGCATGCCTCTTCATCTTCGCCATCGGCCTCCAGCAGCACTTTCGCGCCCTTGCCGGCGGCGAGCATCATGACGCCCATGATGGACTTGGCATTGATGCGGCGGCCGTTGCGGGTGAGCCAGACGTCGCTCTTGAACTTGGCGGCCAGCTGGGTGAATTTGGCGGAGGCGCGGGCATGGAGGCCCAGCTTGTTGATGATCTCGAGTTCCTGTTGAATCATATTGTCGTGGTCTATGCCTTGGCCAAATAGCGTTGTAAGTGTGTTCAGCTCGATCCGACGCGGATCCGGTTGTCGACCCGCACGGCGCCATTCTGGGCGCCGGCCAGGGCCATCTCGACCACCACGTCGAGGGTGTCGCGGCGATAGGTGATCGCGCGCAGCAGCATGGGCAGGCTGATGCCGGCGATGACTTCCACATGGCCGGCGTCGTGCAGCGAATTGCAGCAGTTGGACGGGGTGCCGCCCTTGATGTCGGTGATGACCAGCACGCCGTCGCCTTCGTCCAGGCGCGCGATCGCCTCCTTGGCCAGGCAGTTCACCTGGGCCAGGTCCTGGTCGGCGGTCACGTCGATCGCCTCGAAACGCTCCGTCGGGCCACGAAATACGTGGGCCACCGCGGTAATGAATGCCTGGCCCAGCGGTGCGTGGGTCAGGAGCAGGATGCCTACCATGTCTACTTCTCGTTTGCCTTGAGTTCGACCGCGTCGATGAACATCGCGGCCACGTCGAAACCGGTCTGGTCGGTGATCTCCTGGAAGCAGGTCGGGCTGGTGACGTTCACTTCGGTCAGGAAATCGCCGATCACATCCAATCCTACCAGCAACAGGCCTCGGGCCGCCAGTTCCGGGCCGATGGCCTCGGCAATCGCCCGCTCGCGCTCCGTGATGGGCATGGCAACGCCCAGGCCACCGGCCGCGAGGTTGCCGCGCACTTCATTACCCTGCGGAATGCGCGCCAGGGTGAAGGGTACCGGCTTGCCGTTGATCACCAGCACGCGTTTATCTCCCTGCTTGATCGCCGGGATGTATTTCTGGGCCATGATGGTGTGCTTGCCGTTGTCGGTCAGCGACTCGATCACGGAACCCAGGTTCATGCCGTCGTCTTTCACACGGAAGATGCCGGCGCCGCCCATGCCGTCCAGGGGCTTGAAGATCACGTCGCCGTGCTTCTCGTGGAAGGCGCGCAGGCGCGCCGGGTTCGAGCTCACGAGGGTCGGCGAAGTGAACTGGCTGAACTGGCCGATGGTCAGTTTCTCGTTATGGTCGCGGATCGCCCCGGCGCGGTTGAACACGCGCGCGCCCTGGCGCTCGGCCAGTTCCAGCAAATAGGTGCCGTAGACATATTCCATGTCGAAGGGCGGGTCCTTGCGCTCGATGATGGCGTCGAAGACGTTCAGCTCCACGATTTCCGGGGCGTCGGCGCGGTACCAGGGGTCTTGTTCGCCCGTCAGGTGGAGGCGCGTAACTTCGGCGGTGACGACGCCCTCTTCCAGCACCATGTCGCGCTGCTCGAGGGCGTACACGGCATGGCCGCGCTTCGCCGCTTCGCGCATCATGGCGAACGTGGAATCCTTGTAGATCTTGAAGGTGGAGAGCGGGTCGGCGAGGAAGGCGATTTTCATGGGCTGTCCAGTGCGGGGAATGCCCTGATTTTAGCCGGAAACGCGATTTCTCGCGGACGGCGGCCCCATTTGCGGGGGTGTGGGCGCTCACCGGCGTTCGATGCTACCGTCTTGTCAAACCATCCAGGGAGGAGCGCATGATGCCGGAAGCACGCCGGGAAGCGAACGAGAAGCTGTTGCAACAGCACGGAATTCCGATCAATCCGCACCTGCCGATGATCGAGGATGCCGGAGCGACCACCTTGCGCACCGAGGAGGAACTGTGGGGCAGGCTGGTGGCCCTGTGGGGCGTGGTCGGCACCGCCATGCTGCGCCAGAACGCCTTTTTCAAAGAGTATTTCTCGCCATCCGAACGGCGCGCCCTGCTCTCGCAGGACGAAGCGGCCTTCCTCTTCGACGACGCCCCGCAGGAAGAAGACCGGATCCGCTTCTCCTGGCGCCTGGAAGCGATGATGTTCCTGGCCTGGTGCGCGGGGCTGGTCGACGACCCGGGCATGCCCTCCGCGCCCTCGAGCGCCGAAGCTATCCTGCCGCTGTATCCGCACGACCTGGGCGACGCCGTGATGCTGCGCGAGGCCATCCGGCTGCGCCCCATGGAGGAAATCCTGGACTGGGCCGACCGCCTGTATCGCCTGCACTGGGCGGTGCGCGACGCCCACCTCAACCGGCGCGAGCCGCCGCCCGGCCTGAACCCGGGCGTGGTGCTGGAATGGCACCACGCGGTGAACTGGATGACGCGCTACGGTGACGAGGACGACTGGGACGCCGTCGGTACCGACACCTGATCAGTACACTTCGGGGTTGGGGTCGGTGCGCTCGAGCTCGAGCGATGCCGCCAGCAACCCCAGGCGCGCGACCACGCCGTAGACATAGAAGCGGTTCGGCGCGGCCGTGCCCGGCTTGGCCTTCAGGTCCGGCACGGCATGTTGCTGGGCAAATGCCAGCGGCACGTACTGGGAACCCGGCGCGTTCAGGTTCTGGTCGATGCCGCGCTCGGCGTGCACGCGGTAGAAGCCGCCGACCACGTAGCGGTCGATCATGTACACCACCGGCTCGGCCACCGCATCGTTGATGGACTCGAAGGTCGGCACGCCTTCCTGCACGATCATGTCGGTGACGGCCACGCCATCCTTGATGACGGTCATCTTGGCGCGCTGGGCGCGGCTCAGGTCCTTCACCTCGCTCGCGTCCTTCACGCTCAATACGCCCATGCCATAGGTGCCGGCGTCCGGCTTGACGATCACGAAGGGCTTCTGCTCCTTCATGCCGTATTCCTTGTACTTCTTCTTGATCTTCGAGAGCAGGGCCGAGACGGCGTCGGCCAGTTGTTCCGTGCCCACGTCTTCCTGCAGGTCGACCTCGCCCACCTTGCTGTGCAGGGGGTTGACCAGCCAGGGATCGATCTCGATCAGCTTGCCGAACTTCTTGGCGACTTCATCGAAAGCCTTCAGGTGGTTGCTCTTGCGGCGCAGGGCCCAGCCGGCATGCACCGGCGGCAGCAGCGACTGTTCGTGGATGTTTTCCAGGATCGCGGGGATGCCTGCGCTCAGATCATTGTTCAGCAGGATGGTGCAGGGGTCGAAATCGGCCAGGCCGACGCGGCGCCCGTTCGGCGAGCGCACCAGGGGCTCGACCACCAGCATATTGCCGTCAGGCAGCGCCAGCGGGGTCGGCTGGGTGACCTCCGGCGACAGCGAACCCAGGCGCACGTGCAGGCCGGTCTGGCGGAAGATCTGCATCAGGCGCGCCACGTTCTGCAGGTACATCGGGTTGCGCGTGTGGGTTTCCGGGATCATCAGGAGGTTGCGCGCATCCGGGCAATACTTGTCGATCGCGGCCATGGCGGCCTGCACCGCCAGCGGCAGCATCTCGGTGGACAGGTTGTTGAAGCCGCCCGGGAACAGGTTGGTGTCCACCGGCGCCAGCTTGTAGCCGGCATTGCGCAGGTCCACCGAGCAATAAAACGGCGGCGTGTGCTCCTGCCACTCGAGACGGAACCAGCGCTCGATCGCGGGCGTGGCTTCGAGGATTTTCTTTTCCAGGTCGAGAAGGGGACCGGTCAGGGCGGTGGCGAGGTGCGGAACCATGGGGTGGACGTCCTAGTGATGGCTTGTTTGAATTATATCGTCGCGCAAAGGTGGGGACGATGTTGCCATTTTAAAGACGAATGATGGCCCGTGACGCAAAAAAGGCGCCCGAAGGCGCCCCGCGAAGCATCCAGCCGTTCCGGATCAGGAATGGTAGGCCGACTCGCCATGGCTGGTGATGTCCAGCCCTTCGCGCTCCTGCTCCACCGGCACGCGCAGGCCGATCACCACGTCCACCAGCTTGAAGGCGACAAAGGCGACGACGGCCGACCACACGATGGTGATGCCGACGGCCTGCGCCTGCACCCAGACCTGGCCGGCGATCGAGTAGTCCGGCGAACCTTTATTGGCGATGTAATCCCAGATGCCCTGCCCGCCCAGCTGCGGCGAAGCGAAGACGCCGGTCAGCAGCGCGCCCAGGATGCCGCCCACGCCGTGCACGCCGAACACGTCCAGCGAGTCGTCGGCGCCCAGCAGGCGTTTCAGGCCGGTCACGCCCCACAGGCAGACCACGCCGGCCAGCAGGCCGATGACCAGGCCGCCCATCGGGCCGACGAAGCCGGCGGCCGGGGTGATCGCCACCAGGCCCGAGACGGCGCCCGACACCGCGCCCAGCAGCGACGGTTTACGCTTGAAGATCCACTCGCCGAACATCCAGGACACGGCCGATGCGGCGGTCGCCAGCAGGGTGTTGATGAAGGCCAGGGCGGCAACGTCGCCCGCTTCCAGCGCCGAGCCGGCGTTGAAGCCGAACCAGCCCACCCACAGCAGCGAGGCGCCGATCATGGTCATGGTCAGCGAGTGCGGGGCCATCGATTCGCGCCCCAGACCCGTGCGCTTGCCGATCACGTAGGCGCCGACCAGGCCGGCCACGGCGGCATTGATGTGCACCACGGTGCCGCCCGCGAAGTCGAGGGCGCCCTTCTGCCACAGGAAGCCGGCGTCGGCGGTCACCTTGGCCAGCGAGGCCGCGTCGGTGATCGCGTCGGGGCCGGCCCAGAACCAGACCATGTGGGCCACCGGCAGGTAGCCGAAGGTGAACCAGATCACCATGAAGGCCAGCACCGCCGAGAAGCGCACGCGCTCGGCAAAAGCGCCGACGATCAGGCCGCAGGTAATCGCCGCGAAGGTGCCCTGGAAGGCGACGAAGATGAATTCGGGGATCATCGTCTCCTTGCTGAAGGTGGCGGCCTGGCTGAAGGTGCCGGCGGCCGCGTCGTAGATGCCGTTCAGGAACAGACGGTCGCCGCCGCCGATGAAGGCCGTTCCGCCCTGGGTGAAGGCGAGCGAGTAGCCGTACAGGCACCACAGGACGATGATCAGCGAGAACACCATGAAGACCTGCATCAGCACCGACAGCATGTTCTTGGCGCGCACAAGGCCGCCGTAGAACAGGGCCAGGCCGGGGATCGACATCATGATGACGAGCAGGGTCGCCACGAACATCCAGGCGGTGTCGCCCTTGTTGATGGTGGGCGCGGCCAGGGCCGGCAGCGCCACGCTGGCACTGATGGCGCCGGCCAGGATTTTGGTGAGGGTGGATTTCATCGGGTTCCTCTTACAGTGCGTCGTTGCCGGTCTCGCCGGTACGGATACGGATGACCTGGTTCAGGTCGGCCACGAAGATCTTGCCGTCGCCGATCTTGCCGGTGCGGGCGGCGGCGGAGATGGCGTCGATCACCTGCTCGGCCACGGCGTCGTCGACGGCGGCCTCGATCTTGATCTTCGGGAGAAAATCGACCACGTACTCCGCGCCGCGGTACAGCTCGGTGTGGCCCTTCTGGCGGCCGAAACCCTTCACTTCGGTGACCGTCATGCCTTGCACATTGATCTCCGACAGCGCTTCACGGACCTCGTCCAGCTTGAAGGGCTTGATGATGGCGGTAATCATTTTCATGGTGATACCTCTTTAACGATCAGAAAATTTTGGACAGGCTGAGCACCACCGTCGACCGGCCCAGGTCCTTGCCCTCCGGGCTCAGGTAGGCCTTGGTGCTGGCCTTGACCCAGGCAAACGACACGCTGGCGACGCCGAAGTCCTTGGTGATGCCGGCCTTGTAGTCGGTGTACGAGTAGGCCCCGTTGTTGTTCACTTCCTGGCGGCCCGCATGCAGGTTCAGGAGCATCTTGTCGCCGATGTCGATGTCCGCGCCGAGGTCCAGGTAGCCGCTGCGCTTGCTGTTCGCGGTGCCGAACAGGTTGGTGGTCGAGTGCGAGTACTTCACGTAGGCCGGGCCGAAGCCGAGGCGCGCGTAGAGTTCGAAGGTGTTCGCGCTCGGGTTCAGGTCGTTGGACGGGTAGTAGTAATACAGGCCGCCGACGTCGTAGGTCAGGTTTTCGCTGATGTTGCCGCGCTTACCGCCATACAGATCCCATTCGATGCTGCCGTCGCCGCCGAGATCCTTGGTCCATTTGATGGTGGACAGCCAGGTGCCCACGTACAGGCCGGTCGGGCTGTGCGTGTAGTCGACGCCGCCCTGCAGCGCGCCGTTCAGGCGGGTTTGCGACAGGCCGCGGTAACGGTAGTCGCTGGTGATCGAGGCGTTGTAGCTGACCTGGTGTTCAGGAGTCGCTTCTTGCGCGAAGGCGGGAACGCTGGAAAGGGCCAGCATGGCCCAACACACTGCTGCTGCACTGGTCTTGCACTTCATGACATTCCCCTTATAGTCAACTTGGCTCCAGGCGGAGCTGTTGCGGTTTACAATCCTGTCTGCTGCACGCCTGATAACTCTTTAGCAGGATGCGTGCCAGCGCAAAAATCGCTGCCTGGGGTGGTTTCGGGTGCTTGTTTTCTCAGCCATCCGCCCCATTTGCGATAAGAACAAGCCCGTCAACCGGCGCAAGGGGTAGCCAACTCCGCGCCACGCACCAAAGCGGATGGCGCTGCACTGTCGTGGTGCAGCCCACCGCCTGACCAGGAAATGGATATGAACAACTTCTTCAACGACATCCAAGGCAAGATCAACCAGGCGCTGGAAAGCACGCCGGCCAAGGACATCGAGCGCAACGTCAAGGCCATGATGACCCAGGGCTTCTCCAAGCTCGACCTCGTCACCCGCGAAGAATTCGACATCCAGGCCCAGGTGCTGGCCAAGACCCGCGCCCGCCTGGAAGCGCTGGAGCTGCGCGTGGTGGAACTGGAAGCCCGCCTGGCCGGCCAGTCCGGCGCCAGCGCTTCGGCCACCCCTTCGGCCGCCGCGTCCGGCGCCGGCCCGCTCCCCGGCGCCACCGATCCGGCCGCGCCCCACGTGATCCTCGACAAACCCTGATTCCTGCGGCGGCATTCATGCCGGGGAGCACACCATGAATGCAGTCGACACGGGGCCGGGCGGCCTGCCCCCGCAGGAAGTCTCGCTCGACGTCCTGCGCGAGAAGTACGCCAAGGGCAGTGAAACCAGCATCTTCGACGTGCGATTGCGTGTGGCGCGCGCCCTGGCCGCGCTCGAGGCCGAAGACGGGCGGGAAGAGCGCGAAGCGCACTTTCTCTGGGCCCAGGAACAGGGCTTCGTGCCCGCCGGGCGCATCAACTCGGCCGCCGGCCTCGGCCTGCAGGCCACCCTCATCAACTGTTTCGTGCAGCCGGTCGGCGATTCGATCTCCGGCAACGACGGCCCGCTGCCCGGCATCTACACGGCCCTGGCCGAAGCGGCCGAGACCATGCGCCGCGGCGGCGGGGTCGGCTACGACTTCAGCGCCATCCGCCCCATGGGCAGCAAGGTCCACGGCACCCGCTCGCGCGCCTCGGGGCCGGTCTCTTATATGGAAGTGTTCGACGCCTCCTGCCGCACGGTCGAATCGGCCGGTGCGCGGCGCGGCGCCCAGATGGGCGTGCTGCGCATCGACCACCCCGACATCGAACGCTTCATCGCCGCCAAGGACGCGGGCGGACTCTCGAACTTCAATATCTCGGTCGGCGTCAGCGACGACTTCATGCGCGCCGTGGAAAGCGACGCCATGTTCGACCTGGTCCACCGCGCCGAACCGGGCGAGGAAGACATGGCCAGCGCGCGCCGCCTGGACGATGGCCGCTGGTCATATCGCCAGGTGCGCGCGCGCGAACTGTGGGACCGCATCATCGCATCGACCTACGACCACGCCGAGCCGGGCGTGCTCTTCATCGACCGCATGAATGCGGAAAACAACCTCTGGTACGCCGAACAGCTGCACGCCACCAATCCCTGCGGCGAGCAGCCCCTGCCCGCCTATGGCTGCTGCGACCTGGGTTCGGTGAACCTCACGGCTTTTGTGGTCGACCCTTTCGGCGCCAGCCCCTCCTTCGACTTCGAGCGCATGTGCGAAGTCGCCGCGGTGGGCGTGCGCATGCTCGACCTGGTGCTGGACGCGACCGAATGGCCGCTGTCGCAGCAGCTGGCGGAATCGCAGGCCAAGCGCCGCATCGGCCTCGGCTTCCTGGGCCTGGGCAGCGCCCTCGTCATGCTGGGCCTGCGCTACGATTCCGACGAAGGACGGGCAATGGCCGCGCGCATCGCCGAGACCCTGCGCGATGCGGCTTACGCCACCTCGGTGGCGCTGGCGCGCGAGAAGGGTCCCTTCCCGCTGTTCGACGCGGACAAGTACCTCGACGGCCAGTTCGTGCAACGCCTGCCCGACTGGCTGCGCGAGGCGATCCGCATGTACGGCATCCGCAACTCGCACCTGCTGTCGATCGCGCCCACCGGCACCATCTCGCTGGCCTTCGCCGACAATGCCTCGAACGGCATCGAACCGCCCTACTCCTGGACCTACCAGCGCAAGAAGCGCATGGCGGACGGTTACATGCGCAGCTACGAGGTCGAGGACCATGCCTGGCGCCTCTACCGCCGGATGGGCTACGACGTGGACGCGCTGCCGCCCGCTTTCGTGACCGCGCTCGAGATGCGCGCGATCGAACACTTGCGCATGGTGGAGGCGGTGCAGCCCTTCATCGACACGGCGATCTCGAAGACCGTCAACGTGCCGGAAGACTATCCCTTTGATGACTTCCGCGATCTCTACAGCCAGGCCTGGCAGGCGGGCCTGAAGGGCCTGGCGACCTACCGCCCGAACACGGTGCTGGGCAGCGTGCTGTCGACCTCGGACGCGGCCCCGCAGGCCGCGCCGCCCGACGAAGACCCGCTGCGCAAGCGCTTCGAGCGCCGGCCGCTGGGCGAGCTGGAATCGGTGACGTCGAAGATCGAATACTCGACCCAGGAGGGCCGCAAGACCGCCTACCTGACCGTGAGCTTCATCCGCGCCGACGGCGTTCACGAAGGCAGGCCGGTGACCATCGAGCGTCCCTTCGAATTCTTCATGCCCTCCAATCAGCGCACCGACGGCCAGCAGTGGATCACCGCCTCGATGCGGCTGCTGTCGATGGTGGCGCGCGCCGGCGGCCCGATCGCGCGGGCGCTGGCGGACATGCGCGACGTGGTGTGGGAAAAGGGTCCGGTGCGCTGCGGCTACCTCACGCGCGAGGACGGCGCCCAGGTGCCGGTCTATCACGATTCGGAGGTGGCGGCGATCGCCTTCATGCTGCAGCGGGTCCTGATACGCCGCGGATTCCTCGACGCCTGGGGCAACCAGCTGGCGGTGCCGGAACTGGCGCGCCGCTTCGCCGCGCGCTGCGACGGCGTAGCACTCGAAACCGAACCGCAGCCGGCGACCGCTTCCGGCGCCCTGCCCACGGTCAGCGGGGCCAAGTGCCCGGAATGCGGCGCGCGGGCCCTGCGCAAGGTGGACGGCTGCACCCGCTGCGGCGAGTGCCATTACGTGGGCGAGTGCGGCTGAGCGCCGCGGCCTGGCTAGCGCACCGGCAGGCCTGCCGCAACCTGGCGCTGCAGCGACTCGGACTTCCTCTCGTTGCTGACAAACCGTTCGGTCCATGCCACGGCGCGGGCGCCCGGCGTCACGCTGTTCTGGCCGGCGACATAGGCCAGCGTCGCATCGCGCCATGCATCGTGGCGCGCGATGACCGGGGCCGCCTCGCGCCCGATGGCCTCGGCCAGCTGCGCATGGACTGCCGCCACGTGGCGCGTCGCCGCTTCGCGCTCGAGCGGCGTCATCGCCGCCAGCGCCTCCGCTGGAATGTGTTCGGCAGCCCGGCTCGGGGCGAGCGAGGCCAGCACGCCGCGGTGGCAGTTCTGCCATTGCCGAACGGCCCTGGTGACGGTGCGGATGCGCTGGTTGAACTGCGATACCACGGGCACCTGCGGCGCCACGCAGCGCAGGGCGTTGAGGGTCGGCCCGGCGTAGGTTTCGGTCCAGTATCCGGCTGGGGCGCTTGGCGCCGCCTGTTCGGCCGCACCCGCGCCGCCTGCCGCCGCCAACACCAAAATGCCCACCAGTTTCTTCATGACGCCCCCGCAATGAATGGATGTGAGGTCATCCTAAACCCGGAAAATGCACGCCGCAATGCGGGACGCATACGGACACAGTGCGTTACACGGTGATTGATACGCGCTTCAGGCGGCCCCGAACTCGGGCACGTCGTAGCCCGTGCGCTGGCGCGCCTCACGCAGCACGGCCTGGGGCGGCTTGCCCAGGGTGCGGACAAAGGCCCGCCGCATCCTCTCCTCGTCGCCGAAGCCGGTCTGCGCCGCGATGCGGCCGATCGAGGCGCGCCCGTCTTCCAGCAGCGAGCGCGCCGCTTCCAGGCGCAGCTTTTCGACCGCCTTGGCCGGCGAATGGCCGGTCTGCTCGCGAAAAGCCCGGCTGAAGTGGCGCGGGCTCCAGTTGACGTGTTCCGCCAGCTGCTCGACCGAGAGCGGCGTGTGCAGGTTCTCCTTCGCGTAGCGCAGCGCCACCCGGATACGGTCGGAGCCGCCATCCATTTCGGCCAACGAGGAAAACTGCGACTGCCCGCCGGTACGGCGGTGGTAGACCACCATCTTGCGTGCCACCGCCTTGGCGACGTCGGGTCCGAGGTCGGCCTCCACCAGGCCGATGGCCAGGTCGATGCAGGCCGTCATGCCGGCCGAGGTCCAGAGCGGGCCGTCGTTCACGAAGATCTTGTCGTCGTCGAGCAGCACGTCGGGGTACTGCTTCCTGAGTTCATGCCCGAGCGCCCAGTGGGTGGTGACGCGGCGGCCCGACAACAGCCCCGCCTCTGCCGCGATGAAGGCCCCGGTACACAGGCAGGCCGTGCGGCGCGCACGCGGACTGGCACGGCGCAGCGCCGCCAGCAGCGCCGGTTCGGCAGGCGTGACGACCAGCGGGCCGGCAATGAGCAAGGTGTCGAAGGCGCGCCGGCCGAAAGGCTGGGTCTCGACGGGCACGCCGGCCGAGCTGCGCACGGTGCCGCCGCTGTGCGAGATGGTCTCGAGGCTGTAGTAGGCGCTGCCATGCACCTGATTCGCGAGCTCGAAGGCGGTCAGGGCCGCGAAGTCGAGGATCTGGAAACCGGGGAAGACGACGAGGGCGATGCGCTTGGACATGGTGCGATCCGGTCGGGTGGGTGACGGCACGATTTTACACAGCTTGTCCGAAACTGAGGGAATCATGTCATTTCGGACTTCAGGCGCCGGATCGATAATTCTTCTGCGGCACCAACAAACCCATCAACGACAAGCAGAAGGAAGACATCATGCAACTCACCGACAACACCATCTTCATCACCGGCGGCACCTCGGGCATCGGCCGCGCACTCGCGGAAGCCTTCCACAAGCTGGGCAACCGCATCATCATCAGCGGCCGCCGCAAAGCCCTGCTGGAAGAAGTCGCGGCGCAGAACCCCGGCATGCGCTGGGTCGAGCTGGACATCACGAGCCCGGACAGCATCCGCGCCGCGGCAGAACACCTGACGCGCGAATACCCGGACCTGAACGTCCTCGTCAACAACGCCGGCATCATGCCCTTCGACGACGCGGCCGGCGCCATCGACGAGGAAACCATGCTGAACTCGGTGAACACCAACCTGCTCGGCCCGATCCGCATGACGGCGGCCCTCATCGGGCACCTCAAGAAGCAGCCACGCGCCCACATCGTCAACAACAGCTCGGTGCTGGCCTTCGTTCCGCTCGCGACCAATGCCGTGTACTCGGCGCTCAAGGCCGGCCTGCACTCGTACACGCTGTCGCAACGCTTCGCCCTGCGCCACACCAGCGTGCGGGTCCAGGAGATCGCCCCGCCCTGGGTCAACACGGACCTGATCTACAAGGGCGACGACCCGCGCGCTATGCCGCTGGACGCCTTCATCGAAGAGACCATGGCGGCGCTCGCGTTCGATACCGAAGAAGTGCTGGTGGAAAGCGTCAAGCCGCTGCGCGACAACCCAGGCGCGAAAGAGCACGCCCTCGTCAACGGCTTCAACGAAGCGATCGCCGCCAATCCGATTCCGGTGGGCTGAGCGTCGGCCGGGAACGGGCCGGCCAGGCTCGGCTCAATGTTCGGTGCCGGCGTAGATCCACATCGGCTCGGTCTTGCCGGCCCGCTCGAAGCCGAGCGTCTTGTAGAAGTCGATGGCCCCGCCGTCGGCGGTCAGCATCATCTGGTGAAAGCCTGCGTACCTGGCCAGCATCGACTGCATCATCAGGCGGCCGACGCCCTTGCCCTGGTGCGCCGGGTCGACCAGCATGTGGGGGAAGTAGACGACGAGGTGGCCGTCCGAGATGGCGTTGCCAAGTCCGACCAGCTGTTTGTCGATGCGGGCAGTCACCAGCGCATGCGAATTGCGCAGCGCCGCCATGAGCTGCACCGGCTTCTCGCTTGAGGACCAGCCGTTGGCGCGGTACAGGTGGAGCACCTCGTCCTGGTCGATGCTGTCCGCGAGCGATATGTCGATATTCAATTGAGTGCTTTCGGTTGGATGAATCAGGCGCAGAGGCTGCCGGCGTCGCGCCGGACGATCTCGCGGTCGTTCTGGTCCACGACATCCTCCGGCGGAAAAGGACAGCCTAGCACGGCGATGCCCTTGGAAAAGTCTCCAAATCTCGCAGCAAGATCGCGCAGCCTTTGCGCAGACCGGCGATAATCGCCCTTCCCTCTCCATTCGCTTCACCATCCATTTACTGCACATGAACGATTTCAACAGCGTTCCCCTGGAGTTCTTCCAGGACTATCCGGAACCGGGCGTCAATTTCATCGACGTCGGCTGCATTTTCGACAACCCCGAGCATTGGCGCCTTGCCGTCGACACCCTGCACGCGAAGACCGATGAATTGCACTTCGACTTCATCCTGGCCATGGACGCGCGCGGATTCATGATTGCCGGCGCCCTGGCCTTGGAGCACAAGGTCGGCTTCGCCATGGCACGTAAAGCCGGGAAATTGCCCGGCAAATCGATCAGCATCGACTACAAGCGTGAATATGGCAGCGCGACCATCGAGATCCAGCCCGAGCGCATCAAGGGCCAGCGCGTCTTGATCGTCGACGACGTACTCGCCACCGGTGGCACCATCGAAGCGGCCGCAAGCCTGTTGCGCCAGCTCGGCAAGGAGGTGGTCGGCGCCGCAGCCCTGTTCGATATCGCCTTCTTCAAGGACAAACGCGCGTTGACGATGCCGATCGTCACCTTGCGCGACGTTTGATGCCCTGCCCCGCTGCCCCGGGGCCTGCCCGCGATGCATGCGGAGCAAGAAGCGAGCTCCTCAGCGGCGACGGAACTCAAGCGCGCCTGCCGCCGAAGGCCGGCGCGATCGCTATGGCAGCCAATGCCAGCGAGAGGGGAACTGTGGAAATGAAGCCTGCATAACTGAATCCGAGCGCCCCTGCGATGGCGCCGACCAGGAACGATCCGATCAGCGTCGTATGAATACGCAGCTTGTTCCGGTTGGCCTTCACCGGAACACGTCTGTCACCTGGACGGCTGCCATTCCAATACAACAGTTTTCCTATTTCGATACCCAAATCGGTCGTCAAGCCGGTCAAATGGGTCGTACGAATTTCCGCCCGCGAAATCTTGGTAATCAGTGCGTTTTGCAGGCCCATGGTGAAACACAGCGCGATCACGGCCAGGGACACATCCACCAGTTCACGCTTCCCGAGCATGTCCCCAAACGCGCCGAACAGCAAAATCAGGGCAGCCTCGAGCAGCAGCGGCACAGCATATGGGTTGCGCACGCTGGTACGACGCAAGTAGTTCACCATCAGGGCGGTCGTGGCCGCCCCCGCGACGAATGCGATCCAGGAGATCGCAGCGATGCCCGCGAGAGCGAAATTCCGCAGCACCAGCTGATCAGCGAATGTAGAAACAATCCCTGTCATGTGCGATGTGTACTGGCCGACTGCGAGGAAACCGCCGGCGTTGAGCGCACCGGCCACCATCGTCAGGATAATTCCAATGTGCAAATCCGCTTGCCCCGTGCGCGGCTTGGCGGTCAGGCCTGACAAGTATTGAATTGGCATGCGGGTCCTCTCCCCCGGCGAATCAAACCATCGCGCATACGTCTTGCGCCCGACCTGGATGATACTCCCGTCGTTGCGTCTGGGAAAAGCCGGCAGGCGGGCCGTCGCCTTCGCATGCGGTGCTTCGTCCAAGCCGCAAGCTGACGCATTGCCTTTGGCATAACGCGCTCGCCTGTCCGCTCTCAAGCGACGACAGCCCAGCCGCCCTAAGATGTGGCGTTCTCGCACGATGCGAAAGGTATAAGATGAGCCTGGCTGTTCTGAGAAGCCGCGCCCTGGCCGGCATGGCGGCGCCCGCCGTCAATGTCGAAGTCCACCTGGCCAACGGGCTGCCCGCCTTCACCATCGTCGGTCTGCCCGACGCCGAAGTACGCGAAGCGAAAGACCGCGTGCGCGCGGCCCTGCAGAACTCCGGCTTCACCATCCCGCCGCGCCGCATCACCGTCAACCTGGCGCCGGCCGACCTGCCAAAGGAATCCGGCCGCTTCGACCTGCCGATCGCGCTCGGAATCCTGGCGGCTGCGCAGATGGTTCCTTCCGAAGGGCTGGCGCGCTACGAGTTCGCAGGCGAGCTCTCGCTCTCGGGCGAATTGCGGCCCATCCGCGGCGCCCTGGCCATGACCTTCGCCATGCACCGTCACAGCGATGGCGGCCGAAGCCGCGCCTTCATCCTGCCGCTCGCGAACGCGGATGAGGCCGCGCTGGTGAGCGACGCCGCCATCTATCCGGCGCGCACCCTGCTCGAGGTGTGCGCCCACTTCGCCCACGGGGCCGAGAACGCGCGCCTGGCCCGCCACCAGGGCAGCGCGTCCATGCTTCCTTCCGACTACCCGGATTTCGCCGACGTCAAAGGCCAGCAGACGGCCAAGCGTGCCCTCGAGGTGGCGGCGGCGGGCACGCACTCGGTGCTGCTCATCGGGCCTCCCGGCGCGGGCAAGAGCATGCTGGCCTCGCGCTTTCCCGGCCTGCTGCCGCCGATGAGCGAGGACGAGGCGCTGGAGTCGGCCGCGGTGCAATCGATCGCTGGCACATTTACGCCGGAGCGCTGGCGCCGCCGGCCCTTCCGTAGTCCGCACCATACGAGTTCCGGGGTGGCCCTGGTCGGCGGCGGCAACCTGCCGCGGCCCGGCGAAGTCTCGCTGGCGCACCACGGCGTGCTGTTCCTGGACGAGCTCCCGGAATTCGACCGGCGCGTGCTCGAGGTGCTGCGCGAGCCGCTCGAGTCCGGCCACATCACGATCTCGCGCGCCGCGCACCAGGCCGACTTCCCGGCCCGTTTCCAGCTGGTCGCGGCGATGAATCCCTGTCCCTGCGGCTGGCTCGGGCACGCGTCCGGCAAATGCCGCTGCACGCCGGAGGCGGCGCAGCGCTACCAGGACCGCGTCTCCGGTCCCCTGCTCGACCGCATCGACATCCAGCTGGCGGTGGCCGCCATGCCGGCCGAGAGCATCGGCGCCCAGGCCGACGGTGAGGCGAGCAGCCAGGTCGCAGAGCGTGTCGCGCGCGCCCATGCGATCCAGCTCGCGCGCCAGGGCAAGCCCAACCAGCAGCTGGCACCACGCGACATCGACCGCCATTGCCGGCCAGACGCTACCGGCGAACGGCTGCTGCGCGCGGCCATGCAGCAGCTGCACTGGTCGGCGCGCGCCTACCACCGCGTGCTCAAGGTGGCGCGCACCATCGCCGACCTCGCCGGCGCGGAGCACGTCGCAGCCGGTCACATCGCGGAAGCGATCCAGTACCGGCGCGCGCTGCGCGAGCAGTGAAACGCGAACAGTGTACGGACGAAGTGCTGCCTGCTACCATCGGGGCATGCACATCAAACAACTGTTTCTCGCATCCCTGGCCGCCGCCCTGCTGGGCGGCTGCTCGCCGACCTATAACTGGCGCGACTACACCAGCAGCGACGGCATGTTCCGCGTCCTGTTCCCGGCCAAGCCGTCCACGCACACGCGCAGCGTCGACCTGGGCGGCATCCGCGTCGACATGACGATGACGGCGGCAGAGGTCGAAGGCAATACCTTCGCAGTCGGCACCGCGGTGGCGCCGGATGCCGCCATGGCGCAGGCGACCCTGCCGGCGATGCGCCAGGCCCTGCTGCGCAATATCGGCGCCGCCGACACCGCTGCCGCGGCGGCGCCGGGCGCGCCGCTGGAGGTCGACGCGACCGGCAAGGGCAACGGCGGACCGGTCCGGCTGGTAGGGCGCTTCGTGGCGAAAGGGACGCGCGTCTACCAGGTCATCGTGGTCGGTAAGCCAACCGCGATGAAGCTAGAAGAAACCAGGCAGTTCCTTTCTTCCTTCGCGCCACAATGACGACGAACGATACCGCTCCCGCACTGCGCATCACGGCACTGCACAAGGCCTACGGCCGTCCGGCCGTGGATGGACTCGACCTGCAGGTAGAGCGCGGCGAGCTGTACGCCCTGCTCGGTCCCAACGGCGCCGGCAAGACGACCACGCTGCGCATGGTATCCGGCCTGGTCGCGCCGGATGCGGGACGCATCGAGGTGCTCGGCATCGACCTGGCGCAGGCCCCTGGGGACGCCAAGCGCCGGCTGGCCTATTTGCCGGACGATCCCATGTTGTACGGGAAGCTCAAGCCCTTCGAATACCTCGAGTTCGTCGCCGGCCTGTGGGGCGTGGGCGCCAGGGAGGCGGAGGAGCGTGCCCGCACCCTGCTCGACTGGCTCGAGCTGAGCCAGCATGCGCACGAGCTGACCGAAGGTTTTTCGCGCGGGATGAAGCAGAAGCTGGCGCTGGCGGGAGCGCTGATCCACGATCCCGAACTGCTCATCCTCGACGAGCCGCTGACCGGACTGGATGCGGCCGCGGCGCGCCAGGTGAAGGACCTGCTGCTCTCGCACGTCGCCAAGGGCGGCACCGTGATCCTCACTACCCACATCCTCGAAGTGGCGGAGCGCCTGGCCCAGCGCATCGGTATCATCCGCCAGGGGCGCCTGATCGCGGAAGGCACGCTCGCAGAGCTGCGCGAACGCACCAGCGGCGCCAGTCTCGAGGATGTGTTCCTGCAGCTGACCGCGCAAGCATGATGGGCACGCCCGGCAGCATCGGCTGGCTGCTGCGCCACGAGGTCAAGCTGGCCTGGTATAACGCGGCCCCGGGGAAGGCGAACACCACGCGGCGCCCGGGAACGGCGGGTCTGGCCACGATCGGCCTGGTGTGGCTGGCCCTGCACGGCATTGCCTTCTTCATCGTCGCCCGTACCGGCGGCATCGACACGAGCGACCCGCGGGTGCTGGTCGCAGTGACGGCACTGTTGTATGGCTGCATGACCTTCATGCTCTCGAGCGCCCTGCACTCCAGTGTGCTGGTGCTGTTCGAGCGGGGCGACCTGGACCTGCTGCTCTCTTCTCCCCTGTCCTCGCGCAGCATCTTCACCGTGCGCCTCGGCGTCGTCGTGGCGGGCACCGCGGCCCTCTATCTGTTTTTCCTGACACCGTTCGCACATGCCGGCGCGGCGCTCGGGCATGTCGGCTGGCTGGCGGTGTATCCGGTGGTGCTGGGCTGCGCGACGGTGCTTGCCTGTGCTGCGATGCTGCTGACGCTGGCGCTCGTGCGCCTCATCGGCGCGCGCCGCACGCGCGTGGTCGCCCAGGTCATCGGTGCGCTGGCCGGGGCGCTGCTGTTCATCCTGGCGCAGCTCTTCAACTACCTGGCGGGCTCGCGCGAAGCGCAAGCGATGGACGCATTCTCGCGCGCCTTCTCTTCCAGCGGTGCGCTGGGCGCAGCCAGTCCCCTCTGGCTACCGGGCCGCGCGCTGCTGGGCGAACCGTGGCCGATCCTTGGCCTGGTGCTGCTTGCCTGCGCCGCGTTCGCGCTGACGGCGGCGCGGACGCACCGCTTCTTCGTCCATGGCCTGCAACAGGTGGCGTCTTCGTCCAGGGTGACGCAACGCTTGGGGCGCGAGGTGCGCTACCGCTTCGGCGCCGGCCTCTTCGACACCATCGTGCGCAAGGAGTGGCGCCTGATCCGGCGCGATCCGCACCTGATTTCGCAGGTGGCGCTGCAGCTGATCTACCTGCTGCCGATTTTCCTGCTCGTGTTCGGCGAGAGCGACATCCAGTATCCGGCCATCACGGCCGGCCTCACCCTGCTGTGCGCCTCCCTGACCGCTTCGCTGGCGTGGATCGTCGTGTCGGCGGAAGACGCGCCGGACCTCCTGGTGATGGCGCCCGCCTCCTCGAGGCTGATCCGCCTCGCAAAGCTGGCGGCGGGAGCGATGCCCGCGCTGGTAATCGCTTTCCTTCCCCTGCTCTGGCTGGTCATACGCGAACCGCTTGCAGGGCTGCTGGCCTGCTTCACGGTGAGCGGCGCAACCTGTACCGCCGCCGTGATCGTGCACTGGTGCGGCAAGCCGGCAACGCGCAGCGATTACACGACCCGCGGCAAGAGCGACACCCTGACCTCCCTGCTGGAGGGCGGAAACAGCCTGGCATGGGGCGGATTGGGATTCTGCCTGAGCTCGATCGCGAGTGGAGCTTATACGGACGGCTACCTGGCCGGCACCGCCTTGACCGCGTTGGCGACGGTAGTGGTGCTGGGAACGGCATGGCTGCTGCGGCGGCCTGGCGCCTAAGTGCGTGTGCGGGATGACCGCTTATTCAAGACGTGTTATCGTTTAATCACTAACAGAAGAACGGAATAGCTATGCTGATCACTTTCAAATGCAAATCCTATCCTGAGGTCCTGATGTACCAGGAACATGCCAAGCGCATCCTCGACCTGCTGCATAAGGATCTGGAACGCGGTGTCATCACCGCCGAGGAAGCGCCGCGCGCCGTCGCGCTGCTCGAGGGCGAGATCGAGGAAAGCCGCAAGCACCAGATCTCGGAACAGGTGGAACGCGATGTACAGGCCCACCATGGCGAAACCGAGGATAACGAGCACGAGCCGATCGAGGTCGTCACCTTCTCCACGCGTGCTTTCCCCCTGCTGGAAATGCTGCGCTCGGCACGTGACAGCAAGACCGACGTGCTGTGGGGCGTCTAAGCGGATTCGATTCCGCGGTCCACGCCGAAGAGAAAGCCCGCTCAATGAGCGGGCTTTTTCATAGGTGAACACTAAGGTCAAATGAGGCACCGCCCTGCGCCGGTGCCGAATTCCGTCGCGTAGTGAAGCGCCCGCTTGATGAGTTAACGCTCGAATACCGACCGCCCAAAGCAAAAAACCCCACCAGATCACTGGTGGGGTTTTTCATATAACTAGCCTGACGATAACCTACTTTCACACTGGTTGCAGCACTATCATCGGCGCAAAGTCGTTTCACGGTCCTGTTCGGGATG
>JBFLVV010000068.1:0-30643 GCA_040758275.1 Pseudomonadota bacterium
ACGAGCTCAGCGTTGAGTGTTCGTCTATTGTCGAGGCCGTGTCTGAATGTCAGACCTGACCCCGAGGTTAGCCTTGCTGGCCTTGCTGGCCAAGCGGCGGCGGGGCATGAATTTCATGCATTGAATGCAGATCCGGCCCGGCTGATTTTTTCATCATGGAAGTCTCAGGTCCAGGCCGAGCTTCGTGGCGAAGACGTAGGTGAGCAGGCCCAGGGCCAGGAGCAAGACCACGAAGCCTGCGGCCACCATGCCGGTCGCGCGCAGCACCGCGCGCTTCTCCTTCTTCTTGTCCTCGTTCTTCTCGCCCTGGTCGTAATGCCACTTGATGGCGAAGAACATGCCGATGCTGAGGGCAACAATCTTGAAGGTGAAGAAAACTATGGGGAACCATTCCGTCATTTCGGGTATTTCCAGGCTGTTACTGATCGTTTGTGAGTAGCACTGCCTCAAAACGCTGCTCCGGCAGCTTGATCGTGCCGTGCATGATGGTCTTGTTGCAGGTTCTGAGGCATTCTACTCAAAAGCAATTTCCATACATTGAGACAAAATGTCCCAGTTGAGAACCATACAAGATGAGGGTCTGCCAAGCTGGATGCCGCGTTTGGCCAGGCAGGGCGGTCCACGGTTCCTGCAGATCGCGGATGCCCTGCAGGCGGCGGTGACGAACGGATCCTTGAAGCCGGGTGAGCGCCTGCCTCCGCAGCGCCAACTGGCGGCGCAGCTGGACGTCGACCTGACGACGATCACGCGCGCATACGACGAAGCCAGGCGCCGCAAGCTGCTGGAGGGCCGCGGTGCGCGGGGCACCTATGTCACGGCGCCGAAGGTCGAACTGACCGCGGTCCTCGACCTGAGCATGAATACGCCACCACCACCGGACGGCGTGGACTTCGACGACATGCTGAAACAGGGCCTGTCCCAGGTCTTGACGAGGTCAGACAATGAACTGCTGATGACCTACCACCTGGGCGGGGGAAGCGACTCCGACCGCCAGGCCGGCGCCACATGGCTCGAACCGATGTTCGGACGCCTGGATGCCGCGCAGCTGGTGGTCTGTCCCGGTGCGCAGGCGGCGATCGCCGCATTGATCCTTGCACTGACGGCGCCGGGCGACGTGATCCTGGCCGAGCCGACGACCTATCCCGGCCTGCGCGCCGCGGCGACCCAGTTCGGCCGCCGCATCGTTGCGGTGGACGCGGACAGGCACGGGATGCTGCCTGCGATGCTCGAGCAGGCGTGCCGCCAGCACCAGCCCGGGCTGGTCTACCTCAATCCGACATTGCAGAACCCGACCGCCATCACCATGCCGGAACGGCGGCGCAAGGAGCTCGCCGGCATCGCGAAGCGCTGCAAGGTACGCATCGTCGAAGACGATCCCTACTGGCTGCTTGCCGATGCCGCGCCGCCGCCCATTGCCACCTTCGCCCCGGAACAGGTGATCTACATCTCGACCCTGTCGAAATGCCTGACGCCCGGCCTGCGCGTCGCCTTCGTGCTCCTGCGCGAGCCGCAGGAACGCGAACGGTTCCTGGTCGCACTCAGGTCGTTTGCCCTGATGGCCGCTCCCTTGAGCGCCGCACTGGCCACGCAGTGGATCCTCGACGGTTCGGCGGAAGGCTTGCTGGCAGGCGTATGCAAGGAGGCGCGCCTGCGCCACCGGATGGCGCGGGACATCCTGGCGGGCCGCTACAGCGGCCTTGGCGACGGCCTCCACATATGGCTCGAATTGCCTTCGTACTGGAGCTCCGCGCAGCTTGCGCGTGCGGCCGACAGCGAGGGCATCGCGGTGACGCCGGCGGAGGCGTTTGCAAGCGGCAGCGGGTCCGTGAATGCAGTCCGGATCTCCCTGGGCAGCATCAAGGACCGCGGCCGCTTGCAGGCGGGTCTGCAACGCCTGTCCATGCTGCTGGCGCGGCGGCCCGAGTCGGCCACCCCTGCGGCAGTTTAACTATCCGGCAAACACGGCGCTTGCCCGGCCGGCATGCGCCAGACGATGCGGTTGCGTCCGCCCTGCTTGGCCCGATAGAGGTGGGTGTCGGCCGCCTCGAAGAGTTCGGCCGACTGCTCCCGTGCGCCGGGCGCCAGGGTGGCGCCGCCGATGCTCACCGTCAGCACCGGTGCGACGCTTGAGGTCTCGTGGGGAATGGCCAGCCGCGCCAGCTCCTCGCGGATGCCCTCCACGACCGTCCTCGCTTCGTGGGCATCGGTTTCCGGCATCAGGAGCACCAGTTCTTCGCCGCCGTAGCGGGCCGCCAGGTCGCTTGGCCTGCGCATGCTGCCTGCGGCCAGGCGGGCAACCGCACGCAGGGCCCGGTCGCCGGCCGGGTGGCCGTAGCGGTCGTTGTACTGCTTGAAGGCGTCGACGTCGAGCAGGGCCAGCGACAGGGGCCGGCCGTTGCGCCGGGCGCGCTGCCATTCGAGCTCGTAGACCTCGTCGAAGCGGCGCCGGTTGGCCAGCTCCGTCAGGCCGTCCACGTTCGCGAGCCGCTCCAGCATCCTGCGCTGGCGCACCACCTGCAGGTGCAGGGCCACGCGCGCCATCACCACGGTCTGATTGAAGGGCTTGATGATGTAGTCGGCCGCGCCCATCTTGAGGCCGGCCGCTTCGTCTTCGGGCCGGTCCAGGCCCGAGATGAAGATCACCGCGATGTGGGCGAGTTGCGGATCGGCGCGCAGGCGGCGCAATACCTCGTAGCCGTCGGTGTCCGGCATCATCACGTCGAGCACGATCAGGTCGGGCTGGTGGCGGGCGGCCCGCTCCAGGGCCTGGGCGCCGTTCCTGGCCAGCAGGACCGTGTACTCGGGCTTGAGGAGTTCGCCCAGCACCTCGCGGTTGACCGCATCGTCGTCGGCGATCAGGACTTTCTGCACTTCCGCGATCTTCATGCGCGCACCTCCTGGCCGAGCGCCAGGCGTTCGCGCAGGGACGCCAGCGGCGCGAGCGCCGCCACGTACTCGATGTCGCCCACCGCGCGCCGGACGGCAGACAGGAGATCTGCGTAGGCTGCCGGAGGCATGTCGCCATGCGCGCCGGCGCCGAGCAGGCCTTCCAGCTGGGCCAGGGCATCCTCGGCGCGCGCATCGTCGCTGCGCAGGAAGTGGTCCAGGCGCGCGATGACGGCCGCGACCCCTGCCGGGTCGGCCTGTCCGGGAAGGACGCTCGATGCCAGGCGCCCCAGGCCCGCCAGCACCGTATCGAGGGCCGCGACCACCGCCGCGACGTCCACCCCGACCCGCTCCAGATGGCCTTCGCGCAAGCCCTGTTCCAGGCGCGCGGCGGCGCCGGTCAGCGCGAAGGCGCCGACATAGGCCGCGCTGGACTTGAGGTTGTGCGCCAGGGTCTGCAGGCGCGCATGGTCGCCCGCAGCCAGCGCCTCGCGCAGCTGGCGCGGGGCCGCTGCGTATTCGCGCACGAAGCTGCCGGCGCGCTTCTGCAGGCGGTGGCGCTGGCCGTCGACGTTCTCGAGCGCCGCATGCCAGTCGATGCCCGGGACCGCCGGCAGTGCTATCTGGTTCGCAGCATCGTCGCCGGCCCCGAACCGCGGCGCCGGGGCCGGCGCGGTGACGCCTGCCGGCAGCGGGCGGCCTGCCAGGCGCGCCGGGTCGATCCACTTGAGCAGGGTGCAGAACAGGAGATCGGGGTCGATCGGCTTGGTGACGTGGTCGTTCATGCCGGCCTCGCGGCTCAGGGCGCGGTCACTGGGCAGCGCATGCGCCGTCATGGCGACGACCGGCAAGGTGCGCAGTCGCGGGTCGTTGCGGATCTCGCGGGTGGCGGACAAGCCGTCCATCTCCGGCATCTGGATGTCCATCAGCACCAAGTCATAGTCGCCCTCCTGCGCCATGCGCACCGCCTCGCGGCCGTTGAAGGCGACGTCGACCTGCATGCGGGCGGCGGCCATGAAGTCCAGGGCGACCTCGCGGTTGTTGGCATTGTCCTCGACCAGCAGGATGCGGGCGCCGTCCAGGCGCGGCAGTTCGTCGACCACGGCCGGATAGGGGTCCAGGCCCTTGGCGCCGGCGGTCTGGGGATGCAGGGCCTGCAGCAGGCTGTGGTAGAGCAGGGCCGGGCCGACCGGCTTGTGGAGAAAAGCGTCGACCGGCAGGTCTCCCTGCTCCTCCATCACCGTGTCGCGGCTGCAGGCGGAGATCATCAGGATGGCGGGCAGGGTGGCCGGGGTGGCGGCGCCACGCGCCTGCGCGCGCAGGCGCATGCGGCGGATGGTCTCGACCCCGTCCAGGCCCGGCATCAGGTAGTCCATCAGCACCAGCTGGTAGGGTTCGCCATGCTCTTCGGCGCGGGCCAGCAGGTCCAGGCACTCCCCGCCCGAGGCCGCGGTGTCGGCGCGCAGGCCGAGGGTGCCCAGCATCTCCGCCAGGGCCAGGCGCGCGCTGGCGCTGTCGTCGACCACCAGGGCGCGCATGTCTTCCAGCTGGGCCTTGCGCAGCGCACCGCTGCCCAGGATGCCGGGCTCCCCGCTCGCCACGCCGAGCGGCACCGTGAAGCTGAAGCGGCTGCCCACGCCGGGCGTGCTCGTGACCGTGATCTCGCCGCCCATCAGCTCGACCAGCTGGCGCGAGATCGACAGGCCCAGGCCCGTGCCGCCGTACTTGCGGGTGGTCGAGCTGTCGGCCTGGGTGAAGGACTGGAACAGCCGCTTGATCTGCTCCTGGCTCATGCCGATGCCGGTGTCGCTGACGGAAAACGCCAGCACCACGCCCTCCTGCACCGTCTTGCGCAGTTCGACCGCCACCACGATCTCGCCGCCTTCGGTGAACTTGACGGCGTTGCCGGTCAGGTTGATCAGGACCTGGCCGAGGCGCAGCGGGTCGCCCACCAGGCCTTGCGGCACGCCAGGGCCGACGCGGAAGACCAGCTCGATGCCCTTGGCCTCGCTCTTCACGTCGAGCAGGCTCGATAGCTGGCCGAGCAGGTCGTCGAGCTGGAAGGGCACCGATTCGAGCGCCAGCTTGCCGGCCTCGATGCGGGAGAAATCGAGGATGTCGTTGATGATGCCCATCAGGTGCTCGCTCGCCCCGAGGATCTTGCCGAGGTAGTTGCGCTGGGCCGGCGAGGATTCGCGCGTCAATGCCAGGCGGCTCATGCCGATGATGGCGTTCATCGGGGTGCGGATCTCGTGGCTCATATTCGCCAGGAACTCCGACTTCATGCGGGTGCTGGCCTCGGCCTGCAGCATGGCGGTCTGCATGGCCTTGGTGCGCAGGCCGAGGATGCGCATGAAGACCAGCATGTCGAAGGTGCTGCCGAAGACCAGGGCGTGCATGGTCCAGAAGTTCGCCGGCAGCTTGCCGTTGATGAGCTGGGCCGTCACCAGCGAACAGCCGAAGGCGACCGCCCAGCCGAGCAGGAAGTAGGTCCCGACGACGTCGCCGGCGCGCGCGCGGCGCCAGGCGCCGGGCAGGCCGAGCAGCATCGGCAGGATGCCCAGGGTGCCGACGATCAGGACCAGCTTGGCGTGGCCGATCACGCCCGTGGCGAAACCCAGCGCCGTGAGCAGGCACAGGGCGGCCAGGGTCTTCATCAGGATGCTGAAGATGCGGTCCCTGCCGGGGCGCGCCAGCGACTGTTCGACAAACAGGTAGGCGCCGCAGGACGCGACGATCGAGGCGATGCCGGCGCCGTGCTCGAGCAGCCAGGCATTGCCCGGCCACAGGTACTGGCCGGCGGTGCCGAACCAGGCCGCCGAGTACACCGTCACGCCCGCCGCCAGCAGGGCGTATTTCCCGAACAACGGCTCGCGCAGGCTGAGCCACTGGCCGATCGCGTACAGGAACAGGGTGATGCGTAAACCCAGCAGGAGCCCCTGGATGATCTGTTCCTCCAGGGCGACCGGGAGCACGGCGCGCGGCTGCATGAAGCTGATCGGCAGGATCTTCGGCCCGACCGAGCGCACCCGCAACAGCACCGTGTAATCCTGTCCCGGCGCCAGGCGCAGCACGGTGCCGGGCACCCGGCTGCGCAGGTTCTCGCCGCCCGGTTGCTGCATGCGGCCCAGGCTGGCCACATGGCGCAGGCCCGCGTTTGAAACCAGGTGGACGTCGACTTCGTCGAGCAGGGCGAAATCGATCTGCATCACCCAGCCTCCGGGGGCGTCGGGCGCGACCGCGACCGGGATGCGCACCCAGGTGGTGCCCGGCTGCATGCCGAGGGTCGCATAGGCGGTGCGCGGCCGCTCGAAGTCCGTGGCGCGCGGGATCACGCTCGCCGCGTCGAGGCGGTTGTCCGGATCGCGCAGGATGGTCACGCCCGGCCAGGCCTCGACCACCGGGGCCGAACGCGTGAGCTGCAGCGGCGCGGTCTGTGCGAAGGCGAAGGCCGGCAGCACGATGGCGAGCAGCGCCGTCACCCGGAACAGGAAAGCGAACAAGGCGCCGCGGTGGAAGGAAGTCTGGGTGAACATCATGGTGTCGATCGTAGGGGGGCGAGCGATTCTAGCGGAGACGCGGTTTCGGCCGCGCCCGCTCGCCCGACGCGGGAATCAGAGAGCGGCGCGATAAGGGATGGAGTCGGGTAGGTCGAGGCCGGCGTCGCGCCAGGAGACGCGGTTGCGGCCGGCCTGCTTGGCGCGGTAAAGCTGGGCATCGGCCGCCTCGAACAGCGCCGCCTGCGACTCCTGGCTGCCCGGCTCCAGGGTGGCGCCGCCCACGCTGGCGGTCAATACGGGCGCAACGCCGGATGCTTCGTGTGCGATGGCAAGCGCCGCCACGGCCTCTACCAGCTGCGACACCACCTGGCGCGCCTCCAGCGCGCCGGTCTCGGGCAGCAGCAGGACCAGTTCCTCGCCGCCGTAGCGCGCCGCCAGGTCGCCTGGCCTGCGCATGGCGCCGGCGGCGGCCCGCGCCACCGAGCGCAGCGCGCGGTCGCCGGCCGGGTGGCCGTAGCGGTCGTTGTACTGCTTGAAGGCGTCGATGTCGAGCAGGGCCAGCGAGAGCGCGCGCTTGCCGCGCCGGGCGCGCTGCCATTCGAGTGCATAGACCTCGTCGAAGCGGCGCCGGTTGGCCAGTTCCGTCAGGCCGTCGATGTTCGCCAGGCGCTCGAGCATCCTGCGCTGGCGCACCACCTGCAGGTGCAGGGCCACGCGCGCCATCACCACGGTCTGGTTGAAGGGCTTGGTGATGTAGTCCGAGGCGCCCATCTTGAGGCCGCTGGCCTCGTCCTCGGGGCGGTCCAGGCCCGAGATGAAGATCACCGCGATGTGTTCCAGCTGCGGGTCGGCGCGCAGGCGGCGCAGCACCTCGTAGCCATCCATGTCGGGCATCAATACGTCGAGCAGGATCAGGTCGGGCTGGTGGCGCGCGGCGCGCTCCAGGGTCTGGGCGCCGTTCTTCGCGAGCAGCACCGTGTACTCGGGCTTGAGCAGCTCGCCCAGCACCTCGCGGTTGACCGCGTCGTCGTCGGCCACCAGCACCTTCTGCATTTCCACGCCGTTCACGCCGCGCCCTCCACGTCGCGTTCAAGGCCGGCGGCCAGGCGCGCGAGCGGCGCCAGCGCGGCCTGGTATTCGATGTCAGCGACCGCGCGGCGCACCTCGGCCAGCACCGGCGCATGCCCGGTCGCGCCCAGCAGCGCTTCGAGTTCGGCCAGCGCGTCCTCGGCCCTGGCGTCGTCGAGCCGCAGGAAGCTGTCCAGGCGCACCACCAGTTCGGCCAGCGCGCGCGGTTCGAGCTGGCGCGGCCTGGCCGCATCGGCCAGCTGGGACAGGGCCGCCAGCACGTTCTCGGCCGCCGTCACCAGGGCCGGCACCTGGGCCGCCAGGTGCGCCGCCTGGCCGTTGCGCAGGTCCTGTTCGAGGCGGTGGGCCGCCGCCGACAGTTCGAAGGCGCCCACGTAGGCAGCGCTCGACTTGAGGTTGTGGGCCAGCGATTGCAGGCGCGGATGGTCGCCGCCGCCCAGGGCTTCTCGCAGGATGCGCGGCGCCTGCGCGTATTCGCGCACGAAACTGCTGGCGCGTTTCTCCAGCCGGTGGCGCTGGCCGTCGACCTTGTCGAGGGCCTGGCGCCAGTCGAGGCCGGGGACCGCCGGCAGGGCCGGCTGGTCCTCGGTGCCGGCGGGCGCCGCCTCCTGCTCGCCCCTCGGCGGCACGGGGCGTCCCGCCAGGCGGGCCGGGTCGATCCATTTGAGCAGGGTGCAGAACAGCAGGTCCGGGTCGATCGGCTTGGTGACGTGGTCGACCATGCCCGCTTCCAGGCTCATGGCGCGGTCGCTGGGCAGGGCGTGCGCCGTCATCGCCACGATCGGCAGGCTGCGCAGGCGGGGATGCTTGCGGATTTCGCGGGTGGCGCCGAGGCCGTCGAGTTCGGGCATCTGGATGTCCATCAGCACCAGGTCGTAATCGCCCGCCAATGCCATGCGCACCGCCTCCACGCCGTCGAAGGCGACGTCGACCTGCATGCGGGCAGCGGCCATGAAGTCCAGGGCCACTTCGCGGTTATTGGCATTGTCCTCGGCCAGCAGGATGCGCGCGCCGTCCAGGCGCGGGATGTCGGCCGGCGCCGGAATGCCGGGGGCGGCGGCGCCTGCGTCCAGAAGGCCGAGCTGGGGATGCAGGGCCTGCAGCAGGCTGTGGTAGAGCAGGGCCGGCCCGACCGGCTTGTGGAGAAACGCGTCGACCGGCAGTTCGCCCTCCTGTTCGAGGACGGTGTCGCGGGTGCACACCGAGACCATCAGGATCGCCGGAGGCGCGTCCCCGCCCACCGTGCGGTGGATGCGGCGGATGGTCTCGACGCCGTCGAGGCCCGGCATCAGGTAGTCCATCAGGACGATGTCGAAGGGCGCGCCGGCGCCGCGGGCCCTGGCCAGCGCGGCCAGGCATTCCTCGCCGGATGCCACGGTGTCGGCACGCACACCGATCTCCTCCAGCATCTCGGCCAGGGCAGCACGCGCGGTGGCGCTGTCGTCGACGACGAGTGCGCGCACGTCGCGCAGGGTCGCCTGGCGGTGCAGCCCGGTGTCTTCCGGAGCGACGCCGAGCGGCACCGTGAAGGCGAAGCGGCTGCCTGCGCCCGGGGTGCTGCTGGCGGCAATGCGGCCTCCCATGAGTTCGACCAGCTGGCGCGAGATCGACAGGCCAAGGCCCGTGCCGCCGTATTTCCGGGTGGTCGAGCTGTCGGCCTGGGTGAAGGACTGGAACAGGCGGCCCAGCTGCCCGGCGTCCATGCCGATGCCGGTGTCGGACACCGAGAATTCCAGCGTCACGCCTCCTTCGCCATTGCCGACGCACTCGACCGCGACGACGATCTCGCCTCGCTCGGTGAACTTGACGGCGTTGCCGGCCAGGTTGACCAGGACCTGGCCCAGGCGCAGCGGGTCGCCCACCAGTCGCTGCGGCACGCCGGGGCCGACGCGATAGACGAGCTCCACGCCCTTGGCATCGCTCTTGACGCTGGTGACGCTCGCCAGGTGGTCCAGCATCTCGTTGAGGTCGAAGGGAACCGACTCGATCGACAGCTTCCCGGCCTCCATCTTGGAATGGTCGAGGATGTCGTTGATCAGGCCGAGCAGGTGCTCGCCCGCGCCCAGGATCTTGCTCAGGTAGTTGCGCAGGCGCGGCGGCGCATCGCCCATCAGGGCCAGCCGGCTCATGCCGATGATGGCGTTCATCGGGGTGCGGATCTCGTGGCTCATATTGGCCAGGAATTCGGATTTCATGCGCGCTTCGGCTTCGGCCCGCAGCATCGCCACCTGCACGGCCTTGCCGCGCAGGTTCAGGATGCGCAGGAACAGGAGGATGTCGATGGTCACGCCGAGCTGCAGCGAATGCATGGTCCAGAAATTGGCCGGGACCTTGCCGACGGCCAGCAGCGACTGCGTCACGGCGCCCAGCACGCTGAACACCCAGCTGAACAGGAAGTAGGTGCCGATCGGGTCGCCCTCGCGCAGGCGGCGCCAGGCGCCCGGCAGGCCGAGCAGCATCGGCGCGCTGGCCACCGTCATCGTGAACACGATCAGGACCCGGTGATCGAGCAGGCCCAGGCACCACAAGAGGCCCGCACCCGCGCACAGGCCGGCCCCGGTCTTCATCATGATGCTGAAACGCCGGTCCTTGCCCGGCCGGGCCAGCACCTCCTCGACGAAGAGGTAGGCGCCGGTCGCGGCGATCATCGAGGACAGGCCCATCACGTGGCGGCTGAACCAGACTTCGCCGCGCCAGATAAACTGTTCGCCGATTCCGAACCAGACCATGCCGTACAGGGCCAGGCCACCGACATACATGGCGTACTTGAGGTAGATGGCCTCGCGGGTGCTGACCCACTGGCCCAGGCTGTAGGCAAGCAGGCAGGCCGCAATCCCCAGCAGCAGGCCCTGGATCATCTGCTCGCGCAGCGAGGCCTGGTGGAAGGCGTCCGGTTGCATGAAGCTGAGCGGCGCGATGCGGGGCCCCTTGGCGTCGACGCGCACCAGCAGCGTGTACTCGGCGCCCGGCCTGAGCTTCAGTGCCGTTGCCGGCACGCGCCCCTTTAAGGCGCCGGTTTCCTCCAGGCGCCGTCCGCTGCTGGCCAGCTTGCGGGGCTGGCCGTCCTGCACCAGGTAGAACTCGACATAGTCGAGGATGGCGTGGTCGATTTCCACCACCCAGTCGCCCGGTGCGTCGGGCGCGACCCGGAAGGGAATGCGCATCCAGTGCGGATCCTGGACCAGCTTGAGCACGCCGTGCGCCAATCCGGGCGCCTCGTATCGCCCATCGGCGGCCAGGGCGCCCCGCGCGTCGAGCTTCGCGCCCTCGTCGAGCAAGACGGTCAGTGCCGGCCAGGCGTCGACCGTCGCATCGTCGCGCCCGAGGACGAGCGGCGCCGGTGCGGCCTGCGCGCCTTGCGCAGCCAGTAACAGGAGGAACAGCGCCGCGCACAGGAAGCGCAGCGCGGCGTGCAGGGAAATCGGGCGCGTGGATGCGGTCATGCGCTTGGTGCCCCCGCTTCCCCCGCCAGGCGCGCCTCCATGCGCTGGACCCAGCGCGGCGCCTGCGGATCGACGCGCCAGGCATCGGTCGTCTCGGCCACCTGGCCGAGCAGGGCATCGGGCAGGCGCAGCGGCCGGGTCTGATCCATCAGGAAGCGGGTCACGAGGCGGTAGCCGGCCACGCGGGTGAGCATGCGGGTGATCGAAAAGCCGGGGAAGAACACGCGCACGCCGGTGTCGAACAGGCGGATCAGGGCGAAGCCGCTGGCGAACAGCATGCGCGATGGCAGAGGGACGGGCTGGTTCAGGCCCAGGTCTTCGCTGGCGTCTTTCCTGCACAGGAAGCGGGTAAGCAGGGTCGGAAAGGGCTTGAGGAGGCGCAGCGGAATCTCGTTCTCCATCGCGCGCATCAGGCTGGCCGCCAGCGCCGGGCGCGGATCCGGCTGGCGCAGCTTCCCGCGGCCACGCGCCTGGATCTCGTCGAAGCGCGCTTGCGCCTCGTCCATGGTCCAGGCCATCAGCCCGCGCTCGATGCCGAGCAGGTGGCCGAGCACGTTCCAGGCGTGCAGGTAGGCTTCCTCGTCCCGGGCCGACAAGCCCAGGCCGAGCCGGCGCAGGCCGCGCAGGAACACGAAGTTGAAGGTCAGGAGGGTGTAGGCCAGTTCTTCCTGGTTGCAGGGCAGGCCGTCGCGGGCGGTGTCCCAGCCGTGCGCGTACAGGACGTGGTACATCCCGCCGCCGCTCGGGGCAATCGCCGGCAGGCTGGGCGCGGCGGCGAGCAGGCCGGCGTCCTGCTGCGGCGCGCCGCGCAGGATCAGGTGGCGGATGGTGGCGTGGATCAGGCGCACCTTGAGGGCCTGGGCGACACCGCCCCCTTCAGGCGTGCACAGGCCGCCGCGCATCATGACCGGGAAGATCATCGCGGCGGTGGAGCGGATCCGGTAGTCGGTATGCTGTTCCAGTTGGCCGGCGGCCTGCAGCACGCTCGACAAGTCGGGGAGCACGTAGCACTCCGGCAGGCTGGCGCAGAACAGCAGGGTGCAGGAGAGCATGCTCATGTCCATGAACAGCGCCTCCGCCCGGGCGATCATCAAAGGGTCGGCCCAGTCGGGCAGGACCGGGCAGCTGGCGAGATAGTCCTGCAGGGCGGCGCCGATGCGCGGATCGGTATCCGGTCCTGGCGCCCAGCCGCGCAAGCCGCCATTGCTCTCCCAGCGCACGATCTCGCGGTTGATGGCCGCGACCCGCTCGGCCATCGCTGAAGCGTCCTGCGCGCCTTCGAGCATGCGGGCGACGGTGTCGTCGGCCGGCGGGTCGGCCCGCATCGCGGGGGAGATCGGGTGGACAGCGTCGCGCTTCATGCAGCCTCCTGCTTCATGCCGGTTGTGGTCGGGGATCCTTGGAACCTTAGAAACGGACGTCCAGGCGCAGGTCGGCCGTGCGCGGCGCTGTCGGCGTGGTCATGCCGAAGCTGTCGACGATAGCCGGCCGCACCTTGTCTTCGATATTGCGCACGCGGGCCAGCACGCTCCAGCGCGCCCCATCCGGCTGCCAGGACAGGGTCGCGTCGGTACTCGTGTACGAGGGCACGCGGTAGACCAGCAACTGGCTCGGCACCGAGATCGTGTATTCGCCGCTGGCGCGCCCGAACACGCCACCGGTGAGCTGGCCGCCGGCGAGCGGCAGGCGGTGCTGGTAGCCGAGGGTGTAGACGTGGCTTGGCGCCCGGTCGAGCTTGTGGCCCGCCCAGGACGTGGTCGCGGTCGCCATGTAGCTGACGTAGCGCGCGTCCAGCAGGGTCACGCCGTAGCTCAGGCGCCCGCCGGCGCCCACGCGCAGCTCGCCGTCGACTTCCACGCCGCGCGAACGCGCCTGGCCGGCATTGGTCGTGAGCAGGCGCGGGGCGCCGGCGACGATGGCGTTGCCGGTCAGCTGGAGGTTGGTGTAGTCGTAGTGGAAGACGGCCGCGTTGACCGTCAGGCGCCCGTCCAGCAGGCGCGACTTCAGGCCGCCTTCCCAGGCGCGCAGTTCTTCCGGCTGGTAGTAGAGGAAATCGGGCGAGACGGCGACGGCGGCCGGGCAGGGGATGCCGAGCGCGCTGGTGCCGGCGATGCAGCCGTCGTTGAAGGCGCCGGCCTTGTAGCCGGTGGCCAGGCTCAGGTAGGCCAGGGTGTGCGGGGCGACGTCGCCTTCCAGGCCCAGGCGCCAGGTGGTGCGCGCGGTCGACATGTCGGCCGCGTTCAGCAGGCGGCGGTCGGTGGCGGGGTTGAACACGGGGCCTTGCTGGAAATCGGTCGAGCCGACGCGCCATTTGTGGTCGAGGGTGCGGCGCGCGCCCGCGGTCAGGCGGACGCTTTCCCGCACGCGCCAGGTCAGCTGGCCGAAGGCGGCCTTGCTGCGCGCATTGGTCACCAGCGGGAAGGAGTAATACGGCGGCAGGCCGACCGGGCGCAGGCCCTGGAAGGCATAGCTGGTGTCCGATTCTTCCTCGAAGTGGTACAGGCCGGCCTGGGCGCTGACCGGGCCATTGCCGTTGGTGGCGATGCGCAGCTCGTGCGAGCCCTGGGTGTTGGCGCCGTCGTAGGTGTTGATCACCCCGAGCGCGATCGGCGGCGCGAGCGAGATCCGGTAGTAGTAGTTGTTCACCATCTGCTGGTCGAGTTCGCGGCGCGAACCGAGGTAGTAGACGGTGGCCGGCCCGAGGTTCCAGCTCAGGTCCGCGGTGAGCCCGCGCGCGCGGCGTCCCTGCGCGCCCTGCACGGGCGCGATGTTCACCGGGCGAAAGCCCATGGTCAGGCGTTCGTCGGTCGAGCCCGGGCGCCACTGCGGCTTGCCGCTCGAGACGCCGGTATAGAAGTTGGTGTCGGGGACGATGCGGTCGTTGTTGTCGCTGACTTCGCTGTGGTCGTAGCGCAGCAGCAGGGAAGCGTCACGGCCGATGGCCAGTTTCGCCGACAGGCGGGCATCGCGGTCGTCGCGGTCCATGCCGGGCCGCAGGCCCGTGCCCTGGCCGTTCTTCAGGAAGGGATCCTGGTGGCGCGTGCTGACGGCGGCGCGCAGGGCCAGTGCATCGCTCACGGGGACGTTGACCACGCCCTCGGCCTTGCGGTTGCCGTGGGTGCCGGCTTCCACCGCCACGCGGCCTTCGAGCTGCCTGGTCGGCGCGTTCGAGATCACGTTGACCAGGCCGGCCGTGGTATTGCGGCCGTACAGGGTGCCCTGCGGGCCGCGCAGCACTTCGATGCGGTCGACGTCGAGGAAGTTGGCGGTCTGGCCGGCCGGGCGCGCGATGTAGACGCCGTCCAGCATGAAGGCGGCCGAGGGGTCGCCCTTGTCGGTGGTGTCGTTGTTGCTGATGCCGCGGATGGTCACGCGCAGGCCCGAGAAGGCCTGGTCGATGTGCACGTTCGGCAGGCGCGCGCCGAGCGCGGCGGGATTGTCGAGACCGATCTCGCGCAGTTGCTTGCCGCTCACGACGCTCATGGCGACCGGGGTGCGCGAGGCCAGCGAGGTGGTGCGCTGTGCGGTGACGACGACCTCGGGGACGGCGTTGTCCTGTTGGTTTTTTTCCTGCGCGTGCACGATGTTCATGCACAGACCCGATACTGCGACGGCCAGCAGCGTTTGCGCCGGACGGACCTGCTTTGCTTTCATGTAAAACAACTCCCTGGTTTTGTTTTTGTTGCTTGCCCCATAAGGGGCGGCATCCCTTCTATTTTTTGTGTGCCAATATTGCTTGCGTCGTGGGATGCGCGAGCGGGCAGTCTAGCAGGTAGTGATCAAAGGAAATAGTATTGTGAAATAAATGAACGCAAATACGACTTTGCTACAACGTCTCGCTTGACAATCTGGTCGATTCGTCAACCCGAGGGCGCTGCCCGTCTCGCAAGGATGCCGGCGCTACATGACGGGGCCATGAACGCTGACGTGCGCCGCGACGGCCGGGTTTGACATATTTTTCGGACAACAAGATGCGCCGCGACCGGGGGCGCCGACAAGGAGACCGTATGTCCTGTTCTGCACGATCCTGCCTGGCCGCGGCGCTGCTGGCCGCCGCCGCGACGAGCGCCGCCAGGGAAGCGAGCTACACCAATCCCTTGCCGCTGCGCCTGGCCGACGGCAGCCTGGCCGAGAGCTGCGCCGACCCTTCGCTCCTGCGCGACCGCACCACCTCGCCGACCGTCTGGTACATGTACTGCACCATGGATCCGGTGAGCTACAAGGAGCGGGAGGGCAAGGGCTGGAAGTTCCGCATGATGCCGGTCTACCGCTCGGTCGACCTGGTCAACTGGTACTTCGTGCGAGACGCCTTCGACAAGCGTCCGGCGGGCCTGGCCGGTCCCAAGGCGGGCCTGTGGGCGCCGGAGCCGGTCTACCAGAACGGCAGCTACTACCTCTACTTCACCGTCACCGACGTGGCGGACGCCCACAGTCCCGAGAAGGGCTGCGAGGCCGACAGCGGGATCGCGGTCGCCACCAGCGCCTCGCCCTCAGGCCCATGGACGCCGGCCCGGGACCTGGTGGTGGCGCCGCGCCGTGCGGGCGCGGGCTGCAACTTCCAGTGGACCTTCGACCCCGACGTCATCGAAGACAGCCAGGGCGACCGCTTCCTCTACTACGGCAGCTATGGCGGCGGCATCTACGTGCAGCGCCTCTCGCGCGACGGCCTGAAGGTCGAAGGCGACGCCGTGCGGATCGCGGCCGCCAACCGCTACGAGGGGGCGGAGGTGGTGCGTCACGGCGACTACTGGTACCTGTTCGCCTCCAGCACCGATTGCTGCCGCGGGCCGCTGACCGGCTATGCCCTCTACGTGGGCCGCGCGCGCAGCCCGGAGGGGCCTTTCCTGGACCGCCAGGGCAACGACATGGCGGCCAGCCGGGTCGGCGGCACGCCGGTGCTGCAGCAGAACGGCAACCGCTGGATCGGGGCCGGCCACAACACCGTGTTCCAGGACCCGGCCGGCCAGTGGTGGACCTTCTACCATGCGGTGGACCGCGACAAGGGCTACTTCAGCGTCGAGGACAAGCTGACCCGCCGCCCGCTGCTGCTGGACCGCATCGACTGGGTCGAGGGCTGGCCGGTCGTCAACCGCGACCAGGGGCCGTCCGACACGCCGCAGCCGGGGCCGGCCACCAGGCCCGGACCGCCGCAGGCGGCGCCTGCGATGGCGAAGAAGGCGCCCGCCACCACGCCCATCTGGACCGATCGCTTCGTCGGCGACAAGCTGGACCCGCGCTGGACCTGGGTGCGGCCGCAGGCGGCGGGCAGCTGGGCCGGCGGCCAGCCGGGCCTGCGCATGGCGACCCAGCAGACCGACCTGCATGAAGGCACCGACAGCGCCGCGGTGCTGGTGACCCCGCTGCCGCCCGGGGACCTGCGCATCGAAGCGCGCCTGCGCCTGGACGCGCCGCTCGACTGCTGCGCGAGCCCGGTGCAGGCCGGTCTCGTCATCATGCGCGACGACGACAATTACCTGAAGCTGGTGGAGCTGGCCCACAACGGCCAGCGCCAGGTCGAATTCGGCAAGGAACTCGCCCCGGTCGGCAAGGGCTATCCGCGCTACGGCAACACGGTGGTGGGCACGCCGGGCGAATGGACCTGGCTCAGGATCGACATCCGCCGCGGCGGGAAAGAGGAGCGCTACACCGCCTGGTCGAGCCAGGACGGCAAGGACTGGGTGCGCGGCGGCACCTGGACCCACACCCTCCGGGGCGCGGCGAAACTAGGCCTGGTGGCGATGGGCGGCGCCGGACACGCCGTCACCTTCAGCCAGCTCGGCCTCATGCGCCTCGGGCGATAGGGCAGTTGGCGGCGTGTCGTCGGCGTGGGCGCGCACCGACCAGGTGACGCCCGCGACGAGCAGGGCGATCGCCGCCAGTTCGAGCGGACGCGGGCCCATGCCGCGGTAGACGAAGCCATAGAGCAGCGCGAACAGGGTCTCGAACAGGATCAGCTGGCCGGACAGCGTCACCGGCACGCGCCGGCTGGCCACGTTCCACAGCTGGTTGCCGATCATCGAGGCGCCCAGTGCGATCACGATGTTGCAGCCCCAGAACAGCAGCCAGTCGCGCGATGGCGAAGGCCGCCAGGCGGCGCCGGCGCCCCAGGCGCCCAGGCCGATGAGCAGGGCGATGACGCCGGTGGCGAGTCCATACAGGGCCGACCACTGGGCGCTGGAAAACTGCGGATTGCGCTTCAGGTAGCGCGCATTGTCCAGGGCATACCAGCCCCAGCACAGCAGGGCGCCGGTCGCGGCCAGCACGCCCAGTCCGATCGCGGCGAAGGACTCGCCCGGCCCGGCATGGGCAAAGGTGTCGATATTGATGCAGGCAATGCCTGCCGCCACCAGCAGCAGGGGCAGGGCGAGGCGGCGCAGCGGCGCCGCGCCATGGTCGTTGCGGCCCAGCAGGGTCACGAGCACCGGCAGCATGCCGATGATGAGCGAGGTCGGCGCCACGCCGGCGTACTTCACGCCCACGGCCAGCAGCATGTAATAGACGATGTTCCCGGCCAGCGCGTGGCGCAGCAGGGCGGCGTAGTCGCCGGGCGACAGGGTCGAGAGCAGCAGCTTCAGGCGCGGCAGCAGCAGGCCGAAGGCGAAGGCGCCGTAGGCCACATAGCGTCCCACGGCCATCTCCAGCGGCGAAAAGGCGCCCAGCAGCTCGGGCACCACGAACACCATGCCCCACAGGGCGCCGGCCAGCAGGCCGCACAGCACACCGATCCACATACTTCGCACCACGGGGCAAAACGACGATTCTACCGCGTTGCAGCAATCCCGGCAGGCCAGCCCAAGACCAGTTCAGCAGGACGGCCCCGGATAATAATTATTTGCTAGTATTAATTCATAAGATTCCAACACAGGCCAGGAGACAGGATTGACCCCATTGGCGTTGCGCCTCGCCGGCGCGGTGCTCGCGGTGCTCTTATCGGCGCCGATGGCCGCGCGCGCGCAGGTCGAAGTCCGCATGTGGACGCTGCTCAGCGGCGGCGACGGCGCGCGCATGTCCGACCTGGTGCAGCGCTTCAACGCCAGCCAGCGCGAGGTGCGGGTCGTCAGCACCACGCTGAAGTGGGGCGAACCCTTCTACACCAAGCTGATCACCTCCTCGGTCGTGGGCGCCGGGCCGGACATCGCCACGGTGCACCTGTCGCGCATGACCAACCTGGCCGGCGGCGGCGTGCTGCGCCCAATCGCGCCGCACGAGCTGCAGGAGGCGGGCCTGGCCCCAAACGACTTCTATCCGCGCCAGTGGCAGAAATCCCAGCACGCCGGCAAGACCTACGCGATTCCCCTCGACCTGCACCCGCTGGTCCTGTACTACAACAAGACCCTGGTGGGCAGGGCCGGCCTGCTCGACGCATCCGGCGTGCTCAAGCCCATCGCGGGCTTCGATGCGCTCACCCATGCCTTCCGCGCCGTGCGCCAGGCCACAGGCCGCCCCGGCATGACGATGGAGAGCAGCCAGAGTTCCTACGCCATCTGGCGCCTGTGGATCACGATGCTGGCCCAGCGCAACGCGCCGCTGATCGAGAACGGGCACTTTGCCTATGGCCCGCAAGGGGTCGATTCGCTGGCGCGCATCAGCAGCTGGTTCAAGGCCGGCTATGCCCAGCCGGGCCTGGACTACGCCGCGTCGACCAGCCAGTTCATGGGCGGGAATGCCGGCTTCATGATCAACGGCGTGTGGGAGGTTCCCGAAATGGTGCGTGCGACCAGGCAGGGCACCCTCGGCTTCGAGTATGGCATCGTGCCTCTGCCGCGCATGTTCGGCAACGACAGCGTCTGGGCCGATTCCCACGCCTTCGCGATTCCGGCCAACGAGGGCCGCCCGATGTCGCAGCAGAAGGCGCGCGCCGTGATGCGCTTCATTGCTTTTGTGAGCAAGAATTCCCTGGGCTGGGCCGAGGGCGGCCATGTGCTGGCCTACCGGCCGGTGGCCGAGTCCCCGGCGGCGCGCGCGCTGCAACCGAACGCCGTCTATGCCGAGGTGCCGCGCCATGTGATCTACGACCCGGACGCCTGGTATATGGGCGCGGCGGGTCCGCTGGAGGCCATGGCCTCGAAATACCTGCCGGCGGCGCTGTCGTCCCAGCTGGCGCCCGCCCAGGCCCTGCGCATGTTCGAGACCGAGGCCGCGCGCCTGATCCGCAAGCGCCCGCCGCGCTACTGAGGCCGAGCCCATGCCCGCCAACCGTCCAACCGTGAAACGAGGCGACACGCTGCCCGCAGCCCTGCTGCTGGCGCCGTTCGCCGTCACCTTCATCCTCTTCTTCTTCCTGCCGGCGCTCGATACTTTCTACATGAGCCTGACGGAGAGCAGCCTGACCCGCACCAATGCCTTCGTCGGCCTGGACAACTATTTCACCCTGGTGCAGGACCCGTCCTTCTGGGCCGCAGTCGGCAATACCTTCTATTTCGCCCTGCTCACCGTGGTGCCGCTGACGGTGCTGGGGCTGGTGATGGCCCTGCTGGTGAACCACTTCACCCGTGCGAGCAGCTGGCTGCAGGGCGCCTTCTTCCTGCCTTATGTGCTGCCGATCTCGGTGATGACCCTGATCGCCGACTGGATGCTGCAGCCGTCCTCCGGCGTGGTGAATTACGTGCTCGGCATGCAGCGCGCCTGGTTCGCCGACCTGACCTGGGCCATGCCGATGGTGGCGATCGGCACCATCTGGTGGACGGTCGGCTTCAACATGCTGATGTTTTTAGCCGGCCTGCGCAACATCCCGGCCGAGCTCTACGAGGCGGCGGCGCTCGACGGGGCGCGCGGCTTCACCTTGTTCCGCACGATCACCTGGCCGGCGCTGCGCCCGGTGGCCGGCATGGCCCTGGTGCTGCAGCTGATCGCTTCGATGAAGATCTTCGGCCAGACCTACATCATGACCACGGGCGGGCCCTTCAACACCACCCGCGTGACCCTGCACTATATGTACGAAACCGCCTTTACCCAGAGCGACGCGGGTTATGCGGCGGCGATCGCCATGGCCTTCGTTGCGATCGTGATCGCGCTGTCGCTGGCCCAGGCGGCTTTTGTCGGCTGGCTGTCGCGGAGGGATGCATGAACCGGCGGGCAGGGCTCGGCTGGACCATCGTCGGCGCACTCGCCGCATTGCTGCTCGCCGCCATGTGGGTCGCGCCCCTGCTGTGGGCGGTGAGCACGGCGCTGCGGCCCGAGCACGAGACCGTCTCCGCTGTCTTCCACTGGCTGCCCCAGGACTGGACCCTGGCGGCCTTCACCAAGGTGCTGGCGGCCGGCAATGTGGGACGCTGGCTGTTCAACAGCGCCCTGGTGGCCTTCCTCGTCACCGTCGTGACCATGGCCCTGAGTCTGATGGCGGCCTACGCCTTTTCCCAGCTGCGCTTCCGCGGCCGCACCATGGTGTTCGCCATCACCATGCTGGCCTTCCTCGTGCCCTTCGAGGCCTTGCTGGTGCCGCTGTTTCGCATGATGAACCAGCTCGGCCTGATCAACAGCTATGCCGGCATCGTCCTGCCCCAGGTGGTGGCGCCCGTGGTCATCTATGTGTTCAAGCAGTTTTTCGACGCGATCCCCGCGGACTTCCGCGAGGCCGCCGTCATGGATGGCGCCGGACCCTTGCGCATCCTGTGGAGCGTCTACCTGCCGGTGTCCGGCAACATCGTCTGGGCGATGGCCATCGTCACCTTCATCGGGGCATGGAACAACTTCCTCTGGCCCTTCATCATCGTGACGTCCAACGACATGATGACCATCCCCCTCGGCCTGACCCAGACCTACGACGCCTTCGGCGTGCGCTATGCCCAGCTGATGGCGGCGGCCCTGATCGGCGCGCTGCCGGTGGCGCTGGCCTATGTCGTGTTCCAGCGCCGCGTGACCCACGGCTTCCTGGCCGCGACCGGACTGAAAGGATGATTCGTTTGAACTCCGCGGAGACCCCATGGCATCTGTGCGCCTGACAGGCATCACCAAGCAGTACGAGGACAACCCCGTCCTCAAAGGCATCGACCTCGACATCGCGGACGGCGAATTCGTGGTGCTGGTCGGCCCTTCGGGCTGCGGCAAGTCGACCCTGCTGCGCATCGTCGCCGGGCTGGAAGACGTCAGCTCGGGCACGGTGGAGATCGGCGGCACGGTGTGCAACGATGTCGAGCCGGCGCGGCGCGGCATTGCGATGGTGTTCCAGAGCTATGCGCTGTACCCGCACATGACGGTGGCCGAGAACATGGGTTTTGCCCTCAAGCTGGCCGGCGTGCCGCGCGCGGAGATCACCGAGCGGGTGGCGCGCGCCGCCGAGATCCTGCAGATCGGCCACCTGCTCGAGCGCCGGCCCAAGGCGCTGTCGGGCGGCCAGCGGCAGCGCGTGGCGATCGGCCGCGCGATCGTGAGGAAGCCCCAGGTCTTCCTGTTCGACGAGCCGCTCTCGAACCTGGACGCCGCGCTGCGCGGCCAGACCCGGGTCGAACTGGCGCGCCTGCACCACGACCTGCAGGCCACGATGATCTACGTGACCCACGACCAGGTCGAGGCCATGACCCTGGGCCAGAAGATCGTGGTGCTCAACGGCGGCCGCATCGAGCAGGTCGGCACGCCGGTGGCGCTGTACGAGCGGCCCGCGAACACCTTCGTGGCGGGCTTCCTCGGCTCGCCGCGCATGAACTTCCTGCCGGGCGCGCTGGCGGGCGAGTAGGACGTCGTCGCCCACGTGCGCCTGGCCGGCGGTGTGCATGTCGACGTCGCCGCCGACGCCTCCCGCGCCGCGCCGGGCGGCCCGGTGACGCTGGGCGTGAGGCCCGAGCACCTGCGCGTGCTCGGCGACTGGGAGAGCGGCGGCATTCCCGCGACCGTCGCCCTGGTCGAATACCTGGGTGACGCGGCCATCGTGCATGCCCGGGCCGAGGGCGTGCCGGACATGATCGCGGTGAAGTGCCGCACGGAAGGCGCCGCTGCCGGTCCCACGGCCGGGACCCGCGTGCGCCTGGGCTTCGACCCGGCCCATGGCCACCTCTTCGATGCGAACGGCGCCGCGATGCCGCGGGTGCCGCCGGCGCAGTGAGCGCCGGGGGAGGGGGCGGCCGCCCGCGGCGGCCGACCATGACCGACATCGCCAAGCTGGCAGGGGTGTCGCAGTCGACCGTGTCCCTGGTGATCAACCAGATGAGCGGCGCCAAGGTGTCGGGCGAGACCCGCAAGCGCGTGCTGCGCATCGCCCGCGAGATCGGCTATCCGGTCGAGCGCCACGGCCATGGCATGGAAGGCGCCCAGCAGCGCAACCTGATCGTCTATCTCACCGACGAACTCTCGACCAGCCCGCACGCGATGCTGACCATCGACGGCGCGCGCGACGCGGCCTGGGAGCACGATTGCCTGCTGAGCGTGTTCGCCACCCGCAGCGACCCGGAATACGAGAACGCGGTGCTGGGACGGGTGCTGGGCAATCCGGCCCTGCTGGGCGTCGTGTACGCCACCATTTTCACGCGCGCGGTCACGGTGCCGGCCTTGCTGGCGACCGTGCCCACTGTGCTGCTGAACTGCCATACGCGCGACCGCCTGTATTCCTCGGTGGTGCCAAGCGAAGTGCTGGGCGGTTTTGCCGCCACCATGCATCTGCTGGAGCGTGGGCATCGCCGCGTCGGCCTCGTCAACGGCGAAGGCTGGATCGAGGCCGCGGCAGAGCGATTGAAGGGCTATCGCCAGGCCCTGTCCACCCGCGACATTCCCTTCGACCCCCAGCTGGTGCGCGAGGGCGACTGGCAGGTCAGCAGCGGCCATGAGCATGCGCTGGCCCTCTTGAGCCTGCCGGATCCGCCCACGGCCCTGTTCTGCGCCAACGACCTGATGGCGGTCGGCGCCCTGGAGGCGGTGCGCGAACTCGGCCTGTCGGTCCCGGCCGAGGTCTCGGTGGTCGGGTATGACGACCAGGACATTGCCCGTTATACCCAGCCACCGCTGAGTACGGTGTTGTTGCCGAACTACGAAATGGGGCGCTGGGCGGCGGAAAGTTTGATTGCCCAGGTCAACGGAGGCGTGGTCCGGCGCACCAGCATGAAGATGGATTGCCCTCTGGTGGAGCGCGACTCCGTGGCCGCGCCGGGCGCTTTCTGACCCCGTTTCGCACTGTCCTTGAGTGCGCCACCACGGCGCGATTTCAGATAGCTTTTGTCATATTGGTCATAAATTATGACTAATACGAATTCCAATATCGGCAGGCCCGGCCGTAGAGGGTGTGAAAAAACGGCCATGGCAAGGCGCCGAGTCGAAGACAGTACGCGAGTACGGCGAGACGAGGCAACGCAGCCATGGACGAATTTTTCACATCCGCGTAGCGGTCGCAGGCCCGTTCACAGCTTTCAGGAGACACTCGATGACGACCTTGACAGTCCGGCCGGTCTGCGCCGCAGCCATGCTGCTGTGCGCCCATATCGGCTTCGCCGCCGCGCAAAACACAGTCCAGCAGCTTGATCCGCAGTCCCAGCCCACCGCCGAGGATGCGGCGCGCGCAGCGGCGGGGCCTGAGGCCCAGGCCGCGCCGGCGCCCGCGGGCGGGGCCGTGGCCACCGTGCAGGTGACGGGCATCCGCAGCAGCATCCGCTCCGCCGAGCAGATCAAGCGCGATGCCGAGCAGGTGGTGGACTCGATCAACGCCGACGACATCGGCAAGTTCCCCGACCGCGCCGCCGGCGACGCCCTGCAGCGCATCGCCGGGGTGCAGGTGGGGCGTGACCGCGGCGAGACCAGTTCCGTGATCATCCGCGGCCTGCCCGACGTGGCCACCACCATCGACGGCAACGAGATCTTCACCGGCACCGGCCGCCGCCTGTCCTACCAGGACCTGCCGGTCCAGTCGATCGCGGGCCTGGACGTCTACAAATCGGCCACCGCCAACCAGTTCGAGGGCGGCATCGCCGGCAACGTCAACGTGCGCCTGCGCGCGCCCTTCGACTTCAAGGGCTACACCGTCACCGGCTTCCTGGAGAACCGCCGCAGCTACGTCGAAGGCAGCGAGGCGACCAAGGAGAAGAACAACCCGGGCGGCGGCCTCCTGATGAGCAATCGCTGGAACACCGGCAGGGGCGAGATGGGCTTCCTGGTCGACGTCGCCTACAACAAGGACCATTGGGCCTTCCCGGTGCAGTGGGTCAACCGTCCCGACCGAATCTTCTCGGTCAGCCCGGACGGCACCGCCATCCGCCTGGAAGACAGTCAGCCGGTCGCGCCGCTGCAGACGGGCGACCGGCTGGGCGAAATGCCGGAAGTCGGCGGGATCTACAACGCCGGCGACCGCGAGCGCGGCAGCATCCACGCCGCCTTCCAATGGAAGATCAATCCGGAAACCGAGTTCAGCACCCAATACCTGGGCACCAGCTACCGGGGCAAGAGCCAGGTCAATTACATGATCAACGTCACCACCTGGGCGCCGCGCCTGAGCAACGTGGTAATGGGACCAGAGGGCGACCACTGCCGCACCCCGATCGGCATCATCTGTCCGATCCAGTCGGCCTATGCTCCCGCCGCCAAGTACCGCGAGCCCTATGGCTGGGATCCCTACACCGCCACCAGTACCTGGGGCGTAAAAGAAAGCACCGATACGCACTTCCTGAACTTCGGCCTGAAGCACCGCAAGGGCCCGCTGTCGGTCGACAGCAACCTGGCCTTCACGCGCTCGGACTTCATCAATGACACTGTCATCGTCGACCAGCAGGTTCCGGGCGCAAGCGCCCATGTCTACACCTACGGGCGCGACGGACATGGGGGCTACAATTCGGTGACGACGCCGACCAGCAGCAATCCGCTGCGCGATCCGAACGAGTTCGTCATGCGCGGCATGGTGCAGAACTGGGGCGAGTCGCGCGGCAAGCAGGCCCAGTTCCGGACTGACGCCATCTACCGCCTGGGTGGAGACGGATTCTTCACAGCGCTGACCGGCGGTTTCCGACTGTCCCATCGCGAGGTCGGCTATCACAGCGGCGAGCGCGCCAGCAACCTGCCCGAGGATGCGTTCCGTCCCTCGCCGATTGCTGCTTTTGGCCCTGAGTTCCAGACCCTTGTGCCGGGCCTGGACCGGCTCGGTGGGCCGTGGGTGACGCCGTCGCGCGACTACCTGATCTACCAGGCCGACCGGGTGCGGGCCTTCTACGGCCAGCCTGCAGGCCGCGTCCCGGACGACCCGATGCGGCTGTTCGAGCAGCGCGAGCGCACTTACACGCTGCATCTGGGGGCGCGCTGGAAGGCCGCACTGGCCGGCATTGGCGTCACTGGCAATATCGGCGGGCGCCTGGTGAAGGTCGACCGCAAGCTCGAAGGCAACCAGCGCATCGGCGACGTGGTCACGCCGCTCAACGAGGACAGCGACGAGACCAACTTCCTGCCGAACGTGTCGGCCGTCGTCAACTGGACCGACCGTATCCAGTCGCACCTGAGCGTCGGCAAGACCATTACCCGACCCGAGTTCTCGCAGCTGAATCCGGCCCTGTCCCTGATTCCGCCGACCATCAATGCGCCTGGTACCGGGACGGCAGGCAATCCGCAGCTGTCGCCGACTGAATCGATCAACACAGACGCCACGCTCGAATACTATTTCCAGAATAACGGTTTCGCCCAGATCGCGTTGTTTCACCGCGATATCGACGGCTACCTCCAGAACTTCGAGCAGCAGGAGACGATCAACGGCGTCAACTACCGCGTGACCCGCCCGCAGAATTCCGGCAAGGGCAAACTGAAGGGCGCGGAATTCGGGATCCAGAAGTTCTTCGACTTCCTGCCGGGGGCCTGGAGCGGCCTGGGCGCCCAGTTCAACTACACCTGGATCGACGGCGAGAACCAGACCCGCACCGCACTTAACAGCGGCGCCTACACCACGACGCAACTGGTCGGGGTAGCGCGCCAGAGTTACAACTTCGCCCTGCTGTACGAAGGCAGCGGCTGGACCGGCCGCCTGGCCGCGACCAGGCGCGGCAAGTACGTCGAGCAGATTGCGGAACCGCGCTTCAACCAGGACCGCTATATCAAGGCGGCGACCTATGTCGACCTCAGTGTCGGCTACGCGCTCACCCCGCAACTGTCGCTGAACTTCGACGCGATCAACCTGACCAAGGAACGCTACGAAAGCTACCTGGGCGACCCGATCCGGCCGCGCGACATCCGCTACAACCCGACCACCTACGGCATCAGCCTGCGCTACCAGATGTGAGGAAGCGATGCAGAAGACTTACTGCAATCCGGTGTACCCGGAAATCATGGCCGACCCCTTCGTGCTCAAGCACGAGGGGCGGTATTTCGCCTACGGCACCGCGCCCGACGGCCCCGGAGGCGGGCGCTTCCCGGTGCTGGTGTCGAACGACCTGGTCGACTGGCATCCGGCCGGCTACGCGCTGATGGAGCCGGGGCTTGATCACTTCTGGGCGCCCGAAGTGGCTTGCAGCGAGGGCAGGTTCTGGCTGTACTACTCGCGCGGCGACGTGGAAGGCAAGCACCACAAGCTGCGGGTGGCCGTGGCCGACAATCCGGCCGGGCCCTTCAAGGACTGCGGCGTGCTCTTGGTGCCCGACCAGCCTTTCTCGATCGACGCCCACCCTTTTCGCGATGCGGACGGCCAATGGTACCTCTACTACTGCGTCGACTTCCTGGAGTTCGAGGACGACCACCGCATCGGCACCGGCATCGTGGTCGACCGCCTGCTGGCGATGGACCGCCTGGCAGGCGAGCCGCGCACGGTGGCGCGTCCGCACGCGGACTGGCACCTGTTCAAGATGCAGCGCGCGATGTACGACGCGGTCTACGACTGGCATACCGTGGAGGGCGCGTCCGTGCTGGTCCACGGCGGGAAGTACTACTGCTTCTACAGCGGCGGCGCCTGGGAGAAGGAAAACTATGGCGTCAGCTACGTGGTGGCCGACCATCCGCTCGGCCCCTTCACCCGCCCGGAGGGCAGCGAAGAAGCGCTCCTGATGCGTTCGCGAGCGCCAAACGTGATCGGACCCGGCCACAACTCCTTCACCACCTCGCCCGACGGCAGCCAGGACTGGATCGTTTACCACGCCTGGGACACGGCCATGACCGGGCGGCGCATGTGCATCGACCGGCTCGTGTGGCAAGGCGGCCGGCCCACCACCATCGGGCCGACCTTCACGCGCCAGCAGGCGCCTGCCGGCCTCGAACTACCCTAGCACACAGGCGTCAAGGCGGGCCGGCCCGCGAAATGCGCGTCGAGGTTGCCGACCGCCAGCCTGGCCATGGCGCGGCGGGTCTCCACCGTAAAGCTGCCGACGTGGGGTGTGAGCACCACATTGTCCATGGCGCGCAGTGCCGCGGGCACGCGCGGCTCGTCCTCGAAGACGTCCAGCGCCGCGGCGCCCAGGCGGCCATTGGCCAGGGCCTCGGCCAGGGCGGCTTCGTCCACCACCGAGCCGCGCGCGATGTTGACGAGCGTGCCTTCTGGGCCGAGCGCGTCCAGCACCGCCGCATCCACGGCATGGCGGGTGGCCGCGCCGCCCGGTGTGCACAGGACCAGGAAGTCGCTGACCGCGGCCAGTTCGCGCAGCGAATCGCAGCGCAGCTGCGGCTCGGGCCCGGCGCTGCGCTGGAAGTAGCGGATCTCCATGCCGAAGGCGCGCAGGCGGCCTGCCAGCGCCTGGCCGATGCGCCCGTAGCCGTAGATGCCCGCGACCTTGCCGCGCAGGCTGCGCGCCGGCCGCAGGGTGCGTTTTTCTTCCCAGTGACCGGCGCGCACGTAGCGGTCCAGCTGCTGCAGGCGGCGCGAGATGGTGAGCAGGAGCGAAGCCGCAAGATCGGCCACGTCCTCGGTCAGCACGTCGGGCGTGTTGGTGACGACGATGCCGCGGGCCGCCATGGCGTCGAGATCGACGGCATCCACGCCGACCCCGTGCACCGAGAGCATCTCCAGGCTGGGATACACCGCGGCGCCGGCGGCGTCCAGGCCCACGGTGCCGGTGGTCAGCACCGCGCGGATACGCGGCGCGGTCTCGCGCTCGAAGGCCGCACGCTCTTCAGGGGCCATGCGCGCCGGGAAGTGGCAGCTGTAGTGTCCATCCAGGGCGCGCAGCACTTCATCGCTCCACACGCTGCCCAATACCGCGATCTCGGGTTTCATCAATCGGTTTCATCCATGCCGAAAACCCCATCCTACATCGTTTCGGCAGGCGGCTTGTATGGACGGCGGGCTATTCCAGTCCGATTCCGAGCCATTCGATCGTGCCGTCGGGGGCGCGCTTGAGCGTGACGAGCATGGTCACGTCGCGGTAGAGGAAACGGTAGCGCGAGGTCTGCACCGATCCTTCCTCGCTGCGCGCGAGCAGCTCGACGGCGCGCAGCGGCCCGGCATTGGCGATCTCGTCGGCGATGATCCCGATCCAGCGGGGAGTGAAGCGTTCTGTTTCCTTGGCCGACAGCTTCGCCGGGGACTGCCGCGCAGCCAGGCGCGCCATGGCCTCGCGAGCCTGGTCCGCGAGAAGGGGTTCGCGATCTGGAATCGCCTTGGCGCGTACCGGCGCCAGCGCCGGGACATAATGGCCTGCCACCATGTCTCCGATCTTGCCGACACGCGCGACAGCGCTGTTGGCAAGCACGATCACCGTCATGTCGTCGTCGACATAGCGCGTGATGAGGGCCTTGAAACCTTGCCAGGCGCCGCCATGCAGGATGGTGCGGTGCCCGTTCTGTTCACCCACATACCAGCCGTAGCCATAGGGCGAGGCGCTGCCGTCCGCCAGGCGCGGCGGGGTCCAGCTGGCCGCCTGCAGCTTCGCATCGAGAACGCGCTTGCCGCGCAGGGCCAGGTCCCACAGGGCCAGGTCGCGCGCAGTCAGGTAGAGGGCGCCGTCCGCGGTCGCGTTCAGGCTGGGCGAGACCCAGGACTGGTTGCGCAGCTTGCCGTCCGACCACTCGTAGCCCGCCGCGCGGTGCGGCACGATCTCCGCCTCGTTGATCACGCGCGCGCCCATGCCCAGCGGAGCGAAGATGCGCTCCTGCAGCTGCTCGCTCCAGTGCTTGCCGCCGACCCGCGTGGCGATGAAACCGAGCAGGTGGTAGCCCGCATTGCTGTAGCTGAAGCGCTCGCCCGGCGCGAACAGCAGCGGCAGGGAGGCTTCGATGGCGATCAGCTCCGCGTCCGTGTAATCCTTGCGCAGGTCGATCTTCTGGTAAGGCTCGCCCAGCCCGCCCGTATGCGTGAGCAGGTGCCGGATCGTGATGCCGTCCCAGGCGGCCGGCGCCTCCGGCAGGTGGCGCGAGACGGGATCGTCGAGGCGCAGTTTGCCATCTTCGGCCAGCAGCAGGATCAGTGCGGCGGCGAAGGTCTTGCCGACCGAGCCGGACTGGAACACGGTCGAAGGCGTCACTTTCACACCATGCTCGACATTGGCCAGGCCGTAGCTGCGCTCGCGCACGATGCGGCCATCCTTGAGGACGACGACGGCCATGCCGGGAACGTGGCGGCGCACCATCTCGGCCTCGATGGCCTCGTCGAGACGGTCGGCATGGGCGGGGCAGGAGAGGAGCAGGACCAGAAGGGAGAACAGGAGACGCATGCGTACCGATCGAAAACAGGGGGAACGCCAGTGTAGCCAGCCACGGATTGACAGAACTGCCATTGATCGTTGAATATCTGCCACCATGACACATGCCGCTTCCCCGATCGACGTCTGGATCCTCGTCTTTCCGAACTTCCTGCTGCTCGATGCCACCGGCCCGGCCCAGGTCTTCGCCAGCGCGAACGACGAAGCCGTCGACGCCGGCCTGCCCCCTCCCTACCGTGTACACATCGCCGCACCCGACGGTGGGGTAGTAGCGTCATCGTCCGGCGTGAGCCTGCTGGCCGAGGCGCTGCCGGCCGCACTGGGCAAGGCCACGCTCATCGTCGCGGGTGGCAGGGTGCGCGACCTGCCGTCGGCATCGAGCCCGGTACTGGGCTGGATACGCGAGGCCAGCAGCCAGGTAGCGCGCTGCTGCGCGGTCTGCACCGGCGCCTTCGTCCTGGCCCGCGCCGGCCTGCTGGACGGGCGGCGCGTCGTCACGCACTGGCAGGACGTGGAGGCGCTGCGCGCCGAACATCCCACGCTACAGGTCCTCGACAATGCGATCCATGTCCGCGACGACAAGTTCCGCACCTCGGCCGGCATCAGCGCCGGCATGGACCTGGCCTTGAGCCTGGTGGAAGAAGACCTGGGGCGGCAGCGCGCGCTGGCCGTCGCCAGGCGCCTGGTGCTGTTCCTGAAGCGTCCCGGCGGCCAGCGGCAGTTCAGCGCCGAGCTGCTGGCGCAGTCGCAGGACGACGGGGTGCATGCGCGGCTGGCGGCATGGCTGCGGCCACGCCTGCGCCAGGAAGTGCGGGTCGAGGAGATGGCCGAGGCCTGCGCGCTGTCGGTGCGCACGCTGCACCGGCGGCTGCGCGAGGAGGCGGACCTGACGCCGGCCCAGCTCCTGGGGCGCCTCAGGATGGAAAGCGCCTGCCGCATGCTCGAGCGGCCCGGGGTGAGCGTCAAGCAGGCGGCGCGCGATTGCGGTTATGGCAGCGAATACAATCTGCGGCGGGCTTTCACGGCGCAGCTGGGCGTGCTGCCGAGCGAGTATCAGGAGCGGTTCGCGTAGGGTGGTCGGCTGTGAACTGACCCCAGAAAGTTGGACACCAACTTTTGGGGTTTTTCGTGGTGAAGTACACACCTGAGTTCAAGCTGCTTGTCGTGCAGCGGTATCTCGAGGGTTCGATGGGTTATCGGACGCTAGCGG
>JBFLVV010000069.1:0-29853 GCA_040758275.1 Pseudomonadota bacterium
TTTCTATAACCGACAGCGGCGCCATTCCCGCATCGGCTTTGTTCCGCCAGCGTTGTTCGCCGAATCCTTCAGCGAACAGCCGCAGGCGGCTTAAGACAAGCGTGTCCGTTATTGACAGTACACCTCAGTATAGGTCTGACCACTCGGAACGGCTTCACGAAACAGCGAATCTAGAAATCAACGGATTACGGTCGACCTGTGTTGCCTTCGATAACAGCGCATGCGAAACACCAAGGGAGATCAACCATGACCCCGGACGCAACCGCACGCCCCGCGACCGCCTCGAAGGCTGCCTCGAAGGCATCGACGATGGCGTCGGGGCCGGCTTCATCGAGCGCGACTGGCGCCGCATCGCCGGGCGGAAGGGAACCACGCCGGGCGTCACCACCGGCCAGCCGCCCTCCTCGGCCGTCGTCAAGCCGGCGCCACTCGTTCGCGGGGCGCCGGCTGCCTTTTTCCTGGGGGCTTGCTTTTGCAGTGTTGTTGTTTCCGGAGTCGTTAGTATTTCGTTTATTTGTTTGCCCGAAAAGCGTCGTTGGTTAGTTACGTTTTATGGTAGGGTGATGGCACGTTCATTCGACGCTCCTCGCCATGCACACCCTGACCTTCTGGGATGCCGACCCAGTCAAGGCATTCCAGGACTTCGTGTCCACCGAAGCCTTCGCCGAAACCGGCCGGCGCGCCCGTGCCGACGGCACGCTCAAGCTGCTGTCCGCGGAATCGGCAAAGATCTACAGGTTCATGTTCAACAACGTGGCCGGCTGGCTCCAGGAACAGGGACTCGCCTTCTCCACCGCCAGCCAGGCCGACCTGCTGCGCTTCATCGGCCGCCTTGAAAAAGGCAAGCCTGTCCTGAACAGCAAGATCGCCTACCGCTACCTGCGGCTGCTGGAGCGCTGCTACGAACACCTCGGCGTGACGCCGAATCCGGCGCAGCAGGCCATCCTCCAGATCGACCGCGCCCACATCAAGAAGGACGAGGCCGGACGGAGCCTGTCGGAGGACCAGCTCAAACGCTTCTTCTCTGCCCTGCCGGCCGACCCGCCGCGGCGGCGCCGCAGCACCCCCTTCGACGGCTGGAAGCGCCGGCGCGATCGCGCCATGCAGGTCGTGATCGCGCTCGCCGGCTTGCGGGTGTCCGAAGCCGTCGGGCTGCTCGTGAGCGAGGTCGGCCGCCAGGCGGCCCTGGACGGATCGATCGAGCTCACCATCACACCGAGCGAGAAGCACGACACCAGCCATGAACACACGGTCACCCTCCCGCGCGAAGGCGTCGACGAACTGCGCCCCTGGCTGGAGGAACGCGAAGCGATGGAGATCCCGGGCCAGCTCGTTTTTCCGGCCAACGTGGCCGGCAAGCGCCTGACCAGGAAAACCGTCTACGTCCAGATGCGGGCCACCTTCGAGCGCGCCGGCCTGGACCTGGAGCGCTCCGGCGGGCGCACCCTGCGCAACACCTTCGCGAAACGGCAGCTCGACGCGGGAGCGAAACCGGAGGAACTGAAGGACGTCCTCGGGCTCGCGCTCGAACGATCCGCCGCCGACTACAAGCTGACCCGCGTGAAGCCGGATCCGACGCAGTAAGGCCGATTCTCTGCCCGCTGGCCTTTCAACAAGACTTGCCGGTATCATGCGCACCATGATTACCTGTTTCGACATTGGCGGCAGCGCCATCAAATGCGCGGTCGCCACAAGCGACGGCCAGATCGGGCCCTTGGCGCGCGTAGCGACGCCCGCCCACGATTTCGATGCTTTTACGGCCGCCATGCGCGGCCTGATCGACGCCGGCGGACCTTCGCGCGGCGTCGCCATCTCGATCGCGGGCGTCATCGATCCGGCGGGTGGCCGCATCAAGTGCGCCAACATTCCCTGCATCGACGGCCGCACCCTGTCCGCCGACCTGGCCGCAGCCCTTGGCCTGCCGGTCTGGATCATCAACGACGCCGACAGCTTCGCCTTGGCTGAAGCCCAGGCCGGCGCCGGACGTGGCCATGCGAACGTCTTCGGCCTGATCCTCGGCACGGGCGTGGGCGGCGGCCTGGTCTACAACGGCCGGCTGGTCGGCGGGCCTGGCGGTTTCGCGGGCGAATGGGGCCACGGACCGGTGGCCGCCCAGTTCGCAGGCTCTCCACCGCAGGAAATCCCACGCTTCCCCTGCGGCTGCGGCCAGACCGGCTGCATCGACACGGTCGGCGGCGCGCGCGGCCTGGAGCGGCTGCACCAGCACCTGCACGGGGAGCGGCTGGACAGCCGTGCCATCATCGATGCCTGGCAGGCCGGCGACGCCCGTGCCGGGCGCGCCGTCGACTGCTACGTCGACCTGCTCAGCGGCCCGCTGGCCATGCTGGTCAACACCGTCGGCGCCTCGATCCTGCCGGTGGGCGGCGGCCTGGCCAACAGCCCGGCCCTGATCGCGCGCCTCGACGGGGCGGTACGCGCCGGCATCCTGCGCAAGACCGATGCGCCCATCATCGTGCCCGGCCAGTCCGGCGCGGAACCGGGCCTGATCGGCGCGGCCTGGCTGGGCCTCGAGAAAGTGGGCGGTGCGCATGCCTGAACCGATCCTGCTGGAGGTATGCGTCGACAGCGTCCAGGGCTTGGCCGCGGCGATCGAGGGCGGCGCCGACCGCATCGAACTGTGCAGCGCACTGGAGATCGGCGGCCTGACACCGAGCGCCGGCCTGCTGCGCGCGGCCTCCAGCAGCCCGGTCCCGGTCGTGGCCATGATCCGCCCGCGCGGCGGCGATTTCTGCTTCGACGAACTCGAAACCCAGCTGATGCTGGAGGAGATCGACGCCGTCGCAGCCGCGGGTTTGCAAGGCGTGGTCCTCGGCGCGTCCCTGCAGGACGGCCGTCTTGACTCGCAGCTGCTCGAGCGCCTGGTGCGCCGGGCTGCAAACCAGGGCTTGCGCTGCACGCTGCACCGGGCCATCGACCTCTGCCCGGACTTTGGCGAGGCAAGCCGCCAGGCCATCGGACTTGGTTTCGAGCGCATCCTCACCTCCGGCGGCGCCCGCAGCGCGCCGGATGGCCTCGACGGCCTGCGGCGCTGTTTCGATGCCACCGCCGGCCGCATCACGATCATGCCCGGCGCCGGCATCAGCGCGGAGAACGTGCACCTGCTGCGCGCCCAGCTGCCGCTCACCGACGTCCACGCATCCTGCTCGGAGCCGCTACCGGCAGCCGCGCCGATGGTCAGCGCCTTCGGCTTCGACACCGGCGGGCGCCGCCAGACCAGCCGCACGAAAGTCGCGGCCCTGAAAGCTAAACTGCAGGCTTGAAACCGCCCTGCTCTTGAAATCCCCGGCTGCGTGTGTGAGACTTGCCAGGATTGCAGTGAAACCGGTTTCAATTTAGTCGGAGTATGCTGTTTGCCGTTCGACCTCACCACGCTTGAACCCTATCTGGGCGACCTCGCGCTCGGCGCCCGCCTCACCGCCCTCGCCTGCACGCTGGCCCTGGCCGGCGGCCTGCTGCTCGGTATCGCCGCCGCCCTGATGCGCACGGCAAGCGCGCCGCTGGCCCGGCGCGTGGCCGAGGTCTACGTCGACGTCTTCCGCAACATTCCCTTCATCGTCCAGCTGTTCTTCCTGTTCTACGGCCTGCCCGAGATCGGCGTCGAACTGAGCGCCTTCGCCACCGGCGTGCTCGCGCTCTCGCTGGCGGGCGGCGCCTTTACCTCCGACGTGATCCGCTCCGGCATCCTGGCCGTCGAACCGGGCGTACTGGAGGCGGCCCAGGTCAGCGGCCTGTCGCGCCTGGCCATCTACCGCCGCATCGTGCTGCCCATCGCGCTGCGCACCTCGGTCCGCCCGCTCGGAGCGGTGTTCGTGAACCTGATCCTGACCTCGTCCATCCTGTCGGCGATCACCATCAACGAGCTGACCGGCACCGCGAAGATCGTCGCCTCGGATACCTTCCAGCCCTTCGAGGTCTACCTGCTGCTCCTCGTGCTGTATGCGGCGATGACCTGGCTGGTGTCGCTCGCCAGCGGGGCGCTGCATCGGCGCCTGAACCGGAACCTCGCCTGATGCGCTTCACCGATTTCACCCACCACGACCTGCTCCTGCTGCTGCAGGGCCTGGGCGTCTCCGTCGCCTTGTTCGCCGCGACCACCGTCATCGGGCTGCTGCTCGGCCTCTCCTGGGCGATGCTGCGCTACTACCGCACGCCGCTGCTGGCCCCGCTAAGCGCCCTGCTCGCCGAACTGCTCAAGAATTCGCCTGTGCTGGTGCAGCTCTTCCTCGTCTTCTTCGGCCTGCCGGTGCTGCTGCAGACCGACCTGACGCCGGTGGAGGCGGCCCTGATCACCTTGTCCGGCAACACGGCCGCCTTCGTCTACGTGATCGCCGTCTCCGCCATCGAATCGGTCGGCCGCGAGCAACTCGAGACGGCGCGCGTCTTTGGCCTGAGCCGCTGGCAGACGCTGTGGCGCGTTGTGGCGCCGCAGGCGGCGGCCTTTGGCTTCGGCCCGCTGACCGGCCTGCTGGTCAACCAGCTGCAGGTGACTTCGCTGATCTCGGTGATCGGCGTCGTCGACCTCACCAAGGTGGGGGCGATCCTGAATGTCCGCACGCTCAAGCCCTTCATCGTCTGGACGGTGATCGGCCTGCTGTACTACCTGATGGCCCGCCTGATCGCGAAAACCTGCGCCCGGTGGGAAGCGCGCCTGCGCGCGCACAGTCAATGGAAGGGTTTGTAAGATGATCGAGATCGCAGGCGTGATCAAGCGCTTCGGCGCCAACACGGTCCTCGATGGGATCGACCTGCGCATCGCGCCGGGCGAAGTGGTGTCCATCCTCGGGGCCAGCGGCTCCGGCAAGTCGACGCTGATCCGCTGTATCAATGGCCTGGAAAAGCTCGATGGCGGTGCGATCTCGGTCGATGGCCACCGCGTCGACGCTCCGAAAGGCCTGCAGCACGCGCGCCGCTGCTGCGGCACCGTGTTCCAGCTGTTTAACCTGTACCCGCACATGACGGCGCTGCAGAACATCACGCTGGCCCCGATCGAGGTATTGAAGGTGCCGCGCCGCCAGGCCGAAGAGGAAGGGCGCGAACTGCTCGCCGCCGTGGGGCTGCTGGAGCGCGCGGATGCCTGGCCCGCCCAACTCTCGGGGGGACAGCGCCAGCGCGTCGGCATCTGCCGCGCCCTGGCCATGAAACCGCGCTACCTGCTGCTCGACGAAGTCACCAGCGCGCTCGATCCCGAAATGACGGCCGAAGTGCTGGCCATCCTGGGCAAGCTGGCGCGAAGCGGGACCACCATGCTCTTCGTCACCCACGAGATCGAATTCGCGCGGCATATTTCGAACCGCATCGTGTTCCTGGACGGGGGGCGCCTGCTGGCCGACCTGCCGGCCGCGCATTTCTTCGCCCAGGATGGCGGCATGGCGCAGCCGCGCATCGCCCAGTTTTTATCCAAAATGAGTAAATCGTAAATCATGAGAATGCTGCTTGCGAATGCCGAGGCCTGGCCCGGTTTCGAGACCACGGTCGACCTCCTGAGGCAGGATGGGACCGGCATCGACGCCATGGTCGCCGGCATCGCCAAGGTCGAACGCGAGGCGAAGGTGCGCAGCGTCGGCTACGGCGGCTGGCCGAACATGCTGGGCGAGATGGAATTCGACGCCGGCGTCATGGACGGCACGACGCGCGACGTCGGCGCGGTCGGTGCAGTCCCTGGCACCCTGCCCGTCTCCGCCCTGGCGCACGAGGTCATGAAGCATCTGCCGCACGTGATGCTGACCGGCGCCGGCGCGCGCCGCTTCGCCACCGAGCGCGGTTTCGCTTTTGATGAAGTGCTGCATCCGGACAGCAAGCGCGTCTGGTGGGAGAAGCTGGAGAAAGAGATGTCGCCGGAACAGCGCGCGGCCTTCCCCGACATTCCCCTGGCCCCGCTCAGCAACACCATCACCGACCCGGAACGCGTGCGCGACACCACGGTCTTCCTGGGCCGCGATGTCGGGGAGAATATCGGCGTGGTGACCTCGACCTCCGGCTGGGCGTGGAAGTATCCGGGGCGGCTCGGCGACTCGCCGATTCCCGGCGCCGGCTTCTACGCGGACAGCCGCTATGGGGCCGCGGCCTGCACCCACACCGGCGAGATGACCATGCGCTGCGGGACCTCGCGCAGCATCGTGCTGGCGCTGCGGCTCGGCCACTCCCTGGCGGACGCCATCAAGCTGGCAGTCGAGGAGCTGTCCGAGCTGAAGTCCGGCTTCCTGGCCGGCGTCGTCATCCACGCCATGGACGCCAAGGGCAATCACCAGGTGGTCAACTACCGCTGTGACGAAGAGATTCGCTACTGGTACTGGGACGAGCGCATGGCTGCGCCGGAACTGTGCGTCGCGGCCCGGGCCACACCATGAAAGGATTGAATATGCAGCTTCGTTTCACCCGTTTCGCCGCCGCGGCAGCCATGCTGCTGCTCGCGGCATCCGCCCAGGCCGGCCGCATCGAGGACATCAAGGCGCGCGGCTACGTGCGCATCGGCGTGTCGCTGGGCGGCGAGCCGGTGGGCTTTCGCAACGCCAGTAACGAGCCGGTTGGCTACGACGTCGACGTCGCCAGGCAGCTGGCCGCGAAGCTCGGCGTGCCGGTGCGCTTTTCGGACGTGTCCAGCGATGCGCGCATCTCGATGCTGATGTCGAAACAGCTCGACCTGGTGGTGGCGAACGTCTCGATCACGCCCCAGCGCGCACGTGTGGTGGATTTTTCGATTCCCTACAACCAGGCGGGCCTGCGGGTGATCGCCCAGAAAAGCGCGAAGGTCAGGACGCTGGCGGACCTGAACGGCAAGCGCGTGGTGGTCGGCCGCGGCACCACGGCGGACGCCTTCCTGAAGAAATCGGCGCCGCAGGCGGTGGTGGTCTACACCGACAACTTCGCGCCGGACGGCGTCCTGCTGCTGCAGCAGAAGCGGGTCGATGCCGGCATCGAGGATTCTTCGCTGCTCGACTACCTCGCCAGCAAAAATGCCCAGCTCGAGACCCTGCCCACGATGTACGGCAATACGCCGATCGGCATCGCGATGGCCAAGGGCGACCCGGCGCTGCTGAAGTTCGTGAACGGCTTCGTCTCGGACTACATCAGGTCAGGCGCCTACGCGGCCAACTACAGGAAGTGGTGGGGCAGCAAGGCCGTGCCGCCGGTACTGTCGCCACAGGCACAGTAGTGTCAGCCGGTCAGGCGGGGAACGAAGCGGGTAGCGACCAATACCTGCTCGCTTGCCCGCGCCAGCTGGGCGGGCTGTTCGAGGATGCGCACGATCTGCGCCACGTAGTCCCGCTTGTCCGCGCCGATCGATGAAATCGGATAGGCGTCGAACTGCGTCAGCGAGACGTTGTCGAAGCCGTACAGGCGAAAGCGCGCCGGCCGGTGATCCGGAAAATGCCGGCGGTGCGCATCGAGCACGCCCATCGCCATCGCGTCCGAGGTGCAGAACACGGCATCGGTCGCATCCACATTGATACTCGACGCCAGCGCCCGGCCGCTGGCATAGGAATAGTCGCCCGCCAGTTCTCCAAGCAGGGTGATGCCATGCCGCGCCAGGGCCGTGCGGTAGGAGGCGATCCGCGCCTGCTCCACCCGTGACATGGTGCGCCCGGTCAGCAGCAGCGCGCTGCGCACGCCCTTGGCCGCCGCATCGGCCACGGCTTCGCGGATCCCCAGGTCCTCGTCCATCGTCACCGACGGGGCGCCCGCATCGTGGTGGCCGTTGAGCATCAGGACCGCATTGTTGCGGAACATGCGCCGCACGGTGGCGGCGTCGGCGAAATCGGAGAACACCAGCGCCGCATCGACGTGGTAGGCAAGGCCATCGCGCAGGAAGGTCTCGGCGTGCTCGCCGGCGCCGATGCGGATGAAGATCACCTGCTTGCCGATCGCCTGAATCTGCGCCAGCAGCAGGTCGAACAGGTCCAGGTCGGACAGGTCGTGGATGTGGTTGACGAGGATGGCGACCAGGTTGACGGTCTTGCTGGCGAGCCCGCGCGCGAGCGGATTGGGGCGAAAGCCCAGGGTCTCGGCCGCACGCAGCACCCGTTCGCGCTTGTCCGCGGACACCGGCCGCGGCTGCGCCGACAGGGCGCGCGACGCGATTGCCCGCGATACGCCGGCAAGTAGAGCGACATCGGACAGGGTCGGAGCCAGGGCGGTTTTCGGGGCGTCGTTCATCCATCCGATTATACCCGCGGGCCTTGCCCCATCAGTTCCAGCGCCCGGCCGCGCCTCCCACGCTGTACCTGCCTGCGCCCAGCAAGGCCACGGCGAGCGCGCCACCCAGGTACATGCCCTGGAGTTCGAGCGCCCATCCGCCCGTCTGGTTCACCGAGAAGAACTCGCCGGTATGCACCAGCAGCAGGGCCACGACCATATTGATCGCCACCACGAGAGCGGCCACCCGGGTGTAGAGGCCGAACAGGATCATCAGCGGAGCGATCACCTCCCCGACATAGACCAGGTAGCCGAAGGCGCCGGGCAGCCCGGCCTTCTCCAGCATGCCGGTGATGAAGCCGACGCCTCCGATCAGCTTGGACACGCCATGGAAGAGCAGCATGAGGGCGAGGATCACACGCAGGAGCAACTTCCCTTGGTCCTCACGCTGGTGCACGGAAAGGGGTGTGGTGGTTCCCATCAGCGGTCTCCTTCAAAGGTGCAGCCATTTCAGCATACTCGCTTGTCCGGAATCCTGGCGCATTGCCGGCTTGCCTTCGGAAACGCATGTTCATTTGCGCTGTCACGCATTCAGCGGCCGCTACCGCCGCGTCTGTGCAGCCTCAAGCCAGCTGGGCCTTCGCTGGCTAGAATCGATCTGCTTCACGCCTGAAATCAGCGCTTTGCTTGTCGCAGAACAATATCTGGCAGCGTGGACTGAACGGCGCATCTGTTTTTCGTGGAAGACATCCATTCTCCGGCGAGCCGCCGGCAATGCACCGCGAGGCCTACCATGAGCGAACGATTCCTTACCTTCCTGCTGCTGGCGCGCTGGAGCAGCGCACTGCTCGCCCTGATGTACCACGTCAGGTTCCTCGCCTTCATCAACTACGACGCCGTCGAAGACAAGAACATCCTGCTGACCGGCTTCTACTTCCTGACCGGGCTCGGTCACGAGTCCTACGCGATCTTCTTCATCCTCGACGGCATCCTCGCCGGCCTCATCCTGCACCGGCAACGGTCCATGCCGGCGGCCGACGGCGCCAGCCTGAGCCGGCACGCCCTCAAGCTCTACCGCCTGATGCTGCCGGGCCTGGTGCTGGGCGCCGTCTTCGACTACGCGGGTGTGCGCCTGTTCATCGGCAGCGGCGTGTACACGGACTTTCCGGAATTCAGCACGCTCGCGCTCGGCTATGTGCCGCTGCTCGGAAACGTCGTCATGCTGCAGCCCTTCGTCGTTCCCAACTTTGGCGGCAACAGCATGTTGTACCTGCTGTCCTACCTGTTCTGGTCCCTGGTCCTGCTGGTGCTGTTCGTGCGCGCCGCCGGCCTGCCGCCGCTCTGGCGCCGCCTCGCGCGGGTCGCGCTGCTGGCCACGGTCATGCTCCTGATGCCCTACAAATTCCTGATCTGGGCCACGGTCTGGCTGGCAGGGGTCGGGCTGGTCTTCCTGGCCGAATCGCGGGCCTGGCGCCCGCCGCTGCTGGCCGCGCTGCTGCTGTGCGGAGCGACGCTGCTGCTGTCCCGGGTGCTGGGGCCGGTCACGCGCGGCATGGAACCGGTGCTGCGCGACTGGGTGATCCAGTTGGGCTTCCTGGGCGCGGGCCTCGGCTTCGCCGCCATTGCCTGGTCGCTCTACCCGAAGCGGCAGGCATGGCAGCGGGAAAGCCGGGCCTATCCGGCCCTGCGGGAATCCGAGAGGTGGTCGGCCCAGGCGGCCTCGTTCACCTTTTTCTTCCACTTCCCGGTCATCATGCTGCTCGCGGCGCTGGGCGACGCCCGACTGGGCCAGCCGCTGATGCAACAGCCGACCGTTTCCGCCTGCCTGTGGTTCGCCTTGCTGGCCCTGGCCTCGGTGCTGGCGGCGCTGTTCGTGACCGGCGCACTGGCGGTGCTGCTGCGCACGCTGGCCGGCGCCGCCCACGCCATGGCGGTAAAAAGGCAGCGGCGCGGCACCCTGCCATGAACTAGGCAAGCACAGGCCCGTTACGCGCGCACAGGTGCGACATGTACAGGTAGACCAGGTAAAGCAGCGAACGCGCGACCGCATAGGCGAACAGCGCGCCGTGCAGTGACAGGGGCGCCACGAAGACCGTGAGGGTCGCGAGGAAAAGCGCGACCTGCCAGAACAGTTCCATGCGCTGCTTGCCGGCCACAAAAAAGACATAGCTGAGGGGACTTGCGACGAAGTTCAGGAAGCATAGTGGGGCGAGGATGCGCGCCAGGTCGCCCGCCGCGCGCCAGTCTTCGCCGAAGAGCCAGGCGAACAAGGCCGGCGAGAACAGCAGCAGCACCAGGGTCGGCGGCAGGGCCAGCAGCACCAGGGCCTTGAAGGTGCTGCGATACACGGCCACGCAATTGCCCACGGATTCGAACTCATTGACGGCCTGGCGTTTGAACACTTCCAGGATCGAGGTGGCGATCAGGGCGGTGGGTGCGGCCAGCACCCGCTGCGTCAGTGCGAACAGGCCTGCCGCCAGCGCCCCGTGGTGGATGCCGATCATGAACAGCGGCAGTTGCCCGACCATGGTGTTCAGCAGGCTCGAGGGCAGCGAATAGCGCCAGAAGGCCTGGTGCTTGCGGAGGTAGTCGCGCTGCGCCCGGTCGAGGAAGAAGCGCAGGCGCGGCCGGGGTGGCGACAGCAGCAGGCGTCCCGCCATCAGGCCCGCGCAAAGCCCGGTCAATTGCCCAATCAGCAGGGCGACGCCGTCGACGCCGGCATACAGCAGCCCGAGCTGGCTGAGGGCGATCGTGCCGGCCTGGAGCAGCTTGATCCTGGCCGCCGTGCCGAACTGGCGGTGCGAGGCCGCATAGGCGAGCGTGGTCTGGATGTTGGCGCTGATCCAGGTTGCAAGGCCAACCGTCGCCATTTCGGCCCAGGACACCATCTCCAGTGGCGGCAGACCGAACACACAGGCGCACAGCGAACCCAGTGTGAGGGCGATGGCGAGCAGGGTCGCGAAGTAGGCGACGACACCGAAACACAGGCGCTGCTGCTGGCGCTCGTGGTCGATCACCATGGCGTTTTCCACGCGCAGGGTGGCGAGGAGCGAGGTCACGGCGATCACGCCGAGCCAGACGCTGAAGCTGCCCATTTCGGCCGGGGTGCACAGCCGTGTGAGCAGGGGCGCGGCCAGCAGGGTCAGCGCCTGCGCGCCCGTCGCGCCAGTCATGACTGTCACGACATTCCTCCAGAACTCGGGCCGCGGCATGCTCATGGGGGCTTCGTCAGGGTAGCTCACATTAACGGATCGTAATGGGATGCCCGCTGTCGGCGTTCATCCACCTCCAAGGGCCACTGTAAATCTGTGTAAATACGACAGCCCCGGCGGCGACCATACCGGTCGCGGACACTTCCGGGTATTCCGCACCAAACAGGTGCATGCATGGAGAGTAGCCAGGCCCGGCCTTATTGAGGCGGCGATGCGCGGCGCCTCTCGATGCTAGCTCCCGGAACCGGACCGCGCCTTGCGCAATCTCGTACGGTGTGCGGCACGCACGCCGCACCGCAGGTGCAAACCTGCGAGCAGCATCCGCAGGATCGAGGCGCAAGGAGACCGGGCGAAGACCGCACCGCCCTGCCCACCAAGCCTGTGGATCCCACCCGCCTGCTCGCCCGGCTGCGGGTCCGGCCCGCCGGCTGCGCGCTACGTCAACCTAGCCGGCCGCCGATTTCTGCGCCGGCCGGGGCGCGCCCGGGGGCGGGCCCATGCGCTGGTTGGCGTTCTCGATGTCGGCCGCGATCAGCCAGCGGCCGTCGACGCGGCGCAGCACCAGCACGAACTTGCCGAAGTCGCCGGGTTGGCCGGCCGGACCGTAGGCGCCCACCACATAGGCCAGCTCGCCAGACGCCCGGTAGTCGATGGCGCGCAGGGTCGTGGGCATGCCGCCACCGTGGGAATAGGCCTTGCGGATGCTGTCGGCGCCACGCGCCGGCGGCTGGCCGGTGGGCAGGGCGAAACCGTCCGGCGCGAACAGCGCCGCGAGGGCGCCGGCATCGTTGGCGGCCCAGGCGCGTTCGTAGTCGCGCAGCAGGCGGTCGACGTCCGGCGGTACCGCCACCGAGGGAAGCGTCTGGCCCAGGGCGGGAAAGGCCAGCAGGCCGGCCAGGAGCGGCGCCAGGAAGCGTCTGCGCATGAATGTGGTCCTCATCGTGATGGAAACGGCCGATTCTAGTGCGCATTGCCGCCCGCGACTACCAGAAGTCGATATGCATGACGCCTCTTCCGGTCGCGCAGGGCCGTGCCGGCGCCCTGCCCGTCCGCCGCACTTGGCGAACGCCGCGTTTTGCTTTATACATAGTCGTTTTGTCTTGACGCACGCCTACCTCACCGCATGAATGTCCCGCTTCCTTCCCTGCGCCTTTCCGCCAACAGCGTGGTCAGCGCCACCTGCGTCATCGGCCTGCTGTATTTCGGCCGCGACGTGCTGGAACCCCTGGCCCTGGCGCTGATCCTGAGCCTGGTGCTGGCGCCGCTGGTGCGCAGCATGACGCGGGTGGGCCTGGCGCGCATGCCGGCGGTGCTGCTGTCGGTGGCCCTGGTCGCCACCTGCGTGGTCGGCATCGGCGCGGTGCTGGCCAGCCAGCTGGTCACGATCACGCGCGACCTGCCGCAGTACCGGGCCGCGATCAAGGCCAAGGTGGTCAAGGTGCGCGACATGGTCGAGCGGCCGCTGACCCGGATCGAAGCGGAGCTCACGGCGGTGGCGCCGCCCGGCACGGTGGAACCGGGCCGCGCCCGGCGCGGCACGCTGGCAGCCGCCAACCAGCCGGTGCCGGTCGAGGTGCGGGTGCCGCGCACCATGAAGGACACGCTGGGCCGCGCCATCGCCCTGGTCTGGGGGCCGGTGGGCGAAGCCGGCGTGGTGCTGATCCTGCTGGTGTTCATCCTGCTGGAGCAGGGTTCCCTGCGCGACCGCCTGGTGCGACTGGCGGGCCAGGCCGAGGTCAGCCGCACCATCCGGACCCTCGGCGACGCCGCCCAGGGCGTGTCGCGCTTCTTCTTCTCGCAGTTCATCGTGAACGCCACCTTCGGCATCGTGATCGGCCTGTCCCTGTGGCTCGCCGGCGTTCCGCATGCCGTGCTGTGGGGCGTGCTGAGCGGGGTGCTGCGCTTCGTGCCCTACCTGGGCGTGTTGCTAGCCGGCGCCATCATCGCCGTGTTCGTGGCCGCGATCGACCCGGGCTGGACCCTGGCCCTGACCTGCATGGCAATCTTCCTCGCCTTCGAGCTGCTGCTGGCGAACTTCATCGAACCGAAGGTCTACGGCCACAGTTCCGGCCTCTCTCCGCTGGCGGTGATCGTCTCGGCCCTGTTCTGGGGCGTGCTGTGGGGCCCTGTGGGACTGCTGCTGTCGACCCCGCTGACCCTGTGCCTGGTGGTCGCCGGGCGCCACGTGCGCGCTTTGGCCCCGATCACCATCCTGCTGGGCGACGCCCCGAACATGACCGACGCCGAGCGCTTCCACCAGCGCGTGCTGGCGGGCGAAGCGGAGGAGCTGGGCAAGGATGCGCAAGCCTATGTGCGGCGCTACAGCTTCGCGCGCTACTGCGACCACGTGCTGCTGCCCGGCCTGCGCATGGCGGTCTCGGACCTGGGCGCCGGCCTGATCGACAAGGCCCAGCAGGAACGCATGCGCGCGGTGATCGCCAACATCGCCGAGACAGTGTCCTCGGCCTCGGACCGGCGCTCGCGCATGCGCCGCAAGCCGGTGCCGCTGCTGGACGCCAACATCGGCGCCCACCTGCGCCAGATGCGCGAGGCGCGCTTCGGCCGCTGGCAGGGCTCGCTCGACGTGCCGGCCGGCTCCATCGTGCTGTGCGCCGGCCTGTCGTCCGAGCGCGACGAATTCCTCACCGAGCTCCTGGTGCGGGCCCTGCGCGAAGGCGACGTGGATGCGCGCAGCATCATCGCAGGCGGCGCGCACGAAAGGCCGGAAGGCACCGGGCCGGACCTGGTGTCGACCATCTTCATCACCTATCCGCGCCAGGACAACCTCGACGAGTGGCGCACGGCGGTGGCAAGCCTGCGCGCCGACCTGCCGGAAGCCCTCCTGGTGACGGTGCTGCTGCCCTACGACGAACAGCTGCCCAAGCGCGCCCTGGTCGAGCCGCACGTCGACATGATCCTGCGCTCCTTCGAAGAAGGCCTGGCCTTCGTCGCGCCGGACCGCCCGGCGGGCGCCTGAAGCCGGCGGTCTGGTCGAAACAGCAAGAAAGTGTGAGAATTCGTTGTTTTTGTGTTTTGGTCGGACCGAAAAATTGTCGAACTTGAGGCAGTCTTTACGATTTCCTGTATTTCGCACGTAAAATGCTTTCCCATCGGCATTATCACTATCACGGCGGAATATGAAATCGGTTCAACAAGAAGTCGACGAGCGCAGCAACCTCACTGGCACCAATAAATTCGAGCTCCTCCTGTTCCGCCTCGGCGGTGACGAAAACGGCGAGCGCAGCGAACTGTTCGGCATCAACGTGTTCAAGATCCGCGAGATCGTCGCGATGCCGGAAATTACCGCCGTGGCCGGCTCGATGCCCCACGTGCTGGGCGTGGTCAACCTGCGCGGCCAGATCATCCAGGTGCTGGACCTGCCGGCCATCGCCGGCGTCAAGCCGAAGACCGGCCTGAACATCATGCTGGTGACGGAATTCGCCCGCACCACCCAGGCCTTCGCGGTCGAGAGCGTCGAGGAGATCGTGCGCCTGGACTGGAGCCAGGTGATGTCGGCCGAGCGCACCGCCGCCAGCGGCATGGTGACCAGCATCGCCCGCCTGCCGGAAATCGACGGCGAGCCGGGCCGCCTGGCCCAGGTGCTCGACGTCGAGACCATCCTGCGCGACATGAACCCGGATTCCGGCCCCGAGATCAACCAGCAGACCGTGGGCGCGAAGATCCACATCAAGCCGGGCTCGGTGATCCTGGCGGCGGACGACTCCGTGGTCGCGCGCGCCCTGATCGAGGACGGCCTGAATGCGATGGGCCTGCCCTTCATCATGACCAAGAGCGGCAAGGAAGCCTGGGACCAGCTCAACAGCATCGCCAATGCGGCCGAAGCCGAAGGCAAGACCGTGCACGACAAGGTCGCCCTGGTGCTGACCGACCTCGAGATGCCGGAGATGGACGGTTTCACCCTCACCCGCAACATCAAGAAGACCGGCCGCTTCTCCGGCATGCCGGTGGTGATCCACTCCTCGCTCTCGGGCACCACCAACGAGGAACACGTCAAGAACGTCCAGGCCGACGCCTACGTCGCCAAGTTCTCGGCCGAAGACCTCGCCACCACCCTGCGCCGCCTGCTGCGCCAGTAATCCTCTTCTACGCGGGCGCCATCCGGCGTCCGCGTGTCAACGCCTTCACGGCATCTCCCGTTGTGCTGTAACAATCGCTAACACAATCAACGGTGCGCGCACCGTTGATCATGTAATATTGACAACAAGTCGGTATGAGTCATCGGGGTACCGGCCAGGCGGAGGCGTCCCCTCTGCCGCCTGTTTAATGGCCGTAGCCACCCTGGCGCCGGCAGAGAGCGAACCATGCCGCAACGACGACGAGACGACGAGACTGCAGTAACTGCCGAGTACGCCTTCTTCCTGGCGGAAACCCGGGGCCTGCGCTTTGCACTCGACTACCTCGACAACTGTCATATTCCGCGCGACATCCTGCTGCGCGCGGTCGAGGCGCCCGAGCGACGCCGACGCGTCGAGCGGCGCCGCTATCCCCGCAACGACTGAGACCGCCACTGCCGCCCAGTGCGAAGCGCGCGGCGAGCACGCCTGCGGCGTGCTACCGTGGGCGCAAAAAGGGGCGCTCATGAAACGCAATTATCGCTGGCGCACTGACGACGGTGCCGGGCTTGAACATCTCGACCTGCAACAGCGGGAGGACGTGGTCATCGCGGAAGGCACGGTCATTTGCGATGGCCCCTACGCCTGCAACTACCGCATCTGTTGCGACAGCGGCTGGCGTGTCCGTTCCGTCGAGGTCCACGTCGCCGGAGGCCAGTCAATCGTACTGACCACCGACGGCGACGGTTCCTGGCGCGACGGCGATGGCAAGGCCTTGCTCCACCTCCAGGGCTGCGTCGACGTCGACATCTCAGCCACGCCCTTCACGAATACCCTGCCGATCCGCCGCCTCGGCGGCCAGCTGGGCCAGCGGACCGAACTGCTCATGGCGTGGATCAAGGTGCCGGAACTCGCGGTACACCGCGCCCCTCAGGCGTACACGAGTTTGCCCGATGGCCGCTATCGCTTCGAGGCGCTGGACAGTGGCTTCGAAGCCACGCTCGAGGTGGATGAGCTGGGCCTGGTGCGCGACTATCGCGGGCTGTTCCACCGCGTGGGATGAATCTTCAGTCCTGGTCGGCGCGCAGCCTGGCTTCGACCTTGGCCAGCAGTCCCGCCAGCTCGGCGCGCTCTTCAACGCTCAGGTCCGCCAGCGCGCGGGCAGCCAATTGCTGGCCATGGCGGTGCATGTCGGCGAAGACGGTCTCACCCTGCGGGCTGAGGAACAGGCGCGTGCTGCGCCGGTCCAGTTCGTCCTGCCGGGCTTCCAGCAAGCCTTTGTCACGCAGGCCCTGCACCAGGCGGGTCACCTGCGCCTTGTCGCGGCCGGAATGCTGGACCAGGTCGCGCTGGGTGGCGCCGGGGCGGCGCGCAAAATAGGCGAGCGCCTTGCTCTCCATATGGCTGATCTCGCCCGGCCCGCCGGCGTCGAGGCGCAGCGCGCCGAACTGACGCGAACGGTACAGATGCATGATCGCGTGGATGGCCTCCATCACTTCGCCTTCACCGGACGGCAAAAAACGGTTGACCTTATCAACTTCTTTTTCCATAATGGATGACATTATCAACTAAATCGAGCAGACATGGAACAGCAGAACCGCCGTAGCGTACAACGCGTGCGCCATGAACTCCACATCCGCGACGTCACCGTCGCCCGCATCGCCCCGCTGGGCGACAGTTTTCTCAGCATCACCTTCCAGGGCGAGGACCTGGCCCGCTTCACCTCGCTCTCCTTCGACGACCACGTGAAGTTCATGTTCGAGCTCGATGGCGAGCAGCTGCGGCGCGACTTCACGCCGCTGCACTACGACGCGGGCAGGCGCGAGCTGACCCTCGAGTTCGCCCTGCACGAAGACGGCGCTTCGTCAAGCTGGGCACGCGCCGCCACCGTCGGGCAGCGCGCCATTATAGGAGGTCCGCGCGGCTCCATGGTCATTCCAGAAGACTATGACTGGCACCTGCTGGCGGGTGACCGCAGCGCCTTGCCGGCGATCCGGCGCCGCCTGGCCGAGCTGCCGGCCGGCAGCAAGGTCGTGGCCGTGATCCATGCCAGCGGCGCCGACCGCCTGCCGCTGGACACGCACGCCGATCCCGATGTGCGCTGGGTCGACAGCGAGGCCGCCCTGGTCGAGGCCCTGCGCGCTTTTGCGCTTCCCACAGGCGAAGGGTTCGCCTGGTTCGCGGGCGAAGCCGCCACCGCCAAGGCCGTCCGCGCCCTCCTGCTCGAAGAGAAAGGCTTGCCGAAGGAAGCGATGCGGGTCTCGGCCTACTGGAAGCAGGGTGTGGCCGATCATCACGAAAACCTTGAATAAGCGGCATTCAGGCGTCGCCGGGCATGACGCAAGCCCTTGATGTAGCTATAATTTCGGCCTTCGCATCCAGGAATCCGCCATGTCATTGTTGAATCACGAGCTCGAACTGCTGTCGCCCGCCAAGACCGCCGAGATCGGCCGCGAGGCCATCCTCCACGGCGCCGACGCGGTCTACATCGGCGGCCCCGCCTTCGGCGCGCGCCACAACGCCAGCAACCCGCTGGAAGACATCGCCTCCCTGGTGCAGTTCGCGCACGGTTACCGCGCGCGCATCTTCGTCACCATGAACACGATCATGCACGACAGCGAACTCGAGCTGGCGCGCAAGCAGATCTGGCAGCTCTACGAGGCGGGCGTGGACGCCCTCATCATCCAGGACATGGGCCTGCTGGAAATGGACCTGCCGCCGATCCAGTTGCACGCCTCGACCCAGTGCGATATCCGCACCGTGGAAAAGGCGAAGTTCCTGGGCGACGTGGGCTTCTCCCAGCTGGTGCTGGCGCGCGAGCTCACGGTCGAGCAAATCAGGAAGATCAAGAGTGAAGTGGACACCCCGCTCGAGTATTTTGTCCACGGCGCCCTGTGCGTGGCCTTCTCGGGCCAGTGCTATATCTCGCACGCCGACACCGGCCGCAGCGCCAACCGTGGCGACTGCTCGCAAGCCTGCCGCCTGCCCTACACCCTGAGCGACGGCCAGGGCCGTGTGGTGGCCTACGAAAAGCACCTGCTGTCGATGAAGGACAATGACCAGAGCCGCAACCTGGAAGCCCTGGTCGACGCCGGCATCCGCTCCTTCAAGATCGAGGGCCGCTACAAGGACATGGGCTATGTGAAGAACATCACCGCCCACTACCGCCTGCTGCTGGACGAGCTGCTCGAGCGCCGTCCGGAATTCGTGCGCGCCTCCAGCGGCAGCACCCGTGTGCTGTTCACCCCGGACGTCGACAAGAACTTTCACCGCGGCCACACCGACTATTTCGCCCAGGGCCGCCAGGACGACATCGGCGCCTTCGACTCGCCCAAGTACGTGGGCGTGGAGCTGGGCACGGTCACCCGCATCGGCCCGGACTTCATCGACCTCCTGACGAACGCCCCGATGGCCAATGGCGACGGCCTGAACTACATGCACAAGCGCGAGACCGTCGGCGTGCAGGCCAACACCGCGCAAAAACTCGGCGAGGATGCGGAAGGCCAGCGCTGGCGCATCGTCCCGAACGAAGTGGTCAAGAGCCTGGAGGGCCTGAAGGTCGGCACCGTCTTCCACCGCAACCGCGACCACCACTGGGAAGCGGCCCTGAACAAGAAGTCCTCCGAGCGCAAGGTGCGTGTCGACCTGTGCCTGGAAGAACAGCCGGGCGGCCTGCGCCTGGTGGTGCGCGACGAGGACGGCATCGAGACCTCAACGGGCGCCGAACTCGCCCTGCAGCCGGCCCAGCAGGCCGCCCAGGCGGAAGCCTCCTTGCGTACCAGCGTGGCCAAGCTCGGCAACACCATGTTCGAGGCCGGCAGCGTGGAGCTGAAGCTGGCGCAGCCCTGGTTCGTCCCGGCCGCCGGCATCAATGCCCTGCGCCGCGACGCGATTGCCGCCCACGAAGCGGCGCGCCTGGCCGCCTGGCAGCGCCCTGAGCGCAAGGCGCCCGTGGAGCCGCCCGCGGTCTACCCGGAACAGCAGCTGAGCTACCTGGCCAACGTCTACAACGAGAAGGCGCGCGCCTTCTATCACAAGCACGGCGTGCAGCTGATCGACGCCGCCTACGAGGCGCACGAGGAAGCGGGCGAGGTGTCCCTCATGATCACCAAGCACTGCCTGCGCTTCTCCTTCAACCTGTGCCCGAAGCAGGCCAAGGGCGTGCAGGGCGTGCAGGGCCAGGTGCGTGCGGAACCGATGACCCTCGTCAGCGGCGACGAGCGCTACACCCTGCGCTTCGACTGCAAGCCCTGCGAAATGCACGTGGTCGGCGCCATGAAGCCGGGCATCCTGAAATCGCCGCCGCCCTCGGCCGTGCCCTACAGCCCGCTGACCTTCCACCGCCAGCGTCCGCGGGCCTGAGGGCAGCCTTTCCGCGCACTGCCGGCGCCTGGCAACAGTCCTGGCTGGCGGTGCGCTCAGCGGTCAACGGCGATAGCAGGGCCGCGGTGTCAGCAAGAGCGGCTGGCTTCTACCGTTCGGCAGAACAGTGGTGGCAAGGATCTGCCCGCGGTCATTGATGTCGAGTGCATCGTTGATCACGATGCCGCGGCTTTCGTCATCGAGCAGCGTGTCGAGCTGGTAGCCGGTGCTGCCGTACCACGTAAGCGCACGCTCGGGATTGGACAGCCCCCGCCCCTGGAACCCCACGATCTGGTCGCGTTCGTTGATGGCCCGCGCAGCGCCTCCGATGCCGGCAGGGATCGACAAGGCCGTCCTGCGCCCACGGTACCACACTGCAGGCCCCCCGATCTCGGCGCCCAGAGGCTCGGCTGTGCCGACGATCTTTCCCTTGTTGTTAACGTCGTAAGCCCGGCTGTCGAGAACGGCCTGCGTATCCAGTTCCACCACGCGGCCGTCGGGCGTCCACAGCAGGGCATGCCGCCGCAGCACACCACCCGGATAGTCGCCGTCACCGACCACGAATCCAACGTCATTGATCGCGCGCGCGATCGCGGTGCTGACCAGCGGAGGAAGCAAGCGCGGCATGCCCCGGCGCCACACTACCGGACGGTCGTCGTCCGAGGCGACCGTGTGGACATTGCCCACGATCGTGCCGGCGCGGTTGATCGCCAGCGCCGAGGTGAGCAAATCGAAGTTGTCGGGATTGTTGAAATCGGGGCTGCGCAGTGTGTAGCGCACGCCCTTGTACCACAGGGCCGCCGCGGTGGCTGAAACCCTGCCCGGAATACCCACGGAGCCGACGACCGCACCGGCATCGCCGATGCCGTATGCAATGCCTCCTTCACCCGCCGGCGTACCGAGATCGTATCGCCTTGCACCCGCCCACAAGGTCGGCCTGGCAGGCATGTCCACAGCAGACCCCGTGTAGCCGACCACCAGGCCGGCGTCGTTCAAGGCGTATGCCTCGGCGACGAGCGTGCCGCCGATGGGCAGTTTGCGCACATGGTAGAGGACGCCGTGCTGGCGGCGGCCATGACAGGACACGGGGAGCGACCCGATACGGTCCATCCCGGCATGCTGGAGCTCCCGCTCCACGTCGGCGGTGCCGAACGCTGCCGGGCCCGGCGCGTCGCTCAGCCCCTGGCCCTTGTCGAGCCATGCGAGGCCGGTCGCTTCGGTCGTCTGTTGAAACGCGGCGGCGCTACCGATGCATGCCATGAAGCCGGCAGCGAGCGTCCACCGGGCCAGGAAAGTAGTTGCGATCGACATGGTTTGCCTCACGGAGAAAACTGGTGGATGAGCCTTGACCGGCAAGGCATGACCGATTCTAGACAGGCCGCCGGCGGGGACACCGGGACTTCAGCTCATCGTTTGTGCGAACTCAAGGGCACCCCATATGTCTTTCGAAATTGAAATGCGCACGCGCAAGAAAAAACGCCGCCCGGTTGCCCGGAACGGCGTTCGTTCGCTGCGCGGCGTCGGTCAGTCGACCGTCGCGCCGCTCTGCTTCACGACTTTCGACCAGCGCGCATGCTCGGCCTGCACGAACTTGGCGAAGTTCTCCGGCGTGTCGCCGACGTAGTCCGAGCCGGTATCGGCCAGCACCTTCTGGAACTCCGGACCCTTCATGACCTTCTGCGCCTCGGCATTGATCTTGTCGACGACGGCTTTCGGGGTCTTGCTTGGTGCGAAGAAGCCGTACCAGGCGTAGGACTCGATCTGCGGCAGGCCCGCTTCGGCGAAGGTCGGCACGTCGGGCAGCAGCGGCGAACGCTTGGCGCTGGAGATTGCGATCGGCTTCACCTTGCCGCTCTTGATGTGCGGCATGATCGCGATGGTGCTGTCGAACATCACGGGAATGTGGCCGCCCAGCAGGTCGGAAATGGCCGGCGCCGAGCCCTTGTACGGGACGTGGGTCATTTCGAGCTTGGTGACGCTGGCGAACAGTTCGCTGGTCAGGTGCTGAGGGGTGCCGTTGCCCGAGGAGCCATACGAGAACTGGCCCTTCTTCGACTGGATGTAGGCCATCAGTTCCTTCAGGTTCTTGGCCGGCACGGAAGGATGGGCGACCAGCACCAGGGGCACGCGCAGCAGGTTGGTCACCGGCGCGAGATCCTTGAGCGGGTCGAAATTCATGTTCTTGTACAGGCTCGGATTGATCACGATCGGCGCGCTGGACGTGATCAGGAGCGTGTTGCCGTCCGGCTTGGCGCGGGTCACGACCGACGTGCCGATATTGCCGCCGCCACCGGCGCGGTTATCGATGACGAAGGGCTGGCCCAGACCTTGGGTGAGGCCCTTGGCGAGCGGACGCGCCGCGATGTCCGAGGGGCCGCCCGGCGGCCATGGCACGACCACGGTGACCGTGGAGCTGGGCCAGTTCTGCGCGAGCGCGCCGAACGACAAGACCGAAGCCGCAATGGCGAAACCCAACTGTTTGCCCGCGTTACCGGAGCCGAAGAATAAACGCATAGTCCCCATCCTTCTGTTGATGCTGTTGATGAATTGGCATGAGCGGACAGTGTAGCGCATTCCCGGCTGGGTAACACGTCATGAATGCATATCGGAGGCGCGCCTCCGTCCTCAAATTTATGCATCCGACATCACGCCGGCTCGCATTTGTGGCAAGCCGCGCAACAGATTCGTCAATTTTCCGCAAGAAATGTAGATTTATTAATGGAAATACACTATTCTGTAGGAACTCTCCTACTTTGAATTTCTCCCATGGACCGCAGTTATCCCTACACCCGACGCCTGGCGCGGCGCACGCAGCTTCACAAGCGCCTGGCGGCCCTCGCGGCGCTCGGTGTGGCCGGCTGCGCGCTCCTGTACGCCCTGATGGCTCCCGCGCCGAGCCCGGCCCCGACGGCTGCCCAGCCGGCACTGGCCGCGCTTGCCGCCGCCGCCCTGCCCGGCACGGCGCCGGCAGACGCGCCCAAGGCGGGCCAGCGCCGCGTCTATCCCTATTCCATCGTCCCGGGCGGCGTGTCCGGCGCGCGCGAACTCGGCCGCGTGATCCGCGAAGACAAGGTGGTCGCCGCCCACTATGCCGAATTCGACATGGCCAGGGCCCATGAGAAAACCGTCACGACGCCGCGCGCCGTGCACGTGTCTTACCGCAAGGGCGACAAGGTTTACTGGACTGCGAAGAAAGTGATGCTGGCCGAGGGTGAAACCCTGGTATCCGACGGCAACATCGAGGCGCGCGCCCGTTGCGCCAACCAGATCTCCGATACCCCGCGTCTTCCGGTCGAGGCCCACGGTCCGTCGGCCGAAGAGCTCGACTCCTCGGTCGTGGAAAACGATCCCGCAGCAGGCGGCCTCGAGAACGTGTCCATGGCCATGCTCGAGGGTGAAGGCGTGCCGGGCGGCTTCCTGCATGCACCGGGCACCGGCAGTGCCGGCGGCATCCTGGCCGGCGGCGCCGCGCTCGAACGCGAATCCCTGTTCGCTTCCGCGGAGAATGTCCCTGGGGCGTCCGGCGGCGCCGTCCTGTCCTCGCGCTCGAGCAGCTCGCGCGGCGCGCCCGGCAAGGGTGGCGAAGAATCCTCGGGCGGCAGCAGCGATGGTGACAGCAGCAGCGGCAGTGGCGGCGGCACCCCGGCCGCATCGAATCCGTCGACGGACACGCCCGGAAGTAGCGCTCCCGGCGCGCCGCCCACCCCGTCGCCCCAGCCGGTGACACCGCAACCGTCCACGCCCGGCACCACCCCGGGCGACGGCGGCAGCCCCGGTTCGCCGGGCACGACGCCTTCGCAGCCGGACGCCCCATCGCCCGTGCTGCCTGACGGCGGCCAGTCCGGCGGCGGCGGAAGCGGAACCCCGTCCCAGCCCCCGACCGAGATCGGCAGCAATCCGACGCCTGGCGGCCCGGACAGTTCGCCTGCCCCCGAGCCCTCCCTCGATCCACCGAAGGAGCCTGTGCAGCCGGGCCCGCAGCCGGCCAAGCCGGTCGAGGTTCCCGAGCCGGGCTCACTGTGGCTGCTGGCCCCCGGCCTGGCGCTGCTGCTGGTCCTGCGGCGCCGCAAGCGCCGCGGCCAGGCGGTCAAGCAGGGATCTTGAGCCCGGCCGCCACCGCCGGACGCTCGCGGAAGCGGGCCAGGGCCGCCTGCACGCGCGGGAAATCCTGGAAGCCGACCAGCTCGCCGGCATCGTAGAAACCGACCAGGTTGTTCACCCAGGGGAAGGTTGCGATGTCGGCGATCGTATATTCCTCGCCAGCGATCCACGCGTGCCTGCCCAGCTGGCCTTCCAGCACGCCCAGCAGGCGTTTCGATTCATTGACGTAGCGATCGCGCGGACGCTTGTCCTCGTATTCCCGGCCGGCGAACTTGTGGAAGAAGCCGAGCTGGCCGAACATCGGTCCGATGCCGCCCATCTGGAACATCAGCCACTGGATGACCTCGTAGCGTTTGGCCGGATCGCCGGGCAGGAAACGGCCGGTCTTCTCGGCGAGGTAGATCAGGATGGCGCCCGATTCGAACAGCGCCAGGGACTTGCCGCCGGGACCATCGGGGTCGATGAGGGCCGGGATCTTGTTGTTCGGATTGAGCGACAGGAAGGCCGGCGTCAGCTGGTCATTGGTCTCGAAACTGACCTTGTGCGCCTCGTAGGGCAGCCCCGTTTCCTCCAGCATGATCGAGGCCTTCACCCCATTGGGCGTGGGCAGCGAATACAGCTGGAGGCGGTCGGGGTGTTGCGCCGGCCATTTGGCGGTGATGGGAAAGGCGGAAGCGTCGAGCATGGCAGTCCTCATAAGGTTGCAGGACTGCCAACGATAGCAAAGTTCTGCGCTTCCTGCCGGAGGGCCGCCAAAACGTTCCGGACCGGCTGGGGCCTTAGCCGAACAGCTTGGCGGCCGTGCGTGCGATCAGCTCGCCCTGGTGGCGCGCGCCGCCCAGCTCGATCTCGCTCGGCTGGCGCTGGCCCTGCCCGCCCGCGATGGTCGAGGCGCCATAGGGGCTGCCGCCGACGATCTCGTCGAGCGACATCTGCGGCGCATAGCTGTACGGCAGGCCGACCACCACCATGCCGAAGTGCAGCAGATTGGTGATGATCGAGAACTGCGTCGTTTCCTGGCCGCCGTGCTGGGTGGCGGTGGAGGTGAAGGCGCCGCCGACCTTGCCGTGCAGGGCGCCGCGCGCCCACAGGCCGCCGGTCTGGTCGAGGAAGGCAGCCATCTGGGAAGGCATGCGGCCGTAGCGGGTCGGCGCGCCGATGACGATGGCATCGTAGTCCGGCAGCTCGTTCACGGTGGCGATCGGCGCATCCTGCTGGAGCTTGAAGTGGGCGTTCTTCGCCACTTCCTCGGGCACCGTCTCCGGAACCCGCTTCACGTCGACCGTGGCGCCGGCCGCCCGCGCGCCTTCCGCCACGGCCTTCGCCATCTGCTCGATATGCCCGTAGGTCGAGTAATACAGTACCAGTACCTTTGCCATCTACTGCCTCCGCTAGATTGGTGGGTGGAAGTCCATTGTAGCGACAATGGCCGACGCTACGCTCAGCCGCCGGAATCGTGCGGCGAGGATGACGCCGACGGACGGCGCAGGCTGGATGAGCCGAGCCGATCAGATCCAGTAGATGAAGGCGGCCAGCGCCAGCACCAAGAGGACGCGGGTGATGTTGTAGGCCGTCCTGTTCCAGGCCTTGAAGCGGCGGCGGTACTGGCCCATGTAATAAGAGATGCGGAACAGTTTGCTCACCAGGCCGACCTGGTCGCCCGTCTCGTTGGGCGAAGCGGCGGCCGTCATCAGGGTGCGGCCCAGCCAGCGGTTGACGGCCCCCATCCAGCGATAGCGCATCGGGCGCTCGACGTCGCAGAACAGGATGATGCGGTCGCTCTCGCTGCCGTTGATGGCCCAGTGGATATAAGTCTCGTCGAAGATCACGCCCTGGCCGTCGCGCCAGCTGTGGCGCTCGCCGTCGACCTCGATGAAGCAGCGGTCGTCGTTCGGCGTGGCCAGGCCCAGGTGGTAGCGCATCGAGCCGGCGAAGGGGTCGCGGTGCGGGTTCAACTTGCCGCCCGGCGGCAGTTCGGCGAACATCGCCGCCTTCACCGAGGGAATCGACTGCAGCAGCGCATAGGTTTGCGGGCAGAGGCGCTCGGCCGAGGGGTGGCTGGCGTCATACCACTTCAGGTAGAAGCGCTTCCAGCCGTTCTTGAAGAAGGAATTGAAGCCGGCGTCGTCGTTCTGCTCGGCCGCCTTGATCTTCTTGAGGGCGAGCAGGTTCTCGGCTTCGGCGCGGATGATGGGCCAGTTCTCTTGCAGGCGGCTCAGTTCCGGGAATTCGCTCACCGGAATGTAAGGCGTGCTCGGCACCCGCGAGAACTTGTGCATGAAGATGTTGATGGGCGCCATGAACGACGAATGGTCGAACAGCTGGCGGCGGAAAGGCAGGCGGACCCGTCCGCGGAAGTGGATGTGCAGGATCGAGAGAAGATAAAAACCGACCACAACCCACTTCATTGCATCCTCCATCTCGGCCGATCTGGCCAGCTTGACAAGGACGCAGGATACCATAACGACCGCTCGGCCGTTGGAGGGCGGGTCGCAATTCTACGGACCCAGGGAGCGCCGGCAAGTGAGTCGCTCACTGGGCCGGCGCGGTGTGCGGCGCAGTAGGCCGCAAGGGAAACTCAGTGCTGGCTGGAGGTGATCGCGTAACCCTTTTCGCCGATCTGGCCGGCCACGTTCTCCAGGTCGAACTCGCTCACCTGGTCGGCGTCGTCGTCGACCTCGTAGGCGCGGGTTTCGATTTCCCAATCGGTATTGGTGGCTTCTTCAGGGATGTTGCGTGATTCCGGTACTGCCAGATAGGACAGCTTGCCGTCGGTCTCTGCTCTACGGTAAATATCCAAGCGCATAGTCGTTTCCTCAAAGTCAAAGCCTGCTTTCACGATAAAAGCGGGCAGCTCCACAGTAGAAGATCGAAGCGCTGTCGTCTGTTACATGGCCCACACTCAGCGGCCGGGCGAATTGCCGAGTATCCGCGCCGGCAGCATCACTATCGCGCGCAGCAACTCGAACACCGCCTCCACCCCGATGCCGAGCAGCCGGAATGGCAGCAGGATCAGCCAGACCAGCGGATACAGCAGCAGGGCCAGCAAGGCGATGGGCCAGCACAGGAACAGCAGCAGCAACCATAGCAGGAAACCTAACATTGTTCTCGCTCCTTTGAGTTTGACGGCGCAGGAGCACTGTAGGTTGGCGTGGCGGTATTGACAATCCGTCTGCGACAGACGGGGCAAAACGCGGGGTGGACGGGAAAAAAGGCGGGTAAGCGGCGGGTGGACGGGCGCTGCCGCCCACCCTGGTGCAGCATCAGGCGAAGGCCGGGACCTGTTCAAGGACCTTCTGGTTGATCACCTGGGCCTGGATCGAGGCCTGCAGCGACGGAATCGAGCCGCCGGCGCGGTACTGGAAGGCCACGTGCAGCATGTCGCCCGCCTCCACCTGCATCGGGTTGGCCAGCGGCAGGGTCATGTAATGGTTGAGCCAGTCGATCGTGGTCGACTGTTCCTGCACGATGGCCAGCACGTTCTTGGTGATGAAGCGCATGGCGTTGAGCAGGCCGCCCTTCTCGATCATGATTGCGCCTTCCCAGGCGAACACACTGTCGACCGGCTGGCTGAAGTCGATCACGCTGTAGACGGCCGGCTGGCCCAGCTCGACGGTGCCCGGCCAGATCACGCCGGTTTCCTGGAATTGCACGATGGGCGCGTGGAAGCCCTCGAAATCGTATTCCTGCGAGATCGGCTGGGCCGCCATGATCACGGCTTCCGGCAGGAAGACCGGCAGCGGGCCGCCGAACTTCGCGAGGTAGCGGCGCTTGAACGATTCGATGACCTCGACCTGCTTCTCGCGCAGCATGGCCACGTGGATCATCTCGCAGATCACGACGTCGACCGGTTCCGGCGGCAGGTAGTCGAAGGCGTCGGCGTGGATGACCTCGACCTTGTGGCCGTTCGGGTTCATCGCCAGGAATTTGCGCGCCTCGCGCACCATGTCCGGGTTGTATTCGACGCAGTAGACCTTGGCTGCCTGCTGTGCCGCGAAAAAGGACAGCACGCCGGTGCCGCCGCCCAGTTCGAGCACCTTGGCGCCCGGCTTGACGGCATAGTGGATGGCGGACTTGAAGCTGTGCATCCGGTTCTGGTCCATCAGCATATTGTGATGGTAGTGGACTGGAATGAACTGCCCCAGGTAGCAGCTTTCGATTTCGCGTTCGTTCAGCATGGTCTTCCTTCTCGCACGATGTGCACGCGATGTGCACATTTCAGGTCATGCAAGCATTATGGCCAAGGAAGCATGCCGCCCATGCGCGGAGCTGGAGGGTGTTTACCGTCCAGTTCCGTGGAGGAATGTTAAAACGTCAGCGCTTGAAACCGGCAATCGCTTTGGCAAGGTCGTCGCGGCCGGCGCGCTCGGCGATCTGCACCGCGGTGAGCCCTTCGCCATTCTTCAGACGCGGATCGGCGCCCTGCGCCAGCAGCAGGCGCGCGACCCCTTCCTGCCCCTCGCGCGCCGCCATCATCAGGGGCGTATAGGCGCCGCTCGCGCGCGGCGAGACCGCATCGAGCTTCGCCTTGCGGGCGATGAGCAGGCGCGCGATCTCCTCGTCGCCGCTGGCTGCGGCGTAATGCAGCGGGGTCCAGCCGGCCCGGTTCACGGCCGCGCCGCGCTCGAGCAGCGCCTGGGCGGCCGCCTTGTTGCGCTTGAACGCCGCCATCATCAAGGCGGTGTTGCCGTTCATGGCCTTCGCTTCGAGGTCGGTGCCCGGGTGGGCCAGCAGTGCCCGGAACACGCCCATCGCGTCTTCGCGCACCGCCAGCACCAGGGCCGGCTCTCCGCCGAGCGGATTGATCTCATTCGCGTTCACCACCTTGCCCACCATCTCGGTCACCGTCTTCGTGTCGTTCAGCTGGACCGCGCGGAAGAAGGCCGTGCGCTCTTCCGGCGTGGCGGCGGCCGCGAGGCTCCCATGCAGGGTGGCGGCCAGAACAACAGCAGGCAGGATGAATGAACGCATGATTCAGGCCTTTGCGGTATCGAACAGGGTGAAGAAGTTCTCGCTGGTCTGGCGCGCCACCTCAGGCAGCGACACGCCCTTGAGGTTGGCGATGAACTCGCCCACATGGGCCACAAAGCCCGGCTCGTTCATCTTGCCGCGGAAGGGCACCGGGGCAAGGTAGGGCGAATCGGTCTCGATCAGCATGCGCTCGAGCGGCACGGCCCTGGCCACTTCCTGCAGCTCCTTCGCGCTCTTGAAAGTCACGATGCCGGAGAAGGAAATATAGAAGCCCTGCTCCATGGCGGCCTGGGCCACTTCCAGCGACTCCGTAAAGCAGTGCATGACGCCGGCCACGCCGCCGGCGTCCGTACCGGCGCCCTCTTCCTTCATCAGGCGGATCGTGTCGGCGCTTGCCGCGCGGGTGTGGATGATCAGGGGCTTGCGGGTCTCGCGCGAAGCGCGGATATGGGTGCGGAAGCGCTCGCGCTGCCACTCCAGGTCGCCCTCCAGGCGGTAGTAGTCCAGACCGGTCTCGCCGATGGCGACGATCTTCGGATGGTCGGCCAGCGCGACCAGCTGCTGCACGGTCGGCTCCGGCGTGTCTTCGTAGTCCGGGTGGACGCCGACCGAAGCGTAGATATGCGGATATTGCTCGGCCAGGGTCAGCACTTGCGGGAAGTCCGGCAGGTCGACCGACACGCACAGGGCGTGGGTCACCTTGTTCTCGGCCATCTTGGCGAGGATCTCGGGCATCCGGGCTGCCAGCTCCGGAAAATTGATATGGCAGTGGGAATCGATGAACATCCCATCATTTTAATGCAGCGAGAGGACGGCCGTCGCCTGGGGCCCGAGCGCCTTCCCGTACAACACCGTCGGTGTCAGGTTGAGAGGGTCCGGGTTTCATGGACATCCAAATAGAGGACAATATGTCCCAGGAGGATTTACATGAAAAAGAAGCAGTTGCCGTCGAAACGGGACGTGGTTCCCGCCTCAGCCGA
>JBFLVV010000070.1:0-29193 GCA_040758275.1 Pseudomonadota bacterium
CGGACCCTGGGCGGCCGGCTTGTCCGCGGCAGTCGGCTTGCTCTGGGCGCCCTGGGCCGGACGGTTGGCCTGGCTGGTGGGGGCGGGCGCGGCGTTCACGCCGGGCGCCGCCTGGCGCTGGGCGATCTCGCGTGAGAGCGTGGCGCCGAAGTTCGCCTCGGGCGCCTGCACGCCGGCGGCCGCATTGCGCTGCGGCTGGCTGAGTGCGTTGCCGCCGGAGACCTGGAACGGAAGGGGTGTCGTCTGCATCGTCATGGTTGTTCTGCCTCGGTTCGGCCCTGCTCGTTCAATTCTGCTTGTAGCGGGCGCCACGGGCCGCGTGGTCGTCCATCAGTTTCTGGTCGCGCTTGTTCTCGATCGCCAGCGCTTCCGCGGCCGCGCGTTCGTTCAGGGTGCGGTAGGACAGGCGCTTGCGCTCGCTTTCCTGCCATGCCTTCTTTTCCACATCCGCCTTGTACTTCGCATGCTTGATCACCTCGCGCTGGCCGATGATCGCGTTGTCCAGCTTGCCGATGAAGGCGATGAAATTCTGGTAAGCAAAAGGTGTGATGCCGTTCATCTGCGCCGCGTCCAGCTTGCGCACGTACTCGTCGCGGTAGCCATCCAGCATCACCAGCTTCTGCTCGGCTTCTTCCACCGCCTTGAGGGCGACGCCCAGGCGCTTGGCGATCGCATCCGAATCGCGCTGCGCGAGGTCGATCAAGGTCTCTAAGGCGGAAGTCTTGGCCATACTTATTCACACTAAAGGAACACAGTATAGTTCCGCCGGGCATTTTTTAACCTTGGAATAGAGAGGTCAATTGCCCCAAGCTCTCCAGCATGCCCGCGTTGTCGTGGATTTCCTGGCACAGGAAGTTCTCGATCTGCTCGTGCTTGGCGATGGCCTGGTCGAGCACCGGGTCGCTGCCGGCCGCATAGGCGCCGACGCTGATCAGGTCGCGTGAACGCTGGTAGCGCGAGTACAGCTGCTTCAGCTTGCGCGCCGCCAGCTGGTGCTCGTGGGTGGTAATGCCGTGCATGGCGCGCGAGATCGATTGCTCGATGTCGATCGCCGGGTAGTGGCCGGCCTCGGCCAGGTAGCGGTTCAGCACGATGTGGCCGTCCAGGATACCGCGCGCCGCGTCGGCGATCGGGTCCTGCTGGTCATCGCCCTCGGACAGCACGGTATAGAAGGCGGTGATCGAACCGCCGCCCTCGACGCCGTTGCCGGCGCGCTCGACCAGCACCGGGAGCTTGGCGAACACCGAAGGCGGGTAGCCCTTGGTCGCGGGCGGCTCGCCGATGGCGAGGGCGATCTCGCGCTGGGCCATGGCGTAACGGGTCAGGGAATCCATGATCAGGAGAACATTCTTGCCCTGCTCGCGGAAGTGCTCGGCAATGGCGGTGGCATAGGCCGCGCCCTGCAGGCGCATCAGGGGCGGGGAGTCGGCCGGCGCCGCCACCACGGCCGAGCGCGCGCGGCCTTCCGGCCCCAGGATCTGCTCGATGAATTCTTTTACTTCGCGACCGCGTTCGCCGATCAGGCCCACCACGATCACGTCGGCGGTCGTATAGCGCGCGATCATCCCCAGCAGCACCGATTTGCCGACGCCGGTACCGGCGAACAGGCCCAGGCGCTGGCCGCGGCCCACGGTCAGCATGGCATTGATGGCGCGCACCCCCACGTCCAGGGTTTCCGAGATCGGCGCGCGGTCGAGCGGGTTGATGGGGCGGGCATTCAGCGGGCCGACCTCGTCGTTGCTGAGCGGACCCTTGCCATCCAGCGGGCGGCCGGCGCCGTCGACCACGCGGCCCAGCAGCTGCATGCCGACCGGCAGGTGGCGCGCGCGGTCGCTCGGGCGGCGGCGCGGGTGGGGTACGGTGCCCGGCTTCGGCAGGGCGGACTCGACCGGGAACACGCGCGAGCCCGGCACCACGCCCTCGACGTCGCTCTGGGGCATCAGGAACAGGCGCTCGCCCTCGAAGCCGACCACCTCGGCCTCGATCCTCATGCCGTTGGCGACGGGGATGGTGCAGGCGCTGCCGACGGCCAGTTTCAGGCCGATGCACTCCATCACCAGGCCGGCCACGCGCGTGACCCGGCCCGAGACCTGCATCGGCTCGGCGAAGCCCACCAGGGCGTCGCAGTCCTTGATGAAGGATTTCCAGCGGGAGGTGTGGCGGTCGGCAGTGGCGGTGGACATGGGTGGCGGGATCCGGAATGGGGAAGCATCGCCATTATTGCCCAGAAGAAGGAGCTAGAAAGGAGGGAACAAGAGGGGATTTCGCCACCTGCTCGTAGGGTGGACGGCTCTGCCGTCCGCGCGTTCAACTCCGGCATGCGCTGCTACTGGGCATCCGGGAGTCGAACGCGCGGTCGGCGAAGCCGACCACCCTACGGGAAACCGGTCAGTTACCGAGCCACTCGATGTTCTGGCCCAGCGAATGGGTCAGGCGCTGCCAGCGCGCCGTCGCCTGGGCGTCGATCTGGTTCGACGCCGTATCCACCTTGCAGCCGCCGCGCGCCATCGATGCATCCTCGGCGATGCGCCAGCCGCCCTTGATCAGTTCCTGGCCCATGGCGTCGCGCACGATCTCGGCGTCCTGCGGGTTCAGGGTGAGCACTGCCGGCTGGGCCAGCACCGGCAGGTAGCCGATCGCTTCCTGCACCACCGGCAGGATCAGTTCCGGGCGCACGTCGAAGGCCGTGCGCACCATCCCGCGCGCCAGGCGCAGGGCCAGTTCCAGCACGTCGTGGGCGATGGTCTCGTCGGCCTGCACCACGGCGTCGCTGAAGGTCGCGGCGATGGCGCGCAGGTGCTCGAGTTCGGCGCCGGCTTCCTGCTGTCCTTGCGCGGCGCCTTCGGCATAGCCCTGGGCATGGCCTTCGGCGCGGCCTTCCGCCAGGCCTTCGGCGTAACCTTCGGCGCGCGCCTGCTCGCGGATCGCTTCCAGTTCTTCCGCGGTCGGGAGGGCCACATGCGGAACGGTTTCGATCGGTTTTGGCGCGGGGGCAGGGGCGGGCGCCATCGCGGCGCGGCGTGCGAGCGTGCTCGGGCGCTCGTCGCCGAACGAGGTCATTTCCCAGCGCTGGTAAGCGCTTTGCTGTTCCTTGGGGATCATCAGATGAACGAATCCTCGCCTTTACCGCCCAGCACGATCTGGCCCTCGTCCGCCAGGCGGCGCACGATCTGCAGGATCTGCTTCTGCTGGGTTTCCACTTCCGACAGGCGCACGGGACCCTTCGATTCCAGGTCTTCGCGCATCATCTCGCCGGCACGCTGCGACATATTCTTGAAAATCTTGTCGCGCAGGTCTTGCGATGCGCCCTTGAGCGCGATGATCAGCATCTCCGACTGCACTTCGCGCAGCAGCAACTGGATGCCGCGGTCGTCGATGTCGATGATGTTGTCGAACACGAACATCTCGTCCATGATCTTCTGCGCCATGTCGTTGTCGTAGTTCTTGATGTTGTCCATGACGGCCGATTCCTGCTCGCCGCTCATGAAGTTCAGGATCTCGGCCGCGGTGCGCACGCCGCCCAGCGACGATTTCTTGATGTTCTCGTTGCCCGACAGGAGCTTGGTCAGCACGTCGTTCAGCTCGCGCAAGGCGGCCGGCTGCACGCCGTCCAGCGTCGCGATGCGCAGCACCACGTCGTTGCGCAGGCGCTCGGTGAAGTTGGCCAGGATCTCGCAGGCCTGGTCGCGCTCGAGGTGGACCAGGATGGTCGCGATGATCTGCGGGTGCTCGTTGCGGATCAGTTCCGCCACCGACGGCGAGTCCATCCACTTCAGGCTTTCGATGCCCGAGGCGTCCTTGCCGCCCAGGATGCGGTTGAGCAGCACGGCGGCCTTGTCGTCGCCCAGCGCCTTGGTCAGCACCTGGCGGATGTACTCGTCCGAATCCAGGCCGACGGTCGAATGCAGGTTGGTCTCTTCCACGAACGCTTCCAGCACCTTGACCACTTCGCCGTGCTGCACCGCCTTCATCTGCGCCATGGCGCCGCCCAGCTTCAGCACTTCACGCGGGCCCAGGAACCGCATCACTTCGGCCGCTTCGGCCTCGCCCAGGGCCAGCATCAGGATCGCTGCCTGCTGTACGCCTTCCTTGTCCTTGTCACTCATTTGATCCCAACCATGCTTTCACGACGTTAGCAACGATGCGCGGATCCTGGCGGGCCAGCTCCTGCGCCATTTCCAGGTTCTTCCGGTAGCCCTGGTTCCTGCGTTCGACTTCCTGTTCTTCCAGTTCTTCCTCGGCCAGCTCGGCCGCGATTTCTTCGGCGATCTCGTCTTCCACTTCCGGCTCCGGTTCCGGCGGCAGCGCGGTGACCTCGTCGAACTTCTTGATCGCCGGGCGCATCAGCGGCAGCAGGATGCGGTAGTAGAGGAAGGCCAGCACCGCGAACAGCAGCACGTACTTGCCGATCTCCTTGGCCAGCGGCAGGTTGGCCGGGTCGCGCCACCAGTCCAGCTCCGGCGGGGTGTCGTCCGGGCGGTCGATGCCGTCGAAGGGGGCATTGGTCACGTTCAGGGTGTCGCCGCGCTGCTGCGAGTAGCCCATGGCCTGCTTGACCAACTCGTTGATCTGCGCGACTTCGGCGGTGGTGAGCGGCTTGATGGTGATCTTGCCGGTCTTCGGATCGATCGAGCGGCGGTAGTTCACCACCACGCCCACGGTCAGGCGCTTGATGCCGCCCATCTGGCGCTGTTCATAGCGGATGGTCTTGTCGACTTCGTAGTTGGTGGTCGCGTCCTTGCGGGTCGGGCCGGCGACCGGGGCAGGGCTTGCGCCCGGGCCTGCGCCCGGGCCCTGGCCGTCGATCGGCGCGGTGGCCACGCCCGGCGGCTGGTTCGACAGCGCGCCCGGGATGCCCGAGGCGCCATTGCCAGGCTGGGTCGATTCCGAGGTCTGCTGGCTGCGGATGGCCTGCGGCTCCGGCGGCGAATTCGGCTTGTACATCTCGGCGGCGGTATCGACCTGGGCGAAGTCGATCTCGGCGGTCGCTTCGGCGCGCACGTTTTCCTTGCCGACCAGCGGGGCGATGATCGATTCGACCTGCTTGATGATGTTGGCCTGGACCTGGTCGACGTACTTCAGCTGGGTCGGGTCGAGCTGCTTGGCGCCCGGGGTCTTGTTCGAGGTGTCCGACAGCAGGTTGCCGTTCTGGTCGACGACGGTGACGTTACCGATGGTCAGTTCCGGCACGCTGGAGGCGACCAGGTGGACGATGGCGCTGACCTGGCCAGGATCGAGGGCGCGGCCAGCCTGCAGGTTCAGCACGATGGAGGCGGTAGGCTTCTGCTGCTCGCGCACGAAGACCGAGGGCTTGGGCATGGCCAGGTGCACGCGCGCCGAGCTGACCGGGCCCAGCGACTGGATCGAGCGCGCCAGCTCGCCTTCGAGCGAGCGCTGGTAGTTCACCTGTTCGATGAACTGGGAGGTGCCCAGCTTCTGGTTTTCCAGCAGCTCGAAGCCGACGTTGCCGCCCTTCGGCAGGCCTTGCGCGGCCAGCTTCAGGCGCAGGTCATGGATCTGCTCGGCCGGGACCAGGATGGCGGTGCCGCCTTCCGAGAACTTGTACTGGACCCCCATCTGGTCGAGCGAGGCGGTGATGGCGCCACCGTCGCGGTCGCTGTAGTTGGAGAACAGCACGCGGTACTCCGGCGCCTGGCTCCACATCCAGAGCGCGGCCATGATGGCGACGACGAGGGCGATGCCGCCGCCCAGCGCGACGCGCTTGCCCATGGTGGTCTGGAAAAAGCCCTGCGGGCCCGTCTGTTCGGGCGCCGGGGTGTCGATCAATTCTTCAGCAACTGCTGCCATGGTGGTCGGTTGGTTCCAGGATGGAGGGAGTAATTACGAACTAAACGGAATTATGAAGCCGCAGGGCAACATTCAAACCCTGAAACAGGGGGGAGTTTCCCCTCTTCTTCGAGCGAGGAAGTTGCCGGGGAACTGATATTCTGACAGCCTGAAACAAGCGATATAGAACAAGCGAAATACGACGTGCGTTCGACAAGCAGGAGAAAACGATGAGTATTGGTGGAATCGGCGGTATCGACAGCAGCCGCATCCAGGCGATGATGGAGCAACTCAAATCGGCGGCGACCAAGCCGGCCGCGAGCCCTGTTGCGCCTGCCGGCCTGGGTGGCCTCGCACCCCAGGGCGGCGTGGCCAAGCTCGACTTCGCGGATGCGCTGAAGACCTCCTTGCAACAGGTCAGCAATACCCAGAAACAGGCGCAGGAACTGGGCCAGCGTTTCGCGATGGGGGATGATACCGTGAGTTTGTCGGACACGATGATCGCCATGCAGAAATCGAGCATCGCTTTCCAGGGAACGGTGCAAGTACGCAACAAACTGGTAGCAGCCTATCACGACATCATGAACATGCAGGTGTAAGGCTGGCAAGCAGCTTTCATTCTTGCAAGGACGAACCGGCCGCATGGCCGGTTTTTTTTCGTCCTGATCCTACCGCGTATCAGTTGTGGATGTACTTGGTGAACACGTCGCTGAAATCGCGCTTGGTGTGCGTGTCCAGCATGGCCGTGTTCAGGGCCTCCAGCAGTTCGCCGTACTGGCTGACCAGGGTGCCTGCGCCCGGGGCGATGTTCAGCTTGTGCACCGAGGCCGTGGCGTCCAGCGTGCGCAGGGCATTGTCGCGGCAGACCGCATCGCGCTGTTGCCGCTTGCCGATCGAGATCAGGGCCTTGTAGATGTCCTTGAGCTGTTCGATGTAGGTCTTCTTGATGTCGATGGAGAAGCGCACGTCGTCCAGGTTGAACTTGAGTTCGATGTCCAGGTCGAGCGTGCCGGCGGTCTCGATGCTGACGTTCGACACGGCGTAGGAAGCGTAGTCGTAGCGCTTGATCGAGCGCTTCGAGGACACGGCCGAATCGCCGTCCACGTGGATCAGCGCCAGGTTGGTGAAGCAGTACTCGTCCTTCTTGCTCTTGATGAGGAAGAAGATCTGCTCGCCGTCTTCGTTGAACAGGTAATCGTCCGCATCGACCTTGCTATAGTCGGCAGGTCCGACGATGACGCCGATATCGCTGATGCCGAGTGCTTCCGCCGCCAGTTTCTTGAACATGTCTGTCCTCTCGTGATGAAAGCGATCACATTAGCATTATTTGGTTACGGCAACTATTTCTCGGAGGCTGATTTATTGTCTTGGGACGCTGCTTGCGCGATCTTATGCCGCATGCATGCCGCTTGGGTGAATGAGAGGCGCGATTACAGGAAAATGGTGAGTTTTCGTTAGCTTTTTCCGTAATGCAACTGTTAAGCTTGGCATTTTCGCCTTGCAACGATTGCCCATGCCTGCCGCACCTTCCAAGCCGCCCGTTGTTTTGTCTTCCCGTACCGTCCTGCTGTGGACCGGGCTCATCGTGGCAATCCTGCTGCCCGTTTGCGCCGGCCTCCTGCTGGGCTTGAGTTCGCTGATGCCCGGCTGCCATGGCGGCGGGTCGAGCGGCTCGGCCATGTCGGGCTGCGAGCTGGGCGGATTCGACCTGAATTGGCTGCTCGAGCTGCTGACGCCCGCCATCCTGCTGTCCCTGGTCACGATTCCGGTGGGCCTGCTGTTGTGCTTGATCGGCCTGTTCATGCCGGGGAAGAAGGCGGCCGTGCCGATCGTGGAAAACGAAGTCGAGACCCAGGTGCTCGCGGCCCTGCGCGACCTGCGCGAGGGGCGCGCGGCCCGCACCCGCTGCCCGCGCTGCCGCGCCGTCATCCTGCTCACGGCTGGCCGGGCGCCGGATGGCGCGCTGCGGGTCAACTCCGCCTGCGCCTGTGGCGCCTGCGATGACAGTCTCGAACTGGCAGGGAAGGCGGCTTAGGCCGCCTGTTCTTCCTTGCGGTGGAAGGTGATGGGGATCGCGCCGTCGCGCGGGGCTGGCTCCGGCAGCAGGGAGGCCAGGGTGTGGCGGTCGAGCTCGGCCAGGTAGGCCGCCGTGGCGTTGCTCAATACGCCCTTGAGGGAGCAGTCCTTGACCAGGCCGCAGGGATTGCCATTCGGGTCGAAGCACTCGGCCATGTAGAAGTCGCTCTCGCTCTGGCGGACGACGGCGCCGACGTTGATGTCTTCGGGCCTGTGCGCCAGGCGGAAGCCGCCGTTGCGGCCACGGACGGTTTCGATGACGCCGTTGCGGCCCAGCTCGTGGACCACCTTCATGAGGTGGTTCTTCGAGATGCCGTGCAGGTCCGCGATCTCCTGGATGGTCACCAGGCGGCCCGGATTGCTGCCCAGGTGGAGCAGGGTCCGCAGCGTGTAATCGGTAAAGGAAGTCAGGCGCATCGAGGGAGTATACCGCATTGCCCTCGCGATCGCCCGACATGCATATAAACCAGCAATTACAAACGATTACTTGTCTTCTTGTTCTTGCCGTTTCAATATGTCGGCAGGCGGGGACCGCGTACGGCCGCGCCGTTGTCCGCTGCCAGATGCAGGAGTATGCACATGCAACCGCTTTCTACCGCCGTCCACATCATGCATGCCGACCCGATCATGACGGTTGGCATCCACGCCGTCCTGGCCGACCAGCCGGGACTGCGTGTCACTAACCACCTGCGCCAGCCGGAGGCGCAGCGCGTCGCCCGCGTGCTGGTGACCGACTACGACAACGGCGTCGCGCTGGCGCGCCAGGCCGGCGCGGCCAGCCAGGCGCCTGGGGTGCTGGTCGTGACCCAGTTCGACAAGGAGTGGGAAGTACGTCTGGCGATGGACGCCGGGGTGGCCGGCTACCTGCCGCAGTCCTGCGGCCCGGACGAGCTGGCGCACGCGGTGGACCTCCTGGTGCGCGGCCAGCGCTACCTGAGCGAATCGATGACGCGCAGCGTGGCCGACAGCCTGACCCGCGAGGCGCTCACCGGCCGCGAGACCGACGTGCTGCAGCTGCTGGCGCAAGGCTGCTGCAACAAGTCGATCGCCCGCAAGCTCGGCATCGGCGTGGGCACCGTGAAGACCCACGTCAAGGGCGTGATGAGCAAGCTGGACGCCACCGCGCGCACCCACGCAGTGGTGGTGGCGACCCAGCGCGGCCTGATCCGCCCCGGCGCCGGCTCCGCGATCCAGCTCTGAACCTGCCGCTTACATGCCCGGCGCCGGATGTTCCGGCAGCGGGTTGCGCAGGCTGAGGTTGATCGCATTCCAACCGCGGATGGCGGCAATCGCATAGGCCAGTTCCGCGATCTCCGTGTCGCTGAAATGCTCGCGCAGGGCGGGCCAGGCGCTGTCCGTGTCGTCGCGGCCAGGCAGGGCGTTGACGGCGTCGGCCCAGGCCAGGGCGGCGCGCTCGCGGGCGCTGAAGAAGGGCGCCTCGCGCCAGGCGGACAGGGCGTTCAGGTGGCGCGGATCGAGGCCCTGCTTGATCAGGTCGCGCCAGTGCATGTCGACGCACACCCCGCAGCCGTTCACCTGCGAGACGCGCAGCTGCACCAGTTCCACCAGGCGCGGGCCCAGCGAGCTGTTCTTGGTGGAGGTGGACAGGGCGATCATCGCCTTCAGGTTGTTCGGCGCCAGGGTGAAGAGGTTGATGCGGGCGGCTTGCGTCATGATGTGGTCCTTTCAGGTTGGAAGAGAGGCGCACCGTGCGCCCTCCATGCCTGCAAGACGAGCCAGCCGCGCACGGTGTGACATGCGCCGCAAAAAAATGGAAATTCAGCCCGGACGCACCGTCCACTCGCCGCGCCGCCCGAAGGCATAGCGGTTCTTGCCCGCGTTCTTGGCCGCATACATGGCCGCATCGGCGCGCGCCAGCAGGGCATCGACGCCTTCACCCTGGGCGGCGATCGCCAGCCCGATGCTGGCGCCCAGCGGTGTGCGCCCGTCCAGCTGGGAATAGGGCTGCACGGCGGCGCCGAGGATGGCCGCGCACAGCGGCTCGGCCCCGCCCCCCGTCCCGAGCAGGACCACGAACTCGTCGCCCGCCAGGCGCGCCACCTGGCCGCGGCCCTGCACCGCCTCCAGCAGGCGCCGCCCGAACTCGATCAGCACCGCGTCGCCGGTCTCGTGGCCGCAGATGTCGTTGACCGCCTTGAAGCCGTCCAGGTCGATGAACAGCAGGGCCGGCGCGGCGCCAGGCGCGGCGAGGCTGCGCTGCAGGCGGTTCATGAACTCGTAGCGGTTGGGCAGGCCGGTGAGGAAGTCGTGGGTGGCGCGGTAGTGCAGCTGGTCGGACATGCGGCGCTGCTTCGAGACGTCGCGGAGAAAAGCGTGGAAGTAGGGGTCGCCGTCGAGCTGCACCACGCCGACCGTGAATTCGACCAGGATCTCGCTGCCGTCCTTGCGCAGCGCCGGCACCTCCACGCGCTTCCTGGCCTCGCGCGTGCCGGCGCGCAGGAAAGCCGCCACGCCGTCGAGGTGGGCCTGGCGCAGGCGTTCCGGCGCCAGCAGTTCCGCCATCGGCTGGCCGATGGCTTCCTCGGCACTCCAGCCGAAGGTGGTTTCCGCCTGGCGGTTCCATTCGGTGATGACGCCATGCCGGTCCATGCCGAGGAAGGCGTCGTTGGCGTGTTCGATGAGCAGGCGGATCTTCTGTTCCTGGCCGCGCAGGCGCGCCTCGTTGTCGATCTGCTCGGTGACGTCGCGCCCCGAGCAGAACATGCAGCCGTCGGCGGCGATCCGGGTGCTCCATTCGATCCAGCGCCAGCCGCCATCCGCGTGGCGGACACGGTTGCGAAAGCCGCGCACCTGGCCGCCCCCGGCCATGCGTTCTACTGCCTCGCGCGTGCCCACGAGGTCCTCGGGATGGAGCAGGTCGTAGAAGGGACGCGCCTTCAGGGCGGCGTCGTCCCAGCCGAGCAGCTCGTGCCAGGCGGGGTTGACCTGGACCAGGTAACCATCCGGGCTGCTGATCGCCAGCAGGTCGGGCGACAGCGCGAACAGGGCGTCGCGTTCTTCCAGCGCGTGCTTCTGCGTCGTGATGTCGACCACCTGCACGATGAAGCAGTGGGGCGCGCCGTCGGCGCCGCGGCTGAGCGTGACACTCAGCAGGCCCCAGACGATGGCGCCGCCCGGCTGGCAATAGCGCTTCTCGAGCTGGAAGGACGCGATGTCGCCGGCCAGCACGCGTTCGGTCAGCGCCAGGTCGTGCGGCAGGTCCTCGGGGTGGGTGACGTCGTGAAAGGTGAGTTCGAGCAGCGCGTCGCGCCGGTAGCCGAGCATGGCGCACAGCGCCGCGTTCACGTCCAGCCAGCGGCCCTGCAGCCCGACCAGGGCCATGCCGACGGCCGACTGGGCGAAGGCGGCGGCGAAGTGCTCGGGCGAAGGGAGGCTGGTCGGTATCGGCATGGCATCGACATCGTCGTAAAACGGAGTCGCGTAGTGTAGCCGAATTAACTTGCTGGCAAGCGCCAGCCTTGCTACGTAGCAATACGTAGAAGTCGGCGGAAACGTCAGGCCAGGCCGGCCAGGCGCGCGTTGCGCTCGCGCTCGAGCTTGGTGATGTAGCGCTGCACGGCGGCGTCGCCGCCGCGCGACATGCCGATGAACTGCAAGCCGATGCGGCGGCTGGTCTTGTTGTTCAGCATGGTCACGTCGAGCGAGTTGCGGATCTGCAGCGTCACCGTCACCGGCCCGATCTCGGGCAGCTCGATGCGGCAGTTCGGCAGGTCTTCGCCGATGACGGTGCTGAGCTGGTTCTTGTGGTCCATCACGGCGATGCCGCCGCAGCTGATGTCGTGCAGCGGGAAGACGGCGGTGCCCAGGCCCAGTTCGGCCGGCAGCGGCAGGATGGCGCGCACCGGGTTCGAGACCGGGGTCTCCATGCGGTAGAACTCGCGGCGCTGCAGGCGGATCAGGGTCGGCGGGATCTCGGCGCGCAGCGCGGCATTGCCCTCGAACAAGGTAGGCGCCAGCTCCTCGGCCGTGAACAGGATGCGGATCTTGTCGAGATAGGTTTCGCAGCGCACCCGGCCGGCGGAGATGATGCGTTCGTTCTGCTCGCGGTCGATCGAGCGGTCCAGCACGATGGTATTGGTGTCGGGATCGACGTCGAGGATGGTGGTGACGCAGACGTCGGCCTCGCCTTTGACCAGCATGCGGATCAGCTGGTTCTTTTCGCCGATCTGGCGCAGCAGGGCAACGATCTCACGGCGCGACTCCACCTCGTAGTCGTGCCAGTTCTCCAATTCCTGATTATTCATTGCTTGTATCGGCCTTGGCCGCATCTTCCAGGTTGAGGTGGGGCGTCGGATCGGGCGGGGGCGGCAGGGGCGCTCCCTGTTTTTGAGCCGACTCAATATGATATAGCCACGCCAACAGTTCCGCAATTGCGCGATACAGGGCGGGCGGAATCTCGCGGTCGAGGTCCACGCCCATCAGGAGCTGGACCAGTTCCTTCGATTCGTGCACGAAGACCCCGGCTTCCTTCGCCCTGAGCATGATCTGTTCGGCCACCAGGCCCTGGCCCTTGGCCACGACCTTCGGCGCCGGGTCGCCCTTGCCATAGGCGAGGGCGACGGCGCTCTGGCGCCGCTTGTCCTGGGGCGCGTTCACGGCTTGTCCTGTGCGCCGGTGCTGCGCACCTCGAATGCGGCCAGCGGCGTGCCGGCAGCATCGAGCGCGCCGGCCAGGCCCGGCTGGTTGTGGCGCAGCAGGGCGGCGCTGTCCTCGCTGGCGGACACGCGCAGCTGCAGGGCGCCCCCGACCAGGGTCAGGCGCGCATCGATGTCGCCGAGGCCCGGGAAGGTGAGGCGCAGCCGGCTGTGCCAGGCGCGCGCCGCGGCTTCCTCGCCTTCGCCTTGTCCTTCCTGTTCCTCGTCCACTTCGCGCCGCACCTCGAGCTGCATCGGCTGGCCCGGCCACAGATTGCCCTGCCAGCTCACTTGCGCCTGTTCCTGGGTGGCCAGCTGCAGGTTGATGAACTGGGCCGTGGCCGGGTCCGTGGGAAGCGGGCGCTGGCCTTCGCGCGCGGCCTGCTGCTGCGGTTCGGCGTTCAGGTCAGACAAGGCACGCGCGCCCTGCGCCCACTCGGCCACGTGCGATTCGTAGAATAGGCCGCTTTTCCCCAGGGCCTGCTGCAGGCCCTGGGCGATGCTGGCTGCGTCCGCGCCGGCAGCGGCGACGATGGGGGGGCGCCCGAGCACCGCCGTCTGAGGCGTCTCGGCCTTCGCGGCCGCCGCGAGTACCCCGCCGATGGCCTGGCCGGTGCGGCTCAGGGTGGTGTGCTGGCCTTCCGCGCCGCCCGCCAGGCTAGCGGCGCCGGCCGCCGCGGCCTGCAGCAGGGCGGTGGCGCGGTCGACGCCGGCGGCCGTGACGCCTTCGCGCATGAGCAGCGGCGCCCTGGCCGGATCGGCGCCCTCGGGCAGGGGAGGGCCGGCTTCGCTGAACACGGGCGTGCCGGTGCCGATCTGGAAGGTCGGGCGCGGCTGCACCGAGACCAGGGTCAGGGGCACGTCGGCGCCGACCCTGGCCCCGGGCGGGAGCAGCATGCGGGTGGGGATGTCGGCGACTTTGACGACGAAGCTGCCGTCGGTCAGCTTGGCGAGGACTTCGCCGTGCAGCGCCTTGCCCAGCTGGGGGGCAAGGGCGCGCTGGAGGGCTTGCTGGCGCGGGTCGGCGCTGCCCCAGGCTGGGGCGATACGGCCGACCTGGGTTACGCCAGTGCTATCGGCTGGAGACATCGCTCACAACGGTGCGGCGTACGGTGGCGCCGGCTCCCGTTCCTTAACGGGCCTACACACCGTAGGCATTGGCCAGCCTGCGCTCGGCGCCGGTACTTTGCATCATGGCGCCGAGCTTGGCCATCCAGGGCGAGGTCAGGTCGCGGATTGCGCGGTCGTCGGCCAGGATCTTCTTGATGATGGCCACCTTGCGCGTGCGCCGCTCGCCATTCAGCGACGCCACGGCTTCCCCATCTTGCAGGACTTGCACGCGGCTGGCGCAATCCGATTCCAGTTCCACCAGGTGGTCCCAGTCGCCGGACTGCGCGGCGGCAAGCATCTTGCCGGTCAGGTCGCTGACCGATTCGTACAGCGAGATCACGTCGTCACCGTTCATCATCATGCGCTCACGAATGCACCGGCGCGGGGAGCCAGCGCGTCATAGGATTGCCCTGCCAGACGTGCCGCTGGGGCGCCCGGGTTCGCTGCCGCCGGGGAGGGGGCGATCGACTCCCACGCACCTTTCAATTCACCCAACAGCTTCAGGACTTCCTGGACCATTTCCTCCGAATTGTTCAGGTTTGCCTGCAGCAGGCGGGTGTTCATGTATTCGTACAAGGCTTCCAGGTTGCCGGCGATTTCCCCGCCAGCTTTCGTATCAAGGCTGGCGCGCAGGCCGTTGTCGATGATATTGATGGCCTTCGAGATGGAGCGTCCCTTGCCTGGGATGTCGCGTGCGCTCATTTGCGCAAGGGCCGCACGCAGGGCGGTCTCGGCGCCTTCGAACAACATCACGATCAAGCGATGCGGACTGGCCGCAAGGACGCCGGTTTCGACCCCGACTTTCGCGTAGGCGCTGGCGCCGTTTTTGATTGAACCGAACATGGTTGATTTCCTTTGTTAGTGCGTCAGCTTACTGGCTGGACAGGTTGCTTAGCTGTTGTAGCTGTTGCGTCAGGTAATTACTGGTGTTGCTCATGTTGGTCAACATCGCATCCAGCGCGACGTATTGCGCACGGTAGCGCTTTTCCATGGCTTCCAGTCGAACGTTGAGCGCTTCTTTCTGCTTGCCGAGCGCCTTGATATTGCTGTTGATGCTGTCAGTCTGGGCCGCAACCAGGCCTTTGCTGCCGACGAAATTGTCGACGAGCGCGCCTAGCTGGTGTGCGAAGCCCTGGGAGAAGCCGACCGTGCCCCGTGCGCCGGTTGCACCGCCGGCGATGAGGAGCTTCAGGCCTTCCATTGGTGTGCCGCGCGCACCGGTCAGCGACTGGCCCGATCCTTCGGCCTTGATGCCGTTGATGGTGCCGGCGACGTCAGTGCCGGGACGTACCTCGGGAGTCGTGCCAAACAGGTTTTCCGCGCCGTTACCGCCGGCGGTGACGATCGATGCCGAGCCGTAGCGCTTCGAAGTAATGCCCAGTTTGCCGTCGGAGCCGGCTTCGACGCTGACGCTGATGTCTCTCGATGCGAACTCGCTTGCGCTATTGATGGCCGACTGCAGGGCAAGCGCTATCGAAGCCGGCGTATAAGTCCGCGCAGGGAGCGTAATGGTGGCACTGACTCCGTCGATCGTCATGGCCAGCTGATCGTTCACGCCTTGCGTGATGCTCAGGGCGGTCGGTGCGGACGCGGCTTTCAGCGAACCCTGCGTCGCCAGCGCGTCGACATTCAACGCCCACTCGCCGGGTTTGGTCGAGCTGGTGGAGCTGGTATGGCTGACCAGGCTATCCGTCGATGAGCCCATCGATGCGAACAGTCCTGCGACGTCATCGAAATTATTGGCGATCACCTTGTCGAGCTTGGCCGAATCCACTTCGAGCGTGCCATCCTTCTTGAATCCTATGCCGAGTTGCATCAGGTTCTTCAGCTTGCTTCCCTCTACCTCCTCGCTCAGCATGCCGCGGATCTGGGAGCGGATGCCCCGCACGCTGCTATCGCCAAGCAGCAAACCCGCCTGCTTGGTCGCCGCATCGTAAGAAGACACACCCTTGATTGTCTTGTCGAGGTCGTTGAACGCCTTGACAAATGAATTGATCGCGGCACGTGTCGCCCCAGTGTCGCGTTCGACCTTCAGGCTGCTTTCGCCTACCTTGCTCACCGTGAGATTGACACCCTGAATGGCCCCTTCGACGACGTTGGTAGGGCTGCTGACGGCCACGCCGTTGACGGTCAGCTTGGTATCGAGCGCCGCACTGGTCTGTTTCAGTTGTTGGGTTCCAGCGGGATCGTAGGACAGCAGGTCGCTGATCGACGTGTCCGGCGGCGCACCGTCTTCGCGCGCGACACTGATCTTCATGCTGGACGATGCCCCCGTCTTGTCGGAGGTGAGCACCAGGCGGTTGGGGGTTTCGCTGCCGTCCGAAACAATGGTCGCCGTGACGCCGATGCCCGCCTTGTTAATGGCGTCGCGGACGCCTTGCAGTGAATTGTTCGAACTGTCGATCACGACCGTACCGATGCTGCGCTTGGCGTCCTGCGTGAACACCGGCGTGGGTGAAGTCGCGTCAGGATCGCTGGTGTACTTGCCATCGACCAGCTTACCACCCGAGATGGTACCGAACTCAAAGGTGAGGGTAGTCTTCATGCCATCGCCGATGGCCGCGCTTGGGCTGGCAATACCTGCCGAAGCGATCGTCTGTGCCTTGGCCAGTTGTGTGACGCTGACCGAATAATTACCCGCGACAGCCTTGGTAGTGGCAGTGCCGGTAAACATTGTGGCGTCGCCCGGCGTGGCGGTGACCGTCTGAAAACGCTCCGGTGAGCTCAGGGACTTCAATGCCGTCTGGAACGAGCCCAGCGCGCCGTTCACGCTGCCGTAGGCCGACAGCTTGGCCTGGTAGCTGGCTTCCTTCTTTGCCAGCACGGTCAGGGGGCGCGCCTCGATAGCCATCAGCTGGCTGACAATGCCATTTACATCCAGGCCGGAGCCGATGCCGCTTGTAGCCAAGTGAACCTCCCGTAAAAACATGAATATACTTGTTTAACGGCAAGGAGCAGGCGGACTTAAGAGGGCATTTATCGGCTCTGTTTTTCGATTTGCTCAGGCTTGCTGTCGGATGAGCAAGCCCTGGAGCTGGTCTAGGGCCTTGGCGATCTCAAGCGCTTCTACCGATGGCATTTGCCGGATGACTTCCTTGGTTTGCTGATCGACGACCTTGACGACCGTGCGGTCCGTGTCGGGATCGATCGAGAATTCGAGCGCCTGCGACATGGCGCGCATCGACTGATTGATATTGTGTAGTGCGTCGTCCAGTTCCGTCGCGGGGGCGGCTTTGGAAGGCTGCACTGTTTGCGCCGGTTGTGCAGACAGGACGGTTGCGCTGTCCTGCGGTAAAGTGGGCTGGACGCCAGTCTGTGGCTTGTCCGCCAGGCGCGGGGAGGATGGCAGCGCCACGCCGTTTGCACGCAATTCCATGGGAGCTCCTTATGAAAAAACCCCGGCGGGCGAAAAGCCAGCCGGGGATGCTTGCGGACGAAGGACCGATTAGCCGCGCAGGAGGCTCAGCACGCCGTTCGGCAGCGAGTTGGCCTGGGCCAGCATCGCAGTACCTGCCTGCTGCAGAATCTGGCCACGGGTCATCGCCGCGGTTTCCGCTGCGAAGTCGGTGTCCTGGATACGGCTGCGGGCTGCGGTGATGTTTTCCGAGCTCGCCTGCAGGTTGCTGATGGTCGACGAGAAGCGGTTCTGAACAGCACCGAGACCGGCGCGCATCGTGTTGACTTGGCTCAGCGCGCCGTCCACCAGGGCGATGGCGGCGTTGGCGCCGTCCACGGTCGAGATGTCAGTTTTGCTCAGAGTAGTCAGCGACGAGGACGTGCCTTTCAGACCAGTCGCGCCGGTGGTGGCGTCGTTGCTCGAATCGGTGACGCTGAAGTCGGTACCCGAGCTCAGGGTCAGCGAGCCGCGGGTCGTTACACCGCCAGCGGTATAGCCCGCATCCGTGCCGGCAACACCGTTCGTCTGGACCAGGGCAGCGGCGGTGCCGGTTGGATTCACATTTTCGGAATAGCTGGCGAAGGTACCGTTTGCACCCAGCTTATTGTTCGTGAACGTTACGGTATTGGTTGCCACCTCGGCCCGTACCGACGTCTTGCCTGCTTCATATTGCGCTTGCACCGCATCCTTGATTGCAGCAGCAACCGTGTCCGCATTCGCGCCGTCGGCGAGCGTGATCTTCACGTTCGAGGAATTGGTCACAGCGAAATTGCTATCGCCAAACTGGTATGTGATGCCATCCAAGCTGAAGCTATCGCCATTCGAGACAGCGTTCGCCGTTGGCGTCGTGTCGAAGCCACCAGTGCCGACAGCCAGGGTCATCGTGTCGTTGCCGGTCGCTGCGGTGCCGCTGGATGCATCCAGCCCGGTAGCGTTCTGAATCGCGGTCACGCCATCGGCATTTGCAGACTTCGACTTGATCTCGATGTTACGGCCATCGGCGGCGTTGAGGGACAAGGCGCCAGTCGACAGATCAACCTTGGCCGATACACCGGTGAGAGCAGTTTGGGCATTGATTGCAGCTTCGGCATTCTTGCCTTGGGTAACTGCGCTGCCACTTGCTGCGATGGCACCGATCGATACGCCGTTGATGACCAGTTCACCAGCTGCCAGCCCCGAGCTTGCGCTTGGTACACCACCGGTCACGCTGTTTGTGGCGCTTGCGGTAACGCCCGTTTCCGCGCTTTTGGCGTTGATTGCTGCCGCCTTCGCAGCGGCGCTGTCGGCCGTAATCAGATTGTTACCGACGGAGCCAGTCTGCACGGAGGCGCCGATCGCTACCGCTTTGGTACTGCCGGTCGGGGTAATCGAGAAGTTGGCGCCATTGAACGCTTCGTTCGCGACGGTGCCGCCTTTTTGCTGGTAGGCACCGATCTGGCTGGTCGAGGCACCAGGAATGCTCACGCTGATGGTCTGGTTGGCATTAGCGCCGACTTGGAATTGCGAGTTCTGGAAGGTGCCGTCCAGCAAGTTCAAACCGTTGAACTGGGTGGTCGACGACACGCGGCTAATTTCAGCCAGGGCCGACTGCACTTCGGCGTTCAGCGAGGCGCGGTCCGATGCCGAGTTGGTGGCGTTGGCCGACTGCAGGGCCAGGGTGCGGATGCGCTGCAGGCCTTCGTCGATCGAGGACAGGGCGCCTTCCGCGGTCTGCGCCAGCGAGATGCCGTCGTTGGCATTGCGGGTTGCCTGATTCAGACCGTTGATCTGGCTGGTCATCCGGTCGGCAATCGCCATACCAGCCGCGTCGTCCTTGGCGCTGTTGATGCGCAGGCCCGAGGACAGGCGCTGCAGCGAATTCGACAGGGCCGACTGGGACGTGGTCAGGTTGCGCTGTGCATTCAACGACGCGATGTTGGTATTGATAACAGATGCCATGGTGATTCTCCAAACTTGTCTTGGGGTGGGCTACCGTGCCCTGTTCACTTTGGTGCGCCACGCTGTTCCGTGACGATCACACCGCTGTTGATGCTGGTAACGGAGTGCCCCGCAAAAGCTTTATGGTGGGCAATGAAAATAAATCGCGAAAGTTTTGCTCAAGTTTGCCAACGACGCGCGTCTAGACGACGGTGTTTTGCGGAACTTTAGGGCCAAAAAAAATTTATTTTTCCTTCGAAAAAGGCCTCAAGGGGGCGGCACGGCCATGAAAAAACGCGGCCGAAGCCGCGTTTCGATGTCATCCTGCCAACGGAGTGCGCTTCAGTCGGCGATCACCACGCGATTCTTGCCGCTATTCTTGGCTTGGTACATGGCGCGGTCGGCGCGCGCGGTCAGGCTGGCCTGGTCCTCGTTCGGGTGACGCAAGGCCACGCCGCAGGAGAAGGTGATCAGCATCTTCTCGTTGTCGTGCAAGAAGAAGTGGCGGGTCAGCTCGCGCTGCACGCGCACCATGGCGGCCGCGGCCGCCTCGACCGTGGTCTCGGGCAGCAGGATCAGGAATTCCTCGCCGCCGAAGCGGGCGATCACGTCCATCGAGCGCAGGGTGTCGCGCACCACCTTGACCAGGTGTTTCAGGGCGCCGTCGCCGGCCAGGTGGCCGTAGGTGTCGTTGAGCTTCTTGAAATTGTCGAGGTCGAGCATGGCCACGCACAGGGGCATGTTGCGGCGGTCGGCGCGCGCGCTCTCGCGCTCGAACACATCGTCCAGGCCGCGGCGGTTCAGGCTCCCGGTCAGCTGGTCTTCGCGCACCAGTTCGCTCATGTGCTGGAGTTCGGATTCCAGTGCGCGGATGCGTTCCTCGGCTTCCTGCACTTCCTGGTGCACGGCGACCATCCGGTCGCGCGAGGCCAGCGCCTCGTCCTGGGCCGCGCGCATCTCGCGCAGCACCTCTTCCATCACCTCGTTCAGTTCGCCGATATTCGCGGCGCGGCCGATGCGCTCCGAATAGCCGGCCAGCCTGGCATGGTGGTCGCCCGTCGACGCCGCCACCGAGCCGAGCCGGTCGATGAAGGTCATCATCATGTTCTTCATGGTGGCGCGCACGTCGGAGATGCTGTGGCGCAGCTGGCCCTGCTTGAGGATGACGTCCTTCAGGCTACGGGTCGCGTCTTCCAGCGCGCGCGCATCCATGGGCCCGGCGATCAGGTCCTGCACGGCGGCGATCTGGCCGCGCATCCAGCTGTCGTCGTCGAGCAGCTCGGTGACGTTGTCGAGCAGCAGGCGGAACAGGCGCAGCAGCAGCTCCTGCTCCTCGGCCGAGTCGCCGCTCCTCAGTTCGATCTGGTAGCACAGCTGCTTCAGGCGGCTGGACAGTTCGGCCATCTCGGTTTCGCCGCGCGCGACCTTGACGGCGGCGCCCAGCGATTCGGCTTCCGCCACCTGCTGCGGGTCGCCGGCGAGCAGGGTGGCCAGGGCATAGGCCAGGGCGCGGCCCAGCATTTCGCGCAGGTGGCGCGCATCCGGATCCTCGTCGCCCAGCGCCATCACCGGGGTGTTGCGGCGCAGGTGGCGTTCGGCCACCTGGCTCAGCGCCTGGGCATAGCCGGTCCAGTCCTCGAGCTTGGCCGCGCGCACCAGGCGGCGGCCGTATTCGGACACCTCGCCCGGGGTGTCGGCCAGCTTGCGGGCGAAGGTGGACAGCACCTCGGTGGCGCCATGACTGGCCGGAGGCGCCGGCGGGGCCGGTGGAATGCCAGCGATCTCGTCATAGATGGCCCGGTAGGCGTCCGGCGTCGGCGCGATGCGGCGCGTCGCCAGGCGGCGGAAGGCTTCGCGGGCGATGTCAGCGGGGTTCGGATTGGGCGCGACGGGTGGCGGGGACGACGTGATGGACATGACTGTAATGACGCGAATTGCGGGCTGTCGACATGATAAGCAGCTTTCTTGCCAACCATCAATTAAAAAACGGTAACAAAATCCTCTTATCCCGCTTTACAACACACCATCCGTGGTGGAAAAGCGCTTTTTTTAACCGACCAGCCCGTTGCGGATCGCGTAATGCGTCAGTTCCGCGCTGTTCTTCAGCTTCATCTTCACCAGCAGCCGTGCCCGATACTCGCTCACCGTCTTGACCGACAGCGAGAGCTCGCGCGCGATATCGCTGACCGACATGCCGGATGCGATCATGGTCAGGGTCTGGTACTCGCGGTCCGAGAGGCTGTCGTGCAACGGCGTCTCGTGGTCTTCGCCGATCTGGGCGGCCAGGGTCTGGGCCAGGGCGGCGCTGACGTATTTCTGGCCGGCCGCCACCTGGCGGATCGCCGTGACCAGCTCCTTCGGCGCGCTCTGCTTGGTCATGTAGCCGGCCGCGCCCGCTTTCAGCGAGCGGATCGCGTACTGGTCTTCGCGGTGCATCGACAGCATCAGCACGGCCAGCTCCGGCTTGTCCTTGCGCACCTGCTTGAGCACCTCGATGCCGTTGCGGTCGGGCAGGGAGATGTCGAGCAGCATCACGTGCGGCTTGGCCTTGCCGACCAGCTTGACGGCGTCCAGCCCGGTTTCCGCCTCGCCGGCCACGATGATGTCGCGCTGCTCGGCCAGGATCTGCTTCAGGCCTTCGCGGACGATGGCATGGTCGTCGGCGATGAACACGCGGATTGTTGCTGTTGCTTTGTCACTCATTCTTCTTTGGCAATGGCGCTCGCCAACCTGATCTTGATAGTCACCATCGTGCCACCTCCGGGCGTTTGCGACAAGGCCAGCGTGCCGCCCAGGGCCTTGGCGCGCTCGCTCATGCCGCGCAGGCCGAAGGAATGGGGCTTGAGCCGGTCGGCCGCCTGGATGCCGCGGCCGTTGTCGCAGATGGTCAGGGTCAGGTGGGCGCGCTGGCGCCGCAGGCTCACCGTCACACGGGTGGCGCCGGCGTGCTTGGCGATATTGGTGAGCGCTTCCTGGAAGATGCGGAACAGCGCGGCCGTGTGGTCGTCGTCCAGATTGACGTCTTCATTCGGGCCGCGGAACACGCAGGCGATCCCCATCTGCTTCTCGAACTCGCGCGCCTGCCATTCCAGCGCCGCGACGATGCCGAGGTCGAGCATGGTGGGACGCAGGTCAAGCGAGATGCGGTGCACCGCCTCGATGGTGCGGTCGACCAGGTCGTCGAGGTAGTTCGCCTTTTCCAGCAGCTGCGGCTGGTCGTCGGGCAGGCGGCCAGCCAGCATGGACAGGGCCATCTTGATGGCGGTGAGGTTGCCGCCCAGGTCGTCGTGGATCTCGCGCGCGATGCGGGTGCGCTCCTGCTCCTTGACCTGCTCGATGTGCTCGGTGAGCTCGGCCAGCCGCGCGCGCGAACGGACGACTTCCTCCTGCTCCTGCTTGCTGGCCGTGATGTTGCTCATGATGCCATCCCACTGCACCGCGCCGTCCTCGACCAGGTGGGGCGTGGCGCGCAGGTTGATCCACTTGACGTCGCGCCAGGCGTCGATCCAGATCCGGCCTTCCCAGTTCCAGCCGGACAAGTTGTCGCGCGAGGCGCGCATGCAGTCGAGGTAGCCCTTGCGGTCCTCGGGCAGGATCAGGCCTTCGAACAGGGTGGCGTCGTGCTGCAGTTCCAGGCTCGACAGGCCGAGCAGGGCCGAACAGCCGTCGCTCAGCCAGGGGAAGGCCATGCGCCCGTCCGGGTAGAGCAGGAACTGGTACACCAGGCCCGGCGTGTTGCGCACCACCGCGTCGAAGCGCGCCTGCGACTGGACCAGGGCCAGGGCGGCGGCATCCTGCAGGGTGAGGTCGTCGGCGATCGCCAGCAGCAGGGCCTGGCCGTCGCGCACGATGCGCAGGAAGGTCAGCTTGACCGGATAGCGGCTGCCGTCGAGGCGCTGCAAGTGCGCGCGGATGCCGACTTGGGCGCCGATTTCCTCGCCCAGGCCGGAAAGCAGCTGCGCCAGCTCGGCCCGCCCAAGACCCGGTGCGATGGCGTGGAAGTCGCGCGCCTGCAACGCCTCCGCATCCATCTGCAGGTTCAGGCGCGCCGCCTGGTTGGCGTCGACCACGGCCAGGGTGGCGGCATCGAGCAGGTAGATTTCGGAGGCGGCGCCCTGCATCTCGGCGGCCAGGATGGGGGAAGGACTCATGGGCGTTCGGAATCGAGGGGTTGCTGGCGGCGCGTCGCGTGGCGCGCCCGGAAGCGGGTTGTGAAGCGGCGCAGTACGCGCGCCAGGTGGCTGGGCTGGCGGCCGGCGCGGCGCAGCAGGCGGCGGCCGCTGCGGCGGATCGCGGCCAGCGCGGCGCGGGTGCTGCGCCAGAAGCGGCTGGCGCGCAGGAAGCTCAGCCAGCGGTCGCGCAGCCCCAGGAAACCGCCGTGGCAGCGCGCGAACCAGCCCAGGGTGAGCAGGGTCGGCAGGGTCAGCACGTAGATGCGCGCCACCACCACCGCGCCGCCCAGCTTGGCGGCAACAAAAGCGGCGACGCCGGACAGGGCGTGGCCGTGGGCGATGGCAATCAGGGCCAGCAGCTTGACGGGAAACAGCAGCAGTCCCGGCAGCACGAAGGCGGACAGGGCGGCCCAGGGCGGCAGGACGCGGATCCGGCCTTCCAGCCAACGCAGCGGCCCCCAGCGCGCCATGGCGGCGGCGATCCGGCTGCCGGTCTCCCAGAACCAGGCCTCGACGAGCAGTACCAGCGCCGCCAGGTGGACCAGGGGCGCGAGCAGGCGGGGGCGCTGGTGGGCTCGTCTCATGCTGCGCATGATACGGCAAGCATGGGCGGACCGGCGCCAGTTGCCCTTACAATAAAGGCATGAACAAGGCATTTGTAAAAGAGAGCGACAACGATGACGACGACGCGGACGCGTTGGCGCTGGCCCAGGCCATTCCCGCCGGGGCCAAGAACTACATCACCCCGGGCGGCTACAAGGCCATCAAGGACGAGCTGCTGCAGCTGATCGACGTCGATCGGCCCGAGGTGGTGAAGGTGGTGCACTGGGCGGCCTCGAACGGCGACCGCTCGGAAAACGGCGACTATATCTACGGCAAGCGCCGCCTGCGCGAGATCGACCGCCGCATCCGCTTCCTCACCAAGCGCATGGATTCGGCCTTCGTGGTCGATCCGAGTGTGCACTATGGCAACGACCAGGTCTTCTTCGGCGCCACCGTCAGCTACCTGAACAAGGCGGGCGAGGAGCACACCGTCACCATTGTCGGCATCGACGAGCTCGATCCGCTCAAGGGAAAGATCAGCTGGGTCTCGCCGGTGGCGCGCGCGCTGACCAAGGGGCGCGAAGGCGATGTCGTCACGCTGCAGACACCGCTCGGGATCGACGAGCTGGAGATTCTTTCCGTCGACTATCCGGAACCCGTCACCGACTGAAGCGGCCGGCTGGTAAGATGGGCGATTCGCCGCTTACCACGCTCTCATGAACCGTCCCACCGACTCCGCGCGCGACACCGATGTGTTGGCCGCGCTGCGGACTGCGACTGCCTCGCGGCACGAGCGGCTCGACAGCGGCCTGCCGCTGTCCGCCCCCAACCCCTCCCTCGACGACTACGCCGCCCACCTGCGCATGGTGCGCGACTGGCTCGCCCCCCTGGAAAGCTGGCTGGCCGGCTTCGCCGACGGCCTGCAAGCCGCGCCGGCGCTGCCGCCCCTGGGGCGCCTGGCGCTGATCCAGGCCGATCTGGCCGAGCCAGGCATGCCGGACGTCCCGCCGATGCGTCCCGCTGCCTGCTGGCCGCCGGACGCCAGCGCCGCTTACCGCTGGGGTATTGCGTATGTGATCGAAGGCTCGCAACTGGGCGGCGCCGTGCTGTACAAGAACCTCGCGGCGCGCCTGGCGCCGCACCCGCTGCGCTACCTGCGCGGTGAGGAGGGCGGGCCGGGGCCGCGCTGGCGCGGCTTCATGGCGGCATTGCGTACGCACGTCGACACCCCGGAAGCGATCGCGGATGCCTGCTCGGGCGCGTGCGCCGCCTTCGATGCCATCCTCGCGCTGGCGCCGCTACAAAAATAATGTAAAAAATCCGGAAGCCATGTCGAATCCGCGCCATCCGGATCGTCGTGTCAAAGGCGGAACAAACCGCCATGTTCAAACAACCAGACGGAGGATGCGATGCGATTCATGATTTTGCTGAAAGCGGACAAACACAGCGAAGCGGGCGAGATGCCGGACGAGGCGCTGCTCACGGCCATGGGCAAGTTCAACGATGAACTCATCCAGGCCGGGGTGATGGTCGGCGGCGAGGGCCTGCATCCGTCCTCGCGCGGTGCGCGCGTCCACTTCAGCAAGGACGGCGGCGTGCGCGTGACGGATGGTCCCTTCGCCGAAACCAAGGAATTGCTGGCCGGTTTCTGGATCTGGCAGGTCAAGTCGAAGCAGGAGGCGATCGACTGGGTCAAGCGGGTGCCGATGCCCATGCTCAGCGGCGAAGCCGAGATTGAGATCCGCCAGATCTTCGAGATGGACGACTTCGGCGAGGCGATGACGCCGGAACTGCGCGAGCAGGAAGAGCGCCAGCGCGCCGCGCTGGCCGGCTGAGGACGGGGCCGCGCAAGCGAGCCCGGCTGTGAATCCGTAAAAACCGTTCCTCCAAACTTCCGTAAAGCTACTTGATGCTATCTAAAGCTAGCCTTGCTGTTGGATTCCTGCTTCACCGGGGCCGGTTTCACCTTGCACTCGCGCGCAAGGCCAGCGCCTTCCCCTCCACAGGCTGACACGATGGAACTCACCGCCATGTTTCTTAAATTGATTGCCGCATTGATGTCTCGGTCATGCGAAGCGCCGCACGTCGCGCAATCCCATTCCCGCTGGGCAAGGCCGAGCACCTCGATCCGCTCTCCGCAGCACGAACAGGTCTTGCTGCTGGGGTACCAACGGTCCACCACCACGACCTGACCGCCGCGCCAGGCCGCCTTGTACTCGAGCTGGCGGCTTAGTTCACTAAAGCCCATGTCAGCGATGGCGCGGGCCAGGCGCCGGTTTCCCAGCATGCCCTTGACGTTCAGGTCTTCGATGCCGATCGTGTGAAAGCGCCGCGTGATGTTGCTTGTGATCTGGTGCGAGCTGTCAAGCCGTATATTTCGCACGCGCGCATGATGCCTTGCGAGCTTGCGCCTGGCTTTGGCGCGGTTGCGCGATCCTTTCACTTTGCGGGATAGCGATCTCGACAGCCGGCGCAGCCGCGTCAAGGCATGCCGCATCGCTTTCGGACCAGCGAACGTCTCTCCGGTGGACAGCGTTACCAGGTTGCTCACCCCGAGATCGACTCCGACCGCGCCTTGGTTTTCGGATGGCGGAATGAGTGGAACCTCAGGAGAATCGACGGTGATGCTGACGTACCAGTGATCGGCGATGCGAGAAATGCATGCCGAGACGATGCGACCGGTGAACCGTAGGCATTCGCGCATGCGCACCCAGCCCAGCTTCGGAATCCGGATGCGCCTGTCTTTTACCTGGAGCTGGTCATTACTCAAGGTGAAGCGATCTTCGCGGCCCTTGCAATGAAACCTTGGGTAGCGCGCGCGGTGCGCGAAGAAATTCTCGAACGCTTGACCCAGTTGCATGATCGCCATTTGCGGTGCGCACTTTGTCACTTCCATCATCCAGGGAAATGCCGTGCGCTTAATGGCATTCAGTTGGCGCCGCAATGCCCCTTCATTGGGCTTTGGCAGTGCCGGATCGAGCAGGCAGGCCTGATACTGGCGACCCCATTCGCCAAGAGCCCAGTTATAGGCAAATCGCGCGGTGCCCGCGGCCCGTGCAAGATGGGTCGCTTGCACATCGTTGGGATCGAGTTTGATCTTGTGGCCCCTCAGCATTGCGCTTCCTTCGCGGCGGCTGCTATTCCATCAGCTTCTGCTTCATTTGGGTGCGACGGCCGGACAGACGGGCAGAAAACACCGGGATGATTTCGAGGACGTCGCTACCGACCTCTTCCTCGAAGCTGATGTCCTTCCCTGTTTGATTCTCACGACCTCGACTTTTTTCGCCTGGCAGATGGCAAATACCAGTTCGGCGCTGAATCGCAGCAGGCGATCCTGATAGACCAGGACAAGGCGGCCAATGTTCCCATTCAAGACTTCGTCACGAAGTTTTTTTGAGCCCCTTTTTCTGATAGCTCATGCCGGAGAGGACCGCGTGACCCAGCAGAACGCCGCGCTGGTCGAGGAAGCAGCCGCCGCGGCGGTGGCGATGCAGGAGCAGGCGGCCGAGCTGTCGGCCCTGGTCGGGACCTTCCAGCTCGAGCGTTAGCCGCAGGGACTGCGCGCCCAACCCGGCCGCCCGCAACTGCCCTGGCCGCGCAGCCGGCCTGACGCCCGGGGCGGCGCTACAGGGCCCTTGCGATTGCCAGGCGCTTGCTCCACACTGGCGCCTGACGAAACAAGCACTCGAAAGGACGCAGCACATGGGCTATTCCATCGCCTGGATTCTGGTACGCGGTAAAACGAAAGAGGACGTGCTCGCCCAGCTGTCGCTGGCCGACACGGGTGCGCCAGATGAGGCGAACGAGAGCCCGGTGTCCGGCGCCGCGCTGCCGGATGGGAGCTACCTGCTGTTCTTCAATGACATGGCCCACGCGGCCACCCAGGCGCCGAACATGGCGCGCCTGTCCGATGGATGCGAGGCACTGGGCTGCCAGGTAGAGGAACACGTCATGGCAAGCGCCGCCTTCCTGTACAAGGACGGCGTCAAGGACTGGGACGTCGTGCACCTGGCGGAGCAGGGCCTCTACCATCTCGCGGTGGATGGCGCGCCGCCTGCGCTGTTAGAGACCATCCATACCGAAATGAAGGCGAGCCAGGACGAGGACGGCGGCGAGGACGCCGAGGTGGACTGGCTGTTCGAGGTGCCGCTCATGCTGGCCACCGCGCTCAGCGGCTATCGCCACGACGAGGCGGCGCTGCTCTCCGGTGACACGCTCGTGTTCACGGAACTGGTTCCGGCCACACTTGGCGGCCGCACGCACTGATTACGGTGGAGCGGCGGGACGCTGGACGATGAGGGCCAGGTGCTTTTCCGGCGCCTGGTCGAATTCGAGATGGCGGACGATGCAGCCTGCCTCCCTGATCACGTCGAGCAGGCCGGGAATGCCGAGCGTGGCGTAAGGGACTTCCGGCCCCATGGCGTCGTCGACGTGCTCGCCCGCCTCGTCGAGCCCTCCCGCCGAGAAGATGAACACCCCACCCGGCGCCAGGGCCGCCATCAATTTCAGCATCAGCTCCCGCTGCCCCGCGAGCGGCACGTGCCAGATGCTGTCCCAGGCAGAGATGAAACGGTAAGGGCGCGCGATCGGCCAGCTCTGGACGTCCGCATGGTGGAGCAGCACGCCGGGATCGGCCTGCGCGGCGAGTTCGATCATCCGCTGCGAAACATCGATGCCCTCGATCCGCAGGCCGTGTTCGCGCATGAGCGGATTCAAGCGCGTGCTGCAGCCGCAGCCCACGTTCAGGGCCCAGCCGGCGCCCGGGTCGAGGAAGGACAGGGCGCGCCGGTGCAGCGCGCGCCCGTTATCCGGATTGAAGACGGCGTCGAGCCAGCGGTCGGCCAGCAGGTCGTAGGCCGCGCCGATCACGTCTTTATGAGCGTTCGCGCTCGACCCGGTTCACGCCCGCCACGCGCCGCAGGTTGCGGATCAGCTGCGCCAGGTGCACCCGGTCCTTCACCTGGATGGTGAAGCGCAGCTGCGTCATCAGGTGTTCGTCGTCCTCGTCCATGCCGACATAGGTGATGTTGGCGTCGGATTCGCCGATCTCGGCCGCCACGCGCGCCAGGATGCCCTTTTCGTTATTGATGAGCAGGCGGATGCGGCAGTCGAAGCGGCGGTTCAGTTCCTCGCCCCACTGCACGGCGATCCAGCGGTCCGGTTCCTTGGCGCGGATACGCGCCGCCGGCAGGCAGTCCTTGGTGTGCACCACCAGGCCCTGGTCGCGGCGCAGCTGGCCGACGATCTGGTCGCCCGGGATCGGCAGGCAGCACGGTGCCAGCTGCACCGCCACGCCTTCGCTGCCGTAGATGGTGACCGGGTCGATGTCGCTGGCCGCGATCGGCTGGGCCTTCGGTGTGTGATCGGGGTCGGCTTCCATCAGGCCGAAGATGTGGCGCGCCACCAGCTGCGGCATGCGCTTGCCGATGCCGATGTCGGCATACAGCTCTTCCATCGACTTGGCCGAGGATTCGGCCAGCAGTTTTTCCACCGTCGCGGGCGGCAGCTCCGGGCCGATGTTGCGGGCGGCCAGCGC
>JBFLVV010000071.1:0-29082 GCA_040758275.1 Pseudomonadota bacterium
CATGATGATGATGCGGTGGTAGCGCAGCTTGTCGACGTTGAATTCGTCCGGGCCGATCGAGGTGCCGAGGGTCGCGATCAGGGTCGTGATCTGCTCCGACGACAGCATCTTCTCGAAGCGCGCCTTCTCCACGTTCAGCACCTTGCCGCGCAGCGGCAGGATGGCCTGGAACTTGCGGTCGCGGCCTTGCTTCGCGGAGCCGCCTGCCGAGTCACCCTCGACAATGTACAGTTCGGCCAGGGCCGGGTCGCGTTCCTGGCAGTCGGCCAGCTTCGACGACAGGCCCAGGCCGTCCATCACGCCCTTGCGGCGGGTCAGGTCGCGCGCCTTGCGTGCCGCTTCACGGGCACGGGCCGCTTCCACGATCTTGCCGCAAATGATCTTGGCGTCGTTCGGCTTCTCCATCAGGAAGTCGGTGAGCGTCTTCGCCACGATCTCTTCGACCGGGCCGCGCACTTCCGACGACACCAGTTTGTCCTTGGTCTGCGAGGAGAACTTCGGCTCAGGCACCTTCACCGACAGCACGCAGGTGAGACCTTCGCGCATGTCGTCGCCCGAGATCTCGACCTTGGCCTTCTTGGCGAAGTCGTTCTCGTCGATGTACTTGTTGATCACGCGCGTCATCGCCGCACGCAGGCCGGTCAGGTGGGTGCCGCCGTCGCGCTGCGGGATGTTGTTGGTGAAGCACAGCACCTGCTCGTTGTAGGCGTCGTTCCACTGCATCGACACGTCCACGCTGATGTTGGTGCCCTGGTCGGACACGCGCTCGCCGGTCGCCTGGAACACGGTCGGGTGCAGGACGGTCTTGGCCTTGTTGATGTACTCCACGAAGCCGCGGGTACCGCCTTCGAAGGCGAACACTTCTTCCTTGCCGGTGCGGTGGTCGGAGAGCTTGATGTTGACGCCGTTGTTCAGGAAGGACAGTTCACGGATACGCTTGCTCAGGATCTCGTAGTGGTACTCGACGGTCGTGAAGATTTCCTCGTCGGCCCAGAAATGGACTTCGGTGCCGCGCTTGTCGGTGTCGCCGAGCACCTTCATCGGCGAGACTTCCACGCCGTCCACGACTTCGATGATGCGGTCCATCGGGACGCCACGCGAGAACTCCAGCTGGTGGACCTTGCCTTTCTGGCGCACGGTCACGCGCAGCAGCTTCGAGAGCGCATTCACGCACGAGACGCCGACGCCGTGCAGGCCGCCGGAAACCTTGTACGAGTTCTGGTTGAACTTGCCGCCGGCGTGCAGTTCCGTCAGGGCGATCTCGGTCGCCGAACGCTTCGGCTCGTGCTTGTCGTCCATCTTGACGCCGGTCGGGATGCCGCGGCCATTGTCGGTGATCGAGATCGAGTTGTCGGAGTGGATCGTGACGTGGATCTCGGTGCAGTAGCCGGCGAGGGCTTCGTCGATCGAGTTGTCGAGGACCTCGAACACCAGGTGGTGCAGGCCGGTGCCGTCCGAGGTGTCGCCGATGTACATGCCCGGACGCTTGCGAACCGCCTCCAGGCCTTCCAGGATCTGGATCGAGGAGGCGCCGTATTCATCCGCCTTGGGGGCGGGAGTGTTTTCTGGTTGGGTATTCTCGGACATGGACTGCTTTCTAATAAAACGGGTAGTTCAGGCCGCCTGCCGCGCGGCCCTGAGGTGTGCCGGCTAATTAAATCCGCATCGGCATGACGACATACTTGAAGTCGCCATTGTCGGGAATCGAGATCAGCGCCGACGAATTCGAATCACCCAGCGCGATGTTCACCTGGTCGCACTTGAGGTTGTTCAGCACGTCGAGCAGGTAAGTCACGTTGAAACCGATGTCGATGGTGTCGCCGCCGTAGTCGATCTCGAGTTCCTCGACCGCCTCTTCCTGGTCGGCATTGGTCGAGCTGATCTTCATGACGCCCGGCTCGATGATGCAGCGCACGCCCTTGAACTTGTCGCTGGTCATGATCGCGGCGCGCTGCAGCGAACGCAGCAGCTCGTCACGGCCGATGGTGAATTCGTTCTTGTAGCCCTTCGGGATCACGCGGGTGTAGTCAGGGAACTTGCCCTCGACCAGCTTCGACACCAGTTCGATGTCGGCGAAGGTCAGCTTCACTTGCGAGGCCGCGATGTCCAGGCGCACGGTTTCGTCGCTTTCTTCCAGCAGGCGCTGCAGCTCGATGATGGTCTTGCGCGGGATGATGACTTCCTGGCGCTCGAACTGCTGCTCGGTCTCGACCTGGCAGAAGGCCAGGCGGTGGCCGTCGGTCGCCACGGCGATGATGTTGGTGCCGTCCAGCACCAGCAGCAGGCCGTTCAGGTAGTAGCGGATGTCCTGCTGGGCCATCGCGAAGTGCACCATGTTGAACAGGTGTTTCAGCGTCTTCTGCGGCAGGGTCACCGAGGCGTTGTAGCTGTCGGCCACCGAGACGGTCGGGAATTCCTCGGCCGCCAGGGTCTGCAGGGCGAAGCGCGACTTGCCGCTCTGGACGGCCAGGCGCTTGTTCTGCAGGGTCATGGTCACGTCGCCCGATTCAGGCAGCGCGCGCAGGATGTCGAGCAGCTTGCGCGCCGCGACGGTGGTGCCGGTCACGTCGTCGCCCGAACCGATGTTCGCGAGGGTCGTGATCTGGACTTCGGTGTCGGTCGAGAGGAACGAGACGCTTTCGCCGTCCTTGCGAATGAGGATATTGGCCAGAATCGGCATAGTGTGCCGACGCTCGACAATACCGCTCACGATCTGCAGTGGCCGGAGAAGCGTGTCTCGGGTGGTTTTGACCAGTTGCATAGATATCCTCAGTAGATGTTGAAATTTTTATTGCTATAACACTATTTTGCCAATTGCCAACGGAGAACACAAACACTGTCTCCGCCTCTGTAGGGTGGGCGGTCCTCCGCCCACGCGTTCAAAACATGGTGAATAAGCGCATTGCGTCTACTCATCCACTGCTTGAACGCGTGGGCAGAATCTGCCCACCCTACGAACCCCGGCAAGCCGAGGTCCACATTCCATCAGCCCTTCAGCGTCTGCTCCAGCACATGCAGCTCGTGGTTGCACTCCGCATTCTTCTGGCGATCCGCGGCGATCTTGCGCACCGCATGCAGCACGGTGGTGTGATCGCGGCCGCCGAACAGCTCGCCAATTTCCGGCAGGCTCTTCTGGGTCAGTTCCTTGGCGAGGTACATGGCAATCTGGCGCGGGCGTGCGATGTTCGCCGGGCGGCGCTTCGAGTACATGTCCGCGACCTTGATGTTGAAGAAGTCCGCGACCGTCTTCTGGATGTTTTCCACCGAGATCTGGCGGTTCTGCACCGAGAGCAGATCCTTGAGGGCTTCCTTCACCACGTCGATGGTGATGTCCTTGCCGTGGAAGCGCGAGTAGGCCAGGATCTTGCGCAGCGCACCTTCCAGCTCGCGCACGTTGGAGCGCAGGTGCTTGGCCACGAAGAAGGCGACGTCGTCCGACAGGCCCACGCCTTCGGATTGCGCCTTCTTGAGCAGGATCGCCACGCGCATTTCCAGCTCCGGCGGCTCGATCGCCACCGTCAGGCCGGAGTCGAAGCGCGAGATCAGGCGGTCGTCCATGCCGGTGATCTCTTTCGGATAGGTATCCGAGGTGATGATGATCTGTTTCTTGGCCGCGATCAGGGCCTCGAAGGCATAGAAGAACTCTTCCTGCGTGCGGCTCTTCCCACCGAAGAACTGAATATCGTCGATCAGCAGCATGTCGAGCGAGTGGTAATAGTGCTTGAAGTCGTCGAAGCCTTTTCTCTGGTAGGCGGTGACGACGTCGCGCACGTACTGCTCGGCGTGGATGTAGCGGATGCGCGCGTTCGGGTTGTCGGCCATGACCTGGTTGCCGATCGCGTGGATCAAGTGGGTCTTACCGAGGCCCACGCCGCCGTAGAAGAACAGCGGGTTGTAGGAGATCCCCGGGTTGTTGGCGACCTGGATCGCAGCGGCGCGCGCCAGCTGGTTGGCCTTACCGGTCACGAAGCTGTCGAACGTCAGGTCGGTGTTGATCCGGCTCTGCTCGCGTTTCGGCGAGTTGGCGATGTTGACGTTACCCTGGGTCGGCGCTGCTTCCGGCTGGCGCGGGGCGTCCAGGTTGGCGGCTGCGCTGGCCGCGGTCGTGGCGGGGCCCGCCGGCTTCTTGGCCGGATTGTTCTTCGGGTCGAGCACGAACTGCACTTCCACCGGCGCTTCCCAGTACTGGCAGGCGAGCTCGGTGATGCGGGTGGCGAACTGCGTCTTGACCCAGTCGAGCTTGAAGCGATTCGGCGCCGCGATGCGCAGCTTGCCGTCCTCGTAGTCGAGCACGACGAGCGATTTGATCCACGCGCTGTATTGCTGCGGCGTCAGCTCGAGTTCCAGCTGCGCGGAACAGGTCTGCCAAAAATTTTCCATACTTCGCTAGTTGATACGTAACACGCTATTTTACCTGTCTCAGCCGAAGTTATCCACAGGTTGCGCCCACTATTTTCAACTGGATGGCCGGTTTTGCAAGCATTGCGGAGCTCATCGGGAAACAACAGCTTTCTTGACAGCTGGACTGCAAATCGTGTCTAATTCAGGGTTCCCCGTCCGTGCGCCATATCAAGCTGACATCGTTGGCACCAGGTTGTCCGGGCGAAAACGAGTATCCCTGTGGCGTGACGCTGGCTTAACCATCTGCGAACTGTCATTGGCGACGAATCCTGACACGACGTCAGACCCGATTTTGCACTTACTTTTGCTTTAAGCGAGACCACCATGAAACGTACTTACCAACCTTCCGTCGTTCGTCGCAAGCGTACGCACGGCTTCCGCGCACGTATGGCTACCCGTGGTGGCCGTCAAGTCCTGAACGCACGCCGCGCCAAGGGCCGCAAGCGCCTGGCTGTCTAAGTTTTAGACAGATCGACGCGGTCGGTATGACAGGCGAAGGTTCGCACGACTTCGCGCGCGTTCGGCGTATCGTTAAAACGGATGAGTTTTCATCCGTTTTTCGTTTGCGGCCGACGCAAAAATCCGCGCATTTCGTGCTCTATACCCGACCCAATACGCTGCCGCATGCGCGGCTGGGCGTCGTTGCGGCCAAACGTTTTGCGCCGCGCGCGGTCACCCGCAATACGATCAAGCGCGTCACGCGCGAACTGTTCCGCACCAGCGGGCTCCTGCCTGTCGACTGCATCGTGCGCCTGTCGCGCCCGGTGAACGGCAAGGACGGGCCGGCGACCACGCGCGCGCTCAAGCGCGAGCTGCGCGCCGAACTCACGCGCCTGTTCGCTTCCCAGCGTCCGCGCCGCCCCAGCCCCCCTGTAGCGCCATGAAGACGCTGCTGGTCTGGTTCCTTCGCGGCTACCAGCTGCTGCTATCCCCGATGCTCGGGCAGAAATGCCGTTTCTACCCGACCTGCTCCAATTATGCGATCGAAGCGTTGCGCGTCCATGGCGCCGCACGCGGTTCGCTGCTGGCCGCGCGCCGCGTGTGCCGCTGCCACCCGTGGAATCCGGGCGGCGTCGACTTCGTGCCTCCGCCCGCGGACAAGCACCAGCAACCTCCACCAGCCGCTCGCGGTTGTAACCACTCCTGACTAGACTCCAATGGAACTCAATAAACGTACCGTCCTGTGGATCGTGTTCGCCATCTCCCTGATTGTTCTCTGGAACAATTGGATGGTGGCCAACGGTAAGCAGTCGCTGTTCTCGGCTGCGCCGCCTGCCAAGGTCGCCCAGCAGCAGCCGGCCAAGCCGAACGACGTGCCGGCCACCGCCCAGGCAGGCGCCGCCGCCGTTCCTGGCGGGCCGGGCGCAGGCCCGGCCGGCGCCGCACCCGCGGCCGCCGCACCGGCAACGCAACGCGTCACCATCACCACCGACATCGTGAAGGTCGACATCGACACCCTCGGCGGCGTCATCAAGCGCCTCGAGCTGCTGAAGTTCCCGGATCACTTCGACAAGACGAAGAACCAGGTGCTCTTCAACGTGGGCGGCCCCAACACCTACCTCGGCCAGACCGGCCTGATCGGCCAGACCCCGGCCGGCGTGCTGCCGAACCACCAGACCCCGTTCACCGTCCGCGGCGGCGCGCCGACCCGCGACGCCAACGGCAACGTGCAGCTGGTGCTGGACGCGGAGCAGGGCGGCGTGCGCCTGACCAAGACCTTCACCTTCAAGAAGGGCGACTACACCATCGGCCTGCGCCATGACGTGACCAACCTGACCGCCGCGCCGGTCCAGCCTTCGCTCTACCTGCAGCTGCAGCACGATGGCAACAAGCCGGCCAACGACTCCTGGTTCATGTCGAGCTACACCGGCCCGACCCTGTACACCGCGGAAGACAAGTACCAGAAGCTGACCTTCGAGGAAATCGAAAAGGGCAGCGCCGAGCATTCGGCCAAGGCCAACAACGGCTGGATCGCGATCTCGCAGCACTTCTTCGTCTCGGCCTTCATCCCGGCCGACAAGGCGCAGCGCGACATCTTCACCAAGAAGATCGCCACCAACCTGTACGCCATCGGCACCGTCCAGCCGCTGGGCACCGTGGCGCCGGGCGCCACCGTCTCGAGCGACAGCCGCCTGTATTCGGGCCCGCAGGACGAGAAGACCCTGGAAACCATCACCCCTGGCCTGGAACTGGTCAAGGACTACGGCGTGCTGACCATCCTCGCCAAGCCGATCTTCTGGGTGATGGACCACCTGCATTCGATGCTGGGCAACTGGGGCTGGACCATCGTCGCCCTGACGGTCCTGATCAAGCTGGCCTTCTTCCCGCTGTCGGCGGCCGGCTACCGCAGCATGGCCAAGATGCGCGTGGTGACGCCGAAGATGCAGGCGATCCGCGAGCGCTACAAGAACGACCCGCAGAAGATGCAGCAGGCCACCATGGAGCTGTACAAGACCGAGAAGATCAACCCACTGGGCGGCTGCCTGCCGATCCTGGTGCAGATGCCGGTCTTCTTCGCCCTGTACTGGGTGCTGCAATCGTCGGTCGAGATGCGCGGCGCGCCGTGGATCGGCTGGATCACCGACCTGACCCAGCCGGACCCGTACTGGATCCTGCCGATCATCTACGCGATCTCGATGTACATCACCACCAAGCTGAACCCGCAGCCGGCCGACCCGGTGCAGGCGAAGATGATGCTGTTCATGCCGCTGGCGTTCTCGGTCATGTTCGTGTTCTTCCCGTCGGGCCTGGTCCTGTACTGGGTGGTCAACAACCTGGTGTCGATCGCCCAGCAGTGGGTCATCACCAAGAAGTTCGAATCGGGCGCGGCGAAGTAAGCCCTCCCGCTTCCACCCGAAAGCCCGCGCCTCGCGCGGGCTTTTTACTTTTCGCGTCCCTGTCGCGGGGCGCCGTATCCCTTACAATCGCCCCATGAAACTCGACACCTCCCCCATCGCCGCCATCGCCACTGCCCCCGGCCGCGGCGGCATCGGCGTGGTCCGCGCCTCCGGCAAGTCCCTCGCTGAACTGATCGACGCCCTGTTCCCCGGCGTGACGCTCGCGCCACGCCACGCGACCTATATCCCCTTCAAGGCGGCCAATGGCGACGTGATCGACCAGGGTATCGCCCTCTACTTCAAGGGGCCGCATTCCTATACCGGCGAGGACGTGCTCGAGCTGCAGGGCCACGGTGGCCCGGTGGTGCTGCAGATGCTGCTCGCGCGCGTGCTCGAAGCGGGCGCTCCCGTCGGGCTGCGTCTTGCGGAGCCGGGCGAATTCACCCGCCGCGCCTTTTTGAACGATAAGCTCGACCTGGCCCAGGCCGAGGCCGTGGCCGACCTGATCGATGCCTCCACCGAGGCGGCTGCGAAGTCGGCCTCCCAGTCGCTGTCCGGCGCCTTCTCGCAGGTCGTGCACGCGCTGGTCGACCAGACCATCAATCTGCGCATGCTGGTCGAAGCCACGCTCGACTTCCCGGAAGAGGAGATCGACTTCCTCGAAAAATCGAACGCGCGCGGCCAGCTGGCCGGCATCATCGAGTCGCTCGAGAACGTGTTCCGCCAGGCGGCGCAAGGCGCGCTGTTGCGCGAAGGCCTGAACGTGGTGCTGGTGGGCCAGCCGAACGTGGGCAAGTCCTCGCTGCTCAACGCACTGGCCGGCGCCGACGTGGCGATCGTCACCCCGATCGCCGGCACCACCCGCGACAAGGTCACCGAGACCATCCAGATCGAGGGCATCCCGCTCAACATCATCGACACGGCTGGCATCCGCACCGATGAAGGCATCGACGTGGTCGAGCGCATCGGCATCGAGCGCACCTGGGGAGAAGTCGGCAAGGCCGACGTGATCCTGCACCTGCTGGACGCCAGCCTGGGGCCGAGCGCGGAAGACGAACGCATCGTCGCCGCCTTCCCGCAGGGCGTGCCGGTGGTGCGCATCTGGAACAAGATCGACCTCTCGGGCCACAAGCCCTCGATCGACATGTCGGCGGACGCGACCCACCTTTACCTGTCGGCCAACGAGAAGCTGGGTATCGACCTGCTGCGCACCGAGCTGCTGCGCATCGCCGGCTGGCAGCAGACCGGCGAATCGCTGTACCTGGCGCGCGAACGCCACCTGATCGCCCTGCGCGCCGCCCGCGAGCACCTGGAGCTGGCGCGCCAGCACGCGATGCAGGACGACCAGTCGCTCGACCTGTTCGCCGAGGAGCTGCGCCTGGCGCAGGACCAGCTGTCCAGCATCACCGGACAGTTCACGCCGGATGATCTGCTGGGCGTGATCTTCAGCCGCTTCTGCATCGGAAAGTAGGGTGGACGGGTCTCCCGTCCGCGCGTTCAACTCACGGAGGCGCAGCCGCTCTGCAAACCGGAGCTGAACGCGCGCACGGCGGAGCCGTGCACCCTACTGTGCTAGGCTAGCGCATCAGTCGAAGGAGGAAGCATGGCGATAGGTAAACGGCAATTCATGAAAGCAGGCCTCGTCCTTGCCGCCTGCGGCCTGCTGTCCTCCTGCGCCAGCCTGACCGGCCCGCGCAAGGTCGAAATCCCCCTGCACAAGCTGCAGGCCGGCCTGGAGCGCCGCTTCCCGGTCAACAACCGCCTGCTGCAGATCTTCGACATCCGCCTCTCGCGCCCCATGCTGTCGATCCAGCCGGAGCAGGACCGGGTCGCGCTGGCGCTGGAGGCCTCGAGCTCGCCGCCCTTCGCCAGCGACGCCTGGGCCGGCAGCGTGGCCTTCTCGGGGCGCCTCTACGTGGATCCGGGCCGTCCCGCGGTGATGATGGCCGAACCGCGCGTCGACCATCTCACCATCGGCGCCAACCGCGAAGCGGAGCGCCAGCTCACGCGCGTGGCGAATTCCCTGATCGACACGGTGGTGCGCGACACGCCCGTGTACGCCTTCGACCCGCAGGACCTGCGCTACGCAGGTATCCAGTACATCCCAACCCGCATCGAAACCACACGCTCTGGTTTGCTGGTGACGCTCGAGCCGGCGAAGTAGCATTTGCGCGACGCGCACGCTTGAGAGCGTACAAATTGGCATTACGCTATTATTTTCGCGCCTGGTTTGCCGATTACCGCGCGCTTCCTGGAAGAATTGTTGTGGGTATGTTGAATCGCCCCACGAAGATTGCAGAGCCGGCCCATTCGGCGCACACTGGAACGCAGTTACCTGCCGTGGCGCGTGCCAGCTGCGGTCCGCGCTTGAGGTTTCTCATAGGCACCATGTTCCACTGAAGTAATCTTGATCGGACTTCAGTCTGTCGTAGGGGGTAATCTTGGAAACGACACAGGAAAGTTTTCCGGACAATGGGCTGGCGACCGAGCCGGTGCTTGCGGCTGCGACCGGTGTTGCCACAGGCATGCCATCCCGACTGAGCCTGCCTGCCAAGGGATCGTGCTGGTATTGCGAGAAGCCGCTCGACAGCGTGCGCCGTTTCTGCGGCAAGGGCTGCGCCGATTCCTTCGACGAAGAGGCGGAATTTACCCGCTGAGCAGGTCTGTGCGGCCGGTGAGTTCCGGCCGCAGCATGCGCAGCGCGCCTTCGAAATCGAAGCACGCCACCGCCGCCTGCAGCTGCGCCATGCGCGCCGCGCCCAGCAGGGTGCCTAATCCTGCGGCGTGTTCTTCGACGAGATCCTGCGCCGCGCTGTCGCCGAGGTCGAGCAGCGCGCACAGCTGCGCCAGCACCGCTTCGTTCAATGCCGGCGCCGGGGCGGCGTCGCGCGCGGCGGGCGCCGCCAGCAGCGTATCCAGTTGCGCCATCACGCGCGCCAGTTCCGCGTCCAGCGAATCGAACATCTGCGCGTCAAGCGTGTGGCCCGCGCGCAGGGCCTGCTCGGCCTGCGCCGCCTGCTGGCGCAGGCCGCGTGCCTCGATCATCGCGGCCGCGCCCTTGAGCGTGTGCGCGAGGCGCTGGGCCAGCGCCAGGTCGCCGGCATCGAAGGCCGCACGCACGCGCGCCACGCTGTCGCGGTAGTCGCCGCGAAAGCGCGCGAGCACACGCAGGAACATCTCGTGGTCGCCCATCATCCTTTCCAGGCCGGCCGCGTAGTCGAGTGCGGCCTCAGGGCCGCTTGTGAAGGCTGGGCCGCTCACTGCGTCGTAAACGACCAGTCCCGGGTGACCGGGGCGCCGTTCACCGTGCCGGTGAAGCTGACGTCGTAGGTGGTGGCGGCGCGCAGCGGCGCCAGCGGGATGATCGAGGCCGCGGTGCGCTCCGATGCGCTGCCCGAGGGATTGACGGCCAGCACCTGCAGGTTGGCGCCGCCGCGCGGACGCACCGTGAAGGTCTGCACGGTGACCGGCGCGTCGATGTTGGCGTGCACGCTGATCGGGTAGCCGACATCGTTCTGGTTCGGCACCGGGTCGGGCTGCTCGGTGTCGCTCATGAACTTCGGCGTGACTTGGGTCTGGCCGTTGAAGGGCCAGACCACGATGGTGTTGGCGGCGATGCCCGGGCCGAAGCCGTTGCGGGTGGCGAAATCGGCGGTGAAGTAGTTGTAGCGGTTGCTCGCGGTGGCCGCGCCGGTGCCGATTTCGCGGAACTTCGGCTCGAACATCACGAAGCGGTGGTAGATCGCGGTGACCAGTTCCTCGGCCATGAAGAAGCCGCTGCTGTTGGTCGTCCCCGAGATCACTTCGCCATAGGCGTAGCCCGAGCTGCCCACGTTGTAGCCTGCCGCCTTCAGGCGGTCGCCCAGCGTGGCGCCCGTGAAGCCGGGACGGCCTGCGACCTGGTCGTGGCTCATCAGGTTGTTGGTGCGCAGGTATTCGGAGTGGCCCTGGGCCGCATTGTTGATCAGCGCATTTTCCGTCACGGCCGGCACGCCGAGCTGGCTGCGGCGGTAGTTGATCCAGTTACGGCCGTCGACGGCGATATTGTTGGTCAGGGCCGGCGCACTGGCGTCGGGTGTGACGTTGCCGGTGGGCGGCGGGGTGTTCGCTACCGGGGTGCCGACGATGCCGCCGTTGTTGTCATCGCCGCCTCCACCGCCACAGGCGGACAAGCTCGACACGACCACCAGCGCGGCGATGAGGGGACGCCAGCGAGGCACATAGCTCATTTTGCAACTCCTGTCAATACGTCGGAACCAGCCGACATTCTAGAGCAAAACGCTCAGGTATGCGGAACGCATGTGTTGCGGAACCTCGCCTTATTTCCCTGCCTGTAGAATATGGCATCTTTCCCTTGCCGAGCTTTCAATTGAAGCCATCCAGCCAGCAGCGCCTCGCGCGTGCCAAGTTTGCCCTGCCCAGTTTCGTGACGCTGCTGTCGATCGCCTGCGGCTTCGGCAGCATCGTCATCTCGGTGGACAACGCCCACATCGGCGCCCCCGACGACTACCGCCTGGCGGCGATCCTGCTGGTGCTGGCCGGCGTCTTCGATGCGCTGGACGGTTTCGTCGCGCGCGCCACCAACACCCAGTCCAGCTTCGGGGTGCAGCTCGACTCGATCGCCGACGTGATGAACTTCGGCTGCGCCCCCGGCCTGCTGCTCTACTGTTACGGCTTCGCCCAGATGAGCGCGGCGCACCCGACCCTGGTGCGCATGGGCGGCCTGGCCTGCTTCATCTTCGTTGCTTGCGGCGCGCTGCGCCTGGCGCGCTTCAACGTCATGGTCGGCCGCACCGATCCGCGATATTTCGTGGGCATGCCGATTACTGCGGGCGCGGCCTGCGTGGCCTCGGTGGTGGTGGCCTGGCCGGATCCGGCGACCACGATGGCGCAATGCTTCGCCATCATCGCCCTGATGGTGGCGGTGGGCACCCTGATGGTGTCGACCGTCCGCTTCCCCAGCTCGAAGCACCCGCGCGGCAAGGTGATGCTGGCGCTGCTGGCCGTCTGCCTCGTGCTGCTCGCCTTGCTGCAGACCCGCTTCTTCGTGCTCTTCTTCCTGCTTTACGTGTGCGCGACGCTGCTGCTGAACATCGGCTGGCGCATGGGTTGGGAAGGTATCGCGCGCCCGAAAGTGTTCGAAGACTAGTAGGGTGGACGGCTTCGCCGTCCGCGCGTTCGACTCACGGATGCGCAGTGGCCAAGCAAACTGGAGCTGAACGCGCGGACGGCAGAGCCGTCCACCCTACGCGAACTTGTCGAGCAATGCGGCCAACTGCGCGGCGCTCGCCTGCGCTTCTTCCACGTCCTGCGCGTTGGCCGACTGGGTCTGGATCGCCGACGTCAATAACTGCACGAAGGAGCGGTCGAGCGCCTTGCGCGCTGCCGCCATCTGCTGGGCCACCGCGTCGATGTCGGACGGCTCGGCGGCCAGCGCCACCAGCTTCTGCACCCCGCGTAGCTGGCCTTCGATGCGCGCCAGCCGGTTCAGCAGGTCCTTCTTCTGCTGGGCGGTGAGGGCACTGCCCTCGACGATCTTCAGCGCGCCGTCGGCCATCGCCGCTCTCCCTTGGTTACTCAGGCCACTTCGTGCCCGCGCGCCGCGCGCAGGATGTGGAACCAGTCCTCGCGCGCCAATTGCATGCCGGCGCCGATGACGGCTTCGCGGATCGCCTCGATGCGGCCGGTGCCGGTGAGGGGGATCGGACGGCTCGGCAGCGTCATGATCCAGGCGAACAGCACGCTGGCGAAGGACTGCTGCATGCGGTCGGCGATTTCCTGGATGACCGCGCGCACGGTGGCCGCCCGGGCATCGCTCGAGGTGAACAGGCGCCCGCCGCCCAGCGGCGACCAGACCATCGGCGCGATGCGCAGGTCCTGCAGGCCGTCGAAGGTCTCGTCGAACATCGGATCGACGAACATCGGCGAGAATTCGACCTGGTTGGTGGCCAGCGGGATGCGGCGGTTCAGGCATTCGAACTGGTGGCGCGTGAAGTTCGAGACGCCCACGTGGCGCACCTTGCCCGCATCGATCAGGCGGGTGAAGGCTTCGGCGATCTCGTCGAAGTCCATCAGCGGGTCGGGGCGGTGGATCAGCAGCAGGTCGAGGTGATCGGTGCCCAGCTGGCGCAGCGATTCCTCGGCGGATGCAAGGATGTGGGCCGCCGTGGTGTCGTAGTGCTGGATGCCGTGCTGCGGGCGTTTCGAGGACAGCAGCTTGATGCCGCATTTGCTCACCAGTTCGATGCGGTCGCGGAGCGAAGGCTGGGCGCGCAGGGCTTCGCCGAACACGCCTTCGACGCCGTAATCGCCGTAGATGTCGGCATGGTCGAAGCTCGTCACGCCCATCTCGAGGCACTGCTCGATGAAGGCCAGGCGCTGCTGGACCGACATGCCCCATTCGTTCATGCGCCACATGCCGGCGACGATGCGGGACAGCGTCGGGCCATTGTCGCGGGTGGTGATGCGGGGGCAGGTGGTGGTCATTGGGCGGGTCCTGTTAACTAATCTCCATGATTATAGCGGCAGCATGTCGTGGTTTCCGTAGGGTGGGCGGCTCTGCCGCCCACGCGGTGATAGTTGGTGCGTGGGTCGACGTTGACGATGATCTCGCTGCTGGTCGACCGCGTGGGCGGGAGACCCGCCCACCCTACGAAAAAGCCCGCCAGGCTTTCGCACAGGCGGGCTTCGTGATGGGGCTAGACGCGGATTACTGCATCCACAGGCGCATCGCATCCCAGGCGCGGCCGAAGATGCCCGCTTCCGGCACTTCTTCCAGCGCCACCACCGGCAGCGCGATCAGCGGTTTGCCGTCGACCATCATCTTCAGGGTGCCGACCTGCGCATTGCGCGCCAGCGGCGCGACCAGCGGGTCCTTGCGCTCCAGGACCGGTTTCATCTTGCCCGCCACGCCCTTCGGCACGGTCACCAGCACGTCGCGGGTGAAGCCGAGCTTCACGTTCGCTTCCGAACCTTTCCATACCGGCACGGTCGATACTGCCTGGCCTTTCGAGTACAGCTTGACGGTGTCGAAGTTCTGGAAGCCCCAGTTCAGAAGCTTCTGGCTTTCCTGGGTGCGCACCGCGTCCGAGGCGGTGCCCAGCACCACCGAGATCAGGCGGCGCTGGCCGGCGTTGCCATTGGCACGGCGTGCCGAGGCGATCATGCTGTAGCCCGAGGAGTCGGTGTGGCCGGTCTTCATGCCGTCCACGGTCGGGTCCAGCCACAGCAGGCGGTTGCGGTTCTGCTGGGTGATCTTGTTGTAGGTGAACTGCTTGATCGAGTCGATCTTGTAGAACTGCGGGAAGTCGCGGATCACGCTGGCGGCCATGATCGACAGGTCGCTCGCGGTCGAGTAGTTGTTCGCGTCCGGCAGGCCGTGCGGGTTGGCCCAGCGCGTGTTCTTCATGCCCAGGCGCTCGGCTTCGCGGTTCATCAGGGTCACGAAGGTGCCTTCGTCGCCGGCCACCGCTTCGGCCAGGGCCACCGCGGCGTCGTTACCCGACTGGATCATCAGGCCGTGCAGCAGGTCGTTGACCGAGACCGGGACCTTGGGATCGATGAACATCTTCGAGCTGCTCGGGTCCACTTTCCAGGCGCGGGTCGAGACGTTGACCATGGTGTCCAGCGTCAGCTTCTTGTCGCGCAGGGCGGCGAAGGTCACGTAGGCCGTCATGACCTTGGTGAGCGAGGCCGGTTCCACGCGGGCGTGCGGGTCTTGGGCGGCGATGACTTGGCCACTCGTTGCGTCGAGCAGCAGCCACGACTTGGCTGCGATGGACGGCGCCGGCACGGTCTGTGCACTGGCCGAAGCCATCAGCAGGCTGGCGGCCACGGCCGCTAACAGTTTTTTCATGGGAGCAATATCGTCTACAGGTTGGTGGTGGAGCGGTAAAGCGCACGGCAATACCATACAGGAATTGCCGCAAGAGAAGAGACTAATTATAGGGCAGCGAGGGCCTCAAATGTCACGCCGCCACATTTGCACGACAAGATTTTTGATGTGGCCGAGCTTGCGGTGGAAGAAGTGGTCGGCGCCCGGGATCACGGTCACCGGGATGTCGAGCGGACGCGCCCACTCGAAGACTTCCTGCAGTGTGATCGTATCGTCAAGTTCGCCGTGGATCAGGATGGTGTCGAGCGGGACTTCCGGCATCGGCCACTTGCCGGCCGCGGTGCCGACCAGCACCAGGCGCTCGGCCGGGCGGCCCTGGGCGATGAGGCGCTGCTGGAACTGGGCCTGCACGAAGGTGCCGAAGGAGAAGCCGGACAGGGCCACCGGCAGGCCCGGGTATTCCTTGACCATGTGCTGGTACATGATCTCCATGTCATCTACTTCGCCGCGGCCCTCGTCGTGCACGCCTTCCGACTCGCCCACGCCGCGGAAGTTGAAGCGTGCGGTGGCGTAGCCGAGGGTGACGAAGGTGCGCGCCAGGGTCTGGGCCACCTTGTTTTCCATGGTGCCGCCGTAGAGCGGATGCGGGTGGGCCACCAGGGCGATGCCGCGCGGGGCGTCTTCCGGCAGGTCGAGGACGCACTGCATCTTGCCGGCGTGGCCGTCGAGGGTGAATTTATGCGAAAACTTGTTCATTACGTGTTCAGATAATCAATCAGATCTTCAGGCGTTCCACGACCTTACCGCCCACCAGGTGGGTGTCGATGATGTCGTCGATGTCGTCGTTGTCCACATAGGTGTACCAGGTGCCTTCCGGGTAGACCACGAGCACCGGGCCTTCCTCGCAGCGGTCGAGGCAGCCGGACTGGTTGATGCGCACCTTGCCCGCGCCGTTCAGGCCGAGTTCCTTGATGCGCTTCTTGGCGTGTTTCTGGGCCTTCTCGGCGCCGCAGTTGCCGCAGCTTTGGCGGGCATCCTTGCCTTCACGCACATTCATGCAAAAGAATACATGGTGCTGGTAGAAGGGCTTATCGTCGGTCATGTCGCTCATGTCTGTGTCTTTCGAGGTGTGCCGGGGCACATGATACGGCATTCGCCGGGCCTAGGCTTCCGCTTGCGGCCGCGGGTCCTGGCGGTTCAGCTTGTGGGAGGGCAGCAGCAGGAACCACAGGGCGAAGAAGGGCCAGAGCAGCGAGAGGAATTGCGCCGCTCCATTAAAGTTCAAGAACTTGCCCTGCACCCAGCCCTGCAGGGTGGAGACGAAATAGGGGTTCACGGGGATCGTGTTCACCACGATCAGGCTCAGAATCAGGGTCACCACCGCCAGGCGGCGCTGCGCCACCTGGGGCGCGAACACGAGGCCGGCCAGCATGATCAGGCCGATGATGAAGCCGCCTTCGGCGCCCGGCGTCACCCAGACGAAGGCGTTATCGGGCCGGAACAACAGCGAGCTGGCCAGGGTTTTCGTCAGCAGCGCCACGGCCAGGAAGCTCACCATCAGCAGGAAGCGCGGCGCGCCGCGGCGCACCAGGCACATCAGGGTCAGCACGGCGCCGGTCATGCCGCAGGCCGTGATGATGGTCTCGGACAGCCAGTACTGTTCCACCGTCAGGATGTCCCCGCCGGGGCGCAGCATGCCCACCAGGTCGATGTCCATGTCCAGCCAGCGCGACAGCCAGCCGGATACGATGGGCAGCACCTGGCCGTGGCCGAACAGGTAGCTTTGCGGGTAGATCTGGGCCAGCGGCCATAGCGCCACCAGCACCAGGCCCTGGCTCGCATGCGGGGCGAACCAGCGGCGGCGCAGCTGGAACAGGCGGCTGCGGTCCAGCAGGCCGGGCGCCCACCAGGCGCCCAGGATGGCGCCGGCCAGGGTGCCGCCGGCATTCGTCACCAGGTCGAGGTTCGAGGGCACGCGGCTGGGCAGGTAGTTCTGGACGGTCTCCATCGCGCCCGTGACCAGCACGCCGGCGATTGCCGCCAGCAGCACCGCCCACACGCCGCGCACGCGCGGGTACAGGGACAGCACCAGCAGCACGCCGAAGGGAACGTAGCCGACGATGTTGACGCCGACGTCGAAGCCGGTCCAGTAGCGCGGCCAGTTCGTGTTCAGGAAGGTGAACAGGGGCAGGCCGTTGTCGCGCCAGCCGGTGAAGGGATACCAGCTGGCGTAGATGATCAGGAGCAGGTAGGCCAGCAGGGCCGCGCGCGAGATCGGCGAGCCGCGTCCTTCGCGCGGACGTTCGCGCTGCTCGACGACGGCTTTCGGGTCGGTCATCGTTTCCGGGTGTCGACCGTCGCCAGCCAGGCCTGGATGTCGGCGGCGACGGCATCGGTACTGGCGGCCAGCGCGCGTGCGCCGCCGGCGGCGTCCGCGCTGGGCGCCGGCGTGGTGCGGGTGAAGGTGCGCTGGTCGAGCAGGCGGTGGTCGCTGAACAGCGAGGCGCGCAGGGTGAGCTGGCCTTCGCTCTGGCCGGCGCTGGAGAAGGCGTGCACGAAGTCGTCGACTTCCACGCGCAGCAGCGGCACGCCGGTGGAGGCGTCGGTGGCCGACAGCACCTTCATGCCCGACTGCGACAGGCGCGCCTTCATGCGCTGGGTGACCATCTGCAGGGGATTGCTGGCCCAGCGGCTGTTGGCATAGGTGCGCGCCTCGAGGGCGTTGGCGTAGTTCAGCCGGTAGTACATGCGCTCGTTCTCGAGCGCGGCCGGGCCGGTGGCGTCCATCACGACGATGGCGGGCAGGGCAGCGGGTGCATTCGTTTGCTGCGCGGCGGCCGGGCCGAAGTCGAAGGTCGTGGCTTCCTGCGTCTTGCTGCTGGCGCAGCCGGCCAGGACGAGAACGGCGGCGAGGATGGAGAGGGTGCGGTTGACGGTCACGGTGGTCCTCATTTGGTCGGTGGCACGAAGCCGGGCTCGCCCGGGCCGGGCTGGGCGCTCGGCGCGCCGAACAGGATGCCTTGCGGGCGGTCGGACAGCGAATTCGCGGTGCGCTTCACGGCGCGCAGGGCGCCGCGCGCCTCGTCGGTCATCTGCACGACGTGCGGCAGGGTCTCGAGTTCGAGTTCGTTGGCCGCGGCCTGCACCGTGCCGATGGCGCCGTTGATGCGCTCGAGCGGGCCGTCCGGGCCCTGCAGGCGGGTGGCCAGGGCATCGTAGTTGGCGGCGGTGCGGTCGACGCTGGCGGCAGCCGAGTCGAAGGAGCTCAGGCTGCGATCGAGTTTTGCCGTGAGGGCCGGCAGGCGGTCCAGGGTCGGCTCCAGCTTCTGCGGGATGGCGGCGTAGGCGTCGGCCGCCTTGCCGATGCTGTCGAATGCCCCGACGATGGTCTCTTGGTTCTCGGGCGTGACCATGTTCGCCAGGCTGTTGGTGATCTGCTCGGTCTTTTCCAGGATGGCCAGGCCACGTTTTTCCAGCTGGTCGAGCAGGCCCGGACGCAGCGGGATACGCGCAGCCTGGTCTTCGCGCTGGGCCAGGCGCGGTGAGCCGGTGCGGTCGTCATCCAGCTGGATGAAGGCGATGCCGGTCACGCCCTGGTAGCCGAGCGAGGCGAAGGTGGTGGTGGTGATCGGCGAATCCTTCTCGACCGAGAGCTTGATCAGGATCTGGCCGGTGACGCGCGGGTCGAACACGATCTCGTCGACACGCCCGACCTCCAGGCCGCGGTAGCGCACCGCCGCCTGCGGGTTCAGGCCCGGGATCGACTGGGTGGTGACGATCTCGTAGGGCGCCATCTCGGTGCGGTCGCGGTTCAGCCACAGCCCGACCAGCACCGCCGCCACCAGCAGCGCGATCGTGAAGACGCCCGTCATCAGGGCATACGACCTGTTTTCCATAACTAGTTCTCCGAATCGTTCTGAGCCTGGCGCTCCTCGAGCACTTCGAGTGCACGCTGGCCGCGCGGGCCCAGGAAAAAGTGTTTGATGAAGGGGTGGTCGACCCGCAGCACGTCGCAGGACGGTCCCACCGCCAGCACGTGCTTCTCGGCCAGCACCGCGATGCGCGAGGACAGGGCGAACAGGGTGTCGAGGTCGTGGGTGACCATCACCACGGTGAGTTTCAGCTCGCGGTGCAGGGTCTGGATCAGCGCCACGAAGGCGTCCGACAGGTCCGGGTCCAGGCCCGCGGTGGGCTCGTCCAGGAAGAGTAAGCGAGGTTCGAGCGCGAGGGCGCGCGCCAGGGCGGCGCGCTTGATCATGCCGCCCGACAGGTCGGAGGGCATCTTGTTGGCGTGCTCGGGGCCCAGGCCCACCATGTCCATCTTGAGCAGCACCGCGTCGCGGATCACGTCTTCCGGCAGCGCGCGCAGCTCGCGCATGGGGAAGGCGATGTTGTCGAACACGGTGAGCGCCGAGTACAGCGCGCCCTGCTGGAACAGCATGCCCCAGTGGTTGCGCATGTCCTGCAGCTGCTGGGGCGAGGCTTCGCTGATGTCTTCGCCGAAGACCTTGACGCAGCCCTGCGAGGGGCGCTCCAGGCCCAGCATCTGGCGCAGCAGCACGGTCTTGCCGGTGCCGGAGCCGCCCACGATGGTGAGGATTTCGCCGTCGTAGATGTCGAGGTTCAGGTCCTGGTGGATCACGGTGCGGCCGAAACGCGTCCACAGGTTGCGGATCTGGACCACCGGCGCGCCGACTTCCTCGTCGGGGCGCAGGTTCAGGCGCTGGGGCGGCCGCGAGTGTGCTTTACCTTGGTCCGCCATCAGAACCCCACTCCGCTGAAGATGATCGCGTACACGGCGTCCGCCACGATCACCACGGTGATCGCGGTGACCACCGAGGTGGTGGTGCCGCGGCCCAGGCTCTCCGTGTTCGGCTTGATGCGCAGGCCGAAGTGGCAGGCCACCAGGGCGATCAGGATGCCGAAGGTCGCCCCCTTGAGCAGGCCGATGTTGTAGTTCACGACCGGCACGGCTTCCGGCAGCTCCTGCAGGAAGTAGCGCGCCGCGAGGCCCAGTTCGACCTTGGCCGAGACCATGCCGCCGATCAGGGCCATGGCGTCGGTCCACACCACCAGCAGCGGCATCGAAATGGCCAGCGCCACCACCTTGGGCATGATCAGGCGGTAGCCGTGCGAGACGCCCATCACCAGCATGGCGTCCAGCTCCTCGGTCACCCGCATCACGCCCAGCTGAGCGGTGATCGAAGAACCGGAACGGCCGGCCACCAGGATCGCCGCCAGCAGGGGACCGAGTTCGCGGATCACCGACATGCCGAGGATGTTGACCAGGTAGATGTCCCCACCAAACATCTTGAGCTGCTGCGCCGACAGGTAGGAGAGCACCACGCCGATCAGGAAGCCCACCAGGGCCGTGATGCCCAGGGCCTGGAATCCGGAATGGTAGATGTTGGCCGAGATTTCGCGCCAGGGGCCGGTGCGCGGGTTGCGGATGAAGCGGCCGATGTCCTGCACCACCAGGCCGATCAGGCCGATGAAGGACTTCAGGTGTTCGTAGAAATTCAGGATGCCGGCGCCCAGCACGATGATCCAGTGCAGGGGGCTGGTGCGGTGGCGGGCCAGGCTCAGGCCGCTCGCCTTTTCGATGCGGTTGAACAGCTCTTCCTGGCGCGGGTCGAGCGTCAGCTTCGGTGGCCGCTTCTTGCCCCAGGCGTTCCAGAACATCTGGGCGCCGATGTGGTCCAGGCGCTCGATGCCGGACAGGTCCCAATCCAGGGTGTCCTTGTGCCTGAGCGCCGCCAGGGTTCGGGTGATGCCCTTCAGGACCCCACGCCGCGACAGCGTATGGACTTGCCACACGCCGCTTGCAATGACAGATTGGCCCGCGCCCGGGCTGCTGCCCGTCTCGGAATGCTGGATGGTCAATATTGGCGCATTTTCAATCTGCATTGCGCCAGTGTAAAAGAGAATCGTTAACGTTGCTACACGCTTGCTACACGGCTATTCGCCTGCATCAGGCGGCCAAGTGGCGTACCTGGCGGACCGGCGCCACGGCAGCCGGCGCCGCTTTCGGCGCGGCGTGGTGATCGACCTTGCCCGCATAGTCGCTGGCCAGCAGGGCGGCGGCTTCGTCTCGCGGCATGCCGCGCAGCTGCAGCCACTCCTGCACCAGCTTGGCCAGCTTCTCCAGCGCGATGCGGTGGGTGGCGTCGGTCTTCGTAAACATCCAGCTTGAAAAGGCCATGAAGTTCTCGAAGGGCGCGTCTCCCAGCAGCACGCGGGCGCTGTGGGCGAAGCGGCCGGAGTTGGCGACCAGGTCCCAGTAACGGGCGAAGCGCACCAGGCGCTGCATGGTCGGGAAGTCGATGGCATTCGTCGCCAGCACCGTGTAGGGCGGGTAGGGATCGTAGACCATGCCGAAGGGTTCGGTATGGCGGATGATCGGCGTACCGCGCAGGCGTTTCAGGATGCCGAACTGGATCTCCTGGGCGCCCAGGCCCACCAATTGGTCGAAGCCGCGCGCGAAGCTGGCCACGTCCTCGCCCGGCAGGCCGGCGATCAGGTCCACGTGCAGGTGGGTGGTCGAGTGTTCGGTCAGCCAGCGGATGTTGTCGGCGGCCTTGACATTGTCCTGGCGCCGGCTCACCAATGCCTGCACCTCGGGGTTGAAGCTCTGGATGCCGATCTCGAACTGCAGGGCGCCCGGCGGGAATTTCGCGATCGATTCCTTCAGCGCTTCCGGCAGGTGGTCGGGGACCAGCTCGAAGTGGGCGTAGACCGGGTTGTTCGGGTTCGCCTCGATCTTGTCGAGGAAGAACTGCATGATGCGCAGGCTGGTCTTGACGTTCAGGTTGAAGGTCCGGTCGACGAACTTGAACAGGCGCGCGCCGCGTGCATACAGCGACTCCATCTGGGCGAGAAAATCGTCGAGCGGGAATGGCCAGGCGGTCTTGTCGAGCGAAGACAGGCAGAACTCGCACTTGAAAGGGCAGCCGCGCGAGGCTTCCACATATAAGGTGCGGTGGGCGATGTCCTCGTCAGTATATAAAGAGTAGGGGAGGGCGATGTCGGCCATCGGCGGCTGCACGCCCGCATGCACCTTCATCAGCGGCTTGGGGCCGTTCAGGATCTCGCCGCACAGCTTGGGGAAGGTGACGTCGCCCCAGCCGGTGACCACGTAGTCGGCCAGCTTCACGATCTCCTGCTCGTTCGTCTCGTGCGACACCTCGGGGCCTCCCAGCACGATGGTGACCTGCGGCGCGACGCGCTTGAGCATGGCCACCAGGCGGGTGGTCTCCTCGACGTTCCAGATATACACGCCGAAGCCGACGATGCGCGGCGCGTGCGCCAGGATGCGCTCGACCAGGTCGCTGGTCTTGGCGCCGATGACGAATTCGTGGATGCGGGTCTGCGCCGCCAGCGGGCCCATATTGGCAAGCAGGTAACGCAGCCCGAGGGATGCATGGGTATAGCGCGCGTTGAGCGTGGAAAGCAGGATCGTCATTCCGCGCATTGTACCGAATGCGCGGGCCGCTTCCACGCCGGATCACTTCAGGTGGGTGGCCAGGAAGCGCTCGACGCGGGTCCAGAAATCGCGCTGCGTCGCGGTGCGCGCCCAGCCGTGCCCCTCGTCGTCGTAGACCACCCATTCGGGCCGGTTGCCGGCGGCGGCCAGGGCGTCGCGCATCTTTTCGCCGTGGACGAGCGGGACGCGGCGGTCCTTGCCGCCATAGGCCAGCAGGACCGGCGTCTTCAGCCTGGCTGCCTGCTCGAGCGGCGAATTCGCCGACAGCATGGCCGCGTCCTGCTTCAGGTCGCCGATCATCTGGGGCATGGACCAGGTCTTCGACATCTCCGACACGTCCGACCAGTGCACCGTATACATCAGCCGCGGATCGGTGACGCCCAGCCAGGCCACGCTGCAGCGGTATTGTCCGGGATCGCGCACCGGCCCCATCAGCGCCGCGTAGCCGCCATAGCTGGCGCCGGCGATGCACACCCGCTTCGGATCGACCCAGCCCTTGCCGATCGCGAAACGCAGCGCATCGCTGACGTCGTCCTGCATGCGCTGGCCCCACTGCTTCCAGCCGGCGCGGAAATGGCGGTCGCCGAAGCCGGTGCTGCCGCGGTATTCCGGCTCGATGACCACGTAGCCGCGCGAGGCCAGGAACTGGGCTTCGGGATCCCATTGCCAGCTCGTGCCGCGCACCCAGGGGCCGCCATGCACCAGGACCACGGCGGGACGCGGGCCGCCGCCTTCGGTTTTCGTGATCCAGACCGGCAGGTCGGCGCCGTCGCGGGTCGTGGTGCGGTACAGCTCGAGGTTGGCCATCTGCTTTTCAGGATGGTCCGGCCGCACGGCCCCGACCCGTTCGAACTTGTCGGTAGCCGGGCGGTACAGCAGGAAGTCGCCCGGCGTCGTGTCCGAATAGGAGTAGATCGCGACCGTCCTGGGAGACGCGCAGGGGTGGCAGCTGACGTGGTTCACCCGGTTCGGCAGCAGGGCGTCGACCTTGGCCTGGATGGCGCGCATCGCCGGCGAGAACCAGGCGACGCTGCGCGAATCGGTCAGCAGGCGCACGCCATGGATCCTGTTGCTGCCCGGGTCGCGGATCGGATCGGCATCCGCGTCGAAGCCGGGCAGGGCGATGAGCGCCGTGGCGGCCGGTTTGCCGGCGGCGATATCGAACTCGCGCAATTCGCTCAGGCTGGTCTGGGGATTGAGGACAGTGACGAACAGGCGGTCCTGCTCGTCCACATAGGCGGGCGAGAACGGCGCTTCGCTCCACTGGTGCTCGGCGATCTTCGTCCAGCGCGCGCCCTTGGCGTCGAACCACCACAGCGACTGCTTGTCGTCCTGCCGCGCCATGCCGAGGCGGGCCATGCCCTTGCCATCGATCAGCCAGCCCCGCATCCTGACCGGCGGCTCGGGCTGCGACTTGAAGAACACCCGGGTCGCGCCGGTGGACACGTCCATGGTGCGCAGGCTGGTGTGCACGTACTCCGTGTAGCTCGTATCGAAGTGGTTTTCGCCGATGACGATCTCGTTGCTGCCCGGCGCACCGATGCCGAGCATCTCGTTGTTCGGTTCGAGCGCGACCCTGCCCTGCTCCTGGAAGGCCGAATCGAAACGGCGCTTGATCAGCTGGCGCATGCCTTCGCCGTCGCGCCGCACCGAGTGCAGGCCGCTGCCGTACATCTTGCCGCTCTTGTCGTTCTCGTCGCTGACGCCGAAGACGAGCCAGTCGTCGTTGACCCAGCGGAAGCCGTCCACGTCGAAGTGCGAGAACATCGCGACAACGCGCGCGGGCTCCTTCCCATCGAGGTCGATCACCTTCAGGTTGGCGCGCGCCCCTGGCGTGCGGCCCTGGATGGCCATCCAGCGCCCCGAAGGAGAGACCTTCACCGAATCCGTGGCGTTCGGCTGGAAGAAGGTGTCCACGGAGGGAGGGGCCGCCGGCGAGGCCGGCGCCTGGGCCATGGCGCTGGCGGAGAGCAGAACGGCAAGCGCGCAATGCGCGGCGCGCAGTAGAGGGGACATGGGGTATCGCTTTCCGGTTGGCTGATCGGTAGACGCGACTATATGCCCGAGTTCGCCTGGACGCTAAGCATGGTGCATATATCGTGCGAACAATGTCATATAGACATTATTTCAGGATTAAAATGTCCTGACAGATTTTTAACTTCATGAGCGGCCCTGGCCGCGGAAAGCATCCCATGCGTCGAATGCCTACTGTCCAGATTTCCCTGCGTGTCTTGCTTGCCTCGGCAATCGCGCTTGGCCTCGGCGCCTGCAGCAGCAGCGACGACGACGATGCGCCTCCGCCACAAACCGCCTCGCGCATCCAGGTCGAGGTCGCGCGTACGACTCACGGCGTGCCGCATGTGCGCGCCGAGAATTTCCGCAGCCTGGGCTACGGCCTGGCCTATGCCTACGCCCAGGATAATGTCTGCATGTTCGCGGATTCCGTCGTCACCGTGCGCGGCGAGCGTTCGATGTTCTTCGGCCCCGACGCGCGGCCGCGCCAGCGCATGGGCGACGAGTTTGGCGGCGGCAGCGGCTTCATGGACCTGAACAATGAGGAAAGCGACTTCTTCTTCAAGGGCTACCTCGACCTCGAGCAGCTGCGTGCCAACTACAGCGCCGGCAACGCGGAACCCCGCGACCTGCTGGAAGGCTTCGTCGAAGGTTACAACCGCTACCTGAAGGACTACGCCGGCAAGCTGCCCGCCGCCTGCGCGGATGCGAAGTGGGTGCGCCCGATGTCGTTTGATGACATGGTGCTGGTGGTGGCCGAGAAGGCGCTGCACGCCTCCGGCCAGGCTTTCGCCAAGGACTTCGTGGCCGCCGGCCGCACGCCGGGCGCCGCGGTGAGCCTGGCCAAGCTTGCTCCGCGCAAGATCGACGCCTCGACCTTGGTGGCCCAGCTCGACAAGATGAACAAGCAGGGCTTCGGCAGCAACGCCCTTGCAGTCGGCAAGGACCTGTCCAGCAACGGCCGCGGCCTCCTGCTCGGCAACCCGCACTATCCCTGGACCACGGCCGACCGCTTCTACCAGGCCCACCTGACGGTACCGGGCCGCTATGACGCGATGGGCGTCATCATCGGCGGCGTGCCGGCGGTCGTCATCGGCTTCAACAAGGATGTCGCCTGGAGCCACACCGTCACCTTCGCCTACCACTTCACCACCTTCCGCCTGGCGCTGGATGCCGGAGACGCCACCGGCACCACCTATCTCTATGATGGCGAGCGCCGCAAGATGACGTCGAAAACGGTCAGCATCGACGTGCTGCAGGCCGACGGCACGACGGCCAAGCGCGAAAAGACCTTCTGGTTCAGCCACCAGGGCGCCGTTATCTCGCGTCCCGCCGCGGGCATGACCTGGACCTCGACCGCCGCCTATGTGCTGGCCGACCCGAACCGCAACAACACCCGCATGATCGACCAGTGGCTGGGCATCGGCACCGCCGGCAGCGTGCGCGCCCTGAAGGATTCGCTCGACAAGGTGGTGGGCCTGCCCTGGGTGAACACGGTCGCCGCCGACCGCGAGGGCAATACCTTGTATGCGGACGCCAGCGTGGTGCCGCACATGGACGCCAACAAGTTCGTCAACGGCTGCCTGCTGCTGCAGGCGGCGCTGCTGTTCGACGGTTCGAAGAGCAGCTGCGGATTGGGCCAGGACGCCGGTGCGCCGAGCGGCATCTATTCGCCCGTGCGGGCGCCGTGGATGATGCGGACGGACTACGTCGGCAACTCGAACGACGCCTACTGGCTGACCAATCCGAAATCGCTGCTGGTCGGTCCGGCGCCGCTGGGCTACTCGCCGCTGTATGGACGCACCGGCATCGAACAGAGCCTGCGCACCCGCATGGGCTTCCGGCAGCTGGAAGACCTGCTGGCGCAAAAGAGCAAGCTGACCCTCGCCGACATGCAGGCACTGGCCTTCTCGAACCGCGTGTATGCGGCCGAGCTGGTGCTGCCGGAACTGCTGCCGGCCTGCGCGGGGTCGACGGACACGCTGCTGCGCGAGGCTTGCAACGTGCTGCAGGCATGGGACCGCCGCGCCGATGTCGACAGCCGCGGTGAAGTGCTGTTCCGCGAATTCTGGAGCACGGCGTCGGCGATTCCGAACAAGTGGGCGGTGGCCTTCAACCCGGCCGACCCGGTGAACACGCCCTACGGCGTGGCCCCGGCAGCGATGCCGGCCATGCTGACGGCGCTGCGCGGCGCGGCCCAGAAGCTACAGGCCCTGGGCGTGCCGCTGGACGGGCGCCTGGGCGACTGGCAGGTCGAGCCGCGCAACGGCGTGCGCATCCCGATCCATGGCGGGAACGGCAACCAGGAAGGCACTTATAGCTCGATCACCATGCGCACCGGGCTGACCTCGAGCGGCTATGTGGGCGTGCATTGGGGCCAGAGCTACATCCAGACCGTGACCTTCGACGACCAGGGGCCGGTGGCCCAGGCGATGCTGACCTATGGCCAGTCGACCGATCCGAAGTCGCCCTGGTATGCGGACCAGACCCTGGCGTTCTCGCGCAAGCAGTGGCCGGTACTGCCGTTTGCCGCGGACAAGATCAAGGCCGACGCGAACTACTCGACCATGACGCTGCGGGAGTAAACACGGCGACAGCAGCTATGCGTGCTGAGTTGCTTCTAGTCAAGGTGGTGCCTACAATCGGGCACCACCTTTTTTCATTGGCACCCCATGCTCCTCACGAATATCGAAACCATCCCGGGTAAAACCATCACCGTCTGCCATGGCGTCGTCTCCGGCAGCTCGGTGCGCTCCAAGCACGTCGGGCGCGACATCATGGCCGGCCTGAAGAATATGGTCGGCGGCGAGCTGCGCGGCTATACCGAACTGCTGGAAGAGTCGCGCGAGCAGGCCACCGAACGCATGAAGGCGCAGGCGGCCCAGCTGGGCGCCAATGCCATCGTCAACGTGCGCTTCTCGACCTCGTCGGTCGCGGCCGGCGCCGCCGAGATCTACGTCTACGGCACCGCGGTCACCGTCGGGTAAGCGATGGAATACCTCATCCTGCTGGCCTTCTGGTCGGTGCCGGTGCTGCTCGGCTATGTGTTCGGCCGCGCGGCCGAGTCGCGCCACTACCGCTCCATCCACGCCCGCGAAAAGGAATTGGTGCAGCTGCCTGCGACCTCGCTCAAGAGCCTGGTGCGCGGCGGAGAGGTCGAGCGCAGCGAACTGGTGACGGGCAGCGTCGTGATCTCGATCGACTACTTCAAGAAGGCGGCGTCGGCCCTGCGCTCGCTGGTGGGCGGGCCGGTGAAATCCTACGAGACCCTGCTGGACCGCGCCAAGCGCGAAGCCGTCCTGCGCCTGAAGGAAAGCTGCCCGGGCGCGGACGAGGTCATCAACCTGCGTCTCGAGACCATGCCGCTGGCCGGCAGCCAGCGTAACCAAATCACCAGCGTCGAGGTGCTGGCCTACGGGACGGCGATCTACTACGCCAAGGCATGAAGTACCAGCCGGCGCTGCCTGAGCATAACGACAATATCTCGCACGAGCATCCGCTGAAGGACTTCGTGCTGATCCTGGCCGGGCTGTCGCTGGCAGTGCTGGCGCTGGTCTGGGCGCTCGGGCTGGCGGTTGACCTGGTGGTCGACAAGATGAGTCCCGAGACCGAGGCGAAGCTGACGCGCCTGATCGCACCGGCGCCGCCGGCGGCCGAACCGGAGCTGAAGCCGCAGGAAGCCCGGCTACAGGCGCTGGTCGACAGTCTGCGCGCGTGTTCCGGCATGCGCGAACCGGTGACGGTGCGGCTGGCGAAGTCGAAGGATGCAAATGCCGTCGTGGTCCCGGGCGGGACCGTCATCGTCTATTCCGGCTTGATGGAACACGTCAAATCGGAAAACGGCATGAGCTTCGTGCTGGCGCACGAGCTGTCCCACCTGATCCACCGCGACCACCTGCGCGGGCTGGGCCGCGGCCTGGTCATCATCGCTGCGGCGACCGTGCTGACCGGGGACGGTTCATGGACGGCGAGCGTGCTGGCGCCGGCCCAGCACCTGGGAGAGGCGCATTACTCCCGCGGACGGGAATCCGGTGCGGACGCACGCGCCCTGCAGATCCTCCAGTGCCGCTACGGACACGTGGGCGGCGCGACCGAGTTCTTCGCGTCGCTTCGCAAGCAGGACGACGACACCCCGGCCTTTGTTCATTACCTCGCATCGCATCCCTCGATGGGCGCGCGCATTGAGGCGCTGCAGGCGGCGATCCGCCAGGCCGGCCTTCAGGCCGGCGAAGTGCGTCCAATGCAACGATGACCTGCGTGTGACATTTTTGCGAGCACGCGCAAAACAGGGGTTGACGCAACTCATCAGCTCCCGCATAATCTCATTCCTCTGCTGCTGACGAACACAACGCTTCGCACGGTGCAGCAAGGTAGTACAGAACAAGGTTCTTTAACAATCAACAGTCGATAAGTGTGGGCGTTTGATGAGGGTGCCGGCTGAGTTCGCTCAGCTGCATACTTAAATTATCAAATGTTCGCACAAAGTATTAAACGTAAATCTTCGAAAGAAGGTT
>JBFLVV010000072.1:0-28243 GCA_040758275.1 Pseudomonadota bacterium
GGCCCTGGGCGTCGGACAGGCGGTACTTGGTGCGGCGGTCGCCCATCAGGTCGCGCAGGTCGCGGATGCTCATGCCGGTCACTTCGTGCATGCGGATCAACAGCGAGGCGCCGACCGGCAGGCGGTGGTGGCGGATCTTGCTGATGACGGGCGGCGCCACTTCGAGCATGCGCGACAGTGCGGCATCGTTTTTCAGCTGCATCTTGCCGAGCAGGATATCCAGCAGATGGTTAGGGTTGTAGCTTTCTTGCGAAGACAAAGCATGATGCTGTTGTGCCATGATGTTTACCTCTTAAGTTGGTTAAAATAGTTCCCTTACGAACTTTTGTTAAAAGCCACTCTTCAACGAAAGTTCCGCGTCTACCTTGAGGAAATTAAACAGGTGGAACCTGAAAATCTCCTTAAAGAAACGTACCGGACCGCATGCCCCCGCGTGCCACTCCCCACATGCGCACTTGTCTTTCGAACAAATTATCAGGCCCATACGCCCTCAGTACACCCGAGCTGCGCATGTGACTCATTGTCAGAAATCAAGCTATCGTGTGGAAAGCTTGTCACATAGGCATTTCAGCACATGGGGATGTTTTGTGGCGCACGCAAGAGATTTCTGCAATAAATTTTCCTAATTAGAAGTTGAGTGGAACCTATTGATTTACAAGAAGAAAGAGTTTGCTGTCGACATACTCCCCGATATCTTCCAGCTGTTCGGTGTGCGAACTCACATTTAACAATCTGAGCAGTACAACAACTACTTTAGGTTAAGAAACTTATCGTTCCCTGAGGCATACAAAATGGGAGCGCACGGGCCGATTTCCGGCCTATAGGGTGATTTACGATAAACTGGATACCGGTATTGCCACGGCATCCGCTCTTCCTTTCAACACAGCTTTCCATGCAGAAAAAAGTATTCATCAAGACCTTCGGCTGCCAGATGAACGAGTACGACTCGGACAAGATGGCCGACCTGCTCGGCTCGACCGATGGCCTGGTCCGCACCGATTCGCCGGAAGACGCCGACGTCATCCTGCTGAACACCTGCTCCGTGCGCGAAAAGGCGCAGGAGAAAGTGTTTTCCGACCTGGGCCGCTTCAAGGCGCTCAAGCGCGACAAGCCGGAGCTGGTGATCGGCGTGGGCGGCTGCGTGGCGTCGCAGGAAGGGCAAGCGATCGTCAGGCGCGCGCCGCACGTGGACGTGGTGTTCGGCCCGCAGACCCTGCACCGCCTGCCGCAGATGATCCGCGAGCGCCGCCATACCGGCACCGCCCAGGTCGACATCAGCTTCCCGGAAATCGAGAAGTTCGACCACCTGCCCCCTGCCAAGGTCGAGGGCCCGGTCGCCTATGTGTCGATCATGGAAGGCTGCAGTAAATATTGCAGCTACTGCGTGGTGCCCTATACCCGCGGCGAAGAAGTCTCGCGTCCCTTCGAAGACGTGCTGACCGAGTGCGCCGGCCTGGCCGCCCAGGGCGTGAAGGAAATCATGCTGCTGGGGCAGAACGTGAACGCCTACCGCGGCACGATGGAACGGGGCGCGCAAGCCAGCGGCGAGACCGCGGACTTCGCCCTGCTGCTGGAATACATCGCCGACCTTCCCGGTGTGGAACGCCTGCGCTATGTCACCAGCCACCCGAAGGAATTTACCCAGCGCCTGATCGACGCGTACGCGAAGATCCCGCAGCTGGTCAACCACATCTACCTGCCGGTGCAGCACGGCGCCGACCGCGTGCTCGGCGCGATGAAACGCGGCTACACGGCGCTGGAATACAAATCCATCATCCGCCGCATCCGCGCGGTGCGCCCTGAGATGGCCTTCTCGTCCGACTTCATCGTCGGCTTCCCCGGCGAAACCGATGCCGACTTCGAGGCCATGATGAAGCTGGTGGAAGACGTCGGCTTCGACAACAGCTTCAGCTTCATCTTCAGCAAGCGTCCCGGCACGCCGGCCGCCAACCTCGAGGACGACACCCCGCATGAAGTAAAACTTGCGCGCCTGCAGCGCCTGCAGGCCTTGATCGACGCGAATACGCGCAAATATAGTGCTGCGATGGTCGGCAGCGTGCAGCGCGTGCTCGTCGAAGGGCCGGCGAAGAAAGATCCGACCCAGCTGCAGGGCCGCACCGAAAACAACCGCGTGGTGAACTTCGACGCCATCGATACAGCCAGCCTGGTCGGCCAGCTGGTCGACGTGCGCATCACCGCCAGCCACGACTATTTCTTACGCGGCGAACTCGTCGCCAACCTCGACACGATTGCAAAAGCCAGTTGAAAAACACACCCCAACAGCCTTCGTACTTCATCCCTGAGCCGCTCGACAACACGCGGCTCGCCCACCTGTGCGGCCCACTGGACGAGAACCTGCGCCAGATCTCGGCCGCACTCGACGTCACCATCTTCCGGCGCGGCGAGAAGTTCATCGTCAGCGGCAGCAATGCCGAGCGCGCCGTCGAACTGCTCGAACGTTTCTATGCGGTGGCCAACAAGGTCGTGCCGATCGAGGAAGTGCAGCTGGCCTTGGTGGAACAGCGCTCCGGCCTGAAGCCGCGCACACCTGGCGAAGAAGCGCCGGAGGCCCCGGCTGCGAAGGAAGTGAAAGAGGTTGCCGAGGAAGGCGAGGAAGGGGAAACGTCCGAGCTGGTCAGCCCCACCCTCAAGACCCGCCGCACCGACCTGCGCGGCCGCACCGTGCACCAGATCCAGTACGTGAAGTCCGTGCTCGAACACGACATCAGCTTCGGCATCGGCCCAGCCGGCACCGGCAAGACCTACCTGGCCGTGGCCTGCGCCGTGGACGCGCTGGAACGCGACGCGGTCAAGCGCATCATCCTGACCCGCCCGGCCGTGGAAGCGGGCGAGCGCCTCGGCTTCCTGCCCGGCGACCTGAACCAGAAGGTCGACCCTTACCTGCGCCCGCTCTACGACGCGCTGTACGACCTGCTGGGTTTCGACCGCACCCAGAAGCTGTTCGAAAAGCAGGTGATCGAGATCGCCCCGCTGGCCTATATGCGCGGCCGCACGCTGAACCACGCTTTCGTGATCCTGGACGAAGCCCAGAACACGACCGTCGAGCAGATGAAGATGTTCCTGACCCGCATCGGCTTCGGCAGCAAGGCCGTGATCACCGGCGACGTGACCCAGGTCGACCTGCACAAGACCCAGCGCTCGGGCCTGGTCGACGCCATGCACGTGCTGAAGAACGTGCGCGGCATCGGCTTCACCCAGTTCTCCAGCGTCGACGTGGTGCGCCATCCGCTGGTGGCGCGCATCATCGATGCCTACGAAACGAATTCCTCGATCGAGGAACTGGCCGCCTTACCCAAACCGACTCCTGTGAAAAATGCAAGAAAAAAAACATAATCTGGATCTCGACGTCCAGTACGCCGACACCCGCCTGGAACAAGAGATCACGCAAGCCATGCTGCAGCGTTGGGTGGAAGCCGCCCTGCTGGGCCCGGCCGAACTGGCGATCCGCTTCGTCGATGCCGAGGAAGGCCAGGCCCTGAACCGCCAGTACCGCGGCAAGGACTACGCCACCAACGTCCTGACCTTCGCCTACAACGAGGGCGAGGAACTCGGTGACGAAGACCCGACCCAGGCCGACATCATCCTGTGCACCGACGTCCTGATGCGCGAGGCCGAGGAGCAGAAGAAGACCGTCGAGGAGCACGCGGCCCACCTGGTGGTGCACGGCGTCCTGCACGCGCAAGGCTACGACCACGAGCACGACGAGGAAGCCGAGGAGATGGAGCAGTTCGAGCGCGACATCATGGAAGTGCTGGGCTACCCCGACCCCTACGCCGACTGATTTGCCGGGGGCGGTCCCGCCGCCCCCATTCCCTACGGCAACTGCGCGTAAAATTGGGGCATCTGCCCTTTTCGTGTATCCTATACCCATCGCAACAACGGCTTCACGCCAACTATGCCCGAGTATCCCAGTGACGTCCGATCGGACGCCAAACCCCACCGGTCGCTGTTCGAACGGCTGACCGCACTTATCTCCCCTGAGCCTGAAAACCGCGCGGAACTCCTCGAAGTCCTGCACGAAGCCCACGAACGCAACCTGATCGACGCCGACGCACTCTCGATGATCGAGGGCGTGTTCCAGGTCTCCGACCTGTCCGTGCGCGACATCATGGTGCCGCGTTCGCAAATGGACGTGATCGACATCAGCAAGCCCATCGAGGACTGGCTGCCGATCGTGCTCGAGACCCAGCACTCGCGCTTCCCCGCCATCGAAGGCGAGCGCGACAAGGTGGTCGGCATCCTGCTGGCCAAGGACCTGCTGCGCTACTACGCCGAGGAATCCTTCGACGTGCGCAAGATGCTGCGCCCGGCGATCTTCATCCCGGAATCGAAGCGCCTGAACGTGCTGCTGCGCGACTTCCGCGCCAACCACAACCACATGGCCATCGTCGTCGACGAGTACAGCGGCGTGGCCGGCCTGATCACCATCGAGGACGTGCTCGAGCAGATCGTCGGCGACATCGAGGACGAGTACGACTTCGACGAGGAAGAAGACAACGTCCTGTCGATCAAGGAAGGCCAGCTCGGCCCCCGCTGGCGCGTCAAGGCGCTCACCGAGATCGAGCAGTTCAACGAAGAGATCGGCGTCGACCTGCCCGAAGACGATGCCGACACCATCGGCGGCCTGGTGGCCAGCCACCTCGGCCGCATGCCGCACAAGGGCGAGGTCTTCGACCTCGAGAACCTGCGCTTCGAGGTGCTGCGCGCCGATGCCCGCCAGATCCACGTGCTGCTGGTCGAGAAGCTGCCCGAGGCTGACGACGACCACGACTGATGCTGCGCCGCCGTACCCAGCCCACTACCGCTCCCGACCCGGCTGCCAAAGGTACCAGGCCTTCCCCGAAGGCCCTGGTGGCGATGGCGCTTGCGGGCGCCACCTCGCTCCTGTCCTTCGAACCCTTCGGCTGGTGGCCGGTGCAGTTCCTCGCGCTGGCTTACTTCTTCTACCAGGTCGGCATGGGCACCTCCGCAAGGCGCGGGGTCTGGCTCGGCTGGGCCTTCGGCTTCGGCTGGTCGGTGGCCGGCATGCACTGGCTCTACATCGCCATCACCCGTTTCGGCGGCCTGCCCGCCATCCTGGGCGCGATCGCCATCGCGCTGCTCGGTATCTACATGGGCCTGTTCGGGGCCTTCGCCGGCGGCGTCGCCAGCTGGCTGCGCCGCAAGTGGTCGCTGCCGGTCGCCGCCTTCGTGCTGCTGGTGCTGCCAGCAAGCTGGGGCGTGTCGGAATGGATGCGCGGCTGGGTCTTCACCGGCTTCCCCTGGGCCGCGTCGGGCTATGCGCACAATGTGTCGCCGCTCGGCGGCTACGCGCCGATCCTGGGCGTCTACGGCGTCGGCGTGCTGGCCGCCCTGTGCTCGGGCTGCATCGTGATGCTGACCCAGCGCGCGCGCTGGCCGGCCCTCTCGCTGTTCGCAGCCGTGATGATGGGCGGCTTCACGCTCAAGTTCATCGACTGGACCCATGAAGTCGGCCAGCCCATCACGGTGCGCCTGCTGCAGGGCGACGTGCGCCAGGACCAGAAATTCGACATGGCCTACCTGGTCGAGATCGTCGGGCGCTACCAGGGCATGATCACGGCAAGCCCGGCCGACCTGATCGCCACGCCGGAAACCGCGATTCCCGTCACGCCGCAGCAGCTGCCGCCCGACTACCTGTCCGGCCTGCAGCGCTTCGCCGCCGAGACCCGCAGCCACCTGATGATCGGCATCCCGATGCGCGACAGCGAGACCCGCTACGCCAACAGCGTGATCGCCCTCGGCCCGGACACGGCGCCCTACCGCTACGACAAATTCCACCTCGTGCCCTTCGGCGAATTCATCCCGCCGGGCTTCCGCTGGTTCACGGACCTGATGAGCATCCCGCTCGGCGACCAGACCCGCGGCCAGCCGCTGCAGGCGCCCTTCCCCGTGAAGGACCAGCTGGTGCTGCCGAATATCTGCTACGAAGACGCCTTCGGCGAGGAGATCGCGGCCCAGCTGCGCAATGCGCCGCGCCCCGCGACCCTGCTGCTGAACGTGTCGAACCTGGCCTGGTACGGCGAATCCGTCGCGATCCCGCAGCACCTGCAGATCTCGCAGATGCGCGCCATCGAAACCGGCCGGCCGATGCTGCGCTCGACCAACAACGGCGCGACCGCCGTGATCGACGGGCGCGGCAAGGTCACGCACGCGCTGCCGTTCTACGGGCGTGGCGTGCTCGATGCGACCGTGCGCGGCACAGAGGGCTTTACTCCCTACGTCCGCTTCGGTAACTATGCCTTCCTGCTGCTCGGCGGTCTGATGCTGTTCTGCGCCTGGTTCGCCGGTCACCGCTACCGCCAACAGGTTTCGTAGGGTGGACGGCTTCGCCGTCCGCGCGTTCAGCGCAAGGACGCTCTGTAGCAACGCATCCGATAGTTGAACGCGCGGACGGGTAACCCGTCCACCCTACAAAAACCCCATCAATTCGTACTGCTGAGTCGAATCGCTCCCCAGAGCCCCGTCAAAATTCAGTAGAATTGGTCATTTGGCAAATTTACCGCGACCGCGGCACAAACCCCGCGGCGCCCACGACATGCTCACATTCCAACAAATCATCCTCACCCTGCAGAACTACTGGGACAAGCAAGGTTGCGCCCTGCTGCAGCCCTACGACATGGAAGTCGGCGCGGGTACCTTCCACACCGGCACCTTCCTGCGTGCGATCGGCCCGGAACCGTGGCGCGCCGCCTATGTGCAGCCTTCGCGTCGTCCGAAGGACGGCCGCTACGGCGAGAATCCGAACCGCCTGCAGCACTACTACCAGTACCAGGTGGTCCTCAAGCCCGCGCCCGAGAACATCCTCGACCTCTACCTTGGCTCGCTGGAAGCCCTGGGACTGGACCTGAAGAAGAACGACGTGCGCTTTGTCGAGGACGACTGGGAAAGCCCGACCCTGGGCGCCTGGGGCCTGGGCTGGGAAGTCTGGCTCAACGGCATGGAAGTCACCCAGTTCACCTACTTCCAGCAGGTCGGCGGGCTGGACTGCAAGCCGGTGCTGGGCGAGATCACCTACGGCATCGAGCGCCTGGCCATGTACCTGCAGGGCGTCGAGAACGTCTATGACCTGGTGTGGACCGAGTGGGAAGAAAATGGCGTGAAGAAGACGCTGTCCTATGGCGACGTGTTCCACCAGAACGAAGTCGAGCAGTCGACCTACAACTTCGAGCACGCCAATACCGAACTGCTGTTCCAGGCATTCTCGAACCACGAGGCGGAAGCCAAGCGCCTGGTCGAGCTGCAGCTGACCTTGCCAGCCTACGAGCAGATCATGAAGGCCTCGCACAGCTTCAATATGCTGGACGCGCGCGGCGCCATCTCCGTGACCGAGCGCGCCGCCTACATCGGCCGCGTGCGCACCCTGTCGCGCCTCGTGGCGCAGGCCTATTACGATTCGCGTGAGAAGCTCGGCTTCCCCATGCTCCCAGGCGCCGACAAGGCAGCAGCTTGAACAAAGAACAGAATATGAACCAGACTCTCCTCGTCGAAATCCAGACCGAAGAACTACCGCCGAAAGCCCTCGTCAAACTGGGCGCCGCTTTCGCGAACGGCATCGCCAATGGCCTGAAGGCGCGTGACTTCCTGGAAGGCGACAGCGTCGCCACCGCCCACGCCACCCCGCGCCGCCTGGCCGTCACCATCACCAATGTGCGCGGCACCTCGCCCGACAAGACCATCCGCGAGAAGGTCCTGCCGGTGTCGGTCGCGCTGGACAAGGACGGCAACCCGTCCGCGCCGCTGGCCAAGAAACTGGCGGCCCTCGGCTTCCCCGACCTGCAGGTGGCAGACCTCGAACGCGCCCAGGACGGCAAGGCCGAATCCTTCTTCTACACCTACACCGCTGCCGGCAGCGCTTTGGCTGGCGCCCTGCAGGATGTACTGGCCGAGACGGTGTCCAAGCTGCCGATCCCGAAGGTCATGAGCTACCAGAGGCCGGATGGCGCGACCGTGCAGTTCGTGCGTCCCGTCCACCTGCTGCTCGCCCTGCACGGTGAACAGGTGCTGCCGCTGTCGCTGTTGGGATTGACGGCCGGCCGCCAGACCATGGGCCACCGTTTCCTGTCGCACGGCGGCGAGATCACCGTGCCACACGCCGACCAGTACGCGCAAGTATTGGAAAGCGAAGGCAAGGTGTTGTCGAGTGCCGAAGCACGCAAGGAAAGCATCCGCAAGCAGCTGCTCGAAAAAGCAGGCAGTGACCAGGTCCTGATGCCCGAGTCGCTGCTCGACGAAGTGGCGGCGCTGGTCGAATGGCCGGTCGTCTACGAATGCCGCTTCGAGGACGAATTCCTGTCGGTGCCGCAGGAATGCCTGATCCTGACCATGCAGACCAACCAGAAGTACTTCGCGCTGACCGATGCCAATGGCAAGCTGCGCTCGCGCTTCCTGATCGTCTCGAACCTGGCAACCGACGACCCGTCGGCCATCATCGGCGGCAACGAGCGCGTGGTGCGCCCGCGCCTGTCGGACGCCAAGTTCTTCTTCGAGCAGGACAAGAAGAAGACCCTCGAATCGCGCCTGCCGCTGCTGGGCAATGTGGTCTACCACAACAAGCTGGGCACCCAGGCCGAACGTAGCGAACGCGTCACCATCCTGGCGAGCAGCATCGCGCGCCGCCTTGGCTACGACGTGCCGCTGGCCGAACGCGGCGCACGCCTGGCCAAGGCCGACCTGCTGACCGACATGGTGGGCGAATTCCCCGAGCTGCAGGGCATCATGGGCACCTACTACGCCCGCCACGACGGCGAGCACGAGGAAGTGGCCAAGGCGGCCTCCGAGCACTACCAGCCGCGCTTCGCCGGCGACGCCCTCCCCTCGACCAATACCGGCCTGGTGGTCGCGCTGGCCGACAAGCTGGAAACCCTGGTCGGCATCTGGGCCATCGGCCTGCAGCCGACCGGCGAGAAGGACCCGTTCGCGCTGCGCCGCCACGCCCTGGGCGTGATGCGCATGCTGGTCGAGAAGCGCCTGCCACTGGCGATCTCGGAACTGCTGGGCGAGGCCGTGGCCGTGTTCGAAGGCCAGGCCGCGTTCAAGGACCCGCGCCATGAGGTCACCGTGTTCATGCTGGACCGCCTGCGCGGCATGCTGCGCGAGCGCGGCTTCTCGCCGAACGAAGTCGAGGCCGTGCTGGCCCAGAACCCGGACCGCGTCGACGACGTCGTCCAGCGCCTGGAAGCGGTGCAGGCGTTTGCCGCCCTGCCGGAGTCAAGCTCGCTCGCCGCCGCCAACAAGCGCATCACCAACATCCTCAAGAAGAACGAGGATGCGATGCCGGCGGATGCCTCGATCAAACAGGAACTGCTGGTGGAAGCGGCCGAGAAGGCGCTGGCTGTCCGCATGCAGCAGCTCGAAGGTGACGTCGACAGCGCCTTCGCCGGCAGCGATTTCACCGGCGCCCTGAAGACGCTGGCGCTGATGAAGGAGGAAGTCGACGCCTTCTTCAACGACGTGATGGTGATGGCCGACGATATCGCCCTGCGCAACAACCGCCTGGCGCTGCTGTCGAAACTGCACCGCATGATGAACCGCGTCGCCGACATCTCCAAACTGGCGGCGTAACGGTGCAAGGCAACAGCATGAAACTCATCATCCTCGACCGGGATGGGGTCATCAACCACGATTCGCCGGACTTCATCAAGTCGCCGGCGGAGTGGATTCCCATCCCCGGCTCGCTGGAAGCGATCGCCCGCCTGAACCAGGCGGGTTACCGGGTCGTCATCGCCTCGAACCAGTCGGGCATCGCGCGCGAACTGTTCGACATGGCGACCCTGAACGCGATCCACCAGAAACTGCACGACAGCGCCCAGTTGGTGGGCGCCGACATCGACGCCATCTTCTTCTGCCCGCACGCGGCGATCGACAACTGCGACTGCCGCAAGCCCAAGGCCGGCATGTTCGAGGAGATCAGCAAGCGCTTCAAGGTGAGCCTGAAGGGCGTGCCGACGGTCGGCGACTCGCTGCGCGACCTGCAGGCCGGATTCAAGATGGGCTGCGTGCCCTACCTGGTCCTGACAGGCAAAGGGGAAAAAACGCAACAGACCGGCGGCCTGCCGCCCGGCACCCAGGTTTTCCCCGACCTCGCTTCGATGGTACAGTCCTTCCTGAAGGCCGCGGCACAGCGGCCCGACTAATCGGCACAAGAACAAGCACCAACGTCCAAACCAGAAATTCGTCCGGAGCCCCTTTGCACACCTTCAGTCTGTTCCTGCGTTCCCTGCTCTTCACGGTCATCATGATCGTCGCCACCGTGGTCTGGGCCTGCGTCTGCTTCCTGGCCGCGCCCCTGCCCTACAACAAGCGCTTCTGGGTGACCTCGCGCTGGAACGTCTTCATGATCTGGTGTGCCAAGGTGATCTGCGGGATCCGCTACGAATTCAAGGGCTACGAGAACCTGCCGGACGCGCCGGCCATCGTCCTGTCGAAGCACCAGTCGGCCTGGGAGACCATCTTCCTGCTGCCGAACCTCACCCGCCCGCTGGTCTTCGTCTTCAAGAAGGAAATCCTCTACATCCCCTTCTTCGGCTGGGCCATGGGCCTGCTGCGCATGATCCCGATCGACCGCAAGCAGGGCAAGAACGCGTTCTCGCACGTGGTCCGTCACGGCAAGCGCCGCCTGGCTGACGGCCAGTGGATCATCATGTTCCCGGAAGGGACCCGCATCCCGGTCGGCCAGAAGGGCAAGTACAAGAGCGGCGGCACGCGCCTGGCTGTCGAAACCCAAAGCGTGGTCGTGCCGATCGCGCATAATTCAGGCGAATGCTGGCCGAAGAATTCCTTCATCAAGCGCCCTGGCCTGGTGACGGTCTCGATCGGCAAACCGATTTCGCCAGCAGGTCACACTCCCGACAGCATGATGCAAGAGGTCGAAAATTGGATAGAATCGGAAATGCGCGTCATTTCGCCCCACGCCTACAGAGGTGGCTGAGCGACGTCAGCGCCCAGATCAGGAATTCAAGACCGCAACAAACCATGACCTCTTCCAGGATCGACGGGCACCAGCTGGAACTGTTCGCACAGGACTTCTTCGCGGCGCTCAAGCCGTCGGATAAACCGGCGGCGCCGTCGCAGCCCCTCTTCAAGGCGCCGCCCCCGGCGCCGCGCAACTTTCTCCCCTCGCCGCCCGTCGCCGAGGGCGATCCGCCCCTCAAGCGCATCCTGCTCGGCGCCTATACCGTCGATTACGCCCTGCGCCGCTCCTCGCGCCGCTCGATCGGCTTCATGATCGACGACGACGGCCTGCGCGTGACCGCCCCGCGCCGCTGCACCCTGCTCGATATCGACAACGCGATCCGCGCCAAGCAGCGCTGGATCCTCGGCAAGCTGCTCGAACGCGGCGAACGCCGCGCCCAGCGCCAGCAACAGCAGCCGATCGAGTGGAAGGACGGCGCCCGCCTGCCCTACCTGGGCGGCGAGATCACGCTGCGCCTGGAAGAAGCGTCGCGCAGCCACTGCCAGTTCGATGCGCAAAGTGGCGAACTGTGGATCGGCGTGGTGCCGGGCCTGTCGGAATGGCAGCTCAAGGAGCGCGTCAAGCTGTGGTTCCAGGCCGAGGCCAAGAAGCTGTTCCGCGAACGGCTCGATCACTACGCGCCGCTGCTGGGCGTGCAGTACCGCGCCTTCGCGCTGTCGTCGGCCGGCACGCGCTGGGGATCCTGCACGGTGGAAGGGAACATCCGCCTGAACTGGCGCCTGGTGCACTATCCGCCTGCGCTGGTGGACTACGTCGTGGCCCACGAGCTGGCGCACCTGCGCGAGATGAACCACAGCCCGGCGTTCTGGGCGGCGGTGGGTGAGGTGTATCCGGATTACGATGGGGCTAGGTTGGCGCTTCGTAAGCGCTCCCACGAAATGCCGGTTCTCTTTGCGGATTAACGTAGGGTGGTCGGCTCCGCCGACCGCGCGTTCAACTCCCCGTTGATCTGACGCACCTGCCATTCTCGGCGCCGGCATAACATGCGCCGATGCCCCACTACCGCCGCGCCCTGACCGGCACCACCTATTTCTTCACTGTCGTCACACACCAACGGCGCCCCATCCTGTGCGACGCTCCGGTGCGTATCGCATTACGCCACGCGATCGAACGCGTGCGCCTACGACTCCCATTCGTAACCGATGCGATGGTCCTCATGCCGGATCATCTGCACTGTATCTGGACCCTGCCGGAGGGTGACGCCGATTTCTCGTCGCGATGGTCGCAGATCAAGCACCACGTCTCGTATGTGTGCAGGGACTTGTATCCAATGACGCTATCAGCGTCAAGGCAGCGCCGGAAAGGTGGGGCATTCTGGCAGCGCCGCTTCTGGGAACACCAGATTCGAAACGACGTCGATATGGAGCGGCACGTCGATTACATCCATTTCAACCCCGTCAAGCACGGGTTGGTGACGCACGCATCGGCATGGCCATATTCGACGTTTGGACGGTTTGTTCGCGAAGGTGTGTACGCGGCGGACTGGGGCGGCAATCCGGCTTGCGACGGTATGGAGTTTGAATAGCGTTTAACACAACGCATATGGGAGTTGAACGCGCGGTCGGCGAAGCCGACCACCCTACAGGAGCGAATCTCGTCTGGCGGCGGCGAGCTGCGTCATGGCGGCGATCTGCGCATCCGACAAGGCGCGATACGGGATCGGCAAGGTGCCGCGCTTCAGGATCATCATGAAGCCGCGCGTGTAACTGCGCACGGCCGTCACGTCTTCCCAACCGATGAGGGTCACGCCGCCGCTGGTGCGCACGATGCCATGCTGGTCGATGGTGAATTCGTAGGTACGGCGGCCGCGGCCGAGCAGGACGAAGTGCATGGCCGCGCCAAAGGTGCTCTTCAGGCGAAGATAGAGGCTGGCCGGGAAGCGGATGCGGCGGCGGCGGATCAGGTAGCCGCCGTGCTGCCACATGAAGCTGATGTATTCGCCCAGGGTGTAGCGCACGAAGAAGTGCAGTTCGGACAAGGGGACGGGTGCGGTGGCCGCAAGCGGGGGTTCCGCCGGGGCGGTCCCGACCGGCACGTGCAGCACCTTGTCGTCGTCCTGCTCTTGCACCAGCACGGCGACGGGCTTGTTGCTGTTGACCGGTCTCGGGTGATTAAACGACAACATTGCGCATCCCCTGGTTATTATCCGAGCTCGAATCGGAATGGTAGCAAAACCTACCCGATTAGTTGTCGCAGGAGTTCAACAGTGCGCAGGGTCGCGCCGCGGTGGCGGCCGGCGAAGGCCAGCGCATGAGCGCCCATGCTGCGGCGCGCCGCTTCGTCTTCCAGCAGGCGCACGGCAGCGGCCATGAGGGCATCGGCATCGGGTACGCGCAGCGCGGCGCCATCAGTTACCGCTTCCTCGGTCGCGTCGGCGAAGTTGAAGGTGTGCTCGCCCACCAGCACCGGTTTGCCGAGGGCGCAGGCTTCGATCAGGTTCTGGCCGCCGAGCGGCATCAGGCTGCCGCCAATGAAGGCGCAGTCGCAGGCGGCGTAGTAGGCGAACATCTCGCCCATCGAGTCGCCCAGCAGCACGTCGGCACTGCCGACGCCAGTTTCCAGGCGCGAGCGGCGCTGTACGGACAGGCCGCGCGCCTTCATCAGTTTCTCCACCTCGTCGAAGCGCTGCGGATGGCGCGGCACGATGACGAGCAGAGCGCCCTGCGGTTTCGCATCCACGCGCTGCCAGGCGTCGAGGATCAGGACTTCCTCGCCTTCGCGCGTGCTGGCGCAAAGAAAAGCCGGGCGATCGGCGGCCTGGGCGCGCAGCCAGGCGCCCTTCTCGAGCGCCGCGGCGGGCGGCACCACGTCGAACTTGATGCTGCCCGTGACCGCCACCTTCGGCGCGCCGAGCGAGCGGATGCGTTCGGCATCAAGATCGGTCTGGGCGGCCACCAGCGGGATCGCGCGCGCCGCATCCAGCATCAGGGCGCCCATCTTCCGCCCACGGCGCAGCGAGCGCTCCGACAGGCGCGCGTTCACCAGCGCCACAGGGACGCCTGCACGCGCGCAAGCCGCGATCAGGTTGGGCCAGACCTCGGTCTCCATCAGGATGCACACGCGCGGCCGGAAGCGCTTCAGGAAGCGGCCCACCATGAAGCCGGTGTCGTAAGGCAGGTAGGACTGGGCCACGCGCTCGCCATGGTGGCCGAACAGGGACTTGCCGGTGGCGCGGCCGGTCGGGGTCATATGGGTGAGGAGGATGCGGCTATCGGGGTATTCCTTCAGCAGCATTTCGACCAGCGGTTCGGCCGCGCGGGTTTCGCCGACCGAGACCGCGTGCACCCAGAGAGTCAGGCGATGCGAGGGTGCGGCGTCCGGAAAGCCGAGTCGCTCGGCCCAATGGGCGCGATAGCCGGGCTCCTTGCGCCCGCGCCACCACAGCCTGGCCAGCACCAGCGGCAGCGCCAGGTACCAGGCCAGCGAATACAGCAGACGGCTCACGCGTGCCCCAGGAGGCCGCGCGCCGCGGCGATGACTTCCTCGGCCGAAGGCGGGCTTTTCATGTCGCCGAGGTTGACGATCCGATCCGACCAGTTGCCCTCGGTCTTCCACTTCGGCGAATCGGCATAGATCTCGACGGTCGGACGCAAGAAGGCGGCGGCGATGTGGGTCAGGCCCGTATCGACGCCGACCGCCAGGCGCGCATGCTGGGCGAGGGACACCGCATCCATCATCGACAGCCTGGGCAGCACGCGTGCGTTCGGCAGCTGGGCCGCCAGCGATTCAGCCTCGCTCAGCTCCTGCGGCGAACCCCAGGGCAGCAGCACCGGCATCGGCGCCAGCGCCTGGCCGAGCGCGATCCAGTTCTCGCGCGACCACTTCTTGGCGTCGCGCGCAGTGCCGTGGAAGAACACGGCATAGTCCTCAAGCGGCAGGAAGGATGGCCGCGTGGACGCCTGCGGCGCCGGCAGCCCGAAATCGGGCGGAGTGTCGACCGCATAGCCCAGCGCCACGCCGGCCACCAGGCGGCCACGCGCCACCGCGTGGGTGCGTGGGCTCAGGGGGATGCTGTTGGTGTGGAAGATGCGCGAAATACCCTCGTAGCCCGAACCTTCGCTGCCGTTGGCCAGGCCCACCTTGCGTCCGCCCTTGCGGGTACGCGCGGCGCCCATGATGATGCCGGTCTTGAGCAGGCCCTGGGTGTCGAACACGACGTCGTATTCTTCCTCGCGCAGGGTCTTGAAGAAGGCCTTGATCTCGGCCCGCGTTTCCGCCTTGCCGAGGCTCTTGCGCCAGCGGCGCAGGGCCCAGGGAATGATCTTCCGGACGTGCGGGTTCAGGCGCACCAGGCTCGTATAGCCCTCTTCCACCACCCAGTCGATGGTGGCGCCGGGATGGTGGCGCAGGATGTCGGCCACCATCGGCAGGTTGTGCAGCACGTCGCCCAGCGACGACACGCGCACCAGCAGGATCTTCAAACGCGCGTCCTCAGAAAGGCAGTTCGGCGTCCGGCTTGGCGGCCAGGATCACCTGCTTGAATTCGCCCTGGATGCGCGCCAGCGCCTCCGGGTTCTCGCCTTCGAAGCGCAGCACCACGACCGGGGTCGTGTTCGAGGAACGCGCCAGGCCGAAGCCGTCCGGGTATTCCACGCGCAGGCCGTCGATCGGGTTGATCTTTTCGGAAGTCGGGAAAGTCGCGTTGGCGCGCAGGCTGTCGATCAGGGCGAAGTTCTCGCCCTCCTTCAGGTGCAGGTGCAGTTCCGGCGTGCTGCTGGCGATCGGCAGGCTGTTCAGGAGCTTCGACGGATCGGCTTCCTTGGTCAGGATCTCGAGCATGCGCGCGCCGGCGTACAGGCCGTCGTCGAAGCCGTACCAGCGGTCCTTGAAGAAGATGTGGCCGCTCATCTCGCCGCCCAGGGGCGAACCGGTTTCCTTCAGCTTGGCTTTCACCAGCGAGTGGCCGGTCTTCCACATCAGCGGACGGCCGCCCGCTTTCTCGATCCAGGGGGCGAGGTGGCGCGTGCACTTGACGTCGTAGAGGATCTCGGCGCCCGGGTTGCGCGACAGGACGTCGCTGGCGAACAGCATCATCTGGCGGTCCGGGAAAATGATCTGGCCATCCTTGGTGACGATGCCGAGACGGTCGCCGTCGCCATCAAAAGCGAGGCCGATCTCGGCATCGGTGTCCTGCAGGGCCTTGATGAGGTCCTGCAGGTTTTCCGGGTGCGCCGGGTCCGGGTGGTGGTTCGGGAAGTGGCCGTTCACTTCGCAGAACAGCTCGACGACTTCGCAGCCCATGCCGCGGAACAAAGCGGGGGCGAAGGCGCCAGCCACGCCGTTGCCGCAGTCGACCGCGATCTTGATCGGGCGCGCGATCTTGACGTCGCCAATGATGCGCTCGAGGTAGGCGGCACGGATGTCGTGGGTGCCGTATTCGCCGCGTTTGTCAGCGACCTTGCCGTCGTAGGCGGCGACGCTGTCGTGCAGGGCAGTGATCGCGTCGCCGTAGATCGCCTCGCCTGCCATCACCATCTTGAAGCCGTTGTAGTCCGGCGGGTTGTGGCTGCCGGTGACCATGATGCCCGAGCGGGTGTCGAGCACGTTGGTGGCGAAGTAGACCATCGGGGTGGCGACCATGCCCAGGTCGATCACGTCGACGCCCGCATCGCGCAGGCCTTCGCCCAGGGCGGCAGTCAGGCCAGGGCCCGACAGGCGGCCGTCGCGGCCGATCACGACTTTCTTCTCTCCCTTCGCCAGCGCGGCGGCGCCGAATGCGCGGCCGATGTGGCGGGCAATGCCCTCGTCGAGCGTCTTGTCGATGACGCCGCGGATGTCATAGGCCTTGAAAATCGTTTTGGAGAGAGCAACCATGGTTTCCTTGGAAAGCTGGGGCGCGAACAGGCACTACGGCCCGGACGACAAGGCGTCTGCGCAAATTATGAGAATAACAACTTAGAGGAATGACAAAATGATCGCTATTGTAGCGGCAAGCGGCGTCCTATGGGAATTGGACGGGACCGCGTGCGGGGGCGGTTCAGGCGCTTGCAAAGCGCCCGAACGCGGGGGGCGTTTGAAAAAGAATCAGACGCGCAGCTTGTCGAGCGACTTGCCGCCTTCGACCCATTCCTTGACCCACTTCGGCTGGCGGCCGCGGCCGGTCCACTGCTGCGAAGCATTGTCCGGATGGCGATAACGTACTGCCACCGTATTGCCCTTGGACGAGCTGCCGCGGCCGCCGGTGGCCAGCAGGTCCTTGAGGGGCACGCCAACGCTCTGTGCGATCGCCAGGATTTGTTCGCGCGCTTTTTGCACTTCCTGGACTTCGCGCTTCTTCATCTCCTGCTTGATTTGTTCCTGCAGGTTGCGCAAATCACCTACGGACATATTGGACAGATCCATCTTCGTTCCCTCGATAGTTAAGGTTGAAACAGCCAAGGTGAGAAAATCACCAATTGTCGCAATATACTAACATTAATATCCGAATTCTAGTCTTTCTTGTTCCAAAAGAGCCAGCGGGGCGACTTAAATCGAACAATACGCGCATATAACCACAGGTAACTGATTATAAACAACAAACTGAAGAAGATCAGCACACTGGTGTTTTTCCAGAACACCGTCGCAGGAATCACGGCCATCAGCGAAAACAGCCATAAATAAGGCGAGGTGCGCGCGTTCCGTTTCATCAAAGCGCGCGCTTCGCGCGGGCCGACCGTCCATTGCACGATACGCCGGAATATCAAACTATGCAGATGAATTCCGTCCGGCAGTGCAGGTGATTTACCGCGTACAAACATGCGGCGGTAAGCGGAGAATATCGTTTCGAAAGCGGGATAAATCAGCAGCAGCGCGGCATACCATGTGGAGACCTCGGGATTGCGCATCACGAGCAGCAGTGCGAGTTCGCCGAGCATGAAACCGATGAAGTAGGCGCCGCCATCGCCGAGGAAGATCAGGCCCACCGGATAATTCCAGATCAGGAATCCGGCCGTCGCGCCGGCCACCACCATCGCCGTCACCAGCACGAAGGTATCGCCCACCTGCAGCGCCACGTAGGCCAGCGACAGCAGCATGCAAATGCTGACCACGCTGGCCAGGCCGTTGAAGCCGTCGATGATGTTCACGGCGTTCGCGATGCCCGCCACCGCGAGCACCGTCAGCGGCAGCACGATCCACACGAGATTCAGCGGCAGCACGCCGCCGGGAAAATCGAGGCGCGCGACTTTCGCATCGAGCAGGTAATACGCGACGAGCGCGGCGACCATGGTGAGGAAGAGCCGGCGCGCCGGCGATACGCGGCCGGTATAGTCTTCGACGATACCGCCTGCCATCGCAATACATCCGCATCCGAGCAAAGGCGCGATCCATGCGCCATAGTGCGCTTCGCGCATTGACGAAATGGCGCCGGTGATCAGGACCGCGAGATAGATCGGCACGCCGCCGATACGCGCGACCGAATGGGAATGGAACTTCTGTACGCCGCCATAATTGTTGTCCAGCGCCGTACCATTGCGCCTCGCATACTTAATCACTAGCAGTGTCAGCAGCGCACAGGATACGAAACTGACGAAAAAGGAGAACATTATTATTCTTTCGGTGCAATTAGGCAGGCCGTTTCCGCGCGGCCCTGCGGAAAACCCGCGGCACTCTTATGGATCGATATGAGTTCATTGTACCGGAATAGATGAGGGGCTCCGGCGACAAAATGGAATGTGTGCAGCAGGCTTCGATTGGATCAAATGCGCCCTGCGTCCAGCAGCAAAATCATTTAGTATCGCACCCATGCCACACCGGATAAGAAGAACATGAGAACCTACGCCATCGGCGACCTGCAGGGCTGTGCCCACGAAGCGCGACTCCTGATCGACTGCATTCACGACGATGCTCGCCGCCACGGACAAACCCAATCACGCATCCTCTTCGTCGGTGACCTGATCAACCGCGGTCCCGATTCGCTCACCGCGCTGCGCCGCATGAAGGCGCTCACCGAAGACAATCCCGGCCGCGTCGAAGCCCTGCTCGGCAACCACGACCTGCACCTGATCGCGGTCGCCGTCGGCGCCCAGCGCACCAGCCGCAGCGATACCCTCGACGAGATCCTCGCCGCGCCCGACCGCGACGAATTGATCCAGTGGCTGCGCCACCGCCCGCTGGCGATGTTCGTCGACGCGCACCTGCTGGTGCACGCGGGCGTGGCGCCGCAGTGGGACGCGGCGCAGACGATGCTGCTTGCGCACGAGGTCGAGACCGTGCTGCGCGGCGAAGGCTGGATCGATTTTCTCGGCGCGATGTACGGCAACGAGCCGGACCAGTGGGATGACGGCTTGAGCGGCATGGCGCGCCTGCGCTGCATCGTTAATGCGCTGACCCGCATGCGCCTGTGCACGCCGGATGGGCGCATGGATTTCCTGCACAAGGAAAGCGAGCGCGGGCCGGAAGGCTCGGGGCTGGTGCCGTGGTTCGATTTGCCGCAGCGGCGTACCCAGGACGTCACCGTCGTGTTCGGGCACTGGTCGGCGCTGGGCCTGATTCTGCGGCCGAACCTGGTGGGACTGGACAGCGGCTGCGTGTGGGGCGGGAAGCTGACGGCGGTGTGCCTGGACGACCGCTCGCTGCTCCAGGTGGATTGTCCGGAGTACCAGGAGCACTCCGGTAAAAAATAACGCCGTGGTTTTTCGTAGGGTGGACGGGTCTCCCGTCCGCGCGTTCAGCCCGTGCATGCACAGTGGCGGCGCATCCGGCAGTTGAACGCGCGGACGGCGAAGCCGTCCACCCTACGATTAGCGGTGAAGCTGGCTGAGATCGCGTACCGCGCCGCGGTCGGCCGACGTCGTCAGGGCCGCATAGGCCTGCAGGGCCTGCGACACATAACGCTCACGTCCCACAGGCTGCCAGGCATCGCGGCCACGCTCTTCCATCTTCGCGCGGCGATGCGCCAGCTCTTCGAAACTCACGCGCAGGTTAATCGTGCGCGCGGGGATGTCGATGTCGATCATGTCGCCCTCTTCCACCAGGCCGATCGCACCTCCCTCGGCCGCTTCCGGCGAGGCGTGGCCGATCACCAGGCCGGATGAGCCGCCCGAGAAGCGCCCGTCCGTGAACAGCGCGCAGGCCTTGCCGAGGCCCTTGGACTTGATGTACGAGGTCGGATACAGCATTTCCTGCATGCCCGGCCCGCCCTTCGGCCCTTCGTAGCGGATGATGACGACGTCGCCGGCGTGAACCGTGTCGCCCAGGATCGCCTCCACCGCCGCGTCCTGGCTCTCGAACACGCGCGCCTTGCCGGAGAAGGTCAGGATGCTCTCGTCGACCCCGGCCGTCTTGACGATGCAGCCCTTCTCGGCGATGTTCCCGTACAGGACCGCCAGGCCCCCGTCCTGCGAATAGGCGTGCTCGCGGTCGCGGATGCAACCGTTGCTGCGGTCCAGGTCGTTCTCGTCGTAACGCTCGGCCTGCGAGAAGGCCACCTGGGTCGGCACGCCGCCCGGCGCCGCGCGGAACAGCTGGTGCACCGCCTGGTCATCGCTGCGCTTGATGTCGTACTTCTCGATCGCCTCCCCCATGGTCGGGCTGTGCACGGTCGGGAGCGACGTGTCCAGCAGGCCGGCGCGCGCCAGTTCGCCCAGGATCGAGATGATGCCGCCCGCGCGGTGGACGTCCTCGATGTGGTACTTGTCCGTCATCGGCGCGACCTTACACAGGCAGGGCACCTTGCGCGAGATGCGGTCGATGTCGGCCATGGTGAATTCCACCTTGGCCTCATGGGCCGCCGCCAGCAGGTGCAGCACGGTGTTGGTCGAGCCGCCCATCGACACGTCCAGCGCCATCGCATTCTCGAAGGCCGCCTTGGTGGCGATCGAACGCGGCAGCACGGAGTAATCGTCGCCTTCGTAGTGGCGCTTGGCCAGCTCGACGATCAGGCGGCCGGCGCGCAGGAAGAGTTCCTTGCGGTCGGCATGGGTGGCGACGATGGTCCCGTTCCCCGGCAGCGACAGGCCGAGCGCCTCGGTCAGGCAGTTCATCGAGTTCGCCGTGAACATGCCCGAGCAGGAGCCGCAGGTCGGACAGGCCGAGCGTTCCACTTCCGCCACGTCGGCGTCCGACACGCTGCTGTCGCCGGCCTTGATCATGGCGTCGATCAGGTCGAGCTTGATCACCTTGCGGTCGTTATTGACCACCTTGACCACCTTGCCCGCTTCCATCGGCCCGCCGGAGACGAAGACCACCGGGATGTTCAGGCGCATCGCGGCCATCAGCATGCCGGGAGTGATCTTGTCGCAGTTCGAGATGCAGACCATGGCGTCCGCGCAGTGGGCGTTGACCATGTACTCGACCGAGTCCGCGATCAGGTCGCGCGAGGGCAGCGAGTACAGCATGCCGCCGTGGCCCATGGCAATGCCGTCGTCGACCGCGATCGTGTTGAATTCCTTGGCCACGCCACCGCTGGCCTCGATTTCGCGCGCGACCAGCTGGCCCAGGTCCTTCAGGTGCACGTGGCCAGGCACGAACTGGGTGAAGGAATTGACGACGGCGATGATCGGTTTGTCGAAATCGCCGTCCTTCATCCCGGTGGCGCGCCACAAGGCACGGGCGCCGGCCATATTGCGGCCCTGGGTGGTGGTACGGGAACGGTAAGTCGGCATATCGGTCTCCTGGAATACGGGCGTAGCAAAGCACCCAGCGTGCCAAGCCGGCGGTGATTTGTCCAATATATGATTTATTGCTCTGTGATTCTTTTTATGAATCAGTGTGGAGCGCCTGTGATACCGCAGTATGCGCCTGTTCGGCCAGCTCGCGGCGATGGGCGCCGGTGGCGTCGATCGGTGGCAGGGGCAGCAGGCGCGCGCGCACCGGCGGGCCCTGGAGGATGGCGAACAGGCTGTCGACAAAGGTCGTCTCGCCGACGTACTCGACCGAGGGGTGATACCCGCCATCGGCACGCAGGTAAGCCAGCGCATAGGGTTGGACGGCGACTTTCGCGTCGATGGCAGCCTCGAACAGGTTGGCGTGGAAGGGCAGCACGTCGCCCTGGATCGACGTCGTCCCTTCCGGGAACAGGCCGACGCGTTCGCCCTGCTCCAGCACTGTGACCAGGCCCTTGAAGATGTGGCGCAGCTCGCGGCGGTTGCCGCGCGCGATGAAGACGGTGCCGGCGCCGGCCGCCAGCCAGCCCAGCACCGGCCAGGCGCGGATCTCGGCCTTGGCCACGAACCGGCAGGGGTGAAGCGCGTTGATGACGAAGATGTCGAGCCAGGAGACGTGGTTGGCGACGATCAGCGCGTGCTCGAGGACGGGTGCGCCTTCGGCCTGCTCGACCGTCACGCGGCAGATGCCCAGGAGTTTCCCTGACCAGCGCCGCGTCAACCGTTCGCGCAGGCCTTTGGAAGCGAGCGGAAACACCAGCGCGCAGGTCGCCAGGCCCGCCACCAGGTGGACCATGACGCGCGCAAGGCGCAGTGATAGGACTAAACCCGGCCGGATCTTCACGAAGATAGCAAAACGGGCGGCGCGGGGCCGCCCTTGCGGATCAGCGCTGGAACGCCACGCGGCCGCGCACGACCGTCGCACGCACCTGCCCTGCCAGCTCGTAGCCGAGGAAGGGCGTGTGCTTGCCCTGGCTGGCCAGCGCACGGCGCTCGACCTTCCAGCGTGCATTCGGGTCGAACAGCACCACGTCCGCCGCTGCGCCGACTGCCAGCGTACCGGCCGGCAGCCCGGCGATACGGGCGGCACTCGATGTCACCTTGGCCAGCGCACGCGGCAGCGCGTCATTGCCATGCTCGTCCTCGGTCCACTTCAGCACGAGCGACAGCAGCAGCTCCAGGCCGGTCGCGCCGGGCGAAGCTTCGGCGAAGGGCAGCAGTTTCTCGTCGTCGTCCACCGGGGTGTGGTCCGAGCAGATGGCGTCGATGGTGCCGTCCACCAGGCTTGCGCGGATCGCGTCGCGGTCGCGCTGGCTGCGCAGCGGCGGGTTGAAGCGGGCGTTGGAGTCGAAGAAGCCGATGTCGGCGTCGGTCAGGTGCAGGTGGTGGGCGCCGACGTCGCAGGTGACCGGCAGGCCTTCCTTCTTGGCGCTAGCGATCAGGGCCAGGCCGGCGGCGGAAGAAATACGGCACAGGTGCACGCGCGCGCCGCTGGCGCGCATCAGCTCGAAAATGGTGTGCAGGGCGATGGTCTCGGCCATCACCGGCACGCCCGACAGGCCCAGGCGCGAGGCCAGCGGGCCGCTATGGGCCACGCCGCCGCGGCCGATGTGGGCGTCCTGGGGACGCAGCCAGACCGTGTAGCCGAAGGTTTTCGCGTACTGCATGGCGCGCAGCAGCACGGTGGTGTCGAGGATCGGTTCCTCGGCCTGCGAGAAGCCGATGCAGCCGGCTTCGGTCAGCTCGGCCATCTCGGTCAGGGACTGGCCCTTCAGGCCCATGGTGAGCGCGCCCAGCGGGTGCACGTTGGCCTGATCCAGGATGCGCGCGCGGTGCTTGAGCATCTCGACCAGGCCCGGCTCGTCCAGCACCGGGTCGGTGTCGGGCGGGCAGACCAGGGTGGTCACGCCGCCCTGCACCGCCGCCTGCATTTCCGATTCCAGGGTGGCCTTGTATTCGTAGCCGGGCTCGCGCAGGCGCGCCGAGAGGTCGACCAGACCCGGCGCGACCACCAGGCCGGTGGCGTCGATGACATTGTCGGCCACGAAGCCGCTTGGCGCCGCACCAAGCGCGGCGATCACGCCGTCAACGATGAAGAGGTCCGTTACCTGGTCGATGCCGTTCGCCGGGTCGATCACACGCCCGTTCTTGATATGGTGTTTCATCAGTGGGTTCCCGCCAAAATGCTCATCACTGCCATGCGTACTGCGATACCGAAGGTCACCTGCGGCAGGATCACCGCCTGGCTGCCGTCGGCCACCGCCGAGTCGATCTCGACACCGCGGTTCATCGGACCCGGGTGCATCACGATCGCGTCCGGCTTGGCCAGCGCGAGGCGTTCCGGGGTCAGGCCGTAGCTCTTGAAGTATTCCTGCGCCGAAGGCAGCAGCGCGCCGCTCATGCGTTCGTTCTGCAGGCGCAGCATGATGATGACGTCGACGTCTTTCAGGCCTTCATCCATGTTGGTGAAGGTGCGCACGCCCATCTGTTCCAGGCCGCCCGGCAGCAGCGTATGCGGGCCGATGGCGCGCACTTCCGGTACGCCCAGCGTGGTCAGCGCGTGGATGTCCGAACGCGCCACGCGGCTGTGCAGGATGTCGCCGACGATGGCCACGCGCAGATTGGTGAAATCCTGCTTGTAGTGGCGGATCGTGTACATGTCGAGCAGGCCCTGGGTCGGGTGCGCGTGGCGGCCGTCGCCGGCATTCACGACGTGCACATGCGACTGGTTCGTCTCGATCAGGTGCTTGGCGATCAGGTAGGGCGCGCCCGACTGCGAGTGGCGCACCACGAACATATCGGCGTGCATGGCCGACAGGTTGTCGATCGTGTCCAGCAGCGACTCGCCCTTGCTGGCCGAGGAGGCCTGGATGTTCAGGTTGATGACGTCGGCCGACAGGCGCTTGGCCGCGATCTCGAAGGTGGTGCGGGTGCGGGTGCTGTTCTCGAAGAAGAGATTGAACACGCTCTTGCCGCGCATGAGCGGCACCTTCTTGACCTCGCGGTCCGAGATGGAGACAAAGCTCGATGCGGTGTCGAGGATGTGGTTCAGAATGGACTTCGGCAGGCCCTCGATCGAGAGCAGGTGCTGCAGCTCGCCGTTCTTGTTCAGTTGCGGGTTAAGAAAGATCTTGGACATTGTCGGTGTGTTCTACTTCAATTGTCAGCGAGAGTTGGCCGGCCTCGTCGCGCTGCAGGCAGAGCGACTGGTTCGGCGCGAGGGTAGCACGGGTGCCGACATAGTCGGGCGCCACCGGCAGCTCGCGTCCGCCGCGGTCGGCCAGGGCCGCCAGGCGGATGCAGGCCGGGCGGCCGTAGTCGAACAGCACATTGATCGCGGCGCGCACGGTGCGGCCGGTCTGCAGCACGTCGTCCACCAGCACCACGGTCGCGCCATCGACCGGGAAGCGGATGTGGGTCGGCTTCACGTCGGGGTGCAGGCCCTTCTTGGCGTAGTCGTCGCGGTAGAAGGAGACGTCGATGGAACCCAGGCGGTTACCCAGGTCGAGGTCTTTCGCCAGCCGTTCGGCCAGCCAGGCGCCGCCCGAGTGGATGCCGACGATGGCAGCGTCGGGCACCCCATCCAGGCCTGCACGGACCTGGCCCAGCAGCTCGCGGTACAGCGCCTCCGCGTCATACGCTTGATTAGATGTTGGCATTGGAGTCAAAGTATTGTTGCAAAATGATGGCGGCCGCCTTGGCGTCGATGACCTCGCCGCGTTTTTGCGGGATGACGGCGGAAGAGTAGCGCTCGTCGACGAGTTCGACAGGCAGGTTGAAGCGGCCGTGAAGCTGGTTGGCGAAGCGCCGGCTGCGCATCGTCATGTCGTGCTCGGCGCCGTCGGGGTGGCGCGGCTCGCCTACGATGAGGCGGGCCGGTTTCCATTCGTTGATGAGGTCGCCGATGACCTGGAAACGGGTGGCGTTGTCGACGGCCTTGATGACTGTCAACGGTTGCGCCTGCCCGGTGAGGGTGTTGCCCATGGCAATGCCGATGCGCTTCACCCCGAAGTCGAAGCCTAGAACGATGTCCACCATCAGGGCATGCACCCCTTATGCATGGCCGGCTTCGGTCGCCAACATGAGAGGATCGATTCCCAGCAGTTTGATGGCGGCGGTGTAGCGTTCTTCGATCGGCAGGTCGAACAGGACTTTCGCGTCGGCGCCGACGGTCAGCCAGCCGTTGCGCGAGAGTTCTTCCTCGAGCTGGCCGGGGCTCCAGCCGGCATAGCCGATCGAGACCAGCATGCGGGCCGGGCCGGCGCCGCTGGCGACGGCTTCGAGCACGTCGATCGAGGTGGTGAAGGCGACGTCGTCGGTGACCGTCAGCGAGGACGAGTAGCGCCCGCTCGGTGTGTGCAGCACGAAGCCGCGGTCGTCCTGGACCGGGCCGCCGAACATGATCGGCTGGTCGGTGACCGAGGAACGCAGGCCGGGCGCCAGCTTCAGGTCGACGCGGTCGAACAGCACATCCATCGTCATGTCGGTCGGCTTGTTGATGACCACGCCGAGCACGCCTTTCTCGTTGTGCTCGCAGACATAGACGACGGTGCCGCCGAAGATCGGGTCCTGGATCGACGGCATCGCGATCAGGAAATGGTTGGCGAGATTCAGTCCGGAAGAAGCGGGGCCGATCTTACCGAGCGTCTGTTCAGCTTCCGGTGGCATGCCGGGCTTCGGTAGAGTGTTGCCAACTTTGCTTTTCTTCATACGCTTACTCTCACATGGGCTCACTCTGGTTATCGACAGCGCTGGATCGACAAGGTCTGTGACCGGGAGGTGTCCACAAAACAACAGCACGCTTTTCGATAGTTTACACTGAATTGGCTGAACGGCCACTCAAGCGCCTTTTTTGGCCACCTCCACTAGCTGCCACGCGCCCCGCTACTGTCCCGCCCCCTTGCTTCTTCGGTACCGCTAGGAAGAATCCTACCCAGTAAAATCGGCCGCCACCTTGACCCCGCACACGATGATGAATATGAGCAACTCCCTGGTCTGGTTCCGGCGCGACCTGCGCGCATTCGACCATGCAGCCCTGCACCGGGCTTTGACCTCATCCAATCGTGTGCACTGCGTTTTCGTGTATGACAGCGGCATTCTCGACCCGCTGCCCCGTGACGACCGGCGCGTGCGCTTCATCCACGCGAGCATTGCCAGTCTCGATGCCGAACTGCGCCGGCTCGGTGCCTATCTGATCGTGCGGCAGGGCCGCCCTCTTGAAGTGGTTCCCGCACTGGCCGCCGAGCTCGGCGTCGACGCGGTGTTGGTATGTGCCGATTATGAACCCGAGGCGGTCGAACGTGACGCACAAATGGCGGAGCGCCTCGCGGCTGACGGTAGGAAATTTCTGAGTCTGAAGGACCAGGTCATCTTCGAGAAAGACGAGGTATTGACCTTGGCAAAAGGGCCATTCTCGGTGTTCACGCCCTACAAGAACGCCTGGCTCAAGCGCCTGGCCAGCATGCCGGAAACCCTGGCGACCTACACGGTCGACCAGTACGCGCACAACTTCGCGCCGCCGCCCCTGGATGCGCCCGCCCTGCCCTCGCTGGAAGAGATCGGTTTCGCGCCGGGCGAGCCGCCGCTGCCTGCCGGTATGGAAGGCGCCGAGGCGATGTTCGAGGATTTCGTGCAGCGCATCGCCGACTACGGCCGCGCGCGCGATTTTCCTGCGGAGGACGGCACCTCGCGCCTGTCCGTCCACCTGCGTTTCGGCACCACCTCGATCCGCCACCTGGTGCGCACTGCGCGGCAGATGATGGAGAACGGCGCCGGCGGCACGGGCGCCTCGGTCTGGCTGTCGGAACTCATCTGGCGCGATTTTTATTCCATGATCCTGGCGCGCCATCCGCACGTCGTGCAGCAATCCTTCAAGCCGGCCTTCGATGCCATCGAATGGGAGAGCGGGATTGATGCCGACGAGCTGTTCGCCGTCTGGTGCGAGGGACGCACCGGCTATCCCCTGGTCGACGCGGCCATGGCGCAGCTGAACCAGACCGGCTTCATGCACAACCGCCTGCGCATGGTGACGGCCAGTTTTCTCACCAAGGACCTCGGCATCGACTGGCGCCGCGGTGAACGTTATTTCGCGCTGAAGCTGAATGACTACGAACTGGCCTCGAACAACGGCGGCTGGCAGTGGGCGGCCTCCACCGGCTGCGATGCCCAGCCCTGGTTCCGGATCTTCAATCCCGTCTCGCAGTCGCAGCGCTTCGATGCGCATGGGGAGTTCATCCGGGAGTGGGTGCCGGCCTTGATGCGCCTGAGCGCGAAGGAGATCCATGCGCCGTGGCTGGTGGCGGAGGATGTGCTGGCGGATAAGGGCGTGGTGCTGGGCAGGGACTATCCGTTGCCGGTAGTCGACCACGATGCGGCGAGGAGGCGGACGCTGGAGCGCTTCGCGGTGGTAAAAAAGGGGGGGTCGTAGGGTGGGCAGATCCTGCCCACGCGGTCAAATCACGTCTCTTGGCCCGCTGCACGATTGAGCATCGGTACGTTGACCGCGTGGGCGGAAAATCCGCCCACCCTTGTATCTTGTTCTCATTGGTGGTTAGCTACTACCAATTGAGGTGAAGACCAGCTTGTGCCCACCCTGAAGGCTCGACCTTGGAAGGTAGATCAAGCCCTTCACCTCGTTCCCACACCA
>JBFLVV010000073.1:0-27911 GCA_040758275.1 Pseudomonadota bacterium
ACCGGCCAGCTCGAAGGCATCAACAACCGTATCAAAGTGATGAAGCGAATGGCCTACGGCTACCGGGATAGCGACTTCTTCTTCCTGAAGATTAAAGCCGCGTTTCCCGGTAATCCGTGAAGAACCTAATTTTTCCCTGTGAAAACTAATGTTTACAGCTGAGCGCCGACCAGCGAAGCGATGCTCGTGGTGAAACGTTCCCACAGCGGACGCTCGCGGAATTCGGCCTTCGTCACCGGATTCGAGCGCTTCCAGTCGTCCTCGAAGATGGCGGTCTGTTCGCGCGCGAAGCCGGCATGCAGGATGTTCAGGTTGGCTTCGTCGTTGATGCTGAAGGAGCGGTTGTCGAAGTTGGTCGAGCCCACCGAGACCAGCAGATCGTCGACGATCAGGGCCTTCACGTGGTACATCGTGGGCTGGTACTCGGCCAGCTTGACGCCGGCCGCGAGCAGCTCGCCCCAGCGCTCGCGTGAGGCCGCCTTGACCAGGTCGGAATCGATGATGTCGCCCGGCATCAGGATGCGCACGCGTACGCCGCGCTTCGCCGCCTCGATCAGGGTGCGGATGGTGAGATCGTCCGGCACGAAGTAGGCTGCCGACAGGTCGATGGTCTTGCGCGCGGCCGTGATGGTCATCAGGTACATCAGGTGCATCGATTCGCTGCCGCCGGTGGGCGAGCTCGAGAACATCTGGGCCGGCATGTCCCCTACCGGCTTCAAGGCCGGGAAATAGTCCGGGCCGTCGAGCACGGTGCCGGTGGCCTTCAGCCAGTTGTCGTTGAACACGGCCTGGATCTGGCCCACCACCGGGCCCTCGATGCGGAAATGGGTGTCGCGCCAGTGGTCCTTGTCCTGGGCGTTGCCGCGCCACTGGTCGGCGATCCCGACGCCGCCCGTGAAGCCGACCTTGCCGTCGATCACCAGGAGCTTGCGGTGGGTGCGGTTGTTCAGGCGTGCCAGCTTCCACCACACCGGCTTGTGGTAGCGCTGGACCAGCACGCCGGCCTGTTTCATGGCGTCGATCTGCGCGAGGTCCATCTTCACGCTGCCCATGAAGTCGAGCATCACGTGCACCTTGACCCCGGCGCGGGCGCGCTCCATCAGGGCGTCGGCGAATTCTTTCCCGATCGATTCGGACCAGTAGATATAGGTCTCGAAGGTGATGGTTTTCTCCGCCGAGCGGATCGCATCCAGCATGGCGGGGAAGATCTGGTCGCCGTTGAGCAGGACCTCGACCTTGTTACCTTCGAGAATGGGCGGACCCAGCAGGACGCCGAGCGAGCGGCGGAATTGCGGATCGTTGCTGTCGTACTGGCGGCTGAGCCGCGTTTCGATCTGTTTTTCGTTCGGGGCGAAATTGAGCAGCAGAATGCCACCGACCAAGGTGAGGGCGGCCGTGACCAGGATGGTCCAGAACAGCGAGGGCGTGACTTTGCGACGCATGAGCTTGCAGACGTAAAAAAACCAACGCGCGAAGCGTTGGTTTTTACATGGGGCTATTCACTGAAGATCAGCGAACGCGACCGCGACGCAGCAGGTTCACGATCGCCAGCAGGATGACAGCGCCCAGGAAGGACACCAGCAGCGAGGAAACGCTGAAGTCGTCCGAATTGATGGTGCCGGTGCCGAACAGCGGAGAGAGCAGCCAGCCGCCCAGGAAGGCGCCGACGATACCAACCACGACATTGAGAATCATGCCTTGTTCAGCGTCGGTTTTCATGACCATGCTGGCCAGCCAGCCCAGAATGCCACCGACAACGATCCAAATGATGAATAACATGGTGTACCTCCTTCAAATTAAGAAAACATACCCCCAGGCCAGTGATGCGTTGATTGCCGTGGCCATGGAGAAAAGTCTAGAGACCAGTCCCCTTCAGGTCGGTGCGGCAACGAACGTTAGACGGCGAATCGCAAGCCCCGTTCTGATGCCGCTGGTTTTCGGGGCAAGAGTGCGTCAGCGAACAGAAGAGGTCATGGGGCAGGCATAAGGTTTAAAACACTTGCAATCCCCGATTTGCACGACCCGAGCACCTGACCCTTCGAAAGGATTCGATATGAGCAGCTTTGACACCACCGGCAACAACAATCAGAACCAGAATTCGCGCATGGTCACCGGCCTGTTCCCGGACCGCGCCAGCGCCGAGCGCGCCTACAGCTCGATCTCGAGCCGCGGCTACGGCAAGGACGACGTCAACCTGATGATGTCGGACACCACCCGCAAGACCCACTTCGGCGACACCGACACTGAACTGGGCAGCAAGGCCGCCGAAGGCGCCGGCATCGGCGCCGGCATCGGCGGCACCATCGGCGCCGTCCTGGCAGGCATCGCCGCCGTCGGCACCACCCTGGTCCTGCCGGGCCTGGGCGTGGTCGTGGCCGGCCCGCTGGCGGCCGCACTGGCCGGCGCCGGCGCCGGGGGCATCACCGGTGGCCTGATCGGCGCGCTGATCGGCGCCGGCATCCCGGAAGAACGCGCCAAGCACTATGAGGAAGGCATCAAGAGCGGCGGCATCGTGATGGGCGTGCACGCACGTTCGGACGAAGACGCGCGCCACATCGAGCAATCGTGGACCGACAACGGCGGCACCCACATCATCGGCACCGGCGTCGGCGCCCTCGGCGGCGCGGCTGCAGGCGCCGCCATCGGTTCGGCGGCCGGTCCGGTCGGCACCGTGGCCGGCGCGGCGATCGGCGCCGTCACCGGCGGCATGGCCGGCAAGGGCGTCGGCGAAGTCGTGAATCCGAAGTCCGGCGACGACCTGTCGGAACACTACCTGGCCAAGGGCGTGGGCGCGAGCAGCGGCGCGGCCGTGGGCGCGATGGCCGGTGCGGCCGCAGGCCCGATCGGCATGGCGGCGGGCGCCGTCGTCGGTGGCCTGGCGGGCGGCGCGGCAGGCCGTGGCGCGGGCGAAGTCGTGAACCCGAAGGCGAGCGACGACCTGAACGACCATAACCTGGCGCAGGGTGTCGGCGGCGCAGGCGGCGCGGCGGTCGGCGCGGCGGCAGGCTCGGTGGCCGGTCCGATCGGCACCGCGGCGGGCGCCGTGATCGGCGGCCTGGCAGGCGGCGCGGCCGGCAAGGGCACGGGCGAAGTCGTGAACCCGAAACCGGGCGACGAACTGCGTGACCACCACCTGGGCACCGGCGTCGGCGCGGCCGGCGGCGCGGCTGTCGGCGGCGCGGTGCTGGGCGGCGCGGTCGGCGGCCCGGTCGGCGCGGTGGCCGGCGCCGGCATCGGCGCAGCGGTGGGCGGCATGGCCGGCAAGGGCGTGGCCAAGATGGTCAACCCGCAGGAAGAAGACGCCCACTGGCGCAACCAGTACCAGACCCAGCCCTACTACACCCCGGGCTACACCTACGACGACTACGCACCGGCCTATGCGCTGGGCTACAACTCGGCAGGCCGCTATCCGGGCAGCTACGACATGCACGAGAACGAGCTGTCGAGCGAGTGGGAACGCACCAAGGGCAACTCGCGCCTGAGCTGGGAACAGGCCAAGCACGCTTCGCGCGCCGCATGGCACAAGGTGGAACGCGCAATCCCGGGCGACGCAGACCGCGACGGCCGCTAAGCGCTAGCGCAGTCCTGACGTAAAAAAGCCCCCGGCACCTAGCGGTGCCGGGGGCTTTTCATTGTGTGACGCGGGGATTACTGCTTGACTGCTTCGACCTGGATCGCCAGCTTCACTTCCGGCGAGAAGCGCGGCAGGGCGTAGTTGATGCCGAAGTCGCTGCGCTGGAAGGTGCCGGTCACGTCGGCGCCGCACACTTCGCGCTTGAGCATCGGGTGGTCGATGCACTTGAACTTGTTGATGGTCAGGGTCAGCGGCTTGGTGACGCCGTGCAGGGTCAGTTCGCCTTGCGCCGAGGTCGGCACGTCGCCGGTGAAGGTGATCGACTTGGACTTGAAGGTGGCGGTCGGGTACTTGGCGGCGTCGAAGATGTCCGGGCTCTTCGCGTGCTCGTTCATCTTGTCGTGGCCGAAGTCGATGCTGTCGATGTGGACGGTGATGTCCAGGGTGCCGGTCTTCTTCGCGCGGTCGAGGGTCACGGTGCCTTCGCTCTTGTTGAACTTGCCGCGCCAGACCGAGATGCCCATGTGGTCGGCCTCGAAGCTTGGGTAGGTGTGGCCCGGCTCGATCTTGTAGGTGTCGGCGGCGAAAGCGATGCCGGCGCCGAGGGTGCTCGAAGCGGCCAGGGCCGCGATCAGGTGGGTGAATTTCATGTGGACTTTCCCTTGGGTTGAAAGATTTACTGGCCCGCGGTGACGCGGAACTTGATGACAACTTCATCGGCGACCATGCTCGTGTCCTTCCACTCGCCTTCGCCGATGTTGAAGGCCAGCCGCTTGATCGGCAGCGCGCCTTCGAAGACCTGCTTGCCGCCGTCCGCTTTCACGGTCAGCGGGAAACTCACGTTGGCGCTGCGGCCTTTAATGGTCAGCTTGCCGCTGACGTTCAGCTTGCCGGCGCCCGCCGGTGCGATCGCCGACGAGACGAAGCTCGCCTTGGGGAATTGCGCCGCGTTGAACCATTCTTTCTTGGCGACTTCCTTGTTGTATTCGGCATCGCCCAGGTCGAAGCTGCCGACCGCGATCTCGACGTTCGCCTTCGAGGCGGCCGGCTTGGCAGCGTCGTAGTCGATCTGCGCCGTGAACTGCCTGAACTTCGCCTCGACCGGCACACCCATCTGGGTGAAGGTGGCCGTCACGCTGCTTTTCGCGGGATCGGTTTTCAGGACGGCGGCGCCGGCGAGGGCGCTGGCGAAGACGGAAGCGAGCAGCAGGCCTTGGATCGGTTTCATGGGAACTCCTTATGTTTTGGAAAAGGGCAGCATGCGCGCCATCACGCGGTCGCGGTCGACCAGCAGGTGCTTGAAGACGGCTGCCACGTGCAGGCCGACCAGGCCGGCCAGCAGCATGTTGAGCCAGTAGTGCAGGTCCTTGAGGACGAGTTTCAGGGCCGGATCGGGCCCCATCAACACCGGCAGCTTGACCAGGCCGAACCAGACGATCGGGTAGCCCGTCGCCAGGCTGTAGAAATAGCCGGACAGCGGCACCGCGAACATCAGGATGTAGAGCAGCCAGTGCAGGCCATGCGAGGCGCCGCGCTGCCAGGCCGGCATCTCGTCGGCATAGGCGGGCGGATGGCGGAACAGGCGCCACAGCAGGCGCAGCGCGGCGAGCAGCAGCACGGTGACGCCGGCCCACTTGTGCCAGTTGAAGTACTTCAGCTTGGTCGGGGTGATGCCCGGGATATCGGTCATCACCAGGCCGAGCGTGAAGGTGCCGACGATCAGCAGGGCGATCAGCCAGTGCAGGACGATGGCCGTGGTGGTGTAGCGATACATAGTTATCCGGGAGGAAAGTCGTCCGAGTTAGAACTAACTATAGCATTGAACGCAGGGGCTTGCTGCCGAGGTATAAATTTCGTCCGTACACTAGCATGGATTCTGTAGAGCGGACAGCAGGGCTGCCAGGAATGTAAAATGATGAACAAAATGGTTTATCAAACATTACTATTAGCTAGATTCGTGTCCCGGGGGCAGCAATGACGGCTTTTCCAACATCGCCTCGGCGAACGACCATCGGCCTTGCACTCGGTGTTGCGCTTGGCTTCGCGCTGGCCCGGCCTGCCGCCGCCGAAGAAATCGCTTACCCGGCTGACCTGGCCGACCTCTCGATCGAGGAGCTGGCCAACATCCAGGTGACCTCGGTCTCCAGGCGCCCCGAACGCCTGCAGGACGCCGCCGCCGCCGTCTTCGTCATCACCGCCGAGGATATTCGCCGTTCCGGCGCCGCGACCCTGCCGGAAGTGCTGCGCATGGCGCCGAACCTGCACGTGGCGCGCATCAGCGGCTACAGCTATTCGATCAGCGCGCGCGGCATGAACCAGAGCGGCAACAGCTATTCGAACAAGCTGCTGGTGCTGATCGACGGCCGCAGCGTGTACACGCCGCTGTTTTCCGGCGTGTTCTGGGACGCCCAGGAAGTGCTGCTCGAGGACGTCGCACGCATCGAGGTGATCAGCGGCCCGGGCAGCGTGATGTGGGGCCTGAACGCGGTCAACGGCGTCATCAACATCACCACGCGATCGGCGCGCGACACCCAAGGCGGCATGGCGGTGCTGCAGGCCGCGAGCGACGGCGCCACCGCCAGCTTCCGCCAGGGCGGCACCATGGCGAACGGTGTCGCCTGGCGCGCCTTCGGCAAGACCAGCTACCGCGAGGACAGCGAGCTGGCCAGCGGTGCGCCAGTCAACGATTCCTATCACCGCACCCTGGTCGGCGCCCGCGCCGACTGGGAGCGCGGGACGGACCGCTTCAGCCTCATCGGCAACGCCTACCGCGGCCGCTTCGACCAGCCCTTCCCGGGCGAGATCGCCGCGCCCGGCGTGCCGACCACCCTGGGCGGCGTACGCTCGGATGGCGTCAACCTGAACCTGCGCTGGGAACGTGCCCTGCCCGGGGGCGGCGGTCTGATGGCGCAAGCCTATTTCGACCACACCCTGCGCCGCGCCGATCCCCTGTTCGGCGAGCGCCTGTACACGAGCGACCTGCAATTCCAGCACACCCTGGCGCCGTTCAAGGCGCACAGCATCGTCTGGGGCGCCAACTACCGCCACAGCCGCGACCGGGTCGACAACAGCCCCACCGTCGCCTTCCTGCCGGCGCGCACCACGCAGGACTGGCTCAGCCTCTTCCTGCAGGACGAGATCAGGCTGGCAAGCGACTGGTACCTGACCCTGGGTAGCCGCCTCGAACGCAACGACTACACCGGCACCGAGTGGCTGCCGAGCGCGCGCCTGTCCTGGCGCCTGTCGCCACGCCACGCGTTCTGGGCTGCCGCCTCGCGCACCGTGCGCGCGCCCTCGCGCCTGGACGTCGACGCCTACCTGCCGGGCCGTCCGCCCTACCTGCTGCGCGGCGGTCCGCGCGTGCGCGGCGAGGTGGCGCGGGTGTTCGAGCTGGGCTACCGCGGCCAGCCGGTCGCGCCGCTGTCGTACTCGGTCACCCTGTTCCACCACGACTACGACGACCTGCGCACCACCGAATTCGACCCGACCCGCAGCTTCATCACCTTCGACAGCCTGATGGAAGGCCGCTCGAGCGGCATCGAAGCCTGGGGCAGCTGGCAGGTGATGCCGCGCTGGCGCCTGTCGGCCGGCTGGACGGCGATGCACCAGAAGCTGCGCCTGAAACCGGGCAGCACCGACCTGAACGCGACCCTGGTGGCGGCGCGCGACCCCGCCCACACGGCGCAGCTGCGCTCGAGCTACACGATCGACGACCGGCGCGATGTGGAAGTCACGGTGCGCAAGGTGGCGGGCAAGTCGGCGCCCGAGGTGCCTTCCTATACGGCGCTCGACGCGCGCTTCGGCTGGCGCCTGCGCCCCGGGCTGGAATTGTCGCTGACCGGCGAGAACCTCACCGGTGGACATGGGGAATATGGATCGATCCTGGCGCGCGCCGAGGTCGAACGCCGCCTGGGCGTGAAGGTGATCTGGGAATACTGAGGGGAGTGACACGGTGGGCGGCGGCGCCGCCCACCGGGGACGATCAGATGGCTTTCGCGAGCTGCGCAGCCAGGCCGGTGTAGTTCGCCGGCGTCATTTGCAGCAGCAGGTCCTTGGCTTCCTGCGGCACCGCCAGCTTGCCGATGAATTCCTGCAGCGCTTCACGGGTGATGCCCTTGCCGCGGGTGAGTTCCTTCAGCTGCTCGTAGGGGTTCTCGATGCCGTAGCGGCGCATCACGGTCTGCACCGGCTCGGCCAGCACTTCCCAGCTCGCGTCCAGGTCGGCTTCCAGGCGGGCGGCATTCACTTCCAGCTTGTTCAGGCCGCGCAGGCAGCTGTCGTAGGCCAGCAGGGCGTAGCCGAAGCCGACGCCGATATTGCGCAGCACGGTCGAGTCGGTGAGGTCGCGCTGCATGCGCGAGACCGGCAGCTTTTCCGCCATGTGGCGCAGCACCGCGTTGGCCAGGCCCAGGTTGCCTTCCGAGTTCTCGAAGTCGATCGGGTTGACCTTGTGCGGCATGGTCGAGGAACCGATTTCGCCCGCCTTCAGCTTCTGCTTGAAATAACCCAGTGAGACATAGGTCCAGATGTCGCGGTTCAGGTCGAGCAGGATGGTGTTGGCGCGCGCGATGGCGTCGAACATCTCGGCCATGTAGTCGTGCGGCTCGATCTGGATGGTGTAGGGGTTGAACACCAGGCCCAGACGCTGCTCGATGACCTCTTTCGAGAAGGCGGGCCAGTCGAAGCCCGGATAGGCCGACAGGTGGGCGTTGTAGTTGCCGACCGCGCCGTTCATCTTGCCGAGGATCTCGACGTCGGCGATGCGCTTCACGGCGCGCTGCAGGCGCGCGACCACGTTGGCGAATTCCTTGCCGAGGGTGGTCGGGCTGGCGGTCTGGCCGTGGGTGCGCGACAGCATCGGCAGTTCGGCGTTGGTGTGCGCGATCTCGGTCAGCTTGGCGATGATGTTCTGCAGCGACGGCAGCAGCACGCCGTCGCGCGCGGCTTTCAGCATCATGCCGTGCGAGGTGTTGTTGATGTCTTCCGAGGTGCAGCCGAAGTGGATGAACTCACTCGCCGCCACCAGTTCCGGCACGTCCTTGACCTGTTCCTTCAGCCAGTATTCCACGGCCTTGACGTCGTGGTTGGTGACCGCCTCGATCTCCTTGATGCGCGCGGCCTGCGCGTCGCCGAAGTCCGCGGCCATGCGCTCGAGGTGGGCGTTGGCTTCGTTCGAGAACGGTTTGATCTCCGGGAAGCCGGCCTGCGACAGCGCCTGCAGCCATGCGATCTCGACCTTCACACGGTGGTGCATGAAGCCCGCTTCGGACAGGATGGGGCGCAGCTTGTCGGTCTTCGACGCGTAGCGGCCATCCAGCGGGGACAGGGCCGACAGGGTAGCCGACGGGGCAGATGAAGGGACGGTAGAGGTCATGGCGGGCGGTCCGTGCAAAAACGCGGATTTTACCACCGGACGGGTGCTGGGACCTTGTGGACACGGTGCCGGGTTGCGGCCGGCGGGCCGTCCGGCGCAGACAAGCGACAAAACGTCGATGTTATACTGGACTCCAATCTTCTTACCCGGCCATGTATGAAACTCATCGGTTCAGTCACCAGTCCCTATGTGCGCAAAGTCCGCGTCGTGATGGCGGAGAAAAAGCTCGATTTCAGCCTCGTGCTGGAGAACGTCTGGGTGCCGGAGACCACCATCCAGGAGGTCAACCCCCTCGGGAAAATCCCCTGCCTCGTGATGGAAGACGGCAGCACCCTGTACGACTCGCGCGTCATCGCCGAATACCTCGACACCATCTCTCCGGTGTGCAAACTCCTGCCGCCTAACGGCCGCGACCGTACCGAAGTCAAGGTATGGGAAGCGCTGGCCGACGGCGTGCTCGATGCCGCCATCCTGGTCTTCCTCGAGCGGCGCGAGCGCCAGCCCGAACAGCAGAGCCAAAAGTGGATCGACCGCCAGCTGGGCAAGGTCCACGCCGGCCTGCGCGAGATGTCGGTCAAGCTGGGCGAATCCAATTACTGCATGGGCACCCACTACTCGCTGGCCGACGTCGCCGTCGGCTGCGCGCTGGGCTGGCTCGCCTTCCGCTTCCCCGACATCGACTGGCGCGGCGACTATCCGAACCTGGCGCGCCTGTTCGACAAGCTTTCCGAGCGCGCGTCGTTCCGCGACACCGTGCCCTTCGTCGCGTGAGCGCGCTGGCCACCACCCTCGCGCCTTGTCTCGTCTTCGGCGAGGCGCTCGTCGACGACTTCAGCACCGAGCAGGTGGTCGGCGGCGCGCCCTTCAACGTGGCGCGCCACCTGGCCGCCTTCATGGCGCCGCAACTGATGATCACCCGCATCGGCAACGATGCCCCCGGCCAGGCCGTGCGCGCCGAATTCGAGCGCTTTGCCATGAGCGAGGCCGGGCTGCAGCTCGACGCCATGGAGGAAACCGGCCGCGTGCTGGTCGAGCGCAGCGCGCGCGCCCACCGCTTCACGATCCTGCCGAACCAGGCCTACGACTTCATCGACCGCGATGCGGCCCTGATCGTGGCGGAAGGGGCGCAGCCGGGCATCGTCTACTTCGGCACCCTGGCCCAGAGGAGCGAGCGCTCGCGCACCACCCTCAACGCCCTGCTCGGCGCCACGGCCGCGCTGCGTTACCTCGACCTGAATTTGCGTGACGGCCAGTACGAGGAACGCACCGTCACCCGCTCGCTGCAGGCGGCGAACATCGCCAAGGTCAACGAGGAAGAGCTTCAGGCCCTGTTCCAGTGGTACTTCCAGATCAAGCCCGAGGGGCCGGCCCTGTCGGCCGAGGAAGTGCGCGCCTCCTGCCAGGCGCTGCTGCAGATGTTCTCGCTCGATGCCCTGATCCTCACCCTGGGCCACCGCGGCTCGGCTTATTTCAGTGTGGACGGACAGGTCATCACGCACCGCGACAACCCGGCGCCGCCTTTCGTGATCGACACGGTGGGCGCGGGGGATGCCTTCTCGGCGATCTTCCTGCTGGGGAAGATGCGGAACTGGCCGCTGGAGCTCACCCTGGCGCGCGCCAACGAGTTCGCGGGAGCGATCTGCGCGATTCCGGGCGCGGTGCCGCGGGATCTCGGGTTCTATGACCAGTGGATGAGGAAGTGGCGCTGAGCGCCTGAGGCTTCAGGCCAGGATCCGCTGCCGGACGCCTGGCCTGCGTGGGAATTACTCGCTGATCTGGCTCTGCAGGTAGTTCTGGATGCCGACCTTCACGATCAGGTCCAGCTGGGTCTCCAGCCACTCGATGTGCTCTTCGGTGTCCTCGAGGATCATCAGGAACAGGTCGCGGGTCACGTAGTCCGCCGCCGCTTCCGCCGCCGCGATGCCTTCCTTGACCGTCACCTGGGCCGCGCGCTCGAGCTTGAGGTCGCATTCCAGCATTTCCTGGGCCGATTCACCGATGAGCAGCTTGTGCAGGGCTTGCAGGTTGGGCAGGCCGTCGAGCATCAGGATGCGGTCGATCAGCTTGTCGGCGTGCTTCATCTCGCCGATCGATTCGTCGTATTCCTTCTTGCCGAGCTTCTCGAAGCCCCAGTGGCGGTACATGCGCGCGTGCAGGAAGTACTGGTTGATCGCGGTGAGTTCGTTGGTCAGCTGCGCGTTGAGCAGGCGCAGGACGTTTTGGTCGCCTTTCATGGGATGCCCTTGGTGATTTCGAATGGGCTCCATGATAACAAACAAGACGCCAATAAACGGCCAAAAATCGGCGAAAACGCTGAAAAATACGCCTCAAATGCGCGGAAAATGGCGGAAAACCGCTGGAATGAAAACCGTTCTCGTTCCATCGCGAGAACGCTTCTCAGTACTGCCGGATCGGCAAGAAAAAAGCCGAAAAAAAACCCCGCTGCACGGGCGGGGCAGGAGAAGTGAGAGGTGGATCAGGCCGCTTGCGGAACGCGGCGCACTTCGGTGATCGTGGTTTTGCTGTCGAGGTGTTCGTTCAGGACTTCGCGTGCGTAGCTGACGCACTTGCCGCACATGGTGCCGACGCCGAGTTCCTTGTGCAGTTCGGCCACCGAAGAAATGCCGAGGTCCACTGCCTGGCGGATTTCGCGGTCGGAGATGTTGTTGCAGACACAGACGATCATCGTTTCAGTTCCTTGCCGTTTTCATCACATAAATGAGAATCAATCTCATTCGTGTTCTATTTTGATGAAACTCTGCGACGCATGCAAGCGATTTTTGCAGTGCGCGTGCAAATTCAGGCGAGTATGATCACCCTGCAAATAGAAATAATTCGCATTTAGGTTTATCATGCATCTATCTGTCTCATCAGCGCTACAACCACCGGACGCGACCATGACTCTTGCTCCCACCCTCACCACGCTCGACGCCCTCCAGGCCGGCCAGAGCGCCACCGTGATCCACCTGGCCCCGACGGCGCAGGAGGGCGGCGCCGACGTCCAGCGCCGCCTGATGGAACTCGGCTTCGTGCCGGGCGAGCGCATCCGTGTTCTCAAGCGCGTGCTGGGCGGCCCGCTGGCCGTCAAGGTCGGCGAATCGACCTTCGCCCTGCGCCGCTTCGAAGCGGCCCTCGTCTCGATCAAACCGGAATAAGTTAATGGGTGTAATGGAACAGCAGGTGGCGTCGCGTACGCCCCTGGTCGCACTGCTTGGCAATCCCAACTGCGGCAAGACCGCGCTCTTCAACCGCCTGACCGGTTCGCGCCAGAAGGTCGCGAACTACGCCGGCGTCACCATCGAGCGCAAGGAAGGCAGCTTCACGTCGCCCGCGGGCCGCGCGTTTCGCGTGCTCGACCTGCCGGGCGCCTACAGCCTGAGCGCCCAGACCCCGGACGAAGCGATCACCCGCGACGTGGTGGCCGGCCTGCGCGCCGGTGAAGCGCCGCCGGACGCCATCCTGTGCGTGGTCAACGCCACCAACCTGCGCCTGAACCTGCGCATGGTGCTCGAACTGAAACGCCTGGGCCTGCCGATGGTGCTCGTGCTGAACATGGTCGACGTGGCCAGGAAGCGCGGCATCGCGATCGACGCCACGATCCTGTCGCGAGAGCTGGGCATGCCGGTGGTCGAAACCGTCGCCATCCAGGCCGGCGGCGAACAGGCCCTGCTCGCCACGCTGGACGGCATGGTCTTCGGCGAAAAAGTCGCACCGAACCCCCTGTCGGCGATCGACGCGGTGCCGGTCGAGGAGACCCAGCGCGAAGTGCGCCGCATCCTCGACCTCGCCGTGTCCACCAGCGGCGACACCGGCAACCTGACCGAGAAGATCGACAACGTGGTGCTGCACCCGGTGCTCGGCCCCGTCATCCTGGCCGGGCTGATGTTCCTGATCTTCCAGGCCGTGTTCAGCTGGGCCGGCACGCCGATGGACCTGATCGAGGCGGGCGTCGGCGCGCTTGGCGAACAGGTCGGCCTGCTGCTTGGCGAAGGCCTGCTGCACAGCCTGATCGTGGACGGCATCATTGCCGGTGTCGGCAGCGTGCTCGTGTTCCTGCCGCAGATCCTGATTCTGTTCTTCTTCATCCTGCTGCTGGAAGACGTGGGCTACCTGCCGCGCGCCGCCTTCCTGCTCGACCGCATCATGGGCAGCGTGGGCCTGTCGGGCCGCGCCTTCCTGCCGCTGCTGTCCTCGTTTGCCTGCGCCATCCCCGGCATCATGGCCGCGCGCACCATCCAGAATCCGCGCGACCGCCTGGTGACCATCATGATCGCGCCGCTGATGACCTGCTCGGCGCGCCTGCCGGTCTATGCGCTCCTGATTGCCGCCTTCATCCCTGACCGCGAAGTCGCCGGCCTGATGAACCTGCAGGGCCTGGTGCTCTTCATCCTCTACATGGCCGGCATCCTGAGCGCCATGGCCGTGGCCTGGTACATGAAGCGCCGCAGCGACTTCAAGCAGCACGCCCTCATGATGGAACTGCCGGCCTACCACTGGCCCCAGCCGGGCGCGCTGGCCGTGGGCCTGTGGGAACGCGCCAAGGTCTTCCTCAAGCGCGTCGGTACCCTGATCCTCGCCATGATGGTCCTGCTCTGGCTGCTCTCGAGCTTCCCGGGCGCACCGGAAGGCGCGACCCAGCCGCCGGTCTACTACAGCGTGGCCGGCATGATCGGACGCGCCCTGGAAGTGGTGCTGGCGCCGATCGGCTTCGGCTGGCAGATGGCGATCGCCCTGGTGCCGGGCATGGCCGCGCGCGAAGTCGCGGTCGGCGCGCTGGGCACCGTCTACGCCCTGTCGGGCGGCGACGAAGCCGCCAACGCCCTGGCCCCGATCCTCGCCCAGACCTGGTCGCTGGCCACCGGCCTGTCGGTGCTGACCTGGTACATCTACGCGCCGCACTGCCTGCCGACCCTGGCGACCGTGGCGCGCGAAACCGGCAGCCGCCGCTACGCCTGGATCATGGCCGGCTACATGTTCGGCCTGGCCTATGTGGCCTCCTTCATCGTCTACCGCACCACCCTGTTCTTCACCGGAGCCTGAGAGGAGTGCAGATCATGTGGCAGGAGATCATCGTCGGGCTCATCGTCGCGCTGGCCCTGCTGTATGCGGTCGCGAAGTACCTGCCCGAGCGCTGGCGCCATGCGCTGGCAGGCCGCCTGTCGCGGGGCGGCCGCGCCAGCCGCTGGCTCGTGAAATGGCTGGACGCCACCGCGAGCTGCGGCAGCGGCTGCGGCTCGGGCTGCAACAGCTGTGGCCCAGCCGAACCCACGCCGCCATCCGGCAAAGGCAAGGTCATCCAGATTCATCCGCGCCGCTGATGCCGGCCCCGGCGTTCAGCGCGCCGGCACCTCCACCACATGCCAGGCGCCGCCGACCCCGTCGCCGGTCTTGTCCCCCGCCTTTTTGTCCTTGATAAAGGTGTACAGCGGCTTGCCCCGGTGGGCCAGCTGCTTGCTGCCGTCTTCGCGCGTGATGATGGACCAGGGCTCCGGCAGGGTGCCGGCCGGCGCCTTGACCGGCGGCCAGTTCCTGGCGCAGAGGGTGACGCAGCTGCTCTTGCCGCTGCCGGCTTCGTCCTTGTCGTAGGTGTAGACGGTCATGCCGGCGGAATCGACCAGCATGCCGTTCGCGGCCTTCAGCGGTGGTGCATCGGCGGCGAAGGCGAGGCTGGACACGAGCACAGCGCCGGCAGCAAAACTGACACGCAGCATCATGGTGAGCTCCTCGGTGGGCAATGCAGAGATAGACCGTAGAACTAGTCCGCCGTTCCCGACAAATCGGCCACGGCCTTGATCAGGCGCTGGGCATCGTAGGGCGCATGCACCTTGATGTCGTTGTCGAAGTAGCAGTACACGTCGCGCGCCTTCTTTCGCGGCGGCGCCGCCGCCGAGATCAGGCGCGCCCCCTCCGGCTGCCGCCCGTGGCGCCAGGCATGGATGCGCGCCGCCCAGGCCGCGATCGCCTCATCCCCGTAGCCGCTCGCATACAGCTCCTGGTCGCCGTGCAGGCGGATGTAGACGAAGTCGGCCGTCACGTCTTCGGCCAGGGGCCAGCGCCCCGCGGTGTCGGCCACCACCAGCGCCACCTTGTAACGGCGCAACATCGTGATGAAGGCCGGGTCCATGAAACTTTCGTGGCGGATCTCGACCGCGTGGCGCATCGGCCGCCTGGGCCCGGCCTCGAGCGAGACCTTGCCCTCCATGCGCGGCTGGTACTGCAGCGCGCGTTCGAGGGCGGCGTCGGTGTCCTGCGGCAGCAGCGACAGGAAGTGCTCGAAGCGCTCGGGCTCGAACTTCATCATCGGCGGGAACTGCCACAGGAAGGGACCGAGCTTTTCCTTGAGCTCGAACACGCCCGAGGCCAGCACGTTGGCGAGCGGCCCCTCGATGTCGCGCAGCTTGAGCATATGGGTAAGGAAGCGGTTGCCCTTCACGGCGAACACGAAGCCGGGCGGCGTGGCGGCGTGCCAGGCTGCGTAGCTGGAAGGGCGCTGGAGCGAATAGAAGGAGCCGTTGATCTCGATGCTGGGCAACTGGCTCGCCGCATATTCCAGCTCGCGGTGCTGGGCCAGGCCGGGAGGATAGAACTTGCCGCGCCACGGCACGTAGCGCCAGCCGGAAATGCCGATGTAGACCGATCCACTCATGGACGCACCATACATCGGCCCGCCTGGTGCTTTCGTGCGGCCACGCACCGAACTTGCCTCTGTTGGCAAGCACACAACATGGTAAGCTGGCGGCCTGTTCAATTCCGCAAAGACCCGCGCCATGATCGTCGTCCATCACCTGAACAACTCGCGCTCGCAGCGCATCCTGTGGCTGCTCGAGGAGCTGGGCCTGGACTACGAGATCAAGAAATACCAGCGCGACCCGAAGACCATGCTGGCGCCGCCCGAACTGAAGGCCGTGCACCCGCTCGGCAAGTCGCCGGTGATCACCGACGGTGAGCTGGTGGTGGCCGAATCCGGCGCCATCGTCGAGTACCTGGTCGGACGCTACGGCAACGGGCGCCTGCTGCCGGCCGCCGGCACCCCGGAACGCCTGCGCTACACCTACTTCCTGCACTTCGCCGAAGGCTCGGCCATGTCGCCGCTCCTGATGAAGCTGGTATTCGACAAGGTCGAGAACGGCCCCATGCCCTTCTTCGCGAAGCCGATCGCCCGCGCCATCGCGCGCAAGGTAAAGGACGGTTTCATCATGCCGAACATCCGCAGCCAGCTGGACTTCCTGGAGGCGGAACTGGGCAAGTCGGAATGGTTCGCGGGCGGTGAGTTCAGCGCCGCGGACATCCAGATGAGCTTTGCGCTGGAAGCGGCCGCCTCGCGCGGCGGGCTGGGCAGCCAGTATCCGCGCCTCGCGGCATTCCTCAAGAAGATCCATGCGCGTCCGACCTACCAGCGCGCGCTGGAAAGGGGAGGCAAGTATGACTATGCTTCCTGACTGAAAAGTTTTTAACTGCAGGTGTTGTAATAACGCCTACAAGTGGTTTCTTGGAAAGTTCCGGCATGCAATAATGACAGCTTCGATCACGCTGGAGCTCCCATGCCAACCTCCTTCCGCCTTTCCCGTCCGACACGGGCCTGGCTGATTCCCGCCCTCCTGGCCCTCGTGGCCGGATGCAGTCGCGACGCCGGCGAATCGCCGGCGCCGGCCCAGTTCAGCGCCTCGAGCGGCCAGGTCCAGCCAGCCGCCGCCAAGGCCGTCAGCTATTACGCTGCGGCGCGCTTCGCCGACCAGGTCAGCTTCGGCGCCACGCCCGCCCTTGTGGCGGACATCCAGGCCAAGGGTTTCGAGCGTTGGATCGATGAGCAGTTCGCCTTGCCGGTATCGAAGATCGATCTCGCGCCGATCTCCAATTACGACAGCCAGATCCGCGAGCAGGGTGATTTCGCCTACCGCTATTCCAATCGCCAGCTCTACATCTCCTTCCTGACCGCGCCTGACCAGCTGCGTCGGCGTGTGAGTTGGTCGCTGTCGCAGTTCGTCGTCGCCTCGATGGCGAAGATCGAGCCTTACGGCGGCCTGAGCTACTCAAACTTCCTGCAGCAGCAGGCCTTCGGCAACTACGGGGAACTGATTCGCGCGGTGACCATGAACCCTTCGATGGGCGTCTACCTGGACAACCTCGAAAATCGCCCGACCAGCAACGAATGCCGCTGGTGCTCGCCGAACGAGAACTATGCGCGCGAGCTGATGCAGCTGTTCACGCTCGGCGTGGTGAAGCTCAACCTGGACGGCAGCATTCAGCGAGACGCCGCCGGCAAGCCGATCGAAACCTACAGTCAGAAGGACGTGGAAGAGCTGGCGCGGGCCCTGACCGGGTGGCGTATGCAAGGTAACTACGAGCGTACCGACTACCGCCGCTATGACGGCGAGCTGGTGCCCGATCCCTGGCGCGCGGCGCACGACCGCGGCGCCAAGACCGTGCTGGGACGGTCCTTCCCGGCCGGCGTGGAAGCGCGCCAGGAACTCGACACCATCGTCAGCCTCCTGATGGCGCACCAGAACATCGCGCCTTTCGTGAGCGTGCGCCTGATCCAGCACCTGGTCACCAGCGACCCGAGCCCGGCCTATGTCGCGCGCGTGGCCACGGTGTTCCGCGCCACCTCGGGCGACATGAAATCGGTGATCAAGGCCGTCCTCCTCGATCCGGAAGCGCGCCGCGGCGACCAGATCGGCAGCGACACGGCGCAGTTCGGAAAGATGCGCGAGCCGCTCCTCTGGTACACGGGCCTGCTGCGCGGCCTGAACTGCACGCGCGAGCTGATGTGGAATGACATCCACGTGATGACGCCGGGTTCGCAGCGTCCCTTCGATGCCTCCAGCGTGTTCAGCTTCTACCTGCCGACCGACCGCGCGCCGGGCAGCAACCTGCTGGCGCCCGAACAGCGCCTGCTGACCGCCGAGGAGCTTTCCTGGCGCCTGGGCGGCGGATTCGCCGATGGCGTCAAGCGCGCCGGTGCGGACTGCGACGCCGGCGCCTTCGGCCGCGCCTTCGCCGCCTCGCCTGCCACCTTCGCCGACCTGGTCAGCGAGCGCTTCTTCCGAGGCGCCATGCCGACCACCCTGCGCCAGAACCTGATCGACCTGGCGCCGACCACCTGGGGCGATACGCCCGACCAGAAAGCAATCAGCCTGCTGCAGTTCGCGCTGGCGACCCCTTACTATGGAGTGATCCGCTGATGGACCGCCGCCACTTTCTCCGCTTCGCCGGCGCCGCGCCGGTCATCAGCATGCTCGGCGCCTCGAGCCTGCTCGAATCCGGCCCGGCCCATGCGGCCGGCGACGATTACCGCGCCCTCGTGGTCGTCTTCCTCAATGGCGGCAACGATGGCCTGAACAGCCTGGTGCCGATGGATGGCGCCTATGACGATTACTACAAGGCGCGTCCCGAGCTGGCCATCGGCAAGAGCGTGCTGGCGCCCCTGTCCGGCAGCAGCGGCGGTCATAGCTACGGCCTGCATCCGGCCCTGGCTCCGCTGGCGCCCCTGTACGACAGCGGCCGCCTGGCCTGGATCGCCAACGTCGGCCCGCTGGTGGCGCCGGCCACCGCGCGCCAGGTGATCGAGCGCTCGGTCGCCGTGCCGTCCTTCCTGCTCTCGCACAGCGACCAGGTGATGTGGCAGCAGGGCTGGCTGGGCGACAGCGACGCCAGCGGCTGGGCCGGCCGCGCCCTCGAGCTGCTGCCGACCGCGCTGCGCAACCAGGCCAATGCGGTGACCATGAACACCGACCGCACCCTGGTCCTGGGCCGCAATTCGCCGGTGTCCTTCCTCAGTCCCTGGGACTCGCGCTACTGGGGCCAGGCCGACCTGGCGCAGCCGCAAAGCCCGGCGGCGCAGTCGCTCAACCGCATGGCGCGCTGGCAGTTCGCCAACCAGTACGAGGCCGAGTACGCGCGCACCTTCGGCCGCGCGGTGCAGGAATCGACCTTGTTCACCCAGGCCACGCTGAACGCCAAGGCCCCGGCCGGCAATTTCGGCGACGACGACCTGTCGCGCGCCCTGCGCAAGCTGGCCTCGCTCCTGCCCGTGTTCAAGCAGCGCGGCTTCAAGCGCCAGGTCTTCCTGGTGCAGTGGGGCGGCTTCGACACCCATGCCGCCCAGCGCGGCACCGGGCCGACCAGCCAGGACGCGCAACTGGCCGTGCTGGCGCGCGCCATGCAGGCCTTCGACGCCTCCAACCAGGCCGCGGGCCTGGACCAGAACGTGGTCTCGCTGACCATGAGCGACTTCGGGCGCACCCTGCGCCAGGCGTCCGGCGGCGGCAGCGACCACGCATGGGGCAACCACTGGTTCGCGATGGGCGGCCCGGTGCGCGGCGCCCAGGTGGTGGGCACCCTGCCGACCCTGACCCTGGGCGGCCCGGACGACTCCGACCCGAACGGCGGCGGACGCTTCGTGCCGACCACCTCGACCGACCAGGTGGGTGCGACGCTGATGCAATGGCTCGGCCTGCCCGCGACCGACTTCGAGAAGGTCTTCCCGAACCTGGTGAATTTCAACCAGAAGACCATCAACCTGCTGCACGCATAGGACGGCCATGGATATCAAAGGTAGCGACAAGGACGACACCATCGTCCAGGCCCCCGGGGCGATCGACGAGTGGAACACTTACTTCGGCCTGTACGGCAACGACACCATCCGGGTCTACCAGGGCTCGGTGCTGGGCGGCCAGGGGAACGACCGCATCGAAGCCATCCCCACCAGCGACTGGTGGCGCTCGGTCAGCGCGGCTTACTGGGATGACCCGAATCGGGTCAAGGTCGACCTGGCAGCCGGCTATGCCATCGATGGGTGGGGCACGCGCGACACCCTGGTCGGCGTGCATGACATCAGCGGTTCCTGGCACGGCGGTGAGCTGTACGGCGACGGCAACGACAACGAGATCGGCGTCGGCGGCGGCGCCGATACCCTGGTCGACGGACGCGCCGGCGATGACCTGGTCTGGCTGCCCCAGTTCCGGGAGGGCATGACGATCTCGGAATTCAATATCGACGTCAGCATCGACGGCAAGCGCGCCACCGTCACCTGGAACGGCAATTCGGATTTCCGGGCCGAGCTGCACAACATCGAGCGCATCGGCGTGGGCTGGAATGTCAGCTATGCATTGGCCGATTTCATCTCGCCGGAAAAGATGGCGCGCGAAGGCCTGATTGCCGCCAACGCCAATCGCTGGAACGCCGGCCAGTCGCAGGGCACGCCGGTCGAACTCACCTTCGGCTTCGCCACCACGGCGCCCGCGACCGGCCCCGGCGCGGCTGGCTTCGCCGCCTTCAACGACGCCCAGAAGGCCGCGGTGCGCGCGATCCTGGAAAGCGCCGCGAAGTTCGCGGGCCTGACCTTCCGCGAAGTGACCACCGGCGACGCCAAGCTGATGTTCGGCGCCAGCGCCCAGGCCACCACCAAAGGCGTGGCGGCCATGCCGGGCCAGCCGAACGCCGGCCAGGTCTGGATGGACGTCGATTCCATCAAGGACCTCACGCCCGGCTCGGAAGGCTATGCCGCGCTGCTGCACGAGATCGGCCACGCCCTCGGCCTGCGCCACCCGCGCAATGTCGACGCGGGTGAGGTCTGGAGCGCGCAATGGCGTCTTGAAGACGACATCACCAGCTACTCGGTGATGGCGCATGGCGCCACGCCGGACGGCCTGTTCCCCTCGACCTGGGGCGCCCTCGACATCACCGCGCTGCGCTACCTCTACGGCACCCGCAACGTCGGCGCCGGCGACACCGTTTATACGCTCGATGCGGCGCGCTACGGCGCCCAGACCAGCATCGCCGACGACAGCGGCAACGACACCATCGATGCCTCGAGCTCGGCGATCGGCGTCTCGATCGACCTGACCCCCGGCAGCCTGTCGAGCGTGGGGGCCACGCCCGGTGGCGCTGTGGCGCTGGGCAACCTGGGTATCGCGCCGAACACCTGGATCGAATCGGCCGTCGGCTCGGCATCGGACGACGTCCTGGTCGGCAACCGCCTCGACAACAGCCTGCGCGGCGGCCTGGGCAACGACTGGATCGACGGCGGCGCCGGCAGCGACACGGCAGTCTTCGAAGGCAAGCGCGCCGACTACCTGATCAGCACCGGCTACGGCAAGACCTTCCTCACCGCGCGTGACGGCAACAGCGGCTTCGACACCCTGCTGGGCGTCGAGAAGCTGCGCTTCGCCGACGGCACCCTGACCCTGGGCACGGCGGGCTTCGCGGCCGACGTCGTGATCGGGGTCGACCAGAACGCCAGCACGGCCGGCACCCTGCCGGCCTCCAGCGACGGCGTCGCAGTGACGTACAAGGTCAAGACCGCGCCCATGCACGGCACCCTGGTGCTGCAGGCCAACGGCGACTACGTGTATGTCCCGCAGCGCGGCTACGCGGCCGAAGACCGCTTCACCTTCACCGTCACCGACAGCAAGGGTAGCAGCGACTACATGGCCTTCGTGCCGGTGCGCCAGCTCTCCGCCGCGCCGGGCGGCACCGAAGGCGCCGACACGCTCGCGGGCAGCGCGGGCGACGACACCCTGGCCTCCGGCAGCGGCAACGACACCATCGCGGCAAGCACCGGCTTCGACCACATCGACGCGGGAGACGGCTTCGACGTCGTGCGCTACGAGGGGCCACGCGCCGGCGTGAAGTTCGCGCGCAGCTTCGACGGCAGCATGGTCGCGACCAAGGCAGGGGGAAGCGACCACCTGGTGAACGTGGAGCGCGTGCTGTTCGGCGACGGCAGCGCGGTGGCCTTCGACATCGACGGCGCCGCCGGCCAGACCTACCGCCTCTACCAGGCGGCCTTCGACCGCAAGCCCGACAACAGCGGCCTGCCGTTCTGGATCTGGAATATGGACCGCGGCATGACGCTCGACCAGATGTCGGCGTTCTTCATCGCATCGGACGAGTTCAAGGAGAAGTACGGCACCGCGCCGAGCCCCGAGGACTTCGTGACCAAGCTGTACAATAACGTGCTGCACCGCGCACCCGAGGCGGGCGGCTTCAACCACTGGGTCACGGTGATTAAGAACGGCTTCGACCGCGCCAGCGTGCTGTCCCTGTTCGCGGAGAGCCCGGAAAACCGCGCCCAGGTCATCGGCGCCATCGAACACGGCATCGAATACATCCCCTTCGGTTCATGATTTCTCGTTCCAGCGTTTTCCTGGCAGGCCTGGCCTGCCTTCTACTCGTGGCCGGCTGCGGCGGTGAGGCGCCTGACGCGGCGCCGCAGGCGGCCGCGCCGGTGCGCACCCTGAACGCGGTGCCGGTCACCCAGCAGGACCACGAGGCCGCCGTCCAGCGCCTCTATCTCGCCTATTTCGGCCGCGCCGCCGATCCGGGCGGGCTGGCCTTCTACACCGGCGTGAGCCAGCGCCAACAGCTGGTGGGCGATACCGGTGCGCTGTTCTGGCGCTACGGCGTCGACCCGAACGTGCGCGCCATCCTCGATGGCCTGGCGCAGAGCCCCGAGGCCGCGGCCCTGTATGCGGCGGACAACCGGACCACGGTGGCCACCATGTACCGCAACCTGTTCAACCGCGAGCCGGACAGCGGCGGCCTGGCATTCTGGTCCGGCCTGCTGGACAGCGGCGCCTTGTCGCGCGGCCAGGTGCCGGTGGCGCTGCTGGCCGGCGCCGGCTTCGACGACCTGGCGATGTTCGACCGCAAGGCCGAGGTGGTGGCCGCCTTCACCGCCGCGCTGGACACCCCGGAGCGCGCCGCCCACTACACCGGCACGTCCGCCGTGGCCGCCCTGCGCACCGTGCTGGCCAAGGTCGGGGCCGACACCAGCCCGGCGCAGCAGGCCGCGCTGGTCGAGGAAGCCCTGGCGGCGGTCGCGGCCTCGCCCGCGGCCTCCAAGGTGCAGGCCATCGTGCGTGCGCGCTGCGTTGCCTGCCACTCGGTGACGCCGACCATGCCGGGCTTCGCCACCGCGCCGCGCGGGATCCGCTTCGATACCGAAGCCCAGATCCGCGCCGACGCCTACCGCATCTACGTCAACGTGGTCCAGACCCAGTTCATGCCCTACGGGAACCAGACCAATATGACCCAGGCCGAACGCGACATCGTGCGCGCCTGGTACGAGGGTGGCGCGCTGTAACAGCAGGGCGGCTTTCCCCGGAAAGCCGCCCGGTTTATCATGTGCGGTTTCCACGCCACCCAGCACACAGCATCATGAGCAAACCGGGCAAGCTGCTCGCGATCGATGGCCTGAACATCGTGCGCCGCGTCTACGAAGCCAGTCCCGAGCCGGATTCCGACCTGAAAGCCGGGATCGCGCTGCGCCACGCCTTCTCGTCCTTCCGCAACGTGCTCGAGGTGCATGCGCCGACCCATGTGCTGGCGGCCTTCGACTACGGCGGCCCGAACTGGCGCCACGAACTCTATCCGCGCTACCGCGAGGGCCGCGCCGCCATGCCCTCGCCGCTGCGCGAGGCGCTGCCGGAATTCCACGAGCGACTGCGCAAGGCCGGCGTGCAGGTCGTGTCCCTGCCCGGTGTCGAGGCCGACGACGTGATCGCCACCGGTGTGATGCGCTGGCTGAACGAAGGGCGGGGCGAAGCCATCGTCGCCACCACAGACAAGGACCTGCACGTCCTGATCGCGCACGGCGCGCTGGTCTGGGACCATTTCAAGAACGAGTGGCACGACGACGCCTGGGTGCGGGCGCGCTTCGGCGTGGCGCCCGAGCTGCTGCACGACCTGCTGTCCCTGATGGGTGACCCCACCGACGGCGTGCCGGGCGTCTCGAAGATCGGCATGAAGACGGCGGCGCGCCTGCTCAATGCCTACGGCAGCCTGGACGCCGTGGTCGCCGGCGCCGGCATCCTCAAGACGCCGCTGGGGGAGAGGCTGCGCGCCGAGCGTGAGATACTGGAGATCTCGCGCCGCCTGGTGCAACTGAAGACCGACCTGCGCCTGGGCGTGAGCTGGAACATGCTGGCCTGGGAGGCGCATTGAACAAGATGAAGGGAACGAGCCGATGCTCAAGGCTGTGATCGTGGACGGCAGCGCGATTTCGCGCGGCCTGCTCAATACCGTGCTGCTTGACGGCGGCTACGACGTCGTCGGGCAGACGCATACGGGGCATTCCGGCTATATGCTGGCGATGAAGCACCGCCCGCAGATCGTCTGCATCGCGCGCGAGCAGGTGGAGGACGGCAGCCAGGTGGTCGAGGAATTGCGCACCCACCTGCCGAAAGCCATGATCTTCATGGTCTCGGGCACGCTCGACGCGCCGACCATCCAGGCGTCCGTCGCACGCGGCGTGCACGGCTTCATCGTCAAGCCCTTCAAGGCCGACGCCGTGCTCAAGACCATCCGCAACACCGTGATCGCGGTGGTGCGCAAGCAGCAGGCAGGCGGCGGCGCGGCCTGACAGCAGCGCCTAGCTGCGGCGCTTTATCTCTTCGGACGCGATCGCGGCCAGTTCGCGCAAGGCGCGCATCTCGCGCTCGCGCAGGCGGCGCGGCTCGCGGTCGAGCACGCACAGGGTGCCCAGCAGGCGGCCCGCGCCATCTTCCAGCGGCACCCCGGCATAGAAGCGGATGCGCGGTTCGCCCACCACCAGCGGGTTGGCGGAAAAGCGCGGGTCATTCGCCGCGTCTCCCACCACGAAAGCCTTGCCCGCGGCCAGCGCATGGCTGCAGAAGGACCATTCGCGCGGCGTCTCGCTGATGTCGATGCCGACGCGCGCCTTGAACCACTGGCGCTGCGAGGTGAGCAGCGTGACCAGGGCGATCGGACAGTCGGTGGTCTGGGCGGCCAGCCGCACCAGGCGGTCGAACACCTCTTCGGCGGGCGAGTCCACCAGCCGCGTCCCGGCCAGGGCCGCCAGGCGCTGCGACTCGTCCTCCGCCACCGGATGATGCGCGGCTCCCTCCAGGCGGTCCTCCGCGCTCCCGCCGTCCGGCTCCGCGCCGCCGCGCTGCTGGCGCAGCGCCAGCACGGCGCTCAGGCGCACCCGCCGGTGTCCGCCCGGCGTCTTCCACGCCGGCAGGGCGCCGCTCTCCATCCAGAGCTGCACGGTACTGACAGCCACGCCCAGCAGCTGGGCGGCATCGCGCGTGGTCAGGATCGGATCGTCGGTGGTGGACATGTGGTCGATAAATCACAAAGAGTGGAAGGATTCTACCCGATATGGTAGAGCATTTGATGAATTTGCGTGGCGTCTGCGCTAATTTATTGACGATACGCATTATTTTGCGGCGATTTACCAGTTATAATCATCAATTCCGATAAATACGTGCGCCCGTCGAGCGTGCGTCCCTCAAGGGCCTGCCATGAACTCACCGTACGAACCCCATCTGGCGGAAGCCGGCCGCCTGGAGGCGCTGCGCCAGCTGGAATTGCTGGACACGGCGCCGAGCGAAGCCTACGACCGCATCACGCGCATGGCGGCGCAGCTGTTCCAGTTGCCGATCGCGGCGGTGTCGCTGACCGACGCCGACCGCCAGTGGTTCAAGTCGAAGGTGGGGGTGGCGCACAATGAGATCCCGCGCCTGAAGGCGCCCTGCGCGGCGGTGGCCGAAAGCGGTATGGTCGTGGCGGTGCCGGACCTGCTGGAGGACGCGTGCTTCCACGACAGCGTGCTGGCCAGGAGCGGCATCCGCTTCTACCTGGGCGCGCCCTTGATGACCAAGTCGGGCCACTGCCTGGGCGCGATGTGCGTGCTCGGCCTTGAGCCGCGCGCAGTGAGCGAGGCCGACCGCGCGGCCTTGCAGGACCTGGCGGCGATGGTGATGGCGCAGATCGAGCTGCAGCATGCGCTCGGCCGGATCGATCCGATCAGCGGCCTGCCCAACCGTAACCAGTTCGTCAGCGACGTGCGCGACCTCGCCCTGGCAGAGGTGGCCGGAACATCGCGCCTGGCTGCCCTGGTGAGCCTGGCCAGTCCCGGGGAACTGAGCGACGCCATGCGCGTGATGGGCAGCGCCCACCTGGACGAGATCGTGCGCGCGGCGGTTCCGGAGCTGCGCCGCCTGGCCGAGGGCGGCAAGGTCTACCACGTGGGCACCACGGACTTCGCCTTCGTCGCTCCGCAAGGCGCTTCGCTGGTGCGCTTCAGCGGCGCCCTGCTGGCCTGGCTCGGCGAACGCACCCCCGCCGGCGGCGCGCGCTTCATCACGACCACCACGGCCGGCCTGGCGCGCTTCGCGGTGGGCCAGGACGCGCCGCTCGACATTCTGCGCAACCTGCACAGCGCCGCCCACGACGCGCTCGGCGCCGAATCGGGCCTGCGCGTCTACTCGCCCGAGCAGGACGCCGCCTACCGGCGCCGCTTCTGGCTGATCGGCGAATTCGGACGCGCCCTGCAGCAGCCCGGCGAGCTGCACCTCGTGTTCCAGCCCAAGGTCGATCTGCAGGGCGGCGCCTGCCATGGCGTCGAAGCCCTGCTGCGCTGGACCCATCCCGAGGAAGGCGTCATCTCGCCGGGCGAATTCATCCCCATCGTCGAAAGCACCTCGCTCGCGCGTGCGACCACCGAATGGGTGCTTGAAGCGGCGATGCGCCAGCTGGCCGCCTGGCGCAAGGAAGGCGTAGCCCTGCAGGTGGCGGTCAACGTTTCGGCCGTCAACCTGGAAGAGCCGGACTTCTGCGAGCGCGTGCTGGACGGCCTGCAGCGCCACGCGATCGACCCCGCCAGCCTGGCGCTGGAACTGACCGAGAGCGCCCTGATGCGTAAACCCAAGGCGGCCCAGGACACCATGGCGCGCCTGGCCGCGGCCGGCGTGAAGATCGCGATCGACGACTTCGGCACCGGCTACAGCAGCCTGGCCTATTTGCAGGAGATGCCGGCCGACGTGGTCAAGATCGACCAGTCTTTCGTGCGCGGCATCGGGAACGACGAACGCACGCTGTCGCTCGTCACGGCGATGATCAAGCTGTCGCACGACCTGGGCCACCGCGTGGTGGGGGAGGGCGTGGAGACGGAAAGCGTGGCGCAGCTGCTGCGCGAGGCGGGCTGCGACGAGGCGCAGGGGTATTTGTACGGGAAGCCGATGGCGGCGGCGGCGCTGGCCGATTGGCTGGCGTCTCGATAATGTAGGGTGGTCGGCTTCGCCGACCGCGCGTTCAACTACAAGGCGAATTGACGCGTCTCGTCCATTTCCACGCTGGTTGAACGCGCGGTCGGCAGAGCCGACCACCCTACGAAAGTCAGACGGCGGTATTGACGTCGATGATGCCGCCACCCAGGCACACGTCGCCGTCGTACAGCACGGCCGACTGTCCCGGCGTCACGGCCCATTGCGGATCCGTGAAATCGAGGGCGAAGCGCGCCGGTCCGTCGGCCTGCACGGTGCAGGCCACGTCGGCCTGGCGATAGCGGGTCTTGGCCGAGAGCAGGCGCGGGCTCGGGGCAACACCCGCGATCCAGCTGGCCTGGCCCGCTTCCAGGCGCGAGGACAGCAGCCAGGGGTGATCATGCCCCTGCACGATGTAGAGGGTGTTGGTGGCGACGTCCTTGCGCGCCACGAACCAGGGCTCGCTGGTGCCGTCCGCGTTCTTGTGCGACTTCAGGCCGCCGATGCCGATGCCCTTGCGCTGGCCCAGGGTATAGAAGGACAGGCCGATGTGCTCGCCCACCACGGTGCCGTCGTCGAGCTTCATCGGGCCCGGCTTGTGCGAGAGGTAGCGGTTCAGGAACTCGCGGAAAGGGCGCTCGCCGATGAAGCAGATGCCGGTCGAGTCCTTCTTCTGCGCGTTGGGCAGCTGCAGGCGCTCGGCGATCTTGCGCACTTCGGTCTTCGGGATCTCGCCCAGCGGGAACAGCGACTTCGAGAGCTGGGCCTGGTTCAGGCGGTGCAGGAAGTAACTCTGGTCCTTGGTGTGGTCGAAGGCTTTCAGGAGTTCGAAGCGGCCGTCGTTCTCGCGCACGCGCGCGTAGTGGCCGGTCGCGATCAGGTCGGCGCCCAGCTTCATCGCATGGTCGAGGAAGGCCTTGAACTTGATCTCGGCATTGCACAGCACGTCCGG
>JBFLVV010000074.1:0-27762 GCA_040758275.1 Pseudomonadota bacterium
CCGGGCACGAAGCCGGAGCCGGAACCGGAACCGCCGAAGGTGGCCGAACAACCCAGGCCGGAGGAGAAACCGAGCGCGCCGCCGCCGCAGGAAGTCCCGCTGGCGCCGCCAGCCCCGGCCGGCGCGTTCGCCGCCCTGAAGGGGCGCTTGACGCCGCCGGTGAACGGCACGGTGGCCGCCCGCTTCGGCGCGCGCCGCGGGGAAGGGGTGAGCTGGAAAGGGATCTTCATCAAGGCGCCGGAAGGCACCGAAGTGCGCGCCGTCGCAGCGGGCCGCGTGGTGCACGCGGACTGGATGCGCGGCTGGGGCAATATGCTCATCGTCGACCACGGCGGCGAGTACTGGTCGGTCTACGGTAACAACTCGGCCCTGCTCAAGCGCGTGAACGACATGGTGCGCGCCGGCGAGGTGATCGCGAGCGCCGGCAATACCGGCGGCAACGAGGAATCGGGGCTATACTTTGAACTCAGGTACCGCGGCAAGGTCTTCGACCCTGCGAGCTGGGTCAAATTCTAAGGACACACATGGGTAGCAAGGCGAAGAATCTCGGACTCATCGGACTTGGCATGGTGGCCGGCGTGGCCGCCACCTTCCAGCTCTCGGCCTATGCGCAGAAAGGCGTCGAGTCGCCGTTGCCGCTCGACGAGCTGCGCCAGCTGGCCGACGTCTACGGCCTGATCAAGACCGATTACGTCGAACCGGTCTCGGACAAGAAGCTCCTGTCCGAAGCCATCGGCGGCATGGTCGCCTCGCTCGACCCCCACTCGACCTACCTCGACCAGAAGGCCTTCCGCGAGATGAAGGAAGCGGTGGCCGGCAAGTTCGTCGGCGTCGGCGTCGAAGTCGCCAGCGAAGACGGCTACGTCAAGATCGTCGCCCCCATCGAAGATACCCCGGCGCACAAGGCCGGCATCAAGGCGGGCGACCTGATCACCCGCATCGACAACGTCCCGGTCCGCAACATGTCGCTGGACGAGGCGATCAAGCGCATGCGCGGCAAGGCCGGCAGCAAGGTCACGCTCACCATCGCGCGCCGCGGCGAGGACCGCCCCTGGGTGGTGCCGGTACAGCGCCAGGAAATCGTGGTCCAGAGCGTCAAGGCCAAGATGGTCGAGCCCGGCTATGCCTGGCTGCGCGTGAGCCAGTTCCAGGAAAACACCGTCGAGGAGCTGGCCAAGAAGGCCAAGGCCCTGTATGCCGAGAACCCGGAGATCAAGGGCCTGGTGCTCGACCTGCGTAACGATCCCGGAGGCTTGCTGCCCGGCGCGATCGGCGTATCGGCCGCCTTCCTGCCCAAACCCGACCAATTGATCGTCTCGACCAAGGGCCAACTGGCCGACTCGAACCAGCAGTTCTTTGGCCGCCGTGAATACTATGCCCAGCGCGGCGCCGACCCGCTGGCCGGTCTTCCCGCGGGCCTGAAAACCGTGCCGATGGTGGTGCTGGTGAACGGCGGTTCGGCCTCGGCATCCGAGATCGTCGCCGGCGCCCTGCAGGACTACAAGCGCGCCATCGTCATGGGCAGCCAGACGTTTGGCAAAGGGTCGGTGCAGACCCTGCGCCAGCTCTCGCCCGACACCGCCGTCAAGCTGACCACGGCGCGCTACTACACCCCGAAAGGCCGCCCGATCCAGGCCGTCGGCATCGTGCCCGACATGCGCGTGGACGAGACGGCCGAGGGCGACGCCCTGGCCGTGCTGCGCGTGCGCGAATCCGATTTGCAGCGCCACCTGGCCGGCGAGGCCGAGAAGACCCCGGCCGCCAGGGACCAGAAAGAGGCCCTGGAGGCCCAGCAGCGCGCGGTCGCCCAGCTGAAAGACCGCAAGCCGCTCGACTACGGCAGCAAGGACGACTTCCAGCTGGCGCAGGCGATCAATCACTTCAAGGGGCAGCCCGTGCTGCTGGCCAAGTCGGAGCCGGAAGAGGCGAAACCGGCGGCGCCGAAGGCATTGCCGGGGGCGGAGACCAAGCCGCCCGAGATCAAGGCGCCGGCCAAGAAGTAGTCCCTCACTGTCTGACGGAATCGGGCCCCGCGCAGCGGGCCCGGTCCGACGTTCCCCGCATCCCATGAACGACCACCAGCTCCTGCGCTACTCCCGCCACATCCTCCTCGACGACATCGGCATCGACGGCCAGCAGCGCCTGCTCGACGCCCACGCCCTCATCATCGGCGCCGGCGGCCTCGGTTCGCCCGCCGCCCTGTACCTGGCCTCAGGCGGCATCGGCCACATCACCCTGGTCGACGACGACGAGGTCGACCTGACGAACCTGCAGCGCCAGGTCATGCACACGAGCGAACGCGTCGGCCAGCCCAAGGTCGAGTCGGGCCGCGCGGCCATGCTGGCCATCAATCCGGAGATCGACGTGACGGCGCTGCGTGAACGCGTCGCCGGCGAGCGCCTGCGGGAACTCGTACGAAGCGCCACGGTCGTACTCGATTGCACCGACAACTTCGCCACCCGCCACGCCATCAACCGCGCCTGCGTGGAAGAGGGCAAGCCGCTGGTCTCGGGCGCCGTGATCCGCTTCGACGGCCAGCTCGCCGTCTTCGACACGCGCCAGCCCGAGGCCCCGTGCTATGCCTGCCTCTTCCCCGAGGACAGCGGCTTCGAGGACGTGGCCTGCAGCACCATGGGCGTGTTCGCGCCCCTGGTCGGCGTGGTCGGGGCCATGCAGGCGGCCGAGGCGATGAAGCTGGTGGCGGGCATCGGCGAACCGCTTGCCGGGCGCCTCCTGCTGCTGGACGGGCGCGCCATGGACTGGAGTACGGTCCGGGTCGCCCGCAATCCCTCCTGCCCGGTGTGTGCAAACCGTGCAATAACACATGAATAAGACCGGATTAAGACAAGATTAAACTGGCCAAAATCTTTACAATTTCCTACGTGCACACGGTAGCCCCTGCCCGCATGTGGCCTTATACTGTCAGCCTTCAACCGACATCCTTGTAAAGACATCCATGCACATCGATTCGCAACGTTTCAAGCGCGCACGTGGTTTCACCCTGGTCGAGATCATGGTCGTCGTGGTCATCATCGGCATCCTCGGCGCCCTGGTCGTGCCGAAGCTGCTGGGCCGTACCGGCGAGGCGCGCGTGACTGCCGCCAAGACCGACATCGCCACCATGATGCAGGCGCTCAAGCTCTACAAGCTCGACAACCAGCGCTATCCGAGCACCGAACAGGGCCTGCAAGCCCTGATCACCAAGCCGACTGCCGGCCCGGCCGCGAACGGCTGGAAAGAAGGCGGCTACATGGAAAAGCTGCCGAAAGACCCGTGGGGCAACCCTTACCAGTACCTGTCGCCGGGCATCCATGGCGAGGTGGACGTGTTCTCGCTGGGCGCCGACGGCCAGCCCAGCGGTACCGGCGAGGATGCCGACGTCGGTTCCTGGGAATAAGGTTTTTCCATGCGCGCCCAGCGCACCCCAAGCGGCTTTACTCTCGTAGAGCTGCTGGTCGTGATGGTCATCATCGGCGTCACGCTGGGCCTTGCTTCGCTCAATGCGATTCCCTCGCCGCGCCAGAACCTGCAGGAAGAGGCCCAGCGCCTGGCCCTGCTGCTGCAACTGGCGCGCGACGAGGCGATCGTGCGCAACCGCCTGGTGGCCTTCGAGGCCAATTCCGAGCGCTACCGCTTCATCGTGCGCAATGACACCGGCTGGGAGCCGGTCACCCGCGACGACCTGCTGCGCGAACGTCCCTTCAAGCAGGCGCCGCTGCGCCTGGTGCTGGAACCGAACCCCGGCGCCGATCCGAACCAGCTGCGCATCACCTTCGGACGCGAACCGGTCGACAAGCCTTTTGTCCTGACCCTGGCGTCCGGCAACAATGCCGTGGCGATCCGCGCCGACGGCGTCGGCCACTTCACTGTCGAGTGATGCGATCATGAAAATGCGCGCCTACGCTGCCGGCTTTACCCTGCTCGAAGTGCTGGTCGCCCTCGTCATCGTCGGCACCGCCCTCGGCGCCGGCCTGCGCGCCGTCGGCAGCCTGACCTCCAACAGCGCCGGCCTGCGCGCCTCGATGATGGCGACCTGGTCGGCCGAGAACCGCCTGGTGCAGATCCGCCTGGGACGCGAATTCCCCGAAGTCGGCAAGCGTAATTTCCCCTGCCCGCAAGGCGACCTGAACCTGATCTGCGAAGAGCAGGTGCTGACCAGTCCGAACCCCTTGTTGCGCCGGATCGAAGTCTCGGTGTTCGATGCTGAACGTCCGCAGCGCCGCATCGTCAAACTGGTTCAGCTCGTGCTCAGGCCATCCAGACTATGAGACCGCAGAAACGGCGCCGCGGCTTTACCCTCGTCGAACTCCTGGTGGCGATCAGCATCCTCGCCATCCTGGCCGTGCTCGGCTGGCGCGGCCTGGACGGCATCGTGCGCGCCCGGATCGCCCTGACCCAGCAGATGGAAGTCACGCGTGGCATGCAGCTCGCCTTTGCCCAGCTGCAGAGCGATTGCGAACACCTGGCGCCGCGCAGCCTGCTTGGCAACCGCATCAACCTGCTCTGGGAAGACGACCGCCTCACCCTGGTGCGCAAGGTCTACAACGAGAACGAACCGACCCAGCTGGTAGTGGTGTCCTACCGCGTGGTGAACGGCACCCTCGTGCGGCGCGAATCGCGCGGCACCCGCGACCTGGCCCAGCTCGATGCCCTGTGGCAGGCGGTCGCCAGCGACGCGCCCACCGAGTCGGCCACCCCGGTGGTGCTGCAGACCGGGCTGACGGCGATGGGCATCCAGGTCTGGCAGGCCAATGCCTGGCGCAAGGAAGCCACACCCGCCACCGAAGGCGGCCAGCCGCTCGAGCCGGACGGCATCCAGATCAGCCTCACCTCGCAGGGGCTCGCCGCGCCCATGGTCAAGGCCCTGCTCTTGGGAGGCACGTGATGCGCCAGTTCATCCTGCGCCAGCGGCAACGCGGGGTCGCGGTGGTTACCGCACTGCTGCTCACCACGCTCGCCATCTCGATCGTCGCCAGCCTGTTCTGGCAGCAGCAGGTGCAGGTGCGCACCCTGGAGAACCAGCGCCTGCAACTGCAGACCAAGTGGATCCTGCGCGGGGCACTCGACTGGGCCAGCGTGGTGCTGCGCCAGGAACTCCCCTACACCTCGCTCGACCAGGTCTGGGCCACCCCGCTGGCTGAAACCCGCCTCGACCAGTACATCGAGCGCGAACGCCTGGAAGGCGAAGCCTTCGACGCTTCACTGTCCGGTAACATTGTTGACGCCACGTCGCGTTACAATCTCGCCAACCTGGCGCAGCAGGGCCAGCCGGATCCGGCGCAGCAGGCGATCTTCCTGCGCCTGCTGAACGTGCTGCGGCTCGATACCCGGCTGGCGCAGCGGGTGACCATTTTCGTGGCGCAGGGGCAGCGTTCGGCGCCCGTGGCGGCGCCGGGGGAGGGAACGCCGGACGTGAAAGAAGACCCATCGGCTCAGCCGTCGCCGGTACCGCCCGCCAACGGCCTGCCGGTCCCGCTGGTGCAGGTCGATGATCTGCTGGCGGTGCAGGGCATGACGCCGGCCATCCTGGCGCAGCTCAAGCCCTTCCTGATCGTCCTGCCGGAGAAGACGACGCTGAACGTGAATACCGCACCGGCCGAACTGCTGGCGGCCCTGATCCCGGACATGTCGCTGTCCGAAGCCGGCAGCCTGGTGGCGCGGCGCAAGACGGCGGCCTGGCGCGACCAAGCGACGTTTCTCAGTCAGGTGCGGGGCGGCGAGGGAATCCTGCAGGATGCGTTTGATGTAAAAAGCAGCTGGTTTTTGGTGCAGAGCCGGATACGGCTCGACCGCGCCGCCCTGAACGCGGAATCGCTGATCCAGCGCAAGCCGCTGGTCAGCGGCGGCGGTGGCACCGCCGTGATCTGGACCCGCCAGAACTAGAAGAAAGCGAGACAGTTTGACTACACTTTATATCCGGCACCCGGCCAGAGCCGAAGGCGAAGGCGCCCTGTGCCGTTTCGCCCTGGTCGACGACGGCGGCGCCATTGCGCAGCAGGGCGAAGGCCTGTTGCGCAACCTGGGCGACATGGTCGCCGCCAGCCGCCGCGTGGTATTGCTGCTGGCCGGCGCCGACGTCACCCTGCTGGCGGTCCAGGCCCCGCCGCTCACCGGCGCCCGCCTGCGCGCGGCCCTGCCAGCCCTGGTCGAAGAACACATCCTGGGCGATCCGCTCGATGCCGTGCTGGTGGCTGGCCCCGGCCTGCCCGACGGCCGCCGCCCGGTCGCCGTGGTGCAGCGCGACTGGCTCGAGCCGCTCGTGAAAGCCCTGCTCGGCATGGGCGCGCGCGCGGTCGCCGCCATGCCCTCGCAGCTGTGCCTGCCCCTGCAGCCGGGCAGCACCAGCGCCGCCATCGGCGCGGGCGAACTGCTGCTGCGTCAGGGCCAGTACGAAGGCCTCGGCCTGGCCCTCGACGGCAACCCCTCGGCCGTTTTGCAGACGGCGCGCGCGCTGGCCGGTGAAGCCCCGCTGGTGCTCTACGTGCCGCACGAGCAGCTGGGCGAATACCAGGCCCTGCTGGCCGAAGCCGGTCCCGGCATCGCGCTGGAAAGCGATGCCTGGGCACACTGGATCGCGGGAAGTAAAAGCAGCACCCTGGACCTGGTTCCGGGCCTGGGCACGGCCGGCGTCGCCCAGCGCGACTGGAGCCGCTGGCGCTGGCCGATCCGCTTCGCCATCGCCGCCATCGTGGTCAACATCATTGGCGTCAACATCGAGTGGCTGCGCCTGAAGCGCGAAGCCGACAGCGTGCGCCAGGGCATGAGCCAGACCTTCCGCAATGCCTATCCGAACCAGCCGGTGATCGATCCGGTGGCGCAGATGCAGCAGAACATTGCCCGCGCCAAGGCGGCCGGCGGCCAGGTCTCGAGCGGCGAATTCGGCTGGATGGCCGGCGTGCTGGGCGAAACGACACGCACGCTATCGCGTCCGCCCGGCATTGCGTCAATGGAGTTCCGCGAACGCACCCTGACTGTTCGTGTCAAACCTGAAACCGTCGACCCCGCTACAACGGGCCAGCTGCGCACCGCCTTGAGCGCGCGCAATCTGAGCCTTGAAGAAACCGCGCCTGCGACCTGGGCGATTCGCAGCACCGGAGCCCCCTGATGAAAGCAGCAGCAACTATCGTGGCCCTGCGCGAACGCGCGCTCGCCTACTGGCTGGCCCGCACCGAGCAGGAGCGCAAGTTCCTCGCCATCGGCGCGGCCGTGGTCCTCGTCGCCCTCGTGTATGCGCTGCTGCTGGCGCCCGCCATCGAAGGGCGCGACCGCCTGCAGCGTTCGCTGCCCGAGCTGCGCCAGCAGGCCGCCCAGCTGCAGACCATGGCCGCCGAAGCCGGCGCCCTGGCCGCCAACCCGGCGCCGCCGCCGGCGCCCATGACCCGCGAGGCCCTGACGGCCAGCCTGGCCCAGCGCAGCCTGGTGCCCGGCTCGCTCACGCTCACCGGCGAATACGCCAAGGTCCAGTTCAACAACGTCTCCTTCGCCAACCTGGTGGCCTGGCTCGATGCCCAGCGCCGCGAGAACCGCATCCAGGTGCAGGACGCCGCCTTCACGGGGCTGCCGGCGGCGGGGCAGGTGGATGCCACACTCACCTTGCGCCAGAACCTGGGCGCGCCGCAATGAAGCGCCTGCTTGCCTGGTCGGCGCTGGTCGTGCTGGCGGTGCTGGTCACGGTCCTCGCCTTCCTGCCCGCTTCCTGGCTCGGCCCCATGGTCGAGCGCCAGACGGGCGGCCGTTTGACTCTCGGGGATGCGCAGGGTACGCTCTGGAACGGCTCAGCCTTTATCGGCGGAGCGCCCGGCGAGGGCGGGGCGGTGACGCCGCTGCTGCCGGGACGTTTCGCCTGGCGCCTGTCGCCGCTGGTGCTGTTCGGCTCGGTGAGCATGACGGTCGAGAATCCGCAGGCGCTGGCGGGCCCGGTACGCATCGAAGGCAGCTGGTCGCAGTGGCAGGTGAGCAGCGGCGAACTGCTGCTGCCGGCCGAGGGCCTGGCCGGCCTCGGCGCGCCGCTCAACACCCTCGCGCCCACCGGCAGCATCCGGCTGGTATGGAACACGCTCGACCTGCTGCGCCAGCCCAATAGCGTGACGGTGCAGGGCCGCACGGTCTTGAGCCTCACCGACATGGGCTCGCGCATGGCGCCGATCCGGCCGCTCGGCAGCTACGAGATGGTGTTCGACTGGCGCGGCAGCCAGGCCGACCTGAACCTGCGCACGGTGCGCGGCGCCCTGGTCCTGTCGGGCGCGGGCGCATTGCAGAATGGCCGGCTGCGCTTTTCCGGCCAGGCCTCGGCCGCCGACGGTTACGAAGAGACGCTGGGTAATATGCTCAACCTGCTGGGCCAGCGCCGCATGGTGAACGGCAAGAACATAATCGCACTCGAGTTCAGATAATGAAGAAAATTTCCCGTACCACCTTCGCCCCCGCCATCCCCTCGCTGCGCCGCATCGCGGCCGGCGCCATGCTGTGCTGCGCCGCGACCCTGGCCGTCCCGCCGGCACCGGCCTGGGCACAGGACAACCCGAACGCCGCCGCGCTGAGCTTCGTCAATGCCGACATCGAGTCGGTGATCAAGGCGATCGGCCACTACACCGGCATGACCTTCATCATCGATCCGCGCGTCAAGGGCACGATCACCCTGGTCTCCGAGAAGTCGCTGACCAAGACCCAGGCTTTCGGCCTGCTCACCTCGACCCTGCGCCTGCAGGGCTATGCGGTGGTGACCAGCGGCGACGGCTACGCCAAGGTGGTGCCGGAAGCGGAAGCCAAGGCCCAGTCCGCGCCGACCCAGGTCGGCGGCGTGCGCGCCAGCAAGGCCACCGGCGACCAGATCGCCACCCAGGTGTTCTATCTCGCCTATGAATCGGCGGCCAACCTGACGGCCGTGCTGCGTCCCCTGATTTCGCCGAACAATTCCATCATGGCGAACCCGGGCAACAACACCCTGGTCATCACCGACTACGCCGACAACCTGCGCCGCCTGGCCAAGATCATCGGCGCGCTCGACACGCCGGTGGCGGCCGACCTCGAGGTCATCCCGGTGCGCAACGCCATCGCCAGCGACATCGCCACCCTGGTGCAGCGCCTCATGGAACCGGCGGCCGGCGGCGACTCGGGCCGCGTCACGGTGCTGGCCGATCCGCGCACCAACTCGGTGGTCGTGCGGGCGCCTTCGCAGGCGCGCGCGAACCTGGCCAAGTCCCTGATTGCCCGCCTCGACCAGCAGACCTCGACGCAAGGCAATATCCACGTCGTCTACCTGAAAAACGCCGACGCCAGCCGCGTGGCGCAAACCCTGCGCGCCGTGGTCTCGCAGGATGCCTCCGCCGTGCCGGTGCAGCAGCAGGGCACCTCGGGCGGCTCGATCCAGGCCGGCGCGACCAGCGGACTCGGCGGCACCGGCCAGGGCGGCCAGCAGGGCCAGCAGAGCAGCACCGGCATGGCCGGCACCGGCAACACCTACGGCCAGCAGAGCCAGCTCACCGCGGGCGGCGCCGGCGGCGGCCAGGGTTCCGGCTTCATCCAGGCCGACGCCTCGACCAACAGCCTAATCATCACCGCGCCGGACGCGGTCTACCGCAACCTGCGCAACGTCATCGACCAGCTCGACGTGCGCCGCGCCCAGGTCTATATCGAAGCGCTGGTGGTCGAAGTCACCTCCAACAAGGCCTCCGAATTCGGCGTGCAGTGGATCGGCGCCAGCGGCGACTCCGACAGCAAGTACCGCATCGGCGGCCTGCAGTCCTTCAGCAGCGGCACCAACAGCAATATCGTCAACCTGGTCGCGGCCGCGCGCAACGGCCTCTCCGCCGATACCGGCGTGCCCTCGGTGCCGGGCCTGACCATCGGCCTGTTCCGCCAGGTCGGCGGCGAGCTCGGCCTTGGCGCGGTGGCGCGCGCGCTGGAAAACGACGGCAACGGCAACATCCTGTCGACGCCGAACATGATCACCCTCGACAACGAGCTGGCCACCATCAAGGTCGGCCAGAACGTCCCGATCATCACGGGTTCCTACACCACCAACTCGACCACCGGCGGCGGCAATCCCTTCACCACGGTCGACCGCCGCGACGTCGGCCTGCTCCTGAAAGTGCGCCCGCAGATCTCGGAAGGGGGTACGATCAAGATGGCGATCTACCACGAGAACTCCAGCGTCGACCAGTCCACCCGCAATGCCGCGTCCGGCCTGACGACGAACGTCCGTGCGATCGAGACCAATGTGCTGGCCGACGACGGCCAGATCATCGTGCTCGGCGGCCTCATCGAAGACACCGAGGGCGATGGCGAAGAGAAAGTACGCGGCCTGGGCGACATCCCGGTGCTGGGCAACCTGTTCAAGTACCGCAGCCGCACCCGGACCAAGACCAACCTGATGGTGTTCCTGCGCCCGGTCGTGGTGCGCAGCAAGGAAGCATCGAATTCGATCGCGATGGACCGCTACGAATACATGCGCGCCGCCGGCGCCGCCGGCCAGGCACAGGAAGAACAGACCATCCTGATGCGCAGCCTCGGCGCTCCGCTGCTGCCGCCGCTGACCAATGGCCAGCCGCCGGTCGGCGGCACCATGGCGACCGCACCGGTGCAGACGGCCCCGGCAGCGGGCGCAGCGCCCGGCGCGGCCAGCGGCCAACCGGTTCCGCCCCAGCAGCAAGGTCAGCAGGGACAGCAGCCGGCCTCGCAGTTCCGTCCGGTGACGCCATCGAACCAGAAGTGATGTGAACATGAACAATCTCTTGCCTTACGCCTTCGCCCGTGACCACGGCGTGCTGGCGCGCGGCGGCGAGGAAGCGGGGCAGCCGATCGAAGTGCTGGTCTCCAGCGCCACGGCGCCCGCCGCCATCGCGGAGGTGTCGCGCCGCTTCGGCCGCATCACCCTGCGCCGCCTCGACCGCGGCGAGCTCGACGATGCGATCGCCAAGGCCTATGCCGGCGCCGGTGGCGACGCCTCGCAGGTGGTCGACGAATTCGACGCCGACCTCGACCTCACCAGGCTGCTGCAGGACGTGCCGGCCATCGAAGACCTGCTGGAATCCTCGGACGACGCCCCCGTCATCCGCATGATCAACGCGCTGCTCACGCAGTCGCTGCGCGAAGGCGCCTCGGACATCCACATCGAACCCTTCGAGCAGACCTCGGTCGTGCGCTTCCGCGTCGACGGTGCGCTGCGCGACATCGTGCGTCCCAAGAAGGCGATCCACGCCTCGCTGATCTCGCGTATCAAGATCATGTCGCAGCTCGACATCGCCGAGAAGCGCCTGCCGCAGGACGGCCGCATCACCCTGCGCATCGGCGGCAAACCCGTCGACGTGCGTGTCTCGACCCTGCCGACCGGCCACGGCGAACGCGCCGTACTGCGTCTGCTGGACAAGGAAGCCGGACGCCTCGACCTCGGCCACCTCGGCATGGCGCCGGACATGCTGCCGCAGTTCGACCGCCTGATCAACCAGCCCCACGGCATCGTGCTGGTGACCGGCCCGACCGGCTCCGGCAAGACCACCACGCTGTATGCGGCGCTGTCGCGCCTGAACGCGTCCACCACCAACATCATGACGGTGGAAGACCCGATCGAGTATGACCTCAATGGCGTCGGCCAGACCCAGGTCAACGCGCGCATCGACATGACCTTCGCCAAGGCCCTGCGCGCGATCCTGCGCCAGGATCCGGACGTGATCATGATTGGCGAGATCCGCGACCTGGAGACGGCGCAGATCGCGGTGCAGGCTTCGCTCACCGGCCACCTGGTGCTGGCGACCCTGCACACGAATGACTCGGCCTCGGCCGTCACCCGCCTGCTGGACATGGGCATCGAACCGTTCCTGTTGTCCTCGTCCCTGCTGGGCGTGATGGCCCAGCGCCTGGTCCGTAAACTCTGCGTGCACTGCAAGGTCAGCGATGCAAGGGATAGCAACGGCGGCTGGCATGCGGTCGGCTGCGAGCGCTGCGGCCACACCGGCTACCACGGCCGGGTCGGCGTCTACGAGCTGCTGGAGACCACCGAAGAGATCCGCGCCCAGATCCACAACCAGGCGTCCGAAGCCGAGATCCGCGAGACTGCCCAGAAGAACGGCATGAAGACCATGCGCGAGGATGGCGAGCGCTGGCTGGCGGACGGCACCACCACGCGCGCGGAACTCGTGCGCGTGACCAAGGACTGAGGAAAGAGCCATGCCGGCATTTCGCTATGAAGCCGTCGACGCCGGCGGCGCGACCAAGAAAGGCGTGGTCAACGCTGACAGCCCGCGCTCGGCGCGCGCCGACCTGCGCACGCAGGGCCTGACCCCGCTGTCGGTCGAGCAGATCGCGGCCCAGGTCGATGAATCCGGCGCCACCCGCTCGCGCGGCCTGGGCGAGCGCCTGTCCCAGGTCGAGCTGGCCCTGTTCACGCGCCAGCTGGCCAGCCTGCTGGAAGCCGGCTTGCCGCTCGAGCAGGCCTTTACCGCCCTGCTGGAACAGGCCGAGCGCCCCTATGTGCGCGACCTGATCGCCTCGATCCGTTCCGAGGTCATGGGCGGCGTGTCCTTCTCGTCCGCGCTGTCGCGCCACCCGCGCGACTTCGCCGAGATCTACCGCGCCCTGGTGTCCTCGGGCGAGCAGATCGGCCAGCTGGCGCGCGTGCTGTCGCGCCTGGCCGACTACATCGAGCGCCGCAATGCCCTGGTGCAGAAGGTGCGCCTGGCGTTTACCTACCCGGCGATCGTCACCGTGGTGGCCTTCGCCATCGTGATCTTCCTGCTCACCTATGTGGTGCCGCAGATCGTCTCGGTGTTCGCCAACACCAAGCAAAAGCTGCCCCTGCTGACGGTGATGATGCTGGCGATCTCGGACTTCGTGCGCGCCTACGGCATCTACATGGCCATCCTCATCGTGGGCGCCTTCTGGCTGTGGCGGCGCGCGCTGCGCAATCCGGATCTGAAACGCCGCTGGCACACCTGGCTCCTGAACGCGCCCGTGTACGGCAAGTTCGAGCGCAGCCTGAACACGGCGCGCTTCGCCAGCACCCTGGCGATCACGACCGGCTCCGGCGTGCCCATCCTGCGGGCGCTGGACACCAGCCGGGATACCCTGTCGAACGTCGCCATGCGCGAACTGGTCGAACAGGCGACGGCCAGCGTGCGCGAGGGCGTGAGCCTGGCGCGCGCGCTGTCGGCGCAGAAGCATTTCCCGCCCATGCTGGTGCACATGATCCGCGCCGGCGAGATCACCGGCGAACTGCCCGCCATGCTCGAGCGCGCGGCCAGTTCCCAGCAGGCCGATCTCGAGCGCCGCACCTTGACCATCGCCGGCCTGCTCGAGCCGGTGCTGATCCTGGCCATGGGCCTGGTGGTGCTGCTGATCGTGCTGGCGGTGCTGATGCCGATCATCGAAATCAACCAGCTGGTGCAGTAAGACAAGAACACGGAAAACAATAAGACATGAACAAGCGCTTGCCCCTTCTCCTCACCGTGCTGGCCCTGATCCTGCTGGCGGCGTCGATCGCCTACTGGTTCCTGCAGCTGTACCGGCCGGAGCAGCGCCCGCTGGCGCCGCCGCCCGCCGTGGCCCAGGCCGAGCCCAGCATGGACGCGGCAGCGACCCTGTTCGGCGGCCAGCCGGCGGCGGTGGCGATCTCGAACTACCAGCTGACGGGCGTGGTGGCGGCCGGCGCGAACAGCGCCGTCATCCTGGTGGCCGAAGGCTCGCCGCCCAAGGCCGTGCGCATCGGCCGCGAGATCGTGCCGGGCGTGACCGTGGCCGAAGTGCATCCGCGCTATGTGATGCTGTCCGAAGGCGGCGTGATGAAGCGGGTCGACCTGGCGCCGGATACGGGGCCCTCGCAAAACGGCGGCGGTGTTCCGCCGGCCCCGCGCGCGGAGCCGGTGGCAACCGAACCGGCCCCGGGCATCGAACCCCAGACCTCCCCGGGCGCCGTGGTGGCGCCGCCGGGCATGCAGCAGGGTGTGCCGGCGCAAGCCGTGCCGACCACCGGCCAGCCGCAGGTGGTGCCCGAGCCGCAGATGGACCCGGGTGCGGCCGACCAGTCCGGCCCGCCGCCCGACCAGCCGCCGCCGCCGCCGAACCAGACGCAGATGCCGCCGCCGACCAGGAACGTCAATCCGGGCCAGCCGGCGCCGGTGCAGTAAGCAAGGAAGGAAGACGGCCGCAGCGATGCGGCCTTTTCATTTGGTGCGGCTAGCCTCGCCGCAGGGCCGTGAAGGCCGCGAACTCCCAGGAGCGGAAACCCAGCAACAGGGTATAGCCTTCGCGGTCGTCAAGCGGCAGGCGGCGGTCGTTGCGGTGCAGGCGCGCCAGGTCGCCGGCCAGCTGGGCGATCTTCTGGGCCAGCTCCTGGGCGCTGGCGCTGGACAGCCTTGCGGGCAGGCACATCAGGGCTTCGCCCGGGCGGTTGAAGCCGCCCGCGAAGTAATCGGCCACCACGTGTTCGCGGAAGAAGCGCTGCACCGGGCCGTCCGGCAGCCAGCGGAAGGCATTCGAGACGCGCAGGCTGTACCTGTTCAGGGGTTTCAATTCGATCAGGCCCAGCCGGTCGAGCTCGGCAAGCAGGGTGATGGATTCGGCTTCCGTCAGGCGATAGGTCTCGATCACCTGTTCCAGCGACCAGTGCCCGAGGCAGCAGATCGCCATCAGGAGCAGGCGCGGATTGGCCACCAGCGAGGTTTCCTGCGGCAGGGTGAGGGCATCGGCCTGGGGCCGCGCATCGGCGGCCCGGCGCAGCACGTCCTCCATCGCGATGCCGGTCACCTGGCAGATCTGCGCCAGGCGCGACAGCGCCATGTCCTTCTGCCCGAACATGCGCTTGACGCTCGATTCGCTCACCCCGATGCGCTCGGCCAGGCCCTTGTAGGTGATGCCGGTGGCACGCAGTTCGGCGCGCAGGACGTCGAGGACCTGTTCGGGGGAGCTCATGGTTTTCCTTAGGATGGGTAATCTCGATTGAATGTAACCGCGAATGACGCGCCGGGCAATACCGTGGGCGCATGCATCGCCGGGGACCGTAGGGTGGCGCGGCTCCACCGGATGGTGTGACCAGCCCGCGTCGTTAGCGCCGCCCACGCGTTCAACAGGTGGATGAAATGCCGAGCGGGCCGCAGTACCGTGGTTTGAACGCGTGGGCGGCGTTGGAGCAGCGGGTATGCACATGTCCGAGTGGAGCCGCACCACCCTACAACAGCGGTAGTCGAAGTGCGCAGGCACAAAAAAGGCGGACACGCTCGCGCGGTCCGCCAAGGGGATTCTTCAGGAGAAGTGCCGGCTTACTCGTCGTCGTCCGCGACCAGCTTCGCCTTCTTCAGCATGCGCTTGGCCTCCTGCCGCTCGCTCGAGAGCGGCTTGGCGTGCGGCCCGGCGGACCTGGCCTTGGCCAGCGCGGCGATCGGGTTGCGCGGCTTGCCGAAGTTCTGCGACGGCTCCACGCGCAGCCGCATCTTCTGCCGCGTTGCCAGTGCCTTGTTCGCCATGCGCTTCTCCTTTAACGATTACAACACGTACCTGGACAGGTCTTCGTTGACCGACAGCGCGTCCAGGCGCCCGTTGACGTAGGCCGCGTCGATCGTGACCACCTGCTCGCCCGCGGCGCCGGCCGTGAACGAGACTTCTTCCAGCAGCTTTTCCATCACCGTGTACAGGCGGCGCGCGCCGATGTTCTCGGTGCGCTCGTTGACGGAGAAGGCGATCTCGGCCAGGCGGTGGATGCCTTCATCCGTGAAATCGACCTTCACGCCCTCGGTCGCGAGCAGGGCCTCGTACTGCTTGGTCAGGCTGGCGTCGGTCGAGGTCAGGATGCTCTTGAAGTCTTCGATCGACAGCGATTCCAGCTCGACGCGGATCGGGAAGCGGCCCTGGAGTTCGGGGATCAGGTCCGACGGTTTCGACAGGTGGAAGGCGCCGGATGCGATGAACAGGATGTGGTCGGTCTTGATCATGCCGTACTTGGTGTTCACCGTCGTGCCCTCGACCAGCGGCAGCAGGTCGCGCTGGACCCCGGCGCGCGAGACGTCGGCGCCGCCGTGTTCGGAACGGGTGGCGATCTTGTCGATCTCGTCCAGGAACACGATGCCGTTCTGCTCGACGTTGGCGATGGCCTTCTGTTTCAGTTCGTCCTCGTTGACGAGCTTGGCGGCCTCTTCGTCCACCAGCAGCTTCATCGCGTCCTTGATCTTCAGCTTGCGCGGCTTCTTGCGCGCATTGCCGACGCCGGCGAACATCGACTTGATCTGCTCGGTCATTTCTTCCATGCCCGGCGGCGCCATGATTTCCATTTGCGGAGCCGGCTCGGCCACGTCGATCTCGATCTCGCGGTCGTCGAGCGAGCCTTCGCGCAGGCGCTTCCTGAAGGTCTGGCGGGTCGCATCGCCTTCCTTGCTGTCGCCGTTGCTCACGTTGAAGCCGAAGTCACGCGCCGGCGGCACCAGGATGTCGATGATGCGGTCTTCGGCCGCGTCCTCGGCGCGCTGGCGCACCTTCTTCTGCTCGCTCAGGCGGGTCTGCTTGACGCCGATGTCGATCAGGTCGCGGATGATGGTGTCGACGTCGCGGCCGACATAGCCGACCTCGGTGAACTTGGTCGCTTCGATCTTGATGAAGGGCGCGTCGGCCAGCTTGGCCAGGCGGCGCGCGATCTCGGTCTTGCCGACGCCGGTCGGGCCGATCATCAGGATGTTCTTCGGGGTGATCTCGTGGCGCAGCGGTTCCTGCACCTGCTGGCGGCGCCAGCGGTTGCGCAGCGCGATCGCGACCGCGCGCTTGGCCTTGCCCTGGCCGACCACGTGCTTGTCCAGCTCCGAGACGATCTCGGGCGGCGTCATGTTCATGATGGGGGACGAGTTCATTCCAGGGTCTCGATGATGTGGTTCAGGTTGGTGTAGATGCACAGCTCGCCGGCGATGGTGAGCGACTTCTTGACGATCTCCGCCGGCGCCATCCCGGTGTTCTCGTACAGGGCCTTGGCGGCCGAGTGGGCGTACACGCCGCCCGAGCCGATGGCGCCGAGGCCGTCTTCCGGTTCCAGCACGTCGCCATTGCCGGTGATGATCAGGGTCGATTCGCGGTCCGCGACCAGCAGCATGGCCTCGAGCTTGCTCAGCATGCGGTCGGTGCGCCAGTCCTTGGCCAGTTCGACCGAGGCGCGCAGCAGGTTGCCCTGGTGTTTTTCCAGCTTGGCTTCGAAGCGGTCGAGCAGGGTGAAGGCGTCGGCGGTGGCGCCGGCGAATCCGCACAGGACCTTGCCCTGGTACAGCTTGCGCACCTTGCGCGCCGAGCCTTTCATGACGACGTTGCCCAGCGTGACCTGGCCATCGCCGCCCAGCGCGACTTGCTCGCCGCGCCTCACGCTGACGATGGTGGTGCCGTGAAATTGTTCCATATTAAGCCTCGTGGTTGTCTAGCCACCCGCAGATGGGGGGGCTGCATGGAATTGCAAGATGAGCTCAACACTAACTTTCAAACACCTTGTTTTAGTTTGTCCAATTATTTTTATTGTCCACGTTACGTGGACATTGACATATTTGTGGTCAAGTTCCATCATGACGATGAGCATGGAGGCTGAAGCCTATGAACAGTCAGAATACATACCAGGCAGTACCGAACAGTTTTTCCATTTCTGACAAGGCAGTCGCAGCCTTGTCTCCCAAAAAAATAGGGCTGCAAATAACGGGATCGGAAACAGAGGGAAAGGAAGACGGCCATCTGCTTGTCCAGGTAGATGGGCATACTCATCAGTTGCCGTATGAGATCAAACCACTTATCGACCGGCGTGATCAACTCGTCATGTTCCGTGCCAGGCATCCGGATACAGTGCTAGTCACCCGCTCGCTCAGCACGATGCTGGCGGAACAGTGTCTCGAGTTGGGCATCCAGTTCATTGACACTGCAGGAAACTGTTACCTGCGCCAGCCAGGCTTGTACGTCTACATCTCAGGCGAGAAAGAAACGCTGAAGGAACCGTCATCGGCGCGAGGACTGACGCCCGCCGCACTGCGTCTGGTTTTCGCGGTCTTGGCGCGTCCCGATATCCTCAACAGCAATGTCCGAAAAATTGGCGAAATTGCGTCCATATCTCATGGAGCAGCCAGCGCCGCCTTGATCACGCTGGAAGAAAGAGGATTCCTGAGCAGTTCGAATACCGGACGCAGAATGCTGGCAAGGCCCGAACGCTGGCTTGACACCTGGACAGAAGGCTATTTGGGACGCATTCGACCGAAGCTAGACAAGCTCAGGATGAGTGCTCCTCTCCCACTCGCCGCTCTGATCGACAGGGTCAATCCCAGGATGCGCGAAGTGGCGCTGGGCGGCGAGGCGGCAGCGGTAGTACGCGGACTGGGCTTGAAACCCGGGACATTGACACTTTACGTAGATCTGCACGACCCGCATGTACTTAAGGACCTTGTTCAGCAATACAAGCTGCGCCGCGATCCGGGCGGACCCATCGAACTTGTCAGCATGTTTTGGAACACGATGGAACTGGAAAATTTTCCAACCGTGCCGGACCCATTGATCTACGCCGACCTGGTCGGTATTGGTGATGCAAGGACTATGGAGGTAGCGGAAGCACTGCGAAAGGAGATCTGCTCCGATGTTCAAAGTAAGGCTTGACAGGCCTCTGTCGGGTACGCAGCTTGCGTTGCTTCATGCACTCGATGAGGTCGCGAAGCAGCTGGCAATCCCGTATTTCGTTGTTGGAGCAAGCGCGCGTGACATCCTGCTCGAGCACGTGCACGGTATCGAGACCATACGTGCAACCAGCGACATCGACTTTGCCGTGGCCATTGCGTCGTGGGATGACTATGAGCGACTGACATCCTCGTTGACCACAACAGGGCAATTTTTCCGCGGAGCGAATCCACATCAGTTGAAGTTTGGTGCCGAGGAAGGACCCTATTCACTCGACCTTGTTCCTTTCGATGGCATCGAGCAGGATGGCGAAATCGCCTGGCCGCCGAACGGTGACTTCGTCATGAACGTAAGGGGATATGCCGACGCTCTCTACAGCGCGTTGGATATCGAGATCGAGCCAGGTTTCCAGATCAAGGTCGTATCCCTGCCGGCCATGGTGATCCTCAAGGTGCTGGCATGGAATGATCGCCCCGAGCGCGACAATCATCCGTCCGACGTTCTGTTTGTTCTGCGTAACTATCATCAAGCCGGTCAGTTCGACAGGCTATATGACGAGGCATTTGAGCAGTTGGAAAAATATGGCTATGAGATCGAGCTGGCTGGCGCCGCACTACTCGGCCAGGACGCAAGACGTGATATCGCCCAAGAAGCGCGGACGCAGGTCACGCACGTGCTAGCGAACGAGCGCGCTTTCGACAAGTTTTGTTCGCAGGCGAGACGGACTTCTTTGGACGAGGTCGACGATGCGAAACGCTTGCTCCGTGCTTTCCTCGATAACATCGTCTGATACTCGATCAGTACCAGACAGAGTGTTTCAATATCGGTGCGGATACAGGCGGATGGCGCCGGTCTTGCCGGCCTCCAGAGCGGCGCCGTCCTGGGCATAGCCCAGCAGGCGCAGCAGGGCGGCCACGAGGTGGTTCAGTTCGCGCACTTCGATGTCGCGCCCCTGGGCGGCATGCGCACGCAGGCGCGACTGCAGGGCGGTCGCGCAGGCATAGTCCATGCGCGCCAGGCGCGAGCAGTCCAGCACCAGCAGTTCGCGTCCCTCGGCATAGGTGTCGACCGCGTCCAGCAGCGCGGCGCTCGGGCCGCCCGCCACCGGCGGCAGCAGGAAGCGGTCGCCCTTCACCGGGGCCGGCGCGGCGGTGCTGACGCGCCTTGGGGTTTCGAAGGAGGGCGGCGAGACTTCGAAGGTGACGCAGTAATCCATCGCCGACTCTTCGAAATCCTTCTCGCGGTTCGAGAGCAGCAGCAGTTCGAGCAGCAGCAGCCAGGGAGCTTCGCCGGCGCTGCGGTCGCCAACGACCAGCATCGGGCGCAGCACGCCGAGGAGGGTGTCGGCGCCGGCCAGCACCAGCTCGCGGCCTTCCTTGCGCAGCGCCTGCAGGGCCGACAGCAGGCCGGCGCAGCCTTCCGGCGTGACGCTGCGCACGGCGCCCAGGTCGATCCGCACCAGCGGCGCGCTGGAGGCGAGCAGGCGCTGCAGGCGCGGTGCGGCGCCGCTGTCGAGCACGGCGCCGAAGGCCTCGCTGGCGGCGACGCCGGCGCCGAGGACCGGCGCCTCGGCCGGCAGCAGGGGTTGCCAGGCCGGCGGCGAGGTTTCGAAATGGCTGGCGTAGTCGATCGCGAGGCTTTCGAAGTCCGCTTCGCGCCCGGTGGCCTGGTAGAGGTCGAACAGCATCCACCAGGGCAGGCGCTCGCCGCGGCCGAAGTCCTGCAGGCTGTCGCGCAGCAGGCTTTCCGCGGCTGCGGCCTGGCCATTGGCATACAGGATGGCGCTTTCCTCGACCGCCGGCGCGCTGGCGGGCGGGATGGGGGCCTCGAGCGCTTCTTCCGGCTCGGGCGGGGACATGACAGGCGCATTCGCGGCCGCGGGACGGCGCGCGCTGCCCCAGGCCGGCTCGTCGTCGAAGATGTCCGAGGCCATGGCCAGCTCGATCTCGTCGATCTTGGCGGCGGTGGCGCGCGCGATGGCGCGCTGGCGTTCACGTTCTGCTTCACTGTCGAGGCGCGAGGGCTCGCCCGCACGCAGGCGCGAGTCCGGCATGACGAGGATGTCGTCGGCCGGCGCATCGTTCTTTTTCTTCAGGAAGGAGAACAGCCCCATGGTCGATAGTAGAGGATGAAGGAGTCAGCGTGCAGAACGGTAGCACGGCTGCGCTGGATGCGTCCTGCGCGCACGCCTGCGCCGTGCGGCGCCAGGCATGCGCTGCGCATGCATGCGCTAGTGTATCCGATGGGAAATAAAAAGGTATGCATGGCCGGCACGTAAAAACACGTAAAGCACGCAAAACATCGACTTGGGGATTGTGGAACCTGGAAACGAAAAAGGCATGCGTTTGCGACGCATGCCTTTTCGTGGAGCAGACTGGAATCAGTCGCCGTACAGCTTTTGCTTCAGTTCGCGGCGCTGCTGGGCTTCCAGCGACAGGGTCGCGGTCGGGCGGGCGATCAGGCGCGGCACGCCGATCGGTTCACCGGTTTCGTCGCAGTATCCGTACTCGCCGGCCTCGATGGCGGCAAGCGACTGCTGGACCTTCTTGAGCAGCTTGCGTTCGCGGTCGCGGGTGCGCAGTTCCAGCGCGTGTTCTTCTTCGATGGTGGCGCGGTCGGCCGGGTCCGGGACCAGCACGGTTTCGCGCAGGTGCTCGGTGGTTTCGCCGGCGTTTTTCAACAGTTCCTTCTCGAGTTCCTGCAGGCGGTTACGGAAGAACGCCAGCTGGGCCGGATTCATGTAGTCGTCGTCGCTCATCGCCCGAATTTCTTCTTCCGTCAGAAGGCGTTCTTCGAGCTGCGCGGCGGTATTCGGTTTCGTTGTTTTAGTCATGATGCCTTCGATACGACAGAGGTTTTCATTTTAGCAGCTAACTCAGCAATAGCACTTTTGCAACAGGTGCGTGCGAGAGCTGCTGCCCGGACGGCGACCGCCGTCCTTCTACTGCCTGCTCCCCACCCTGGACGAGATGGGGTTGCCCGGATGCGGCTGCTGCCGCCGCCCGTCCCGCCAACTTGTGTGGCAGGCCGTCAAACGGGCCCGGGCGTGCCCGCAAAACTGATGTAGTTTATACCAAACACTGTTCGAGTCCGGCGATAAATACGTCTTTTGGTAAATTTTTACCAATGAAGACCATTTTACTGGCGCGCGGTTCGCCTTCAAACCACTTTGCGCCCAGGTCGCTGCCCATGATTTGATGCACGCCCTGGAACACGACCTTGCGGTCGGCGCCCGCCATCGACAGCACACCCTTGTAGCGCAGCATCTGCGGGCCGAAGACCTGCACCATGCTGCCCAGGAACTGGTCGAGGCGCTCCGGATCGAAGGCGCGTTCGCTCTTGAACACGAAGGCGGCGATGTCGTCGGTGTGGTGGCTATGGTGGTGGTCGTGGTGGCCGCAGGCTTCGCCGTGGGCGTGGTCGTGGCCGCAGTGCTCGCCGTGTTCGTGCTCGTGGTCGTGCGCGTGATCATGATCGTGCTCGTCGGCGTGCAGGAAGTCCGGGTCGATCTCCAGCTTGTCGTTCAGGTTGAAGCCGCGCAGGTCGAGCACGTCCGAGATCGGCGCGCGGCCGAAGTCGCTGGTGGCGATCGGGGCGCGCGGATTGATGCGGTGCAGGCGCGTCTTCAATGCCTCGACTGCGGCGGCGTCGACCAGGTCGGTCTTCGAGAGCAGGATCTTGTCGGCGAAGCCCACCTGGCGCTGGGCTTCCTCGTGCTGGTCCAGCTGCATCATGGCGTGGCGCGCGTCGACCACGGTCACCACGGCGTCGAGCATATAGTTAGCGCCCACTTCCTCGTCCACGAAGAAGGTCTGGGCCACCGGGCCGGGGTTGGCCAGGCCGGTGGTCTCGATGACCACGCGATCGAAGGCGATTTCGCCGGCGGCGCGCTTCTGCGCCAGGTTGTTCAGCGCCACGATCAGGTCGCCGCGTACGGTGCAGCAGATGCAGCCATTGTTCATCTCGACGATCTGCTCGCCGGTGTCGCGCACCAGGATCTCATTGTCGATGTTTTCCTGGCCAAATTCGTTCTCGATGACGGCGATGCGCAGGCCGTGCTCCTCGTGCAGGATGCGGTTGAGGAGGGTGGTCTTGCCTGCGCCGAGGAAGCCGGTCAGGATGGTGCTCGGGATGGGTTCCATATTCGCTGTGCGTCCGGTTGGGCCCGTGCTGGGGCCGGAGAATCGGGGGATTATGCCGGATTTCTTGCAACACCACCATCAACCGTGCAGTGTCTTGACGCACTTCAATCCGGTGTGACGGACTCCCTTCACCGATTTCGCCTTGTCCGCTATTTGCTCTTTGCGCGCGGATGGGCCTTGTCGTACACCGCGGCCAGGTGCTGGAAGTCGAGCGCCGTGTACACCTGGGTCGAGGTGATGCTGGCATGGCCGAGCAGCTCCTGCACCGCGCGCAGATCGCCCGAGGACTGCAGCACATGCGAGGCGAAGGAGTGGCGCAGGACGTGCGGATGCACATGCACCGGCGTGCCCGCGCGCAAGGCATGGGCTTTCAGGCGCGTTTGCACGACCCGCGGCGTGATGCGCACGCCGCGTGCCGACAGGAAGAGCGCCGGGCTGCCATCGCGCGCGGTGGGCCGCACGGCGAGCCAACTTTGCAAGGCTTCGCGCGCGGGGCCGCCGACGGGCACCCGCCGCATCTTGCCGCCCTTGCCTGTGACCACGACTTCGCCGGCCTGGGCATCGAGCCATCCGAGCGAGGCGGGAACACCATTGCCGCCTTCGGTATAGACCATGTCGAGGCCGGTGAGTTCCGAGACCCGCAGGCCGCTCGAGTACAGCAGCTCGAACATGGCGCGGTCGCACAGTTCGGCCGGCTCCGGATGGCCGTGGCGGTTCGCTTCCATCAGCTGCACCGCGTCGTCGACCGAGAGGGCCTTCGGCAGGGTCTTGGGCCGGCGCGGGGCGCGCACGCCGTCGACCGGGTTGGCGGCCAGCGCTATCCGCTGCGACAGCCATTCATAGAAGCCGCGCCAGCCGGACAGCTTGCGCGCGATCGAACGCGCCGACTGGCCGCCGGCGTGCAGTTTGGCCGCGAAGCGGCGGATGTCGTGATGGGACAGCCGCGCCCAGTCGGCGTGGCCGGCAAGCCGGGCCAGCTCCTGCAGGTCGCGGCGGTAGGCGGCGACGGTGTGCGGCGACAGCTGGCGCTGGGTGGCCAGCTCGCCGAGGTAGCGCGCCGGCCAGTCGTCCCGGCTGTCCGCACCAGGCATGGTCAGGCGCGCAGGGGAGCCAGCGCGGTGCTGGCGGTGGCGGCGATGTGGACCAGGAAGTCGGTCGCCATCGTCGCGGTGAAGCGGTCGTCGTTCGGGGCGCCCAGCACCAGCAGGCCGAAGGTCTTACCCCCAAGCACGAGCGGCATCAGGACCGTCGAACGCACCGAGGCCGGGTCGTCGAGCCAGCGCACCGCCTCGAAGTCGTTGTTCAGGCCGCAGTAGGGCGCGCGCAGGCTGGCGGCGAACAGGCGCGCGTCGTCCGACACGCCTTCGGTGAACCAGGTGCCGGCGTATTCCGGGGCCAGGTTCCACAGGCGCAGGGTGACCTGCGGGACCATGAACTCGGTGCGCAGCGCATCGACCAGGTCGCGCGCCATCGCGGCGCCGCCTTGCGAAGCGAGCAGGGCCTGGTTCCAGGCGTGGAAGCGGTTGGCGATCGCGTGGTTTTCCTCGGCGCGGCGGGTCAGCTCGGCCAGGCGCAGTTCGAGCACGCGGTACTTGTCGCGCATGACTTCCATCTGGCGTTCCTGTAGCGACACGGCGCGGCCGGTCAGCGGGCTCGACAGCTTGACTTCGCCCAGCAGGCCGGCGTGCTCTTCGAAGAACTGCGGGTGGTCGATGAGGTATTGGGCGACGGCGTTGGCGTCGAGTACGTCAGTGGTCATGAATGCTCGATGGAAGTGGAGGGACATCAAAGTGTCATTTTACCCGACCACCGCACGGCATCGGGCTACGACCCGGGAACATAAAAAAAGACGCCCCGCAGGGCGTCTCGTGTGGCAAGCGCCGCCGGATCAGAAGCGGTGGCGGATGCCGATCTGCAGTGCGCGGCCGTCTGCTCCCGGCGTCTCGGTGAAGCCGCCCGGGTTGCCCGAGGTACCCGGCGAGTACTGTGCCAGGCCATCGTTCTTGATGAAGGACACGACGGTGTACAGGTCGGTGCGCTTCGACAGGAAGTGGTCGTAGCCCAGCGCGTACAGGTTGGCGTCGCTGTTGGTCTCGGTACGGTCGTTCTGGTGCGCGTACTGGGCCATGATGCGGCCGCTGCCGATCTTGAAGTGCGCGCCGACCTGGTAGCTGTTGGCGTCCTGCTGGGTGTTCCTGCTCAGCGCGTTCAGGAAGATGGTGCGCAGCGCGTTCTGGTTGGCCGCCGGGATGCCCTGCTGGGTCAGGACCGGGACCACGGCCTGGTTCCAGCCGGCGGTGTAGTCGGCCATCAGCACCGAGTTGCTGTTGCGCTGGCTGTGGAAGCCGGCGAAGAACTTCCAGGTGTCGTTCAGCGCGTAGGAGCCGCCCACGGTGGTGGTGCGCAGGCTCGGACGGTTCAGCTGGTCGTAGCCGTGGTTGTAGCCGATGCCGACGTCGAAGCCGTTGGCGGTGTAGGTGACGGCGCCGGCGCGGAACTTGTTGTAGCGGCCCAGGTAGCCCGAGCCCTTCGGACCGTACATGACCGAAGCGCCGATGCCGTTCGGCAGCGCGATGCGGTACTGGATGGCTTCCTGCGAGCGGATATCGGCGCCCAGTGCGGTGAAGCCCGCGGTGCCGCCGGTGATGTGGCCCCAGGTGCCGCCGGTGCCCGACTCGAAGGTGTCGGCCTTGTTGAAGACTTCATAGCCCGGGGTGTACATGCGGCCCAGCAGGATGGCGCCGACCGGGGTGATCAGGCCGACCATCGCGGTGCGGTCGAACAGCGCGCGTTCCTGGTTGACGGCCGGGCCGCCCGGCGGCTGGATCGTGGTCTGCAGGCGGTCGAGGATGGCCTGCGGGATGCCGTTCATGCCGCGCAGCAGGTAGGTGCCCGGATTGTCGTTCATCAGGGTCGGCTGCTGGGTGCCGGTGTCGAGTTCGACACGGGCTTCCAGGTTGAAGATCGCCTTGTAGCCGTTGCCGAGGTCTTCGGTGCCTTTGAAACCGATGCGCGAGCCGTCGGCGCCGCCGCTGTAGATCTTGGTCGGGCCGCCCTTCTGCCACATCACGCCGGCGTCGGCGATACCGTAGATCTGCACGCTGGTCTGCGCGAAGGCCGTGGTTGCGAAACAGGTGCCGAGCAGCGCGGCCAGGATACTCTTCTTCATTGCGTCTCCATGTTATTTTGCGAACGAGCGTTTGTTAACCCGTCTTGGCAATATGCCATTGCTTCTGCGCACTGTACAGAGCCACCTCACGCGTGATGCAGCCCTCATGGCTGGCGTTGCTGAAAAACTACAGTAGCGCGGGGTGAAAACAACAGGGGCGGACATGGTTGCCCATGTCCGCCCCTGTGCCAGACCGGGCCCTGCGGCCCGCTCCTGGTGACGTTCAGCTTAGAACGAGTGGTTCACGCCGACATCGTAGTGGTTGACGGTGGTCGGCTGGGTGCTCAGACCCTTCTTGCGCGATGCGTCCACGTAGAGGTAGGTGCGCTTCGACAGGCTGTACTCGTAGCCCAGCGACAGCTGCTTGACCTTCTCCATGCCGTCCTGGTCTTTCTGGCCATAACCAGCCAGGAACTTGCCCGGGCCCATGGTGTAGTTCGCGCCCACGACCCATCCCTTGGTGTCCGGATTGATCAGGCGGTTTTCTTCCTGGTCCTGCTTCGAGTACAGGGCCATCAGCTTCAGTTCCGGGGTGGCGGCGACCGATGCGCCGATCGACCAGACCTTCGATTCGATGGCGTTACGCTCGTAGGCGCCCATGAAGGCCAGCGGACCGTTGTTGTAGGTGCCGGTGATCGAGTACGGGTTGGCCGACGCCTGTGCGCCCACCGGGAACTGCGGGTTGGCTGCGGTGCCGCGGCCGATGATGGCTGCGCCGCCGCCGGCTTCCTTGGTGGCGATCGCTGCGTTCAGCTGGAAACCGCTGGTGACCGGCGAGTTGTACCAGACCGCGTTCGAGAAGCGGTTGTTCGAGTAGCCGGCAACGTCCAGCGGCTGCGAGCTGTAGCCTGCGACGGCGATGTCGGTCCAGAAACCGGCCGGGCTCGGCGAAGCGTGGAAGGGTTCGAAGGCGCCCACGGTTTCGTGGAACGGGGTCAGGCCGCGGCCGATGCGGACCATACCGAAGTCGCCCTGCAGGCCGACGCGGCTCTGGCCCTGGAACAGCGGACGCTGGGTGCCGTTGCCGCCGACTTCATTGGTGCCGGTATCCGGCTCGTAACGCATTTCCAGCTGGAACAGTGCCTTGAGGCCGTTGCCCAGTTCTTCGGTGCCCTTGAAACCTAGGGTGTTCGAGGCACGCTTGCCGATGTTCAGGCTCTGGCCGCTGCGCTTGATCAGGCCAGCGTCGATGGTGCCGTAGATTTGAACCGAGGTTTGTGCATGGGCCACGCCGGCGAATGCGCCGAGCAGTGCGACGGCCATGAGGGAGTGTTTCATTGTTCGTATTCCTTTTCTTAAGTCTATAGCGTCATCCTTGGCATTGAGGCTCGTGTGCTGAATGCCCGGATAAGCTGCACCTTAAATGCTTGAGTCGTCAAGATTGTCGGTTTTGTCAATTATGAAGGGGTGACTTGGCCGAAAGCCAATAAATCCAATCGTGCTGTTGTATTTTTGAAACGCGTGTCAAAAAGATGTAACAAATTGCTTCAGGGCTACAGCCGAGTTCGGCAAAACGGAGGGTTTGCGCCGCCTCAAGGAAGGCCGGAATTGCAAGAGGAACGCCACCGGTCGCGGCTTAGACTCTGCGTCACATTGCGTCGTGTCGGCGACGAATATTGATTTCTTGTATATTGGCAACTTTGGGCATGGCCGTCGCTGCGCTGCCCGGTCGCCATGGCCATTCCGCCGCCGCGCCGCGTACCGAACCCATACCCATGAATCAGAATGGCTAACCGCGAAGAACTGGCGATCATCCGCAATGCCCGCGCCGGACAGGCCGCTGCCCAGCTCGCGCTGGGCAAGCTCTACCTGTTCGGCAGCGCCGGCCTCCCGCAAAGCCTGCCG
>JBFLVV010000075.1:0-26775 GCA_040758275.1 Pseudomonadota bacterium
GACCATGCCGATGTCGCCGACCGTGAAGGCCAAGGAACCGGTGATCCGCCAGATCTTCATCGGCCGCGGCCCGGACATCATGGTCACCGACGCGCTCGAGCGTAAGCTCTACGTGATCCGCAAGTCTTCCGGCCACGCGATCCAGGCCCTGAAGCTCCTGCACGGCAAGGAATTCTTCGTGCCCTCGATGTCGGCCCGCACCATCGTCTACAAGGGCCTGCTGCTGGCCGACCAGGTCGGCGTCTACTACAAGGACCTGCAGGATCCGCGCTGCATCTCCGCGCTCGCGCTCGTCCACCAGCGCTTCTCGACCAACACCTTCCCTGAATGGCCGCTGGCCCACCCCTACCGCCTGATCGCGCACAACGGCGAGATCAACACCGTCAAGGGCAACTTCAACTGGACCCGCGCCCGCGAAGGCATGCTCAAGTCCGCCGTGCTGGGCGAAGACCTGGGCAAGCTGTTCCCGCTGATTTATGAAGGCCAGTCCGACACCGCCTGCTTCGACAATGCGCTCGAACTGCTGGTGATGGCCGGCTATCCGGTCGCCCAGGCGATGATGATGATGATCCCGGAAGCCTGGGAAAACCATACGTCGATGGACGACAACCGCCGCGCCTTCTACGAATACCACGCCGCGATGATGGAACCGTGGGACGGCCCGGCCGCCATGGCCTTCACCGACGGCCGCCACATCGGCGGCACCCTGGACCGCAACGGCCTGCGTCCGGCGCGCTACGTGATCACCGAGGACGACCTGGTCGTCATGGCTTCCGAATCCGGCGTGCTGCCGATTCCCGAATCGCGCATCGTCAAGAAATGGCGCCTCCAGCCGGGCAAGATGTTCCTGATCGACCTGGAAGCCGGCCGCATCATCGACGACAAGGAACTGAAGGACACCTATTCGAACGCCAAGCCCTATAAAGCCTGGATCAAGTCGGTGCGCATCAAGCTCAACGAGATCAAGCTGTCCGAAAGCCAGCTGCTGCAGCACCGCGCGAAAGACGCGCAGGGCGAAAAGACCGCCGTCACCCTGTTGGATCGCCAGCAGGCCTTCGGCTACACCCAGGAAGACCTGAAGTTCCTGATGGCCCCGATGGCCGTGCTGGGCGAGGAAGCCACCGGCTCGATGGGTAATGATTCGCCGCTGGCGGTCATGTCGAACAAGCTCAAACCTTTGTATAACTACTTTAAACAATTGTTTGCGCAAGTGACCAACCCGCCGATCGACCCGATCCGCGAGAGCATGGTGATGTCGCTGGTCTCTTTCATCGGCCCGAAGCCGAACCTGCTGGACACGAATAACGTCAACCCGCCGATGCGCCTGGAAGTCTCGCAGCCCATCCTCGGCTTCGACGACATGGCGCGCCTGCGCGCGATCAGCCTGCACACCGGCGGCAAGTTCAAGTCCTATGAGCTGAACATCTGCTATCCGGTCGCCTGGGGCAAGGAAGGCATCGAGGCGAGCCTGGCTTCGCTGTGCGCGGAAGCCGTGGACGCGGTGAAATCCGGCCACAACATCCTGATCGTCTCGGACCGCGCCATGTCCGCCGACCAGGTTGCGATTCCCGCGCTGCTGGCCACCTCCACCATCCACCAGCACCTGGTCGGACGCGGCCTGCGCGCCTCCACCGGCCTGGTCGTGGAAACCGGCTCGGCCCGCGAGACCCACCACTTCGCCCTGCTGGCGGGCTATGGCGCGGAAGCCGTGCACCCCTACCTGGCGCTGGAGACCCTCGCTGACCTCGCGCACAACCTGCCGCACGAGATGGAGCTTGATAAGGCCATCTACAACTACACCAAGGCGGTCGGCAAGGGCCTCATGAAGGTGATGTCGAAGATGGGCATCTCCACCTATATGTCCTACTGCGGCGCCCAGATCTTCGAGGCCGTGGGCCTGAACAAGTCGCTGGTCGACAAGTACTTCCGCGGCACCTCGTCCACCGTCGAAGGCATTGGCCTGTTCGAAGTGGCGGAAGAAGCGCTGCGCCTGCACTCGCTCGCCTTCGGCAACGACCCGCTGCTCGAGCACGCGCTGGACACCGGCGGCGAATACGCCTTCCGCGTGCGCGGCGAAGACCACCTGTGGACGCCGGACGCCATCGCCAAGCTGCAGCACTCGACGCGCGCCAACAACTACAGCACCTATAAAGAGTACGCCCAGATCATCAACGACCAGAGCCGCCGCCACCTGACTCTGCGCGGCCTGTTCGAGTTCAAGATCGATCCTTCGAAGGCCATTCCACTGGAAGAAGTCGAGCCGGCCAAGGACATCGTCAAGCGCTTCGCCACCGGCGCGATGTCGCTCGGCTCGATCAGCACCGAGGCCCACGCCACGCTGGCGATCGCCATGAACCGCATCGGCGGCAAGTCGAACACCGGCGAGGGCGGCGAAGATCCGCGCCGCTACATGGGCGAATTCAAGGGTATCCGAATCGCCAAGGGCGAGACCCTGGCCTCGATCCTGGGCTCGGACCGCGTGGTCGCCGACATTCCGCTGGAAGATGGCGATTCGCTGCGTTCGAAGATCAAGCAGGTGGCGTCGGGCCGCTTCGGCGTCTCCGCCGAGTACCTGGCATCGGCCGACCAGATCCAGATCAAGATGGCACAGGGCGCAAAACCGGGCGAAGGCGGCCAGCTGCCGGGCCACAAGGTCAGCGAGTACATCGCGTCCTTGCGCGTGTCGGTGCCGGGCGTGGGCCTGATCTCGCCGCCGCCGCACCACGACATCTATTCGATCGAAGACCTGGCGCAGCTGATCCACGACCTCAAGAACGCGAACCCGAACGCCTCGATCTCGGTGAAGCTGGTGTCGGAGGTCGGCATCGGTACCGTCGCCGCGGGCGTCTCGAAGGCCAAGGCCGACCACGTGGTGGTCGCGGGCCACGATGGCGGCACCGGCGCTTCGCCGCTGTCCTCGGTCAAGCACGCCGGCACCCCGTGGGAACTGGGCCTGGCCGAGACCCAGCAGACCCTGGTGCTCAACGGCCTGCGCAGCCGCATCCGCGTGCAGGCCGATGGCCAGATGCGCACCGGCCGCGACGTGGTGGTCGCCGCCATGCTGGGCGCCGACGAAATCGGCTTCGCGACCGCACCGCTGGTGGTCGAAGGCTGCATCATGATGCGCAAATGCCACCTGAATACCTGCCCGGTCGGCGTCGCCACGCAAGACCCGGTCCTGCGCGCCAAGTTCCAGGGTAAACCGGAACACGTGGTGAACTACTTCTTCTTCGTGGCCGAGGAAGCCCGCCAGATCATGGCGCAGCTGGGCATCCGCAGCTACGACGAACTGATCGGCCGCACCGACCTGCTGGACAAGGCCAAGGCCATCGGCCACTGGAAGGCCCAGGGCCTGGACTTCTCGAACATCTTCTACCAGCCGAAGAGCGATTCGCCGCGCGCCCTGTTCCATACCGATGGCCAGGACCATGGCCTCGACAAGGCGCTGGACCACAAGCTGATCGCCCAGGCCAAGGCCGCGCTGGAGAAGGGCGAGCGCGTCTCCTTCATTTCGCCGGTGAAGAACGTGCACCGCACCGTGGGCACCATGCTGTCGGGCGAAGTGGCCAAGCGCTACGGCCATGCCGGCCTGCCGGACGACACCATCCACATCCAGCTGCAGGGCACCGCCGGCCAGTCCGCCGCGGCCTTCCTGGCAGCCGGCATCACGATCGACCTGGTCGGCGAAGGCAACGACTACGTCGGAAAGGGCCTGTCGGGCGGCCGCATCATCGTGCGTCCGAACACCGAGTTCCGCGGCTGGGCGGTGGACAACATCATCGTCGGGAACACCGTGCTGTACGGCGCGATTTCCGGTGAGGCCTTCTTCAACGGCGTGGCCGGCGAACGCTTCGCGGTGCGTAACTCGGGCGCCGTGGCGGTGGTCGAGGGCTGCGGCGACCACGGTTGCGAATACATGACCGGCGGGACGGTGGTGGTGCTGGGCGAGACCGGCCGCAACTTCGCGGCGGGCATGTCGGGCGGCGTGGCTTTCGTCTACGACCCGAATGGCGAATTCGCCGGCAAGTGCAACACCTCCATGGTCAACCTGGAGCCGGTGCTGGCGACCAAGCAGCAGCTTGATAAAGCCGGCTGGCACAGCCAGACCCGCAATGGCGAGCGCGAATCGGACGAAACCATCCTGCGCCGCCTGATCGAACGCCACTTCAAGCACACGGGTTCGACCCGCGCGCGCAACCTGCTGGACGACTGGGCCAACAGCCGCGGCAAGTTCGTGAAGGTCTTCCCGACCGACTACAAGCGCGCCCTCGAGGAGATGCACAACTCGAGCATGGAAGAGGCGAACGACAAGATCGAACTGGCGGCGTAAACGCACGCTGCGACAAAAGGAAAACAACGTGGGCAAAATTACCGGCTTCATGGAATTCGCACGACAGGAAGAGGGCCACCTCGAGCCTGGCGATCGCGTCAAGAACTACAAGGAATTCGTGCTGACCCTCACCGACGGCCAAGCCAAGGTGCAGGGCGCGCGCTGCATGGATTGCGGCATCCCCTTCTGTAACACGGGCTGCCCGGTGAACAACCAGATCCCCGACTGGAACGACCTGGTCTACCACGGCAACTACCGTGCGGCCGTCGAGAACCTCCATTCGACCAACAACTTCCCGGAATTCACCGGCCGCATCTGCCCGGCGCCCTGCGAGTCTGCCTGCACGCTGGGCATCAACGACGAGCCGGTCGGCATCAAGTCGATCGAGCGCAAGATCGCCGACAGCGGCTGGGAGCACGGCTGGATCGTGCCGCAGCCGGCAGCAAGCAAAACCGGGAAAAAGGTCGCCGTGGTCGGTTCCGGCCCCGCCGGCCTGGCCGCGGCCCAGCAGCTGGCGCGTGTCGGCCACGACGTCACCGTGTTCGAGAAGAGCGACCGCATCGGCGGCCTGCTGCGCTACGGGATCCCCGACTTCAAGATGGAGAAGGACCTGATCGACCGCCGCGTCGAACAGATGAAGGCGGAGGGCGTGACCTTCCGCACCAGTGTCCTGATCGGCAAGGACTTCCCGGCCACCGTGTCGAACATGGCGCGCGACACCATCTTCCCGGAAGACCTGGAAAAAGAGTTCGACGCCGTGGTCCTGGCCGGCGGCGCCGAGCAGCCGCGCGACCTGCCGGTGCCGGGCCGCGAACTGAAGGGCGTGCACTTCGCCATGGACTTCCTGCCGCAGCAGAACCGGGTCAACGCCGGCGACAAACTGAAGGACCAGATCAAGGCCACCGGTAAACACGTGGTCGTGATCGGCGGCGGCGACACCGGTTCCGACTGCGTCGGCACCTCGAACCGCCATGGCGCGGCGTCCGTCACCCAGTTCGAGCTGATGCCGATGCCGCCCGAGCAGGAGAACAAGCCCCTGGTCTGGCCCTACTGGCCGACCCGCCTGCGCACCTCGTCCTCGCACGAGGAAGGCTGCCAGCGCGACTGGGCGGTGGCCACCAAGCGCCTGGAAGGCAAGGGCGGCAAGGTCGAGAAGCTGGTCGCCTGCCGCGTCGAGTGGAAGGACGGCAAGATGGTCGAAGTGCCGGATTCGGAATTCGAGATGAAGGCCGACCTGGTCTTCCTGGCCATGGGCTTCGTCTCGCCGGTGCAGAACGTGCTGGACGCTTTCGGCGTGCAGAAGGATGCGCGCGGCAATGTGCGCGCCACGACCGAGGGCGAGCGTTCCTACCAGACCTCGAAGGCGAAGGTGTTTGCAGCGGGCGATATGCGCCGTGGCCAGTCGCTCGTCGTGTGGGCGATCCGTGAAGGCCGCCAATGCGCACGTGCGGTCGATGAATTCCTGATGGGCAGCTCGGTCCTCCCGCGCTGAGGCTGGGCAGAGGGCAGTAAGGCGGCTTCGGCCGCCTTTTTTTCGTCCATCATTTCTGTGGATATAGCCCAACAGGAAGATGCTATCCGGCGCTTACCGACACACTTATGTGCGTGTGCGCACGACGACAGGAGATCGAATGTCTTTACGCTGGGCTCGTATTGCACCGCATCAGCTGACACGGTGACAAGAGGTGCCCATCATCTTGCCAGAGTTAGTTGCCACATGGAATTTGTTGATACAATTCAACAAATCGCAATATTGGCAGACATACATATCTCTTCAAAAACAATCACTTACAAGCGAAAATATCTGACTCTTTGGTTAGTTTTGTTGTAATTGTACGTCGACCGACCGGCTGAAAATGGGCCACCGCAAGCGAGGCTTAAGCTTTCTGCACTACAATAACGGATTACCTCAATAACAAATACGCTGTGTCGAACCTAGTCGAAATCCGCGATCTGCACTTTTCGTACGGAGAGCGTTCCATCCTGTCGAACCTCCGCATGGACTTCCCACGCGGTAAGCTCATCGCCGTCATGGGTGGTTCGGGCTGCGGCAAGACCACGGTCCTGCGCCTGATCGGCGGCCAGATCCGTCCCCAGCGCGGCCAGGTGCGCGTGAACGGCGAGGTCGTGCACGAACTGAATACCGAAGGGCTGTACCGCCTGCGCCGCCGCATGGGCATGCTGTTCCAGTTCGGCGCCCTGTTCACCGACCTGTCGATTTTCGACAACGTCGCCTTTCCCCTGCGCGAGCACACCGACCTGCCGGAAGAACTGATCCGCGACCTGGTGCTCATGAAACTCAATGCCGTCGGCCTGCGCAATGCGCACCGCCTGAAACCGGGCGAGATTTCCGGCGGCATGGCGCGCCGCGTGGCGGTCGCCCGCGCCATCGCCCTCGATCCCGAACTGATCATGTACGACGAGCCTTTCGCCGGCCTCGATCCGATCTCGATGGGCGTGACCGCCAACCTGATCCGCAACCTGAACGATGCCCTCGGCTCGACCTCGATCCTGGTCTCGCACGACGTCAACGAGACCTTCGCCATCGCCGACTATGTGTACTTCATGTCGGCAGGCAAGATCGTGGCAGAAGGCACGCCGGCCGAGCTGCGTGTGTCCCAGGACCCGTACGTGAAGCAGTTCGTGAACGCCGAGCCGGACGGCCCGGTGCCCTTCCACTATCCGGGCAAGTCGCTCAGCGACGACCTGGGCCTGGGAGGCAAGCGATGATGCGCGCGCTGGAATCGATCGGCCGCTGGGTGCGCGAAGGCGTCGAGAGCCTGGGTTTCGCGACCCGCGCCTTCTTCAACCTGCTGCGTTTCTCTCCGGGGGCATTTCGCCGTCCGACCCTGATCACGGAACAGGTCCACTTCATCGGCAATTACTCGCTGGTGATCACGATTGTCTCGGGCCTGTTCGTCGGCCTCGTGCTGGGACTGCAGTTCTATGTCAACCTGATCCAGTTCGGCGCCGAGGAAAAACTCGGTCCCCTGACCGCGCTCTCGCTGGTGCGTGAACTCGGTCCGGTGGTGACGGCGCTGCTGTTCGCGGGCCGTGCCGGCACCTCGCTCACGGCCGAGATCGGCCTGATGAAGGCCGGCGAGCAGCTCACCGCGATGGAAATGATGGCCGTGAACCCGGTGCAGCGCGTGCTCGCGCCGCGCTTCTGGGGCGGCGTCATTGCCATGCCGGTGCTGGCGGCCGTGTTCTCGGCGGTCGGTATCGTCGGCAGCTACCTGGTCGGCGTGAAACTGCTGGGCCTGGACGAGGGCGCTTTCTGGTCGCAGATGCAGGCCGGCGTGGACGTCCAGCGCGACGTCGTCAGCAGCGTCATCAAGAGCTTCGTGTTCGGCATCGCCGTGACCTTTACCGCCCTGTTCCAGGGGTATCACGTCAAGCCGACCCCGGCGGACGTCGCGCGCGCCACCACGCGCACCGTCGTCATCGCCTCGCTGCTGGTCCTGGGGCTGGATTTCGTGATGACCGCCCTGATGTTCGGACAGTAATCAATAAGCAATAACACAGAATCAATGTTTGGTTTGGCCGCGCACAGACGGCCTGAATTCTAGGAAATACTATGCACCGTAAAATCATCGATGTCTGGGTCGGCCTGTTCGTCCTGCTGGGCGCCGCAGCCCTCCTGTTCCTGGCCCTGCAGGCGGGGAATATGAGCACCTTGTCGTTCACCAAGACGTATATCGTGACCGGCAAGTTCGACAATATCGGCGGCCTGAAGCCGCAGGCGCCCGTCAAGAGCGCCGGTGTGGTGGTCGGCCGGGTAGGCGAGATCAGCTTCGATGACAAGACTTTCCAGGCCCAGGTGAACCTGGAGCTGGACCAGAATTATCAGTTCCCGAAAGATAGTTCGCTGAAGATCCTGACCGCTGGCCTGCTGGGCGAGCAGTACATCGGCATCGAACCGGGCGGCGACACCAAGAACCTGGTGGACGGCGACCGCATCAACCGTACCCAGTCGGCCACGGTGCTCGAGGATCTGATCAACCAATTTATCTACAGCAAGGCCGCTGAAGGAAAGGAAGGTAGCGAATGAAGCACATGCCAGTTTCCGCAGGCCCCCTGCGCGCGCTTGCCGCCGCCGCTGTCGTCGCACTGCTGAGCGGTTGCGCCACCACGAACCCGCAAGACCCGCTGGAAGGCTATAACCGCACCGTGTTCCGCTTCAACGATGCGGTCGACCGCACCGTGCTCAAACCCACCGCGACTGCCTACAAGAACGTGACCCCGGGCTTCATGCAGACCGGCGTGAACAACTTCTTCGGTAACTTGTCCGATGTCTGGAGCGCGGTCAACAACCTGCTGCAGGGCAAGGGCCAGGCCGGCATGGGCGACGTCACCCGCGTCGCCGTCAACTCGACCTTCGGCATCTTCGGCCTGCTCGACATCGCCTCGGAAGCCGGCATCCCCAAGCACAACGAGGATTTCGGCCAGACCCTGGGCGTCTGGGGCGTGCCGAGCGGACCGTTCGTGATGCTGCCCCTGCTGGGCCCCTCCACAGTGCGTGACACCGCGGCCCTGCCGGCCGACATCGGTGGCGACATCTGGAAGTACAAGGAACCGGCCAACTGGCGCAATATCGGCGCCGGCATCCGCGTGGTCGACAAGCGCGCCACCCTGCTGGACGCGGGCAACCTGCTGGAAGAAGCCGCCCTCGACCGTTACGAGTTCATCCGCGACGGCTATATGCAGCGCCGCCAGAGCCAGGTCTACGACGGCAACGTGCCGCGCGAGACCCAGGCAGACGAAGCGACCAGCAATGCCGAGCCCGCGGCCGACCCGGCCGGCAAGGCCGTGGCTGAGCCAACGGTCAAGCCGGCACAGTAACAAGTCCTTACACAACGGTGTCATCCGCCGGCCTCATCAAGAGTTAACATGGCATGCCCGCCGGCCGCAAGGCCAGGCGCGGCGCCTATCAACAAGGAAACCGACACATGAAACCCATCATCCAACTGATCGCCACCGCAGCCGCCACCGTCGCTTTCGCCACCTCCGCCATCGCCGCCGAAGCACCGGACGCGCTGGTCAAGCGCATCAGCGCCGACGTCATCGAGACCGTCAAGGCCGACAAGGACATCCAGGCCGGCAACCGCGCCAAGATCATGGACCTCGTGAACAGCAAGATCCTGCCGCACGTGGACGCTGAGAAGATGACCCAGCAGGCAGCCGGCCGCTACTGGCGCCAGGCCACCCCGGAACAGCAGAAGCAGCTGATCAAGGAATTCACCAACCTGCTGGTCTACACCTACGCAGGCGCGCTGTCGCAGATCAAGAACGAAACCGTCGAGTTCAAGCCTTTCCGTGCCGAAGCCGGCGCCAGCGACGTCGAAGTGCGTTCGCAGGTCAACGTCGCCCGCGGCGAGCCGATCACCCTGAACTACCGCTTGTCGAACGGCCCGCAAGGCTGGAAGATCTACGACATCAACGTGCTGGGCGCCTGGCTGGTCCAGACCTACACCAGCACCTTCGCGAGCGAGATCGGCAAGACCGGCGTGGATGGCCTGATCAAGAAGCTGGCCGAGCGTAACCAGCAGCTGGCCTCCAAGCCGCTGAAGGCGCCGAAGTAATGGCCGAAGCCAATCCCATGCTCTCGTTAGACGCCTTGACCTTCCAGAGCGGCCGCGCCGCCCTGGAGCAGGGCTGCGCTGCGATCGCCGCCGGCGAGACCGTGTTCGACCTGGGCGGCGTCGGCGCCGCCGACTCCTCGGCCGTGGCCGTACTGCTGGCCTGGCAGCGCCGCGCGCGCGCCGCGAACCAGCGCCTCACCTTCATCAACGTTCCCGAGAACGTGCAGAAACTGTCTGCGCTGTATGGCGTGGACCAGCTCTTGCCGCAATCCTGACTGTGCTTTTCGTAGGGTGGGCGGGTCTCCCGCCCACGCGTTCAAATCACGGATGAACAGACGCTACGGCTGATCTTAGACTGGTTGAACGCGTGGGCAGGAAAACCTGCCCACCCTACGAACCCCTCCCGCCGCAAATTCCCCCGCCGACCTCTTGTATTTCTGATTTCACCTATAATGGGCCGTTTCCCCGCACGGTCCCGGTGCGTCCGCACCACCCTCCCGAACAAGAATGACAGCGATCCAGATTAGCAGCGTCGAGAAAAGCTACAAGGGCTTCAAGGCCCTCAAGGGCGTCTCCATGAACATCGAGGAAGGCGAATTCTTCGGCCTCCTCGGGCCCAACGGCGCCGGCAAGACCACCCTGATCTCCACCATCGCGGGCCTGATCCGCCCGGACGTCGGCAGCGTCAAGATCCACGGACACGACGTGGTCACGGACTTCCGCGAAGCGCGCAAGCGCCTCGGCGTGGTGCCGCAGGAGCTGGTGTTCGATCCCTTCTTCACGGTGCGCGAGACCTTGCGCCTGCAGTCGGGCTACTTCGGCATCAGGAACAACGACGCCTGGATCGACGAGGTCATGCACAACCTGGACCTCACCAACAAGGCCGACGTGAACATGCGGGCCCTGTCCGGCGGCATGAAGCGGCGCGTGCTGGTGGCCCAGGCCCTGGTGCACAAGCCGCCCGTGATCGTGCTCGACGAGCCGACCGCCGGCGTCGACGTCGAGCTGCGCCAGACCCTGTGGAAGTTCATCTCGCGCCTGAACCGCGAAGGCCATACCGTGGTGCTCACCACCCACTACCTGGAAGAGGCGCAGGCCATGTGCCAGCGCGTCGCCATGCTGAAGCTCGGCGAGGTGGTGGCGCTGGACACCATGTCGGCGCTGCTGCGCCGCGTGTCGGGCTCGCAGCTGGTGGTCAAGCTCAAGAGCGGTGACTTGCCGGAGGCCTTGCGCCACCTGGTCTCCCACGACGAGCACACCAATGGCAACAAATACACCCTGCGCGTGAACGACGTCCAGGAAGTCGAGCCGATCCTGGCGCGCCTGCGCGAGAGCGGCGCCGTGATCGACGAGATGGCGCTCGAGCAGGCCGACCTCGAGGACATCTTCCTGCAGGTCGTCGGCGACAAACAGGAGGGAGGCCCGCAATGAACCTGTTCTCGGTGGGTTTCCGCACCCTGTTCTATAAAGAGTCGCTGCGCTTCTGGAAGGTGGCGACCCAGACCATCGCCGCGCCCGTCGTCACGGCCATGCTCTACCTCCTGATCTTCGGCCACGTGCTCGACGGCCGCGTCGAGATGCTGGAGGGCGTCAGCTATACCTCCTTCCTGATTCCAGGTCTCGTGATGATGAGCGTGCTGCAGAACGCCTTCGCCAACTCGTCCTCGTCCCTGATCCAGTCCAAGATCACCGGCAACCTGGTGTTCATCCTGCTGCCGCCGCTCTCGCATGCCGAGATCCTGTCGGCCTATATCGCCGCCTCGATCCTGCGCGGGCTCGCGGTCGGCTTCGGCGTGTTCGTGATCACCGCCTGGTTCGCGCACCTCAGTTTTGTTGCGCCGCTGTGGATCATCGTGTTCGCCTTCCTGGGCGCGGCCATCCTGGGTACCATGGGCGTCATCGCCGGCATCTGGGCGGAAAAGTTCGACCAGCTGGCGGCTTTCCAGAACTTCCTGATCATGCCGGCCACCTTCCTGGCCGGGGTGTTCTATTCCATCCAAAAACTGCCGCCGTTCTGGCTGGCGGTCTCGCATTTCAACCCGTTCTTTTATATGATTGACGGGTTCCGCTATGGATTCTTCGGCAAATCCGACGTCTCGCCCTGGACCAGCCTGGCCATCGTGTCGGTGTTCCTGGTGGTGCTGGCGGCCATTGCGATCAATATGCTCAAGCGCGGCTACAAGCTGCGTCACTAAAGAATTCACTGGAGTTACCTCGTGTCGACCACACCCGAACTGATCCACAGCTACATCAGCGCTGGCCTCGAATGCACCCATCTGCACGTGGAGGGCGACGGCCAGCATTTCACGGCCGTGATCGTGTCGCCAGCCTTTGCCGGCAAGCGTCCGATCCAGCGCCACCAGCTGGTGTACGCTGCACTCGGCGATCGCATGCGCGAGGAAATCCACGCGCTGTCGATGAAAACCCTTACCCCTGAAGAGTACCAAGGCTAATCATGGACAAGCTGCAAATCAATGGCGGCAAGCGCCTGAACGGTGACATCCCGGTTTCCGGCGCCAAGAATGCGGCGCTGCCCATCCTGTGCGCGGGCCTGCTCACCGGCGGCGACCTCGAACTGTCGAACGTGCCGCGCCTGCACGACGTGCGCACCATCCTCAAGCTGCTCGAGCAGACCGGCCTGAAGGTCACCCAGGACGACGAGCGCGTCACCCTGAACGGCGCCAACATCACCTCGCTCGAAGCGCCGTACGAGCTGGTGAAGACCATGCGCGCCTCGATCCTGGTGCTGGGCCCCCTGCTGGCGCGCTTCGGCGAAGCCAAGGTCTCGCTGCCGGGCGGCTGCGCCATCGGCTCGCGCCCCGTCGACCAGCACATCAAGGGCCTGCGCCAGATGGGCGCCGAGATCACGATCGAAGGCGGCTACATCTACGCCAAGTGCGCGAAGCTCAAGGGCGCGCGCATTCTCACCGACATGATCACCGTGACCGGCACCGAGAACCTGCTGATGGCCGCGACCCTGGCCGAAGGCGAGACCGTGCTGGAAAACGCCGCGCGCGAGCCGGAAGTGACCGACCTGGCCAACCTCTTGGTGTCCATGGGCGCGAAGATCGAAGGCATCGGCACCGATCGCCTGGTGATCCAGGGCGTGGATAGCCTGCATGGCGCGAAGCACGCCGTGATCTCGGACCGTATCGAAGCCGCTACTTTCCTGTGCGCCGTGGCGGCCACCGGTGGCGACATCGTGCTGCGCAACACCCGCACCGATATCTTCGACGTGGCGCTCGACAAGCTGCGCGAGATCGGCTTGCAGCTGGACGTCGGCACGGACACCATCCGCGCCCGCATGGACGGCCGCCCGCGCCCGGTGTCCTTCCGCACCACGGAATATCCGGGCTTCCCGACCGATATGCAGGCCCAGTTCATGGCCGTGAACATCCTGGCCGACGGCTCGAGCAAGGTGACCGAGACCATTTTTGAAAACCGCTTCATGCACGTGCAGGAGATGAACCGCCTCGGCGCCCAGATCTCCACCGAGGGCAATACCGCCTTCATCAAGGGCGTCGATCGCCTGGTCGGCGCGCCCGTGATGGCAACCGACCTGCGCGCCTCGGCTTCGCTGGTGATCGCCGGCATGGCCGCGGAAGGCACCACCCTGATCGACCGCATCTACCACCTCGACCGCGGCTACGACCGCATGGAAGTGAAGCTGTCCGCCGTCGGCGCCGACATCGTCCGTATCAAGTAAATGAGCACTATGAATCGTAACGGGGAACCGGGCCTGATCCTGGCCCTCTCCAAGGGCCGGATCTTCGAGGACACCCTGCCGCTGCTCGAAGCGGCGGGCATTACCGTCCTCGAGAATCCGGAAACCTCGCGCAAGCTGATCCTGCCGACCAATGACCCGGGCGTGCGCGTGTTGATCGTGCGCGCCAGCGACGTGCCGACCTATGTCCAGCACGGCGCCGCCGATTTCGGCGTAGCCGGCAAGGACGTGCTGCTCGAGCACGGCGGCGAAGGCCTGTACCAGCCGATCGACCTGCGCATCGCCTGCTGCCGCATGTCGGTGGCGGTGAACGCCGGCTTCGACTACGAGACCGCGGTGCGCCAGGGTGCGCGCCTGCGCGTGGCGACCAAGTTCGTGAACACCGCGCGCGAACACTTCGCCGCCAAGGGCGTGCACGTCGACCTGATCAAGCTGTACGGCTCGATGGAACTGGCGCCCCTGGTCGGGCTGTCGGACGCCATCGTCGACGTGGTCTCGACCGGCGGCACCCTGCGCGCCAACAACCTGGTCGAAGTCGAAAAGATCATGGACATCTCCTCGCGCCTGGTAGTCAACCAGGCCGCGCTCAAGCTCAAGCGCGAGCGCCTGCAACCGATCCTCGATGCCTTCCAAAAGGCATCCCAAGCACAAGGCTGAAGCACTCATCATGGCAGTACAGATCCGCAAGCTCGACTCCACCGCCCCCGACTTCAAGCAGACGCTGTCAAGCCTGCTGGCATTCGAAGCCGACACCGACGACGCCATCGAGGCGGCAGTCGCGAAGATCCTGGCGGACGTGAAGCATCGCGGTGACGCTGCCGTGCTGGAGTACACGAACAAATTCGACCGCATCCCGAACGGCGGCGCCAGCTCCATGGCCGCCTTCGACGTCCGGCAGGAAGAACTGGACGCGGCCCTCGCAGCCATCCCCGAGGCCCAGCGCAATGCGCTGCGCACGGCTGCGCAGCGCATCCGCGTCTTCCACGAGCGCCAGAAGCAGGAGCTGAACGGTTTTACCTTCACCGAGCCTGACGGCACCGTGCTGGGCCAGCGCGTGACGCCGCTCGACCGTGTCGGCATCTATGTCCCGGGCGGCAAGGCGGCATACCCTTCCTCGGTCCTGATGAACGCAATTCCGGCCAAGGTGGCCGGTGTGCAGGAAATCGTGATGGTGGTGCCGACCCCGGACGGCGTGAAGAACCAGATGGTGCTGGCGGCCGCCGCGATCGCCGGCGTGACCCGCGTGATCACCATCGGCGGCGCCCAGGCCGTCGGCGCGCTGGCCTACGGCACCGAGACGATTCCCGCCGTGGACAAGATCGTCGGCCCGGGCAATGCCTATGTGGCCGCCGCCAAGCGCCGCGTGTTCGGCGTGGTCGGCATCGACATGATCGCCGGTCCCTCGGAAATCCTGGTGCTGTGCGACGGCACGACCGACCCGGACTGGGTGGCGATGGACCTGTTCTCGCAGGCCGAGCACGACGAGCTGGCCCAGGCCATCCTGCTGTGCCCGGACGCCGACTACATCGCGCGCGTGGAAGCGAGCATCCACAAGCTGCTGCCCACCATGCCGCGCTCCGCAACGATCACGACTTCGCTGACCGACCGTGGCGCCCTGGTAAAAGTGCGCGACATGGAAGAGGCGTGCGCGATCGCCAACGACATCGCCGCCGAGCACCTGGAAATCTCGGCCGAAGACCCGTTGAAATGGGCAGACCAGATCCGCCACGCCGGGGCCATGTTCCTGGGCCGCTTCTCGTCCGAATCGCTGGGCGACTACTGCTGCGGCCCGAACCACGTGCTGCCGACCTCGCGCACCGCGCGCTTCTCCTCGCCGCTGGGCGTCTACGACTTCCAGAAGCGCTCGTCCGTGATCCAGGTGAGCGAGCAGGGCGCCCAGACCCTGGGCAAGGTTGCGGCCGAACTGGCCTATGGCGAAGGCCTGCAGGCGCACGCCCGCAGCGCCGAGCTCCGTATCAAATCATGAGCACCTGGGTCGACCAGGTCTTCTGCGAGGATGCGCTCACCGGTTTGGGGCGCATCCCGGATGCTTCCATCGACCTGATCCTGACCGACCCGCCTTACAACCTCGGCAAGGACTACGGCAATGCCTCGGACCAGCAGAGCGTCGAGGCCTATCTCGCCTGGACGGAACAGTGGATCGACGCCGTCTTGCCGAAGCTGAAAGCGAACGGCAGCCTGTACATCTTCCTCACCTGGCGCTTCGCGCCGGAGATCTTCGTGATGCTGAAGAAACGCATGACGATGATGAACGAGATCATCTGGGACCGCCGCGTGCCGTCGATGGGCGGCAGCGTGCGCAGCTTCAGCTCGGTGCACGACACCATCGGCTTTTTTGTCAACCGCAAGGACTACTACTTCGACCTGGACGCCGTGCGCATTCCGTATGATGCCGAGACCAAGAAGGCGCGCTCGCGCTCGATCTTCATCGGCGCCAAGTGGCTCGAAGTCGGCTACAACCCGAAGGACGTGTGGAGCGTGTCGCGCCTGCACCGCGAGCATCCGGAGCGCGCCGACCATCCGACCCAGAAGCCGCTCGAGATCATCGAGCGCATGGTGAAAGCCTCCTGCCCGGCAGGCGGCGTCGTGCTCGACCCCTTCATGGGCAGCGGCACGACGGCGATTGCCGCGCGCCAGGCCGGGCGCCACTTCACCGGCTTCGAACTGAACCCCGCCTACTGCGACATCATCCGGGAGCGCCTGGCCGCGCCCGAGGTGCCCGTCGCGGGGGCAAAGAAACGCAAGAGCGCCGCGAAGAGCGCGCCGCTGAACGAGGAAACCGCATGAGCGCCATCGAGAACCTGATCGCCAATACCATCCGCGAAGACGTCCGCAACATCGCCAGCTACCACGTGCCGGATGCGAGCGGCTACATCAAGCTCGACGCGATGGAAAATCCGTATCAGCTGCCGGACGCGCTGCGCGCCGAACTGGGCCAGCGCCTGGCCGACGCCGCGCTGAACCGCTACCCGGTAGCCTCCTACGCGACCCTGAAGCAGAAGATCTGCGCCGGCCTGGGCGTCCCCGCCGGCTACGAGGTCCTGCTCGGCAACGGCTCGGACGAACTCATCTCGATCATGGCCACCGCCGTCGCGCGCCAGGACAAGCGTGCTGTCATCATGGCCCCGACCCCGGCCTTCGTGATGTTCTCGCGCTCGGCCCAGTTCGCGGGTGCGGACTTCGTCGGCGTGCCGGTGAAAGCCGACTTCTCGCTCGACCTGCCCGCCATGCTGGCCGCTATTCAATACCACCGGCCCGCCCTGGTCTTCCTGGCCTACCCCAACAACCCGACCGGCAACCTGTTCGACGCCGACGACATGGCCGCCATCATCCGCGCCCTGGGCGAGACCGGCATCGCCGTGGTCGACGAAGCGTATCAACCGTTCGCGAAGAAGAGCTTCATGGGCCGCCTGCCGGAGTTCCCGAACCTGGTCGTGATGCGCACCCTGTCCAAGCTGGGCCTGGCCGGTATCCGCCTCGGCTATCTGTCGGGGGATGCGAAGCTGCTCGAACAATTCGAGAAAGTGCGCCCGCCCTACAACGTCAACGTGCTGACCCAGGTGGCCGCCGAGTTCGCGCTCGACCACCTCGACGTGCTCGACAGCCAGGCCGAGATGCTGAACGCCGAGCGCGCGCGCCTCGCCGCCGAACTGGCGGCGCTGCCGGGAGTCGAAGTGTTTCCGTCGGCCGCGAATTTCATCTCGCTGCGCGTGCCCGATGCCGACAAGGCCTGCGCGCAACTTCGCAGCGAAAAGGTGCTGATCAAAAATTTGAGTAAAATGGACAAGCTGTTGGCCAATTGCATTCGCGTCACGGTCAGCACACCAGAAGAAAACACCGCATTCCTGACAGCCCTGAAAGCTTCCTTATAGCAGCGTTTCTTTCCCAAAAGAGACGTCACACGAGCACCCTGCAATGACCCGCACCGCCGAAATCACGCGCAACACCAACGAGACGCAGATCCGCGTCGCGATCAACCTGGACGGCACCGGCCGCCAGAAACTGAACACTGGCGTCCCCTTCCTGGACCACATGCTCGACCAGATCGCGCGCCACGGCATGATCGACCTCGAAGTCGACGCCGTCGGCGACCTGCACATCGATGCCCACCACACCGTCGAGGACACCGGCATCACCCTCGGCATGGCGGTGGCCAAGGCCGTGGGCGACAAGAAGGGCATGGTCCGCTACGGCCACTCCTACGTGCCGCTGGACGAGGCGCTGTCGCGCGTGGTGATCGATTTCTCGGGCCGTCCGGGCCTGGAAATGCACATCCCCTGGACCCGCGCCATGATCGGCACCTATGACGTCGACCTGACGGGTGAATTCTTCCGCGGCTTCGTGAACCACGCGGGCGTCACCCTGCACATCGACAACCTGCGCGGCGTGAACGCGCACCACCAGTGCGAGACCGTGTTCAAGGCCTTCGGCCGCGCGCTGCGCATGGCCACCGCGCTGGACGAACGCGCCGCCGGCATCATCCCTTCGACCAAAGGCAGCCTGTAAGAGCCATGACGAACAAGATTGTGGTGGTCGATGGCCTGGGTAACCTGCGCTCGGTCGCGCAGGCGCTGCGCGCCGCCGCGCCCGAGGCGGACATCCTGGTATCGAACAAAGCTGAAGACATCGATGCCGCCGACCGCATCGTGCTGCCGGGGCAGGGCGCCATGCGCGACTGCATGCGCAGCCTGCGCGAATCCGGCGCCGAGGAAGCCCTGCTGCGCGCGGTAAAGAACCGCCCGGTGATGGGCGTGTGCGTGGGCGAGCAGATGCTGTTCGACGAGAGCGAAGAGAACGAAGGCACGCCAGGCCTGGGCCTGCTCCCGGGGCGCGTTGTGCGCTTCCAGCTGGACGGCAAGCTGCAAAGCGACGGCTCGCGCTTCAAGGTGCCCCAGATGGGCTGGAACCGCGTGCGCCAGACCCGCGCCCACCCGCTGTGGGAAGGCGTCGAGGACGGCAGCTATTTCTACTTCGTGCACAGCTACTACGCGGCGCCCGAACATGCCCAGGACACCATCGGCGAGGCCGACTACGGCGGGATGTACACCTGCGCCGTGGCCCGCGACAACCTGGTCGCCACCCAGTTCCACCCCGAGAAGAGCGCAGCCGCCGGCCTGCGCCTGTACCGCAATTTCATCAACTGGAAGCCGTAAATCCTTACGCTCATTCCCTCGTCAACCAACCGACAACGACCATGCTGCTGATCCCCGCCATCGACCTCAAAGACGGTCACTGCGTCCGCCTGAAACAGGGTGACATGGACCTCGCCACCGTATTCTCCGAAGACCCCGCCGAAATGGCGCTGCACTGGCTGAAGAAGGGCGCGCGCCGCCTGCACCTGGTGGACCTGAACGGCGCCTTCGCCGGCAAGCCGAAGAACGAGGCGGCGATCAAGTCGATCCTGCAGACCGTGCAGGACTACGCCGAAGAGATGGGCATCGAAGAGATTCCGGTCCAGCTGGGCGGCGGCATCCGCGACCTCGACACCATCGAGCGCTACCTGGACGACGGCATCACCTACATCATCGTCGGCACCGCCGCCGTGAAGAACCCCGGCTTCCTGCACGACGCCTGCGGCGCCTTCCCCGGCTCGATCATCGTCGGCCTGGACGCCAAGGACGGCAAGGTCGCCACCGACGGCTGGAGCAAGATGTCCGGCCACGAAGTCATCGACCTGGCCAAGAAATTCGAAGGCTACGGCGTCGAATCGATCGTCTACACCGACATCGGCCGCGACGGCATGATGGCCGGCGTGAACATCGAAGCCACCGTCAAGCTGGCCCAAGCCGTCAGGATCCCCATCATCGCCTCGGGGGGCGTGCACAACCTGGCCGACGTCGAAGCGCTGTGCGCGGTGCAGGACGAGGGCATCGAAGGCGTGATCTGCGGCCGTTCGATCTACGAAGGCACGCTCGACCTGGCTTCGGCCCAGGAGCGTGCGGACGAACTGACCGAGGGCGCCCAGGCCTAAGCTTTATGCTCGCAAAACGCATCATCCCCTGCCTCGACGTGACCGGCGGCCGTGTGGTCAAGGGCGTCAACTTCACCGAGCTGCGCGACGCCGGCGACCCGGTCGAGATCGCGCGCCGCTACGACGGCCAGGGCGCGGACGAAATCACCTTCCTCGACATTACCGCCTCGAGCGACGGCCGCGACCTGATCCTGCCGATCATCGAAGCCGTGGCCTCGACCGTGTTCATCCCGCTCACCGTCGGTGGCGGCGTGCGCAAGGTCGAAGACGTGCGGCGGCTGCTGAACGCCGGCGCCGACAAGGTGTCGATGAACACCTCGGCGGTCACCAATCCCCAGCTGGTCTTCGACGCCTCGCAGAAGCACGGCTCCCAGTGCATCGTGGTGGCGATCGATGCCAAGCAGGTCGCGCCGGGCAAATGGGAAGTCTTCACCCACGGCGGACGCAACCCGACGGGGCTGGACGCCGTCGAGTGGGCGCGCAAGATGGAAAGCCTCGGCGCCGGTGAGTTATTGCTCACTTCGATGGACCGCGACGGCACCAAGGTCGGCTTCGACCTGGGCCTGACCCGCGCCGTTTCCGACGCGGTCGGCATCCCCGTGATCGCCTCGGGCGGCGTCGGCGGCCTGCAAGACCTGGCCGACGGCATCCTCGAAGGCCATGCCGACGCGGTGCTGGCCGCCAGCATCTTCCACTACGGGCAGCACACGGTCGGTGAAGCCAAGCGCTTCATGGCGCAGCAGGGCATCCCGATGAGGCTGGAGTAAGCATGCCGACCAATGCCAAGTGGCTGAACAAGGTGCGCTGGGACGAGCACGGCCTGGTGCCGGTGATCGCCCAGGAAGCGGCGAGCGGCGACATATTGATGTTCGCCTGGATGAACCGCGAGGCGCTCGCGAAGACGGCTGAGCTGGGCGAGGCCGTCTACTGGAGCCGTTCGCGCAAGAAGCTGTGGCACAAGGGCGAGGAATCGGGCCACACCCAAAAGGTCCTGGAGATGCGCCTCGATTGCGACGAAGACGTCGTTCTGCTCAAGATCGAGCAGAAGGGCGGCATTGCCTGCCATACCGGACGCCATTCCTGCTTCTACCAACAATTCGATGGCGAGGACTGGCAGGCGGTCGACCCCGTGCTGCAGGACCCCGACACCATCTACTCCGCACAAAAGAAATCCCATGAGTGACATCCTGGCCCGCGTTGCGGCCGTGATCGAGTCGCGCAAGCCGCAAGCCGGCGGCGACCCGGCGACTTCCTACGTCGCCAAGCTGTTTTCCAAAGGCGACGACGCCATCCTGAAGAAGATCGGCGAAGAAGCCACCGAGACCGTCATGGCCGCCAAGGACGCGCGTGTCTCGGGCGACGCTTCCAAGGTCCTGTACGAGACCGCCGACCTGTGGTTCCACACCATGGTGCTGCTGGCCCAGTTCGGCTTGACGCCGCAGCAGGTGATCGACGAGCTGGCGCGCCGCGAAGGCGTCTCGGGCATCGACGAGAAAGCTTCCCGCCAAGAAAAATAAGCTGCTGGTAAGCACCCACTTACGCTTGCCTTCCCCGTATCCGGTGTCATAATCGTTCTTCCAGCGTCACACCGTTGTCATGTGGCGCCGGTAGGATGCACGGGCTTCCCTCCAGGGGGAATGCTGTCATAAATCTGGAGACAAGATGGACAACTGCATTTTCTGCAAGATCGTTGCCAAGCAGATTCCGGCCAGCGTCGTCTACGAAGACGATGAGCTGCTGGCCTTCAAGGACATCAACCCGGCCGCTCCGGTGCACCTGCTGGTGATTCCGAAGCAGCACGTGGCCACGCTCTCGGACTGTACCGGCGAGCACGCCACGGTGCTGGGCAAGATGCTGGCGCTGGCGCCGAAGCTTGCGGAAGAGCACGGCGTTGCGGTCAAGGATGACGGCAATGGCGCGCGTACCGGTGGCTTCAAGACCCTGATCAACAGCGGGCCGGACGGCGGGCAGGAGGTCTATCACCTGCACCTGCACATGTACGGCGGCAAGCGCCCCTGGCGCGGGCTGGGGACCTGAGCTTTTAATGGGGGCAGGACGCTCCCGCTTGGCGTATACTGAAACTGAGACTTTCCCGATTCACAGGCGCAATGCGCCTTGCTAGGAGACAAACATGGGTTCGATGAGTATTTGGCACTGGGTCATTGTGCTGGTGGTCGTGATGCTGATTTTCGGCACCAAGAAGATCAGCAATATCGGTGGCGACCTGGGCAAGGCCGTGAAAGGCTTCAAGGATGGCGTGAAAGGCGAGGAAGAGAAGAACGCCGCCGGCCAGTCGACCTCCCAGCCGCCGCAGCAGGTCGCGGACAAGACGACCATCGACGTCGAAGCACGCGACAAGAGCCGCCACTAAGATCCGGGCATGATCGATCTCGGACTGTCGAAGCTGGCGATCATCGGCGTTGTCGCGCTGATCGTGATCGGCCCTGAAAAGCTGCCGAAGGTGGCGCGCATGGCGGGCACCCTGTACGGGCGCGCCCAGCGCTACCTGCACGACGTCAAGTCCGAGGTCAGCCGCGAGATCGAGCTCGACGAACTGCGCAACCTGCACAAGGAAGTGCACGAGAGCGCGCAGTCGTTCAAGGACGAGGTCGAGCAATCCATGGCCAGCCACGTCGACGAGGTCGAGGCGCTGTGGGACGGCAAGGAGCACGTGTCGTCTTCCACCACGTCGTCCGCGCATGGTTTCGTCAGTACCAGCGACATCGAGCGCAAGGCGCGCGATTTCCGCCGCAAGAAGCTGGTGCGCACCTCAAGCGTCCCGGCCTGGTACAAGCATCGCAACGGCGGCAAGACCCATGTGCTGTCCGGCGCCGCCCGCGTGCGCAAGTTCCGCCCGGGCTCCAGCAAATCCAAGACTTCCTTTTTCTAGATGACCGAAGAAGCCGCAGGCGAAGAAACCTTCATCTCCCACCTCGTCGAGCTGCGTGACCGCCTGGTCAAGGCGTCGATCGGGATCGCCATCGCCTGCGCGGCCCTGTTCATCTGGCCGGGACCATCGACGGTCTATGACCTGCTGGCCGCGCCCATGATCGCCTCGCTGCCACCCGGCGCCAAGATGATCGCCACCGGGGTGGTCTCGCCCTTCCTGGTGCCGATGAAGGTGACCCTGCTGCTCGCCTTCATCCTCTCGCTGCCCTGGGTCTTCTACCAGCTGTGGGCCTTCGTCGCCCCCGGCCTCTACGCGCACGAGAAGCGCCTGGTGCTGCCGCTGGTGATCTCGTCCTCGCTGCTCTTCATCGGCGGCGTGGCCTTCTGCTACTTCTTCGTCTTCGGGCGCGTGTTCCACTTCATCGGCGAGTTCGCGCCCACGTCCATCGCGGTGACGCCGGACATCGAGAACTACCTCGACTTCGTGATGTCGATGTGCCTGGCCTTCGGCGCTACTTTCGAAGTGCCGGTGGTGGTGATCATCCTGGTCCGCATGGGCATCGTCAGCATCGAGAAGCTGCGCGCGATCCGCTCCTACGTGATCGTCGGCGCCTTCGTCATCGCCGCCATCGTGACGCCGCCGGACGTGGTCAGCCAGCTGGCGCTGGCCATTCCGATGTGCCTGCTCTACGAGCTGGGCCTGCTGGTGGCGCCGATGTTCGCGCGCATGACGCGGGCGCCCGAAGAGCACGCATAAGAGGCGGCGGCGCTCCACTGCGCCGCTCATGGGCAGTTCCCCACGATGTAGTAACCCGCCGCGATCTGCGCCAGGGTCGAGGTGTGGAAGGCGTCGTTCAGCCCCAGGATGAGATGGGAACCCTTGGCAAAGGCATAACGCCCGCTGCCGTACGCCCGCCCCGCCCGCACATGCGCCTCGTTGCTGGCCGCCGCCGCCGCGCAGGTGAAGCACGCGGTGGTCGTCCCCGTCACGCCGGCCGACTTCGCGCTTTCCGCGCCGCCGCTGCCGGTCGCCGATACCTGGTAGCGGTAGCTGGTCCCCGTCGCCAGGCCCGCGTCGGTGTAGGCGGTCGCCCCCAGCGGTGCGCCGTTGACCCTGGCGTCGTCGCGGTACACGTTGTAGCCGCTCGCGCCCTGCGAGGCGTTCCATGACAGGGCGATGCTGTCCGCCGTGCGCGCGCCGACCGCCAGTCCGGCCGGCGGCTGCAGCTCGGGGGCCGGGCCGGGCGCCACGCGCAGGTTGTTCCTGAACCAGAAGTCCATCAGGAAGGCCGGGTAGTCGACCCTGGCCGCGTCGACGAAATTGCCGTTCTGCCCGCCGGCGCCGGCCGGCCAGGCGTGGCCCATGCCGGTCACCACGATCTCCGAGGTGCGGACCTTGCCGTTGGCGTCGAGGTAGGGCACGTTGCTGCCGCCCATGGGCACGTTCACGGTCGCGCCCCGGGTGAAGGCGCCGCCGTACACCTGGCGCATGGCGGCGGCGTCGAGCGGACCGTAGGCCTGCGCCACCAGGAAGTCGCCCGTGCCCCAGACGACGCTCGCCAGCTGGGTCGCGAAGTGGGGCGCGTTCGCGCCGGCCATCGCCCGGCAGTTGTCGGCCGCCGCGGTGGACGTGAACCCGGGCGGGACCCAGGCGATCTGGCTGGTGGACACGCCCGGCGGTGGCCCGGCGTTGATGCCGACGCCGGCGAAGATCTCGGGCGCCTGGCAGCCCAGCACCATGGTCTTGCCCCCGCCCGAGGACAGGCCGGCGACGTAGACCTGCTTCGGATCGATCGCATAGCGCGCGTCGCCGACGAAGCGTTGGACCAGGTCGAACAGCACGGCGCTGTGTCCGTAATTGCGGCTGCGGTTGGCGGCGGCCCAGTCCCAGCAATGGGCGCCGTACAGGTTGCCGGTGGCGTTGGGCGCGAGGATCACGGCGCCGTAGCGGTCGGCGGCCGCCTTCCAGTTGAAGCCGGCGTCGGCCGCACCGTCGATGACGTCGCCCGCCGCGGTCTGGGCGCAGCCGTGCAGCACCAGCACCAGGGCGCGCTTGCCGCCGAGTTGGGGCGCGGTGGCGGGCCAGTAGTAGAAGCCGGTGAGGGTGTCGCCGTAGGTGGTGTCGGCAGCCCAGGTCTGCCGGTCGCTCCAGGCGCCAGGGCCGGCCTGGACCTGCGCGGAGGCCGGTGCGGCGAAGAGGAAGGCGATGCAGGCGGCGACAGCAGCCGCCCGGTGAAGGATGGATGCCATGGAAGCCTCCGTTCTGTTCGTTCACGCCTTGCGGAACCGGAAACGATGGACATGACGAGGCCGTACCTGCGCGCAACCGGCACCGTTGGCACGTCAAGAGAACACGACGAGGAAAAAGTGGCAGGCCGGCGACTTTAGGACGACGGCGGAGGAGGGAAGTTCACGGCCCCATCCTGTGCGGATGCGTGTGCATCCGCACAGCCTGGAGGCCGCTCGCTGTGCTTACTGCATCAGCTCGGAGATCATCTTGACCGGCGCATTGCCGTAGCTGAGGAACTGATCGTGGAATTCCTTCAGGTCGAAGCGTTCGCCCAGCTGCTGCCTGCGGCGCTCGCGCAGCTCCATGATCTGCTCGTAGCCGCTGTAGTAGCTGGTCAGCTGCACCGAGGTGAGCTGCACGCGGCGCCACTTCTCGTCCGCTTCCTGGCGGGTCTGGAAGGCCTGGCGCACCAGGAGGTCGATCGCTTCCGGCTGCTGCATGCCCAGCACGTGCACGCCGTAGTCGAGGATGGTGTTGGTGACGCTGCGCAGGTTCCACTTCGAGTACATCAGCCACATCTCGGGGGCGTTGTCGCCGTAGCCGTTCTCCAGCATCATGCGCTCGCCGTAGACGGCCCAGCCCTCGACCATGGCGCCGTTCCCGAACAGCGACTTCACCAGCGAAGGCGAGCGGTTCGCATACACCAGCTGCGCGTAGTGGCCTGGGATGGCTTCGTGGATGTTCAGGATCTGCAGGATCCACTCGTTGTACTCGCGCAGGCTGCTCTCGGCCTGTTCGGCGGTGAGGTTGTCCAGCGGGGTGACGTTGTAATAGGTCTTGTCTTTCGGGCGATACGGACCCGGCGCATCGATGCTGGCGCCGGCCACGCCGCGCTGGTACATCGGGGTTTCGCGCACTTCGAGCGGCTTGTCGGCGTCGAGCGTCAGGAGATTTTTTTCAAGGACGAACTTGTGCAGGGCCGGGATCTGGCGGCGGATCTCGGGCAGGAAGTTCTCGCGCGAGACGTGGCGTGCGGAGAGCTTGTCGATCATCATGCCGATCTTCTGGAAGCGGTCGCGCGGCTTCGTGGCACCGGCCATGTAGCGCGGCCACAGCTCGTCCGAGATCGTGTCCATGCGGGCGAGCAGCTCTTCGCGCGTGGCCAGGGCCTTGCGGAAGGTCTGCTCGGCGCTGCTGGAGGACTGGATCTCGAGCGCGAACTTCTGCTCGTACATCTCCCTGCCGGCGCGGAAGGGACGGAAGTCCTTCGTGTTCTTGTCCAGCGCGGTGAGGAAGTCCACATAGCCCAGCACGGCGGTGCCGGCGTTCGCGATGCGCTGCGCGAAGATCGCCTTTTCTTGCGGCGTCAGGATCGACTCCTGCGCCGCCTTGCCCAGGTCGGCCAGCACCGCGATGGTGCCTGGGGCCTGGGCGATGGCGAGCTGGGTGTGCTCGCGGGTCGGCCTGGTGATCGAGGCCTGGGCCGCCGCGTAGAAGTCGGGCACGCCCGCCAGGCGCCTGAGGATGGTGCGCAGGCGCTGCGGCTTGGCGGCGTATTCGGTACCCAGGATCAGGTCGAGCGGCTGGGCGACGTTGTAGAGCGAGGGGTTCCACTCGTATTCGCGCCAGGTCGTCAGGTTCCAGCGGTCCTTCTCCAGCTTGTTCACCAGGAGGGCCAGGTCGGTGCGCTGGCGCGCCGACAGCTGGCGCGTATCGAGCTTGTTGAACTTCTCGAGCCACTCGTTGGCGAAGGCGAGTTTTTTCGCGCGGGTGGGCGCATCGGGAATGGTCAGGTTGGCGGCCTGGTCGAACTTGCCGACGTAGATGCCGCCTTCCGGATCGACGCGCCACAGCGCGGTCAGGTACTGCATGCTCATCGAGTCGAAGCGGCGGTCGAGGCGCTTTTCCGACGCGCTTGCTCTCGGTGCGGCGGCGACCGCGGTGGCCGCGGCGGCCGTGGCGACGGCCGCCTTCTTTCCGGTCTTCTTCCTGACCGGCGCCTTCGATTTGCCGGTTTTCGCTTTCACC
>JBFLVV010000076.1:0-26456 GCA_040758275.1 Pseudomonadota bacterium
CCGAGTACATCACGTACTACAATAACGACCGCATCAAGCTCAAACTTAAAGGCCTGAGCCCTGTGCAGTACCGGACCCAGGCCATGGGCGCTTAATAACTAACGTCCAACTATTTGGGGTCAGTTCAGAGCCGACCACCCTACGCTCGATCCCCAGCCGCAGGCCGTCCTTCGGCCGCAGCGAGATATTGAGCACCGGTTCCGGCGCCTTCTCCCCTTCGGGCACCGTTAATGTAAAGCGCTGCAGCACCATCGCGGCCACGACCGTCAGCTCCGCCATTGCCAGGTGCTGCCCCAGGCACACCCGCGGCCCCGCCCCGAAGGGCATGAAGGCCCCGCGCGGGATCGGCGGCGCATCCGGCGCAAACCGCTCCGGCCGGAAGGCCTGCGGTTCCGGAAAGACGCGCGCATCCTCGTGCAGCAGGAAGACCGGAATCATGAACATGGTCCGCTTCGGCACCGTCCAGCCGCCCAGCACGATCTCGCGCGTCGAGCGACGGCTCATCAGGATCGGGGCGGCCGGGTAGAGGCGCATGGTTTCGTTGAGCGTCTGCGCGAGGTAGCCCAGGCGCGGCAGGTCGGCATCCAGTGGCGCCCTGCCCTCCAGCACCGCGTCCACCTCGCGCCGCGCCGCCTCCTGCGCCTCCGGGTTGGATGCCATGCACCAGGCCCACCAGGCCAGGGTGACGGCGGTGGTCTCGTGGCCGGCCAGGAAGGCGGTCATGCATTCGTCGATCACCGCACGCAGGGGCCAGGCGGCCGGATCGAACCGATGCAGGTGCAGGAGGCGCGCCAGCATGTCCGCCGGCCATGCCTCGACTGGCATCGCCAGGCGCGCCTCGACCTGGCCCGCGACCAGCTTGGCCAGGGTGGCCTTCACCGCACGCTTGCGGCCATTCCAGGGCATCCAGTCGGGCCAGCTCGCCGGCCAGAACATCTCGCGGTTGGCCATCACCAGCGCCTCGTGCACCGCGCCTTCCGCCCTGCGGGCATCAATGCCGATCTCGCTCGAGAACATCATGCGCATGATGACGTCCATGGTGAGCGCGGTCAGCGCGCTGTCGATGGCTTCTACCCGCGGCCGCCCCGGCGCGCCGGCCTGCCAGGCGTCCAGCGCCCTGCTCGCCGCCGCGGCGATGGTGCCGACAAAGGCCTTCACCGGACGCGGCGCGAACTCGGGCTGCAGGGCCTGGCGCTTCGCGCTCCAGGCGGCGCCCTCCGCGACCAGCACGCTGTGGCCCTGGACCTGGGAAAATATTTCGATGCCGCGCTCCCAGCGCACCAGGGCGTCGTGGTGCTGGACCAGCAGCTCGCGCACCAGCGCGGGATCGGCCACGACCAGCTCGCGTTCCGGCCACATGCGCAGGTGGACCAGGTCGCCGTACTCGGCCCGCCAGGCGCGCAAAGCGGCCGGCAGGTCGCGCGCCATGCGCGCCAGCAGGCTCCAGCCGGTGATGCGGACTGGCGGACCGGGCGGCCAGGCGCCGCGCGGATGGGTGGCCGGCGTCTCGCCGGAGGGGACAGGCGGCTGGCCGCCATGGAAGGGGCATTGGGGGGAGGTCGAGGTAGTCATGCGACACATTCTTCCCCACCTCAAATGGCGCGTCTTGAATCCAAACGACATCGACAGACGGCTGGCGCTTGCCTATACTGCAAGACCATGGTGCCCGATCATCCAGCTTTGCTCCTGCCCGCCTGCCCCGACCGGCACGCCCGCGGGCCGCGCGCATGCGAGGCGGGTAAGCAGCCCATCGACCGCCTGGTGCTGGCGCCGCCCGCGCTGCAGGGCGCGATGCTGGCCATGGTCAGCCGCGATACCTCGCACGTCGTCCTTTCGGACGCGCAGCGGCTCTCGCATTTTCCGGCCTCGCCCATCGTGACGCTGTCCTGGTACCACGAGGTGGAGCCGGGCCTGGTCCACGCGCGCCATGGATGGCAGCGTCTCGTGTCGCGTGTGATGCTGTCGGGCAGCCAGTCGTCCCCCCTCGTCACCTGGTCGCCGAACAGCGGCCGCGGCTACATGGCCTGCTTCGCGCCGGACGCGGCCCAGGCATTGTTCGGGCTGGACCTCGGCGCCGTGCAGGACCGCTTCGTGCCCGCGCAGGATGTGCTGGGCCCCGAGTGGCAGCCGATGTGCGAAGCGCTGCTCGCGGCGCTAGATGATGCGGCTTCGCTGAGGGTGCTGGAACAGCACCTCGGTCCACGCTGGCGCACGCTGCAGGGGCGCAGTTCGGGACGTCCCTCGCTGCGCCAGTTCGGCCGCCACTGGGTCGAACGGCTGGCCCTGCGCGCCCATGAATGGCGCAATACCCACAGCACGCGCCAGGTGGAAAGGCGCATCAAGTCCTTCAGCGGGCGCTCGCTACGCCAGTGGCAGGCGCTGGTGCGCACCGAGGGGATGTTCTTTGCCGCACGCGAGCGCTACGAGAACGGCCAGCCCTTCGACTGGGCGACGCTGGCGCTGGACGAAGGGTTTTCGGACCAGGCCCACATGAGCCGCGTGGCCAAGGAAATCTGCGGCTTTTCGCCGACGGAGTTTGCGCAGCGCTACGTCGAGGACGAGTCGTTCTGGATCTACCGGCTGTGGGTCTGAGCCGGCATTCGTCACATCATTTTTATAACGATAAAGCGCGCCGGGCGCGCTCACAAGGAGAACGGAAATGTCCAGGAAAATCCTGAGTATGCTGTGTGCGGGCCTGGTACTGGCCGGCGGTGTCGCCCATGCGGAGACGCGTGTCGCCAAGCCTGCCCCGGTGTACGACCCCGCCCTGGCGAAGTCGCTCGGCGCAGACGAACACGGCATGCGCAGCTATGTGCTGGTGATCCTCAAGACCGGGCCGAAGAAGGCCACCGACAAGGCCGAGCGGGCGCGCATCTTCGAAGGGCACTTCGCGAATATGGGGCGCCTGGCCTTCGAGGGGAAACTGGCGGTTGCGGGACCGCTGGACGGCAAGGAGGACCGGCGCGGGATCTTCATCCTGGCCACCGCGGATATCGACGAGGCCAAGACCTGGGTGGCGACCGATCCCGTCATCAGCAGCGGCGAGATGGTGGCGGAGTACCACAAGTTCTTCAGCTCGGCGGCGCTCATGATGGTCAATGAGGTGCACGGCAAGATCGAGAAGCCGAAATCCGCTGCCCCAGTCAAGTAAGCGAACTCTCAGGATCAGGAGCCTTCATGCATCGCTTCACGCACGCCCTGGCGGCGCTGGTACTGGCTGCGCCCGCCGCCGCGGCCTTCGCCGGCGACACGAACGCCTTCAGCAACCCGACCGCCCGCCTCGCACTCAGCAAGCCCGCCGGCTGGCACTACCTCAGTGCGGCGCAAAACATGGACAACATCAAGCGGATGAAACTCAGCGACGAAGAGTTCCACGCCATGATGAAGCAGTACGCCAGCGCGCCGCTGGTCGCAATGACCAAGTACCCCGAGCCCTTCGATGACGTCAATCCCAGCTTCAAGGTCAACCTCAAGCCGTATGGCCAGCTGAAGGGCGTCCCCGCGACGGAACTCATCAAGCTGATCCTGCCGCAGTTCCAGAAGACCTTCAAGGACTTCGCCCTGGTCCAGGCCCCGGTCAACGTGCAGGTGGCAGGGATACAGTCGGCCTACGCCCGGATCAACTACACCATGGAACTGCCCGATGGCCGCAGCTTCCCCACCTCGTCCGAGCTCTGGATCGTCCCGCGCGGCGAGTATTTCTTCATGATCGGTGCGGGAACGCGGCAGGACGAAAAGACCGGTACGCGAGCGGAAATCCAGGGCATCCTCGACACCGTCAAGATCACACAATAGAACCGCCGCCGTGCCTGCCGGAGGCTGGTGGCAAGAGCGGCCGCCTGCGCCGTCATCCCGGGCGCAACGCCGGCACTGCCCGCCCTCTCGCCCCTGGTCCCGAGGCCGTACAATGGCGCCTGCCTTCCCACTTACAGAGCGTTCATATGGAAAACAAGGACCAGCGTTACCTCGTGCAGCAAAACAAAATCGCCGACGGCGAGAAAAAACCTCCCGTGTTTGCCAAGGTCATGCGCAGCAAGGAAGGCAAGTTCGAAGGCGTTTCCTTTATCAAGAACAAGGAAAAAGCCACGGTCATGACGGTCGCCGAGGCGCAGGAAGTCATTGACTGGGCTGCCAGCAAGAAGAGCAATGCCGCTGAATACGCGACGAAGATCATCTGTCTGGGCCAATAAGAACCTGTCCCTGCCGCACCGCCCTGGACCAGTCTCATAACAGATCCAGCTGCCCCGCCGACTTCGCGCCTGACTTGCCGTTCTTCCCCTGCAACGCCGCCGGCACCACCAGCGGGCGCCGGAACTGGCTCGCATCGAGACGGTCGAAGCGGCTACGCAACTTGCCGAGGCCGAGGCGTTCGACGGTCTTGGTGAAGCGCTGGTGGATCAGGTCGGCCCAGACGCCCTCTCCCTGCATGCGCTTGCCCCATTCGCTGTCGTAATCCTTGCCGCCGCGCATATCGCGCACGCGGTTCATCACGCGCTGCGCACGCTCGGGGAAATGCGCCTCCAGCCATTGCTGGAACAACGGATTGACCTCGAACGGCAGGCGCAGCACCACGTAATGTGCGCTGACGGCGCCGGCATCGCGCGCCGCTTCCAGGATGCGTTCGATCTCCGGTTCCGTGACGAAGGGGATGATCGGCGCCACGCTCACGCTCACCGGAATGCCCGCGTCGGTCAGGGTGCGGATGGTGCGCAGGCGCCGGGCCGGGGCCGCGGCACGCGGCTCCAATGTGCGGGCGATCTGCGGGTCGAGCGTGGTCAGGGTGATGGCGGCGCAGGCTTGCCCCTTCTCGGCCATCGGCGCGATCAGGTCGATGTCGCGCTCGATGAGAGAAGACTTGGTGATCAGGCCATAGGGGTGCCGGCACTCCTTGAGCACTTCCAGCACCTGGCGCGTGAGACCCCGCTCGCGCTCGCAGGGCTGATACGCGTCGGTGTTGACGCCAATCGCGATGTGCTCGGGCACGTAGCCCGGTTTGGCGAGTTCGCGCCGCAGCAGCTCGGCCGCATTGACCTTGGCGAACAGCCTGCTTTCGAAATCGAGGCCGGGCGACAGGCCGAGATAGCTGTGGGTGGGCCGCGCGAAGCAGTAGATGCAGCCGTGCTCGCAGCCGCGGTAGGGATTCAGCGAGACGTTGAAGGGAATGTCGGGCGAACTGTTGCGCGAGAGGATGCTCTTGGCGATCTCATCGCTGACGACGGTGCGGATGCCCGTCGCTTCGTCCTCGTCACGCTCCCAGCCGTCGTCGAATTCCTCGCGGCCATTGACCTCGTAGCGGCCCTGCAGATTGGAGACGGCGCCCCGCCCTTTGCGCGCGGCGAGCGGACGCGGGCCGAGCATGGGCTGCTCGTCCAGGCGTTCTCGTTCTGGCGGATGTTGGCGGTCGGGCACGTCTGCTCCTGTACTGTACATTTATACAGTATATTACGCCGCTCACATCCGGAATTCAAGTGGGCCGACCATGCGGCATGAAGGCGGCCTGCTGTTCCACAAAGCCTGCAAAGGCATCGAACAGGGGACGGAACTTTTCCTGGTCCCCTTCCATCTGGCCCAGCGCCAGGGCGGCTGCTTCGAGCGAAGAAAGCTGGTGCGGTGCATGGGCCTTGCGGATGCGGTAGCCGGACGGCGCCACATCGAGCAGGGCCAGGCGCGGCAGGCGCTGGAGAAGCGGATTCAAATACAACATCTTGCGGCTCTTGCGCCAGGTGGCGTCCAGCACCACCAGGCGCAGCGCCTGCGCCGGCAGCGGGGTGAAGGGCGGCGGCGCGGGCAAGGCGGCATCCCCCGGGGTCTCCGGATACAGCAACACAGGCGTGCGCCCATCCGCATGGAGCAGCGCCTCCAGCGCGTCCGGCTCGAAGGCCTCGCCCACCGCCAGCGCGCTGCCGCTCACGCACAGGTGCAGCAGGCGCGCGCTGTTCTTGGCGTTGCCGACCTCCAGAGGATGTTGCAGCACCAAGAGGGCCGCCTCGGATTCGACCGGCCGGATCCACCGGCAGATGCAGTTTGAACCCGCACGCAGGCACACCGCGCAGCGCGCACGTTTCACGATCGCTTCGCTCATGGCGCCGGCGTCCAGCCGCCACCCAGGGCGCGATACAGGTCGACGTGGGCCGCAAGCAGGCTAGCGCGCAGCTGCAGGACATTGGTCTCGGCGCTGAAGGCGGTGCGCTGGGCGTCCAGCTCCTCGAGGTAGGAGGCGTAGCCGTTGGCGTAGCGGTTGCGCGCGACCCGCAGCACCTCGTTCGCCGCCCGGCTGCGCGCCTCGGCTTCAAACAGCTGGCGCCGCAGGCCGTCGATGCCTGCCAGCGCATTCTCGGTCTCGGCAAAGCCTGCGCGCACCGCGTTCTCGTAGGCGAACAGGGCGCGGTCGCGCACCGTGGCGGCGATATCGGCCTGGGCGCGCAGGCGGCCCGCGTCGAAGATCGGCGCCAGCACGCTGCCGCCCACGCTCCACAGTTCCACCGGATCGCGCAGCAGGCGCGCGACGCTTCCTCCCTGCGCGCCGAGCGAGGCGCTGAAGCGGATCGACGGCAGCAGCTGGTCGCGCGCCGCGGCCAGGCTGGCGTCGGCGGCAAGCACGAGGCGCTCGGCCTGGGCGATGTCGGGACGGCGGCGCAGCAGTTCCGACGGCAGGCCCGGCGCGGGCGCCGGCAGGCGCACCTCTACCAGCTGCACACCGCGCGCCACCGGTCCGGGGCTGGCGCCCACCAGCAGGCTCAGTGCCTGCTCCTGCTGGGCGATGGCGCGTTCCAGCTGCGGCACCACGGCAGCGGTCGCGTGCAGCTCGGCCTCGGCCTGCGACATCTCCAGGCGCGAGCTGTAGCCGACCTCGAACTGGTGGCGCGCCAGAGCGAAGGAGCGCTCACGCGAAGCCAGGGTCGCACGCGCCAGCGCCAGCTGGGCGTCCATGCCAAGGAGGTTGAAGTAGCCGGATGCCGTGTTCGCGACGATGGACAGCGCGGCCGCATCGAGCGCAGCCTCCTGCGACAGCTCCTCGAAGCGGGCAGCCGCCGTCGTCGCCGCGATGCGGCCGAACAGGTCGAGTTCGTAGGAAGCCTGCACCGACCCGACCACCGACGTCACCTCCACCGGCTGACCGAGCGGACCGATGGCGCGTGCCCGGCTCGGCGCGAACGACAGGTTCAAGGCAGGCAGGCTCGCACTTTGCGCGACACGCACGCGCGCCCGGTATTCTTCCAGCCGGCTGCGCGCGATGCGCAGCTCGCCGTTATTGTCCAGCGCGCGCCGCACCAGGGCATCGAGCGCCGGGTCGCCGAAGGAGCGCCACCAGTCGCGCGCAACGACGCCCTCCCCGCCGGCCGCGGTCCGCCACGCGCCTGGCGCCTGCAGGGTCGGTGCAGGCTTGGGATGCGGCGCCATCGCGCATCCGGCCACCAGCAGCAAGGGAAGCAGCCGCGCCGCCCTCATCGCGCCTCCCTGCCCGCAGACGCCGTGTCGATCGTCGCCACCACCGACATGCCCGGCCGCAGGCGCTGGGCCAGCGGCTGGTTCGCGTCGATCTTGACACGCACCGGGATGCGCTGGGCGATCTTCACGAAGTTGCCGGTCGCATTGTCCGGCGTGATGACCGAGAACTCGGAACCCGTGGCCGGCGCGATGCGTTCGACGTGGCCGCGCAGCTCCGCATTGTTCAGCGCGTCGACGGTGAAGCTGACCGGCTGGCCGAGACGCACGTCCGCCATCTGCGTCTCCTTCATGTTCGCGATGATCCAGAGCTGGGCCGGGACCAGGGCCGTCAGCTGGGCGCCCGCATTCACGAAGGCCCCCTGGCGCACCGTCACCTGTCCCAGCTGGCCGTCGCGCGGCGCCAGGATGCGGGTATTCGACAGGTCGATCTCGGCCAGGCGCACCTGGGCTTCGGCGTTCGCGACCGCAGCCTCGAGCGAGGCGCGGTTCACGCCCACCGAACGCAGGTTGGTGCGTGCGATCTCCAGCGTGGCGCGCGCCTGGTCGCGGCTCGCCACCGCCTGGGCATTGGCCGCGCGTGCGGCGTCGCGTTCGCGTGCGGACAGCGAACCGTCGGCGGCCAGCTCCTCCACGCGGCGCAGGTCGAGGGCCGTGCGGCGCGCCAGCGCTTCCGCGGACGCCAGGGTCGCCCGGTTCTGCTCGATGGTGGCCTGGGCGCTGCGATTGGTCTGCGCGAAGTTCTCGAGCGCCGCGCGGCGGTTGGCCAGCTCGGCGCGCGCCTGCTCCAGGCGCTGGGTCGGGATGCGGTCGTCGATGCGGATCAGGAGCTCGCCCTGCTTCACCTGCTGGAAGTCCTGCACCAGCACTTCGACCACATAGCCGCTCAGCTGGGGACTGATGATGGTCACCTGCCCGCGCACGAGCGCGTTTTCCGTCGCCTGCAGGGTGGAACGGAACGGCGGCAGCTTCCAGGCGTAGAGCACGACCAGGATGCCTGCAAGGGCGATGGCGCTGAAGATGGCGGCGCTGACGAGGATGCGGCGCGAACGTTTGTTGGCCGGGGACGGGGTCTGGTCGGGCATGGTGCTCAATCGGTGACGGGTTCGGGTGGTGGCGGCGCGCCGGGCGGACGCGGCGCCGGCACGGGCTTGGGAGCGGCGACGTACTGCAGCCAGACGGCGTGCAGGAAGATCCACAGGGCGCTGGCGGCGGCGATCGCCGACAGCACCAGGAAGACGTCGTTATAGGCCAGGATGTTGGCCTCGCGCGTGGCGCTGGCCGCCAGCGAAGCCGCGCCCTGGCGCGTGCGCGCGGCCGGGTCGGCGACCAGCTGGCCGACGGCGGCGGCGCCGGCCTGGATGCGGCTTGCGACCAGCGGATCGAGGCTGCTCAGGTGCTCGGTGATGATCGAGGAATGGTATTTTTCCCGCAGCACCTGGAAGGTGCCGACCAGCGAGGAGCCGAGCAGACCGCCCAGGTTTTGGGTCAGGCCAAACAGCACCGAGAAACTGATCAGGTTCGCGGGGTTGGCGATCACGGTGCCGATCAGCGAGATCACCAGGGGCCCCAGGAACAGGGTGCCGCCGAAGGCGAGCAGGCTCTGGCTCAGGTACATCTGCTCGGGGCGCGTCTGGTTGGTGGCGTGGGCGTCGATCCAGGCGCCGAGCGCCATCAGGACCAGCGAAATGACTTGCGGCGCCATCAGGTGGTTGACGTTGACGGTCAGCGCGGAGACCACGATGCCGGCCACGGTGGCGCACAGGACGATGCCGTACAGGGTCTGCAGCTGGGTATTGTCCAGGCCCACGGAACGGAGAAAACCAACGGCGCCCACGCTCTGCTCCGACAGCACGATGCGCACCAGGATCATCGACACGGCCAGGCGCACGATGTTGGCGCTCGTGAAAAAGCGGATGTTCAGCAGCGGGTTGGCGCGGTTGTGCTCCACGCAGAAGGCCGCCGCCAGCAACAGAATCGCGCCGGCCAGGGCGACGCCGATCCAGGGTTGCTCGAACCACCACAGCACGCGTCCGAAGCTTAAGGAGGCGCACAGCAGCGCCATGCCGGGTGCGAACAGGGCGAAGGTGACGAAGTCCATCGGCCGGAAGGCCTGGAAGCGGTCACCCGGCGGGAGCTTGAGCATCAGCACCGCGCCCAGCGAGACCAGGGCCAGTCCCAGCTCGAACATGTACAGCCCGCGCCACTCGGCGATCTGCAGCAGGTCGCCGGAAAAGAGATAGGCCAGCGGCAGCGCCAGTTGGGCCGTGCCGAGCGCCAGGGCCACGCCGCGCAGGCGCCATTCCTTCTTGAAGGCCTGCAGCACGTAATACAGGCCGAGCGGAGAGATCGCCGCCGCCAGCATGCCGTGGGCGGCGCGCACCGCGATGGCCGAACCGAGATCGTTCACGAACAGGTGGGCGAAGGTCACCAGCGCGTACAGCACCAGGAAGAATTCGGTGAACAGGCGCAGGCCGAACTGCTGGCGGAACTTCACCAGCAGCAGGTTCATCGAGGCGTTCGCCATGACGTAGGCGGCTGGCAGCCAGGTGGTTTCGGTGGAATAGGCGCCCAGCGTGCCCTGCAGGTTGACGAGGTTGACCGAGACCAGCGCATTGCCCAGGCCGCCGGTGATCGTGATCAGGATGCCCACGAAGAGGTAGGCAAAGCGCAGCGGCGTCGGATGGGCGGGCGTCGACGGCGAGCCTGGGAGCATCGGCTTTTCATCCGGCGCCCACTCGCGCGGCGCGTACTTGCTCATCCGGCCACTCCCTCCCTGTTCTTGTCACCTTCGCATGATAACCGCACAAGAAAAAGCACGTTGGCACGACTCGCAGGCGTTCAAGATGTGGTCACCTTGACACGCCACGAAAATTTACCTTCGGAATTGCCAAAACCGATATTGCTCTGTCGATTCAGCATACCTAGAATCAATTTGTGCCTCACGGAAATTGTTCCAGAACTGTTCAGGCACACAGTTTTGACAGAGTCGCCATGCACCCACGCCGTACGCTCCGCCAGCTCTTTGCCGCCGCCTTTGCCGTCGCCGCCATGTACCCCGGCGTCGCCGTGCAGCAGGAGTTGCAACTCGACCATCGGATGAACGAACACATCGAGCAGGTGCCCGCCGGCCCGCAAGGCCGCGCCATGCTCGAGACCACCGTGTTCCAGCCGAACGGTCCCGGCCCTTTCCCGCTCATCATCATCAACCATGGCAAGGATCCCGGCCGGCCCAATCTGCAGCCGCGTGACCGCTTCTACCACATGGCCACCGCCTTCGTGAAACGCGGCTATGCGGTGATGGTGCCGATGCGCCAGGGCTTCGCCAACTCCACCGGCCGCTACCGCGACTTCGGCTGCGACATGAAGGCCAACGGCTACACCCAGGCCGAGGACATCCTCTCCACCCTCGCCTACGCGCGCAAGCAGCCCTGGGTCGACGGCAACCACATCGTCATCGCCGGCCAGTCCTACGGCGGCCTGGCGACCATCGCGGCGGGTACCAAAGACCTGCCGGGTGTGCGCGGCCTGATCAACTTCGCCGGCGGCCTGCGCGACGACAGCGACCGCTGCGCCTGGCGCTCGGCCCTGGTGACCGCCTTCGCCGACTACGGCACCAAGGGCAAGCTGCCGACCCTGTGGATGTATGGCGAGAACGATTCCCTGTTCGGCCCCGAACTGGCGCAGCGCATGCACGCCGCCTTCGAAGGCGCGGGCGGCCGCGGCAAGCTGGTCGAATTCCCGGCCTTCAAGCGCGATTCGCACGGCATGCTGGCCAGCCGCGACGGCGAGAAGGTCTGGCTGAACGACACCATGGCCTTCCTGCAGCAGATCGGCATGCCGACCAAGGTGATCCACGACGTGCCGCCGCCCCCGACACCCGCCCGTACCGACTACGCGAAGGTGGACGACGTCGAGGCCGTGCCCTTCCTGTCCGAGAACGGCCGCCGCGCCTACCAGGAATACCTGGGCAAGATGACCCCGCGCGCCTTCGCGGTCTCGCCGAGCGGCGCCTGGACCTGGGCCGAGGAAGGCGAAGACCCGGACGGCCGCGCCCTGGCCACCTGCACCGCCAAGAGCACCGAACCGTGCCGGCTGTATTCGGTGGACGACTACGTGGTGTGGACGGGTGACCTCGACCAGGCTGCGGAAGCGGCCGTGACGGCGTCCGTGACGCCGGCGCCGAAGGTGGATGCGGCGAATTCGGTGCCGACTACCTCGATCGGTAGCAACAAGGCGACGAACTAGTAGGGTGGTCGGCTTCGCCGACCGCGCGTTCAACTCCCGTGTGAATGGATGCAAGGCCTGCTGATCACGTACAGTTTGAACGCGCGGTCGGCAGAGCCGACCACCCTACGAAAGCAGGGCCACCGACTTCACCTGGGCCCATGCCCGACTCCCCTGCTCAAGGCTCAGGTCAAACAAGGCCCGGCGCGTAATCCGCGCCAGCAGCACCGTCTCCCCGCACCTCAGTCTGAGCAGCACCTGCGACGGGTGACTCGCCACCGCAATCGACTCCACCACGCAGGGGAAGTGGTTCTGGATGCTGGTATCCACCGGCTCGCGCGTGGTCAGGCTGACGTCGCGCGCCAGGATCCGCAGCCGCACCTCATTTCCCACCGTGATGCCGCTGTCGCGCAGCCAGAGCGCGCCCCCGTCGAAGTCCACCCGGATCAGCTGCCACTCCGCGCTGCGCTCGGCAACCACGCCATGCACCAGCGCACCCGCGTCTTCCCCTACGGCCGCGGGGCCATCTAGCGACAACAGCACCTCGTCCACCGGCCCCGCCGCCCTGACGCTGCCCTGCTCCAGCATGACGACATGGTCGGCGAGCCGCGCCAGCTCGTCGGCGGAATGCGTCACGTAGAGCATGGGGAGCTTGAGCTCGAGGTGCATCTTCTCCAGCCAGGGCAAAATCTCCTGGCGCCGCGCGGCGTCGAGCGCGGCCAGGGGTTCGTCCAGCAGCAGCAGGCGCGGCATCGTGGCCAGGGCGCGCGCGATGGCCACGCGCTGGCGTTCGCCGCCGGACAGTTGGGCTACCTGCCGGCCGAGCAGGTGGCCGATGCCGAGCAGCTCGATCGCGTCCGCCAATGTGCGCGCCGCCTCGGGCGAAGGGATGCGCTTCCTGCCGAAGTCGAGGTTGCCCCGCACGTCGAGGTGAGCGAACAGGCTCGCCTCCTGGAACACGTAGCCAAGCGCACGCCGGTGGGTCGGCACGAAGAGGCGTGCCGCATCGTCCTGCCAGACTTCCTCGCCCACTTTGATGCGCGCTCCCCGCGCCTTCTCGAGTCCGGCGACACAGCGCAGGATGCTGGTCTTGCCGGAACCCGAGGGGCCGAACAGCACGGTGATGCCGCTGCCGGGCAGGCGCAGGTCGACGTCGAGCAGGAAGTCGGCGCGCGGCAGTTGCAGGCGGACCTGCAGCTCACGCGTCAAGGCAGCACCCGCGTATCGCTGCGGCGCAGGCTGGCCAGCACCAGCAGCACCACGAAACTGAACAGCAGCATGCCGCCGGCCAGCCAGTGCGCGGAGGCGTACTCCATCGCCTCCACATAGCCATAAATCTGGGTCGACACCACACGTGTCGCTCCCGGGATGTTCCCGCCGATCATGAGGACCACACCGAACTCGCCGACCGTGTGCGCGAAGCTGAGGACGGCGGCGGTGATGATGCCGGTGCGCGCCTGCGGCAGGGCGACAGTGAAGAAGGCGCTCAGGGGCGAGGCGCGCAAGGTGGCCGCCACTTCCATCGGGCGCCGTCCCATCGCCTCAAAAGCGTGCTGCATGGGCTGGACCGCAAAGGGCAGCGAGTAGACGATCGAGCCGACCAGCAGCCCGGTGAAGGTAAAGGAGAGTACGCCCAGGCCGAGGGCCTGCGTGAGCCTGCCGAGCGGCCCGTCGGGACCCATGGCGACCAGCAGGTAGAAGCCCAGCACCGACGGCGGCAGCACGAGCGGCATCGTCACCAGCGCGGAGACGGGCAGGCGCCAGCGCGAGCGCGTGCTGGCCAGCCACCAGGCCAGCGGGGTGGCGAGCAGCAGCAGGAGCAGCGTGGTCGAGGTGGCCAGTTCGACGGTCAGCCAGATGGCCTGCCAGGCCTCTTTCTCGATCGGCATCGTTCAGGCCTCGTAGCCGAAGCTGCGGATGACGGCCCTGGCCTTGCTGCTCTGCAGATACTTCATCAGCGCCGCTGCGGCCGCATTGTCCTTGCCCTTGTCGAGCAGGATGGCATCCTGGCGGATCGGCGCATGCATCGAGGCCGGCACGATCCACGCCGAGCCTTCCTTCAGCCTGCCATCGGCGTAGATTTGGGAGAGCGCGACAAAGCCCAGCGCCGCATTGCCGGTCGCCGCGAACTGCCAGGCCTGGGCGATGTTCTCGCCCTGGACCAGCTTCGCACGCACCGTGTCCAGAAGGCCGAGCTTTCCGATGGTCTCGATGGCGGCGGCGCCATAAGGCGCAAGTTTGGGGTCGGCGACCGCCAGCCGGTCGAAGCGTCCGCGCTTCAAGACCTCGCCCTGCGCATCGACGAAGCCGGCCTGCCGGCTCCACAGCGCCAGCCTGCCGACCGCATAGGTGAAGCGGCTGCCGCCCTGCCCTTCGCGCGCGAGTCTGGCAGGGGTCTCGTCGTCGGCCGCCAGCAGCACCTCGAACGGCGCACCGTGTCTGATCTGCGCATAGAACTTGCCGGTCGAGCCGAAGGACAGCACCGCCTTGTGGCCGGTATCAAGCGCGAACATCGGCGCGAGCTTTTCCATCGGCGCTGCGAAGTTGGCGGCGACGGCCACCTGGACTTCGCCCGCCCGTGCACCGATGCAGATCGCCAGGCCTGCGGCCAGCATGCACCACTGTTTCATTGTCGGCTTCGCTATTCAGATTGGGAATAGTGCAACTCTAGCACAAATGGCGCCTCGCTATTCACCGGTGGAATAGCGCATGCCGCTCTGTCCTGCTACCATGGCAGGATGAACAAGCACACCCTCCCCCTGGACGAGGTCCTGGGCTTCCAGGCCGTCGACAAGCGCATCGACATCCTGCGCCGCGTGGGACAGGCCGGTTCCATCTCCGAAGCGGCGCGCGCCGCCGGCGTGAGCTACAAGGCGGCCTGGCAGGCGCTGGAGACGCTGGCCAACCTGGCCGGCACGCAGCTGGTCGAGAAGGCGGTGGGCGGCAGCGGCGGAGGCGGCGCGACGCTCACCGCGGCCGGGCAGCGCGTGCTCGAGGCTGCGGACGACATGGCCAGGGCACGCCGGCGCATCCTCGAGAGCTTCGGAACCGGCGATGCCAGCGGCCGCGCCGCGCTGGCGCTGCGCACCAGCATGCGCAACCAGTTTCCCTGCACGGTGGGCACGATCAGGAACCAGCAGGGCCAGATGCGTGTACAACTGTTGCTGGCCGACGGCAGCGCCCTGCATGCGCGCATCACGCGCGAGAGCGTGCAGCTGCTCGGCCTGGCGCCGGGCATGGAGGTGCTGGCCCTGTGCAAGGCCACGGCCGTCAGGATCGCACAACACATCGACAGCGCCGACCCGGCCAATGTGCTCACCGGGGAGATCGTTCGCGCCAGCCGTTCGGCGGCGGGAGGCGAAGCCACCCTGCGCCTGGCGAGCGGCGTGCAGCTGGTGGGCTTTGGCGCTGCGGGCTCCGCGCTGCGCACCGGGCGCAAGGGCATGGCCTCGGTCGACGAGTCCAGTGTCGTGATCGGCGTCCTGTCCTAAGCGCTGTCAAGCCGACGACGCACTGTTTCCGTGCGTGAAGGTGCTCAGCCGCCAGGCTTTGCGACGCAGCGCAAACCGCAATCCGCTTTCAGCTCCGACAATGGCATCGAGCCCATTTTGGAGAAGCACATGGTTCGCATCCTCCACGCCTGCATGGCCGCGCTGCTGGCGCTCGGCATGAGCGTGCCGGCTGCCGCGGCAAACAACGATCCCGTCATCCTGGTCCACGGTTTCCTCGGCTTCGGCCCCGACACCTTCGAGCACAGCGGCTTCAACTACTGGGGCGGCTACGGCGACATCGCCTCGCACATGCAGGTCTACCGCGGCCCGCGCACGGTGTTCGCCGCCGTGGTGGGGCCGGTCAGTTCCAACTGGGACCGCGCGGCCGATCTCTATGCCCAGATCAAGGGCGGCTGCGTGGACTACGGCGCCGCCCACGTGAAGAATCGCGGCCTGCCGGGGCAGAAGCAAAGGCCAAGCGGCAAATGCTGGGCCGCCGACCCGAAGAACAATCCCGAGAACTACCCGCTCGCGCTCTACCCGGCCTGGGATGCCGCCCACCCGGTCCACTTCATCGGCCACAGCCAGGGCGGGACCACCATCCGCGCCCTGGTCGAGCTGCTCGAACACGGCTCACCGGACGACGAAGGCGGCCACGAGCTGTTCAAGGGCGGCAAGGTGGGCTGGGTACGCAGCGTGACGACCATCTCGACCCCGCACAACGGCACCACCTTCGCCGACGCCGTGCTCAATGTAACGCCGGCGCTTCAGACACCGCTCGGCGACGTGCTCAAGAACCGCTGGGCCAACTGGGAGCTGTCGCCCGACGGCGCGCGCGAATTCAACGCCTGGGCGCGCACCTCGCCACACATCTACTGGTATTCGGTGGGGACGGTGGCGACCGAGGCCGGCGCCTGGTGCTGCAACGCGACCGACCGCGTGATCGCGCCGATCCAGACCACCTACCACCAGTACCCGCGGCTCGACATGATCCCGGCCTTCAAGCCCATGGCCGGCGAATGGATCGTGCCCTCGGCCCTGCAGCGCGGCCTGGGCGGCTACACCCAGCAGACCACGGGCCGGGTGCGCATCGACAGCGACTGGTTTCCCAACGACGGGGTGGTCAACACGGTGAGCATGCGCTCACCCGCCGGGCATCCGGTGCGGGAGTACGACGGCAAGTCGGTCAAGGGCTGCTGGAACTTCCTGGGGAATCAACAGGGCTACGACCACTTCGACATCTTGAATTGGCCGAACCCGGGGCCGTCGGCCAATCCGCTCTATGAACGGATCAGCGACATCATCTTCGCGCTCTGAGCCTGCCCCAGGTGTTCAGTACACGCTGCGCAGACTCCGCGCCAGGTCGGACAGGCGATAAGGCTTGCTGACGAAGGTGTAGTCCCCCAGCCGGCTCTGGTCCAGCTTGAGCGCCGGCTGCGGGTAGCCCGAAGCCAGCATGACCTTGATGTTCGGGTAGTTCTCGCGCGTGAACTCGGCCAACTCAACGCCGTTCGGGCCGTTCGGCATGACGATGTCGGTGAACAGGATGTCGACGTCGCGACTGGCCAGCACGTTCATGGCGTCCTGGCCGCTGGCCGCCGTCATCACGTCGTAGCCCATGCTGATGAACAGGGCCGAGGCCACGTCCAGCAGGTCCGGTTCGTCTTCCACGATCAGCACGGTCTCGGTGTCGCCATGCGCTGCTTCGCGCTCGGCATTGCTCACGGCCGGCAGGTAGATGGTGATCGAGGTGCCCTCGCCCTGCGTGCTCTGGATGACCACCTCGCCGCCCGACTGCTTGATGAAGCCGTAGACCTGCGACAGGCCCAGGCCCGTGCCCTTGCCGGTTTCCTTGGTCGTGTAGAAGGGCTCGAAGGCGCGCTGCACGGTCTCCTCGCTCATGCCGGTGCCGGTGTCGGTCACCGAGATGCAGACATAGGCGCCTGGCGCCAGGCCGGGCACTTCGCCTTCGCGCAGCTCCACCGGCGCCGTGTCGAGCGTGAGGTGGCCGCCGTCCGGCATGGCGTCGCGCGCGTTGACCACGAGGTTGAGCAGCGCCGACTCGAAGCGCGCCGTATCCACCACCGCGCTGCCGGCCTGCGGGTCGAGGTTCATGTCGAACTCGATGCCGGAATGCCCGGCGCGCCGCAGCACCGATTCGAAGCCGGAGATGATGCGGTTGATGCTGCGCGTTTCCGGCTGCAGCGGCTGCTGGCGCGCAAAGGCGAGCAGCTGCTGGGTGAGCGTGGCGCCGCGGTCGATGGCGCGCCGCATGCTGTCCAGGGTCTTGGCGTCGGCGCCCGGACGGGTCATGGTGAGCACCTCGATGCCGCTGGCCAGGACCGACAGCAGGTTGTTGAAGTCGTGCGCGATGCCGCCGGTGAGCTGGCCGATCGATTCCATCTTCTGCGACTGGAACAGCGCGCGCTGCGCCTCCTCCAGCGCCTCCTCGGCCTGTTTCTTTTCGGTGAGGTCGCGGGTGATCTTGGCGAAACCAATCAACTGGCCTTCCTCGTCATGGATGGCGTCGATGATCACGTGGGCCCAGAAGCGGGTGCCATCCTTGCGCACACGCCATGCCTCGGACTCGTAGCGACCCTCGCGCCGCGCCGCTTCCAGCGCCCGCGTCGGCCGGCCGCTCTCGCGGTCTTCGTCGGTATAGAAGCGCGAGAAATGGCTGCCGACGATTTCATCGTAGCTGTAGCCCTTGATGCGTTCGGCGCCGACATTCCAGTTCGACACCGTGCCCTCCGGCGAGAGCATGTAGATGGCATAGTCTGTCACGCCCTGCACCAGTAGGCGGAAGCGCTGCTCGCTTTCGCACAGCGCGTCCTCGGCCTGCTTGCGCTGGGTGACGTCGCGGGTGATCTTGGCGTAGCCGAGATGGTTGCGGTGCTCGTCGTAGATCGGGTCGATCACCACGTGGGCCCAGAAGCGGCTGCCGTCCTTGCGCACGCGCCAGCCTTCCGCTTCGAACTTGCCGTGCTCGAGGGCCTGGGCCAGGGCACGCGCCGGCAGGCCGCTTGCCTGGTCTTCCGGCGTATAGAAACGCGAGAAATGCTGGAACAGGATTTCGTGCGGCTGATAGCCCTTGAAACGCTGGGCGCCAGCGTTCCAGCTCTTCACGTGGCCGGCGGAGTCGAGCATGTAGATCGCGTAGTCGCTGATGCCGGCGATCAGGTATTGAAAACGTTGCTCGTCGGTCAACGGGGGCGGTGCGGGATGGGGCGAGTTCATGAGCCTTGGACAGTTGCGGGTCAGGTACGCAAGGATCGTATCATAGCGCTGCTCAGCAATACCTGACGCCCTCTTGACGCGTACAGACGAGGCAATGTTGGAAAAACAGCTATCCAGCCGGTTGAACTGCCGAATTTGACGTTACAATGCTGAAATGTATCTTTTCCCCGCCTTTCAGTTAGCAATATGACACAGGCTTCCACCGACCTTCTCGACCTGACCCACTGTGCGAACGAGCCGATCCGCACGCCGGGCAGCATCCAGCCGCATGGCTTCATGCTGACCCTGTCCGTGGCCCCAGGCGACGGCCTGGTGGTACGGCAGGCAAGCGCCAACCTCGAACGCTGGACCGGCATGCCGGCCAGGGAAGCAATCGGCCTGCCGCTTGCGCGCGTCATCGGCGAGGCGGCCATGGCGCGCCTGGCGCCGGAATTCGAAGGCGAGTCCCAGGCCTCGCGCCCGGCCTACATCGGCACCATCACGCTGGGCAACGGCGCCCACTTCGACGTGCTGGCGCATACCTGGGACGGCCTGGTGATCCTCGAGTGCGAGGGCGTGAACCGCCCCGGCGCGGCCGACTTCCGCCACCTGTATCCGCTGATCGGCGACTTCCTCCTGAAGGTGAATGGCTCGGCCTCGATCACCGACCTCTCCGAACTGGCCGCGCGCCACGTGCGCGCCGTCACCGGCTACGGCCGCGTGCTGGTCTACCAGTTCGACACCGACGGCCACGGCAAGGTGGTGGCCGAGTCGAAGGAAAGCGGCTACGAGTCCTACCTGGGCCAGCACTTCCCGTCCAGCGACGTCCCGGCCCAGGCGCGCGCCCTGTACGCGCTGTCGCCGATCCGCGTGATCCAGGACGCCAACTACACGCCCGCGCCCCTGCTGCCCGAGCTGAACCCGGTGACAGGCCAGCGCAACGACCTGTCCTTCGCGGCCCTGCGCAGCGTCTCGCCGGTGCACCTGCAGTACATGCGCAATATGGGCACGCTGGCCTCGATGTCGGTCTCGCTGATCGTCAAGGGCCAGCTGTGGGGCCTGATCTCCTGCCACAACGCCGAGCCCTGCCCGGTGCCGGTCGAAAAGCGCACCGCCTGCGAGCAGCTGGGCCAGATCCTGGCCCTGTGCATCGAGTCGCGCGAGGATGCGAGCGAGCTGCAGTTCCGGCTGGAAGTGCGCCGCGTCATGGTCGAGATGCTCGGCCACCTGACCAAGGGCGCCGATTTCATCGAAAACATGAGCGGCGTCTTCCCCGAGCTGCTGCGCTTCGGCCGCGCCGGCGGCGTCGCCATCGTGGTCGACGAGCGCGTGCTCACCTATGGCGACACGCCAGACGAACCGGCCATCCGCGGCCTGGTCGACTGGCTCGCCCTGCAGGGGCACTCGGACGTGTTCCACACCGACCACCTGAAGGCGCTGTACCCGGCTGCTGTCGACATGGTGCGCAACGCCAGCGGCCTGCTGGCCCTGCCGATCTCGCGCATCCACAAGCACTACCTGCTGTGGTTCCGTCCGGAGGTGGTGCAGACCATCGAGTGGGCCGGCAACCCGCACGGCAAGCTGGCTTCGCCGAACGACCCGGCCCAGCTCTCGCCGCGCCTCTCCTTCGATGCCTGGCGCGAAACCATCCACGGCCGCAGCCTGCCCTGGCACGTGGCCGAGATCGAACTGACCATCGAGTTCCGCAGCGCCCTGCTCGGCATCGCCCTGGAGCGCGCCGAGCAGATGGCGGAACTGGCCGAGGAACTGGGCCGCGCCAACAAGGAGCTCGAAGCCTTCTCGTATTCGGTCTCGCACGACCTGCGCGCCCCGCTGCGCCACATCGTGGGATTCTCCGACCTCCTGATCGAATCGGCCGGCGCGGAAGACCCGGAGCGGCGCCAGCGCTTCCTCAAGAACATCAAGGAATCGGCCCGCCTGGCCGGCAAGCTGGTCGACGACCTGCTGTCCTTCTCGCAGATGGGCCGCGCCGCGCTGCGCCCGACCAGGGTCGACATGAACGACCTGGTCGCGGCCTGCATCGACAAGCTCGGCATGGAGATCGGCCAGCGCAACGTCGACTGGCACATCGAGCCCCTGCCGCAAGTCTGGGCCGACCCGACCTTCGTGCACCTGGCGGTGTTCAACCTGCTGTCGAACGCCGTGAAGTTCACCGGCCAGCGCGACCCGGCCGTCATCACCATTACATCGGAGGAGGTGGGTAACGACATCGTGTTCCACATCGCCGACAACGGCGCGGGCTTCAACATGGAGTACGTCCACAAGCTGTTCGGCGTGTTCCAGCGCCTGCACCGCATGGAAGACTTCCAGGGAACCGGCATTGGTCTTGCCAATGTGCGCCGCATCATCGAGCGCCACAACGGCCGCGTCTGGGCCAATTCCGTGCCAGGCGAAGGCGCGACCTTCTCTTTCAGTCTCCCGAAACACCCACATTGAGGCAAATGATGCTCAAGCCTATCCTGCTCGTAGAAGACAATCCGCACGATCTCGAGCTGACATTGATCGCCTTGTCGAAAAGCCAGCTCGCCAACGAAGTCGTGATTGCGCGCGACGGCGCCGAAGCGCTCGACTACCTGCATCGCCGCGGCGAATACAAGGAGCGCACGGTCGGGAATCCGGCCGTCGTCCTGCTCGACCTCAAGCTGCCCAAGGTGGACGGCCTGGAAGTACTGCGGGAAATCCGCAATACCGAGAACCTCAGGAGCATGCCGGTCTGCATGCTGACCTCATCGAAGGAAGAACAGGACGTGGTGCGCAGCTACGAGCTGGGTGTGAATGCCTACGTGGTCAAGCCGGTCGACTTCACGGAATTCCTGCGCGCGATCGCCGACCTCGGCGTCTTCTGGGCGGTCCTGAACGAACCGCCGCCGGGCTCGCGCCGCTACGTCAAGCCGAAGTGAGTCCTGCCTGATTTCACGCCGGCGCCGGCGCCATGCGGGCGCTCGCGGCGGCGCAGCAGGTGGCGGATCCGCGCCGCCAGCGCTTCCGGGTGATAAGGCTTCTGCAGCAGGTGCAGCGAGGCGTCCAGCTTCCCTTCATGCACCAGCACGCCCTCCGCATAGCCCGAGGTGTACAGGATCTGCGTCCCCGGCAGACGCTCGGCGACAATCTCGCCCAGCTGCAGGCTGCTGACCGGCCCCGGCATGATCACGTCGGTGAACACCAGGTCGATGTGGCGGCCGCTCTCGATGATCTCCAGCGCCTGCGCTGCGTGCTCCGCTTCGATCACGTCGTAGCCCAGCGCCGACAGGATGCCGGCGGTCGACTCGCGCACATGTTCTTCGTCCTCGACCACCAGGATGGTTTCCAGGCCGCCGGTGAGCTGGGCGCTGTGCACGGCTTCGACCGGAGACGGCGCCGCATCGCTGCGTGGCAGGTAGATGCGCACGCTGGTGCCGCGCCCGACTTCGCTCGCCAGGACGATCTCGCCGCCGGACTGCTTCACGAAACCATAGGCCATCGACAGGCCCAGGCCCGTGCCCTGCCCGACCGGCTTGGTGGTGAAGAAGGGTTCGAAGGCGCGCTGCAGGACTTCCTTCGGCATGCCCTTGCCGGTGTCGGCCACTTCCAGCATCACGTACTCGCCCGGCGGCACGTCAAGCGGCAGATGTGGCCCGGCGTTCATGGCGCGGATGGTCAGCGTACCGCTGCCGGCCATGGCGTCGCGCGCATTGATGGCCAGGTTCAGCAGCACGTTGTTGAGCTGGTTCGGGTCGACCATGGTGCTGCCGAGATCGGGATCGATCTCGGTGACCACGCGCGCGCTGGGGCCCAGCACGCGGCGCATCATGTCGTCCATGTCGCGCAGCAGGTGGCCGGGATCGACCACCACCGACTGCAGCGGCTGGCGCCGCGCGAAGGCCAGCAGGTGGGCGGCCAGCTTGGCGCCGCGCTCGACGCCGGTGAGCGCCATCTCGACCCGGGCTTTGGCGCTGTCGTTCAGGTTGCCGACCAGTTTCAGTAGTTGCAGGTTGCCGCCGATGATCTGCAGGACGTTGTTGAAGTCGTGGGCGACGCCGCCGGTGAGCTGGCCGATCGCTTCCATCTTCTGCGCCTGGTGCAGGGCCGACTGGCTGGCCGCGAGCTGCTCCTGGCTCACGCGCAGCGAAGCAAAGGCGGAATCGCGCTGGCGCCGCGCATTGCAGGCGCCGCTGTGGTAGCGCACGCGCGCCACCAGCTCGCGCGGGTCGGGCCACTTGACCAGGTAGTCGTTGGCGCCGACGGCGAAGGCGCGCGCCTTGATCTCGGGGTCGTCTTCGGAAGACAGGACGATGACGGGGATGTCTTCGGTATCCGGGTGGGCGCGCAGGCGCGCGGTGACTTCGAAACCGTCCAGGTCGGGCATGCGCAGGTCGACCAGCACCACCGTCGCACGCACCTCGCGCGCCACCTCGACCGCACGCGCCGGGCTCGACTCGTAACACAGGTTGTGACCGACGCAGCCTGTCAGCCCGTGCGCAATGATGTCCTGCGAAAAGGGCTCGTCGTCGATCAGGAGAACGGAGCAGTCTGGGCGATCGTCAATCATTGCGGCGAGGAATCGTTAAACGACACGATCTTGCAATTAGGTAAGCATTGATTCTACTACAATGTGCGGTTTTTAACACAATTGACGATTCACTTGTGCGTGCTTGTATTGACAATTACCTTGTAACTTGAGGGATTTGACGCCATCTTGGCCCTATGCCCAAGCGCCCGCGCCTTCCCGAACATCCGCCCGCCGATCCGGTGGCCGACTCGCCCTGCCCCCTGTGCGGCCGGGTGCTGGGCACGGTCAATATCGACCGCCACCACCTGGTCCCGAAGACTTTCAAGGGCAAGGAGCAATTCCCGATCCACAAGATCTGCCATCGCAAGATCCATTCGGCCTTCACCGAACGCGAGCTGCTGCAGACCTATCACACCTGGGAAGCGCTGCGCGCCCACGAGGACATCCGCACGTTCATCGACTGGGTGGCGAAGAAGCCCTCCGACTTCTACACCCGCACCTACACGGCGAACAAGAAGAAATTCCGCTAGCTTCCCCACCGCGGGCGGCGGAAGGCGATACAATATATAATAATATATATTGATGAATTCGCTTGCACCGCCATGCCCTCTCCCGATAGCGACCTGACCGGTCTGCACGCCGCCGCCGGCGCCGCCACCTCCCTGCTGAAGTCCCTCGCCAACCGTGACCGCCTGCTCCTGCTGTGCCAGATGACGCAGGGCGAGTTCTCGGTCGGCGGCCTCGAAACCCTGACCGGCATCCGCCAGCCCACCCTGTCGCAGCAGCTGACGGTGCTGCGCGAAGAGGGCCTGGTCGCCACCCGCCGCGAAGGCAAGCAGGTGTTCTACCGGATCGCCAGCCAGGAAGCGCTGGCGGTGCTGCAGCTGCTCTACACCCTGTACTGCCCGCGCGAAGTGGACGACAAGGAGGCCAGCCATGCAGCTTGACTGGGCCAGCTTCACGCCCTGGACCTCGCTTGCCGGCGGCCTGCTGATCGGCGCCGGCATCGCGCTGTTCGCCCTCCTCAATGGCCGCATCGCGGGCATCAGCGGCATCGTCGGCGGCCTGCTGCGCCCGAACAAAGGCGAAACGGCCTGGCGCATCGTCTTCCTGGCCGGCCTGATCGGCGCGCCGCTCGTGTGGCGCCTGTTTGCCGCCCTGCCCGAGGCCCGCGTCGATGCCGGCTATCCGCTGCTGGTGCTGGCCGGCCTGCTGGTCGGCGTCGGCACCCGCTACGGCTCCGGCTGCACCAGCGGCCATGGCATCTGCGGGCTGTCGCGCCGCTCGCCGCGCTCGATCATGGCCACCATCGCCTTCATGGCGACGGGCTTCATCACCGTCTGGCTCCTTCGCCACGCATTCCAATGACACTTCTCTACGCCCTGCTCGCCGGCTTCGTTTTCGGCATCGGCCTGCTGCTGTCCGGCCTGGCCGATCCGCACAAGGTGCTGGCCTTCCTCGACCTCGCCGGCAACTGGGACCCTTCGCTGCTGTTCGTGATGGGCGGCGCCCTGCTGGTGTCGGCGCCGGCCTTCGCGCTCGCATCGAAGCGTGGACGCGCGTTCGACGGCGGGCCGCTGCACCTGCCCGCCAAGGGCAAGGTCGACCGCCGCCTCGTGCTCGGCAGCCTGGTGTTCGGCGCAGGCTGGGGCCTGGCCGGCTACTGTCCCGGGCCCGCCCTCGTCTCCCTGAGCTGGGGTGGGCTCAAGCCCCTGCTGTTCGTGGCGGCGATGGTCGGCGGCATGGCCCTGTTCGAATTCATCGAGCGGCGCCGGTCGACACCTTGACAAGCCCGGCGCGCCGGGCTCTCATCATGGCAAGTTCAATATAAGGCTTGCCATGCACTTCCACGACTACCTGAACCACGACGCCACCTCGCTTGCCGCCCTCGTCGCCCGCGGCGACGTCAGCCCACACGCATTGCTCGACACGGCGCTGGCGCGCCAGGCGCAGGTGCACGGGCAGGTGAACGCCGTGGTGCGGCTGATGGAGGAGCAGGCGCGCCGCCAGTTGCAAGGCCCCTTGCGCGGCCCCTTCGCGGGCGTGCCCTTCCTGCTGAAAGACACCCTGCAGGACTACGCCGGCCTGCCCACCACCAACGCCAGCCGCGCCATGCGCAAGCACGTGCCGACCGAGCACGCCAGCGTGGTGCGGCGTTATCTCGACGCCGGCCTGGTCGTCTTCGGCAAGACCAATCTGCCGGAGTTCGCGCTCAAGGGCGTGACCGACCCCGAACTCTTCGGACGCACGAACAATCCCTGGAACCTCGCGCACACGCCGGGCGGCTCGAGCGGCGGCGCGGCGGCTGCCGTGGCCGCAGGCATCGTGCCGATGGCGGCCGGGAACGACGGCGGCGGCTCGATCCGCATTCCCGCCGCCTGCTGCGGCCTGTTCGGTCTGCGGCCTTCGCGCGGACGGGTGTCCGCCGGGCCCGATGTCGGCGAAGTCTGGTTCGGGGCCTCGAGCGAAGGCGTGCTCTCGCGCAGCGTGTGCGATTCGGCGCTGGCGCTCGACGTGCTGCAGGGCGCCGAGCCGGGCGATCCCTTCGTCATCGCACCGCCCGCGGCGCCGTACGCGGAGCTGGTACGGCGCGATCCCGGCCGTCTGCGCATCGGCTTTACGAGCGCCTCGCCGATCGGCACCGAGGTGCATCCGGAAGCGGTGGCGGCGGTGCGGCATGCGGCCGAACTGCTGCGCAGGCTGGGACACGAGGTCGAGGAAGCGGCGCCCGAGATCGACGGCGCGCTGCTTGCCACCGCCTACCTGCACGTCTACTTCGGGCAGGTGCCGTCCCTGGTCGCGCGCATGAAGGCGGCGGGCGCCAGCGGCGGCGAACCGGAACTGATGACGCGGCTCCTGATGACGCTCGGCGGCGCGCTCAAGGCGCCGTCGCTCACCACCCAGCTGGCGCAGTGGAACACCTTCGCGCGGGCGCTGGGGCGCTTCCACCAGCGCTACGACATGCTGCTCACGCCGACGCTGGCGCATCCGCCGGTGCGGCATGGGACCGGAGATTTGCCGGCGGGGCAGCAGGCGGTGCTGGGATTCCTGCAGCGCACCGGCATGCTGGGCCTGCTGGCGCGGCTTGGGCTGCTCGACAGCACGGTCGAGCAGATCGCGCGCGACAACTTGCGCTACGTGCCGTTCACGCAGTTGTCGAACCTGACGGGGACGCCGTCGATGTCGGTGCCTTTGCACTGGACGCAGGATGGCTTGCCGCTGGGCGTGCAGTTCGTGGCGAAGTTCGGGGCGGAGGACAAGCTGCTGCAGCTGGCGCGGCAGCTGGAGGAGGCGCAGCCGTGGTTTGATCGGCTGCCGGCGATGACGCGGGAGGCAAGCTCCAACACCGAAGCTGCGACCGCCTGATCAGCCACCGCCAACTCCAACGTCGTCCCGGCGCAGGCCGGGACCCAATTCTTTCGCACAGTGACGAACAGCCCAATCGGGATAGGGGCAGCCAGCATGCTGGCTGGCCCCTCCCACACCACCCGGCATGCGGGTCCGCACCGGGCGGTTCGAGTAGTTGAGGTTAGGTGAGTCGAGGCATGCCAAGACGATCGAAGTAA
>JBFLVV010000077.1:0-24409 GCA_040758275.1 Pseudomonadota bacterium
GGCCCGATGATGTCGATCAAGACCATCAACTCGCTGTCGCACTACACCGACTGGACCGTCGCCCACGTCCATGCCGGCGCCCTGGGCTGGGTCGGCTTCATCACCATGGGCTCGATCTACTACCTGATTCCGCGCCTGGCCGGCAAGAAGCAGATGGCGAGCGTGGCCCTGGTCGACACCCACTTCTGGGTCGCCACCATCGGCATCGTGCTCTACATCGCGTCGATGTGGATCGCCGGCGTGATGCAGGGCCTGATGTGGCGCGCGGTGAACCCGGACGGCACGCTGACCTACACCTTCGCCGAAAGCGTCAAGGCCACCTACCCCTACTACGTGATCCGCTTCAGCGGCGGCTTCCTCTACCTGTCGGGCATGGTCCTGATGGCCTGGAACACCTGGATGACGATGCGCGGCACGAAGAACGCGGATGCGCCCATCCCGACGAACAAGCACCCGCATCTCGCGCACCCTGAAGCCGCGCACGCCTGAACCCGGAGAGAACAACAATGAAATTCACCCATGAATGGATCGAGAAGAACCCCTGGCTCCTCATTGGCCTGGTGCTGCTCGTGATCTCCTTCGGCGGCCTGGTCGAGATCGTGCCGCTGTTCTTCCAGAAGTCGACCACCGAGCCGGTGGCGGGCCTGAAGCCGTACTCGCCGCTGCGCCTCGCGGGCCGCGATGTCTACATCCGCGAGGGCTGCTACAACTGCCACTCGCAGATGATCCGGCCCTTCCGCGCCGAGACCGAGCGCTATGGCCACTACTCGGTGGCCGGCGAGTTCGTCTACGACCACCCCTTCCAGTGGGGCTCGAAGCGCACCGGCCCGGACCTGGCGCGCGTCGGTGGCCGCTACAGCGACGAGTGGCACCGCACCCACCTCGACAATCCGCGCGACGTGGTGCCGGAATCGAATATGCCGTCCTATCCCTGGCTGGCGAAGGCGAAGCTGAACCCGGCGGAGATCGTCCCGAAAATGCGCGCGATGCGCCGCCTGGGCGTGCCCTATGGCGAAGAAGAGATCAAGGCCGGCCCGGCGGAACTCGAGGGCAAGACCGAGCAGGATGCGCTGATCGCCTACCTGCAGGGCCTGGGCACCCAGATCAAGACAAGGAACTGAAGAATGGCACTCGAACAGATTTTTGACAACGCCAGCAGCGTGATGACCGTGATCAGCTTCACGACCTTCCTCGGCATCCTCGGCTGGACCTTCGTGCTGCGCAAGCGCAGCGACTTCGACAAGGCCGCACAGCTGCCCTTCGCCGACGAGGAGAATGACCGTGGCTGATTTCTTCAACGGCTTCTGGCACTGGTACATCGCCGTCATCACGGTGCTGTCCATCCTCGGCTGCGGCATCCTGCTGTGGTCGCAGTCGACCCACCGCGTCAAGCTGCGCGCCGACGGCACGCCGGAGAAAACCACCGGCCACGTCTGGGACGAGGACCTGACCGAACTGAACACGCCGATGCCGCGCTGGTGGATCGTGCTGTTCTACCTCACCATCGTGTTCGGCATCGGCTACCTGGTGCTCTACCCGGGCCTGGGCAGCTATGCGGGCAGCTTGAACTGGAACTCGACCGGCGAGTACAAGGCCGAACTGAAGCAGGCCAAGGCCGAATACGGCCCGCTGTTCGCCAGATACGCCGGCCAGGACCTGAAGGCGGTGGCGCGCGATCCCCAGGCCCACGCCATCGGCGAGCGCCTGTTCCTGACCTACTGCGCGCAATGCCATGGCTCGGACGCGCGCGGCAGCAAGGGCTTCCCGAACCTGGCCGACAGCGATTGGCTGCACGGCGGCGAACCGTCCACCATCAAGCAGACCATCATGCACGGCCGGGTCGGCAATATGCCGGCAATGGGCGCGGCCCTCGGCTCGGACAAGGACATCGAGAGCGTGGCCCACTACGTGCGCAATTTGTCGGGCCTGACGGCCGACCCAATCAAGGTCGCCTTCGGCAAGCCGAAGTTCGCCGCCTGCGCCGCCTGCCATGGCGCGGAAGGCAAGGGCAACCCGATGCTGGGCGCGCCCAACCTGGCGGACAAGGTCTGGCTCTATGGCGGCAGCCAGGAGACCGTGATGGAGACCATCCGCAAGGGCCGCGCCAACACCATGCCGGCTTTCGGCGAGTTCCTCGGTGAAGAGAAGGTGCATGTGCTGGCCGCCTATGTATGGAGCCTGTCGAACCAGTCCATCGTGACGGCGGAAGCAAAATGAATGCGCCTCAGGAAGCCGTGATCCGCATGTACGCGGCGCGCGAAGACATCTACCCGCGCGAGACCAAGGGCCGCTACGCCTCGCTGCGCTGGGCCTGCGTCTGGCTCACCCAGCTGCTGTTCTACGGCCTGCCCTGGATCTCGATGAACGGCCGCCAGGCGGTGCTGTTCGATCTGGCCAGCCGCAAGTTTTACCTGTTTGGCCTGGTGCTGTGGCCGCAGGACTTCATCTACCTAGCGGCCCTCCTGATCCTGTGCGCCTACGGGCTCTTTCTGGTAACGGCGGTGGCGGGGCGGGTCTGGTGCGGCTTCGCCTGCCCGCAGACGGTCTACACCGAGATCTTCCTGTGGATCGAGCGCAAGTTCGAAGGCGCGAGAAGCGCCCGCATCCGCCTCGCCCGCCAGCCCTGGACGCTGGAGAAGATCGCGCGCAAGGGCAGCAAGCATGTGGCCTGGCTGGCGGTGGCGCTGTGGACCGGCTTCACCTTCGTCGGCTACTTCACGCCGGTGCGCGAGCTGGGCGGCGGTGTGGCCGGGTTTGGCCTGGGCCCATGGGAGACCTTCTGGGTGCTGTTCTACGCCCTGGCCACCTACGGCAACGCCGGCTGGCTGCGCGAGCAGGTCTGCAAGTATATGTGCCCCTATGCGCGCTTCCAGAGCGCGATGTTCGACAAGGACACCCTGATCGTCACCTACGACGCGGCGCGCGGCGAACCGCGTAATCCGCGCCAGACCGCGCCGGGCGCCGGTGACTGCATCGACTGCAGCATGTGCGTGCAGGTGTGCCCGACGGGGATCGACATCCGCAAGGGCCTGCAGTACGAATGCATCGGCTGCGCCGCCTGCGTGGATGCCTGCAACGGCGTGATGGACAAAGTGAAGCGCCCGCGCGGCCTGATCCGCTATGCTACCGAGAACGCGCTGGCCCAGCGACTCGGTCCCACCGAGGTGCGCCGGCGTGTCCTGCGTCCGCGCGTGCTGATCTACACCGCTGTGCTGGCCATCCTGGGCATGGCCATGGTCACCTCGCTGGCCCTGCGCAATCCGCTCAAGCTGGACGTGATCCGCGACCGTGGCTCGATGGGACGCGAGGTCGAGGACGGGATGATCGAGAACGTCTACCGGCTGCAGCTGATGAACACCCTTGAAGAGGCGCAGCGCCTGCGCATCGCCGTCAGCGGCATCAGGTCGGCCCGGGTGGTCGAAGGGGAGGTGGTCGACATCGATGCCGCCACCACGCGCGCCATTGCCGTGCGGGTGCGCGTCAATCCGGGCGAAGCGATGCCGGGCTCGAACCGGATCGCCTTTCACGTGACATCAAGCGACGGGCACGGCCTGGCTGTGGAGGAGGACGCGGTCTTCCTCGTGCCGAAATGAAGAAGGAGAAGGATATGCAAGCGAATCCCGCCTTGCTGCCAGGCGCGCCATGGTACCGCCACCGCTGGCCGTGGTTCCTGATGATCGGGCCGGCGCTGGTGCTGGTCGGCGGCGTCGTCATGATCTGGCTGGCATTGGCGCGTCCGGATGCGATGGTGGTCGGCGACTACTACAAGCAGGGCAAGGCCATCAACCAGGAACTGCGCCGCGACCGCGAAGCCACCCGCCTGGGCCTGGCCTTCGAAACGCGCTACGACCCGGAGCAGGGAAAGCTGCGGGGGCGGCTGCTCAGCCACGGCAAACCGGTGGTGGCGCCATTCCACATCCGCCTGGCCCACCCGACCCAGCCCGAACGCGACCGCGTGCTCGAGGCGCTGCCCGATGCGGGAGGGCGCTTCACGGCGGCGGCCCCTCACTTGGCGGCGACGCACTGGCAGGTCGTGGTCGAGGGCGGCGCGCGCGACTGGCGCCTGGCGGGCAGCTGGGACTGGAGCAAGGACGCGGCGCTGGAGATCGAGGCCGACGAGCCCTGAGACTGCGCGTATGGCCTCGATCAATGATTCAGGCGCCGGCCGCAGCTGCGGCCGTCCTGTAGCCAACGATGATGCCGGTGATGAAGGGGATCGCGCAGTTTGCGGCAAGGGCGATCAGGAGCGGCCCGGCCCAGGACCGGCGGGTATAGGTTTCGCCAAGGCGGTCGTCGACGTGGCTGATCTGCGGGTAGGCGGAGATTACGACCCAGATACCGAACAGGGCGAGGCCGCTCCACCATGGGACCGCGAGATCTTCGCGTTCGAGCAGGACGGCGGCGGCGGCCAGAAGGTATCCAGCGAGGGTGATCCCAAAAGTGCCGGCAAACCAGTAGCGCGCCCGCCTGGCCTGGTCCGGCTGATCCAGCCGTTCCCAATTGCGCATGTGCAGGTAAGCGCCGAGTGCGGGGGACAGGAGCAGGCTCCACAGAGCCGCAGCGATGGGGTTCCACAACGTGACGGTCTCGCTGCGGGTCGTGATGACGTCGTCTGCGGAAGTGTCCAGCGTCGTATTCATATTCCCTCCATTAGGTTTCCCAATGGAAAGAGCTTAGGCGCTGAGCGGCGTGCGCTTCTTGATATGAGCCAGGCGCGCCCTTGACGCGGCGCGCAGCCTCAGTTCGCGCGGAACCCGCGTCCGGTCGCCGCCCAGTAAATCCCGCCGTACAGGTGGTGCAGGAAGGCCGGGTCGCGGTAGGTCGCCGCCATATGCCCCAGCGCCGTATAGAAGGCGCGCCCGCCCTCGTAGGGCTGGTACCAGCTGATCGGGTGGAAGGCGCCCATGCCCGCGCCCTCGCGGTCCGGCCACTTCGTTTTTGGCGCGTAGGTGGATTCGTCGACGCTCAGGAGGTAGGTCAGCCGGTTCGAGGTGGCGGGACCGAATTCGTACCACTCGTCGGTGAACAGGGTGCGCGGCGCGAAGCGCTCCATGCCGGGGAAGTTGCGCTCGCGGACCTGCAGCACGGCGGTCTGCACCGCGGGATGGACCTTGAACATGTGGCCGACCATCTTCGTGTACCACGGCCAGCCGTATTCGGTGTCGGAGGCGCTGTGCACGCCCACGAAGCCGCCGCCCTTGCGGATGTAGCGTTCGAAGGCCGCCTGCTGGGCATCGTCGAGGACGTCGCCGGTGGTGAGGAGGAAGATCACGGCCCCGTACTTCGCCAGCTCGGCATCGTTCATCACGCGGTTCGCGTCGGCGGTCCAGAACACGCCGAAATCATGCAGCTTGCCCAACTCCTGCACGGCCGACACGCCCGCATGCACGGCGTCGTGGTGCCAGCCGGCCGTCTTGGTGAACAGGAGGACCTTGAACTGTTCGGCTTGGGCCGGCGCGGCGCCGAGCAGGGCGGCCGACAGGGCCAGGGCGGTGAAAGAAAATTTCATATGCAGACGATGCATGAAAGAATATTTCAGGATACCTTGAGGCTTGCAAAGTGGGCAAGGCCTATCCTGGTGAGCGAGGCGCCAAGGGCGGCCTGGGACGCCGCCGGTCCAGCACCCCCGGCCACGGTTCACGTCGCTGCGTTGTTCTTGTCAGCATTTCCATGTTAGATTCCTGCGCGGCAAACACGGCGTGCGACGCCGCCCGACTGATCACGACAAGGAAGAGACAAACGATGCCATCCCTCCGCCTGCGCGCCGCCATCGGCGCTCTGTTCATCCCCGCCGCCATCGCTGTCGCCAGCCTGCCGGTCGCCGCACAGGCAGCCGCTCAGGCCAGGGCGGCCGCCGCCAAGCCGAACAAGGCCTTCGACACCTGGGCCGAGAAATTCGCGGAGGACTGGGTGCGCATGAGCCCGCAGTTGGCCACGTCGACTCAGTACTTCAGCGGCGCCGAACAGGCGCGCCTGGACCGCGAGCTCACGCCGCTCACCAAGGCCCAGCGCCAGAAAATGCAGGCAATGGCCCGCAACGGCCTTGCGCGCCTGGACAAGTGGATGGCGGGCCCGCTCGACGAGAACCAGCGGGTCTCCGCCAGCGTCATGCGCTGGTCGCTGCAGAACGTGATCGCCAACGAGCCTTTCGAGGACCACAACTTCGTCTTCTCGCAGTTCAGCGGCGTGCAGGTCAGCCTGGTCAACTTCATGACCACCACCCATCCATTGCGCCACCCGCAGGACGTCGACAGCTACCTGGCGCGCCTGGAGCAGGTCGGCACGCGCATGGACGAAGCGCTGGTGCGCGCCCGCGATGCCGCAGCCAGGTCCCTGATCCCGCCGCGCTTCATCCTCGAGCGCGCCCAGTACCAGGTCGACACCTTCCTCAAGCCCGCCGCGAACGAGAACGTCCTGGTGACCTCGCTGGCCCAGCGCACCGAGAAGATGGAAGGCCTGTCGCCGGAGGCACGCCAGGCCGCCCTGGCGCGCGCCGCCCGCATCGTCGAGGAAGGCATTCGCCCCTCGTACAAGCGGGTGCAGGACTTCATGGCGGAGATCCACCCGCGTACCGGCGACGTGGCCGGCATCTCGCGCCTGCCGAACGGCGCCGCCGCCTATGCGCGCGCGGTCGAGAACTTCACCAGCACCCGCTTGAGCCCGAACGAGATCCACGAGATCGGCCTGCGCGAAGTGGCGCGCATCGAAGGCGAGATGGACCGCCACCTGCGCTCGCTCGGCCTCACCGAAGGGAACATCGAAACGCGCATGAAGCAGCTCGACGCGCGCTTCCAGCCGAAGGGCGAGGGCGATCCACGTCCCGCCATCCTGGCCAGCTATGCGGAGATGGTGAAGGACGCCGAACGCAGAAGCGCTTCGCTGTTCAACCTGAAGCCGCGCGCGCCGGTCGAAGTGCGCCGCGAGCCGCCGCTGACCGAACCCTCGGCCGCGGCCCACTACTCGCTGCCGGCGCCGGACGGCACCCGTCCCGGCATCTTCTGGGTGCCGATGCGCGGCCCGACCTTCGACATGATCCGCATGCGCAGCCTGTCCTACCACGAGGCGGTCCCGGGCCACCACTTCCAGCTGGCGATCCAGCAGGAACTGACCGGCATCCCGAAATACCGCAGCCAGCGCATCTTCAGCGGCGGCAGCGCGCACTCGGAAGGCTGGGCGCTGTACACCGAACGCCTGGCGGTGGAGCAGAACTGGTATGAAGGCGACGTCCCGGGCCTGCTCGGCGCGCTGGGTTCGGAACTGTTCCGCGCGCGCCGCCTCGTGGTCGATACCGGCCTGCACTCGAAAGGCTGGACCCGCCAGCAGGCCATCGACTACGGCATCGGCGCCCAAGAAGTCGAGCGCTACGTCGCCTGGCCGGGCCAGGCCAATGCCTACATGATCGGCATGCTGCGCATTATCGACCTGCGCGAGAAGGCGAAAAAGGAACTGGGCGACAAGTTCTCGCTCGCGGCCTTCCACGACCTGGTGCTGGGCGCCGGCTCGGTGCCGCTGGACGTGCTGGGCGAACTGGTGGACGGCTGGATCGCGAAGCAGAAGAAGGCTTGAAGCGGCGCGGGTGCTATGGCCTGATCGATTCTTTCCTGAACATCCCGAGGAGGCAGCCATGAAAGGACGATGGCTGACAGCGTTGACGATGACACTCGCCCTATCCGCATTCCCCGGCCAGTCTCCGGCGGCGCCCCTGTCCGAGGCGCAGGCCGTCACCCTGACGCGCCAGCTGCAGGCCATCGTCGACGACCCGGCGATGCCGCTGCCCGGCCTGTCGGTGCTGGCGGTCCGCGCCGGCGAGGTCGTCTACACCCGCCAGTTCGGCCACAAGCGCCTGGCCACCGCATCGATGCCGGCCGAGCCGATGGATGCGGACACCATGTTTCGCATCGCCTCGATCTCCAAGCTGGTCACGGCGCTCGGCGTGATGAGGATGGTGGAGCAGGGCGCGCTGTCTCTCGATACCGACGTGGGGGCCTACCTGGGCTGCCGCCTGCGCAACCCGCACTTCCCCGACCAGCCGATCACCCTGCGCATGCTGCTCACGCACACCGCTTCGCTGCGCGACGAGGGCGGCTACAAGTGGGCGCCGGAGGTCGACCTGAGGGAGGTGCTGCTGCCCGGCGGGCGCCACCATGGCGACGGCGCCATGTGGTCCAGCGCGCATGCGCCGGGACGCTGGTTCGAGTACGTCAACGTCAATTCCGGCCTGGTCGCCACCATCATGGAGGCGGCATCCGGCGAGCGCTTCGACCGCCTGATGCGCCGCCTCGTCTTCGACCCCATGGGCCTGAAGGCCGGCTTCTACCTGGCCGACTTCGCACCGGCGCGCATCGAGGACGTGGCAACCCTCTACCGCCGGCGCGAAAAGGACGGCGCGGAGCGCTGGGACCCGGGCGGCCCCTGGATCGTGCAGTCGGACGATTTCCACATCCAGCCGCCAGCCGCGCCGCCCGGCCTGGATCGCTACGTGGCCGGCACCAACGGCACGCTGTTCGGCCCCCAGGGAAGCCTGCGCATCTCCACCGCCGAGCTGGGGACGATCATGCTGATGCTGATGAACGGCGGTCGCCACGGCGAGCGGCAGATCCTGCGCGCGGACACGGTCGCCGCCATGTTGTCGCGCCAGTGGACGATCCAGGAAGGCGTCAACGGCAGCCGCAGCGGCGACGGCGGCACGTTCCACGGCCTGTACCAGGCCTGGGGCCTGGGCAACCAGCACTTCCTGGACGCGAGCACCGTCAAGGACGGGCGCGGGCGCGGCGACCGGCTGGTCGGCGGCGGCGGATTCACGGGCGTCGGCCATCTCGGCTGGGCCTGGGGCCTGAACGCGCTCTTCGTGTTCGACCCGGCCACGAAGAACGGTATGATCTACGTCGCCAGCGGCGTCGGCGCCGATCCGGACAAGCAGCCCGGGCGCTTCTCGTCCGAGAGCCGCTTCCAGGAGCGGATTACCGATGCGCTGTACCGTGGCGCCATCCTGGGGGAAGGCGCCGGATCGTCGAACTGAGCCATTCTCTTGCAAACCTTCACAAGGAGCACAGCATGGAAACACAGGAAATCTACCGCGGCCGCCTGATCGACCATATCCAGCTGGTGGTGCGTGACCTGAAGGCGTCGCGCACCTTCTACACCGCCGTGTTCGAGGTGCTCGGCATCCCGCTCGGCGGCGAGGGCCCCGACTATTTCTGGGCCGACGAACTGTTCGTCTCGAGCCGCAAGAGCCGCGCAGCCCAGGGCGTGCTCACCGGCCGCCACCACCTGGCCTTCCAGGCGCGCGACGAGAAAATGGTGAACGCCTTCTACTACGCGGCCCTGAAGGCCGGCGGGAAAGACAACGGCCGGCCCGGCGAGCGCCCCTACCACCCGGGCTACTACGGCGCCTTCGTGCTCGACCCCGACGGCAACAATATCGAGGCGGTCTACCACGGCGAAGCGAAGCAAAGCGCCCCCTACGTGCGCATCACCTTCTGAGGGCGGCGCGGCGCAGCGGGCGCCTGAAACCCGCTATACTGCGCCGACCATGCGCATCCAGCTTTTCTCCGACCTGCACCTCGAACGCTACCCGGCTTTCGTTCCCCTGATCGACCCCGCCACCGACGTCGTCGTGCTGGCGGGCGACATCGGCTCCTACCAGTCCGGTTCGCGCCTGACGGGCGAGGACTTCGGCCTCGCGCGCTTTTCGCCGCTGCGCGAGGGCGCGACGCGAGCCCGGGTGCTCTACATTCCCGGTAACCACGAATTCGACGGCCTCGAATTCGATGAGGCCTACGCGCGCCTGCGCGCCACCTGCGCCGGTCTCGGCATCGAATGGCTGGACCGCGAGACCCTCGTCATCGGCCACGTCCGCTTCATCGGCACCACCCTGTGGAGCGACTTCGATGCGCTGGCCGTGCAGGAGACGGTGTTGACGAAGCAGCTGCAGCGCCGCGAAAAGGCCTTCCGCGCGGCGAATTACTACCTCGCCAAGAACACGACCCTGAAGGATGGCGCCCCTGTACTGGCCGAGGGCATTCGCGCGATGTCGCTCGATTGCCAGGAATGGTTGCGCGGCGCCCTGGAGACGCCTTTCGAGGGCGTGACGGTCGCGGTGACGCACTTCGCGCCCAGCCTGCGCAGCGCCGATCCGCGCTATGGTCTCACGCCCGGCACCGCGGGCTTCTGCAACGCGATGGATGCGCTGCTGCCGCTGGCCGACGTGTGGATGCACGGCCACCTGCACTGCGCCAACGACTACATCGCCAGCGGCGAGAACGGCGATGGCCCCTGGTCCTGCCGCGTCGTCGCCAATCCGCTCGGCTACCTGAGCAAGGGAGAGCAGGAAGCCTTCCGTCCTGGGCTCGTGATCGCGCTGTAGCGCCTCACTTCCGGTGCGCCGACGCGCAGGACACCACGCCGCCCACCATCAGCACCAGCGCCGCCACCTCGAGCGCGGTCGGCCAGCGCGCCTCCCAGATGAAACCGTAGAGCGAGGCGAAGATGGTCTCGAACACGATCAGCTGCCCCGTCATGGCCAGCGGCAGGGTGCGGCTGGCGTAGTTCCACAGGCCGTTGCCGACCACCGAGCAAAGAATCGCCACCGCCAGCACCACGCCGCCGAAACGCAGCCACTCGCCGCCCGCGTGCCCGTCGCCGCCCAGCATGAAGGCCGGGACCGCGAGCAGCACGGCCTGGGCGCCGGTCATGACGCCGGTGAGCAGGCTCCACTCATGCGCCGTGATGCCGCCCAGGCGCGCCAGGCAGCGGCTGTTGGCCACCGCGTAGATGGTCCAGGACACCAGCGCGCCGACCGCGCAGGCCAGGCCCAGGGCCGAGCCGCCGCCCTGCGCGGAAGTCAGCGACTGCCAGGCGATGCAGCCCAGGCCGGCCGCGCCCAGCAGCAGGGCCGGGGCGAGGCGCCGCAGGGGCAGGGCGCCGTGGTCGCGGCTGCCCACCAGGGTGACGCTCAGGGGCAGCAGGCCGATCACGATCGCCGTCATCACGCCGCCGCCCGATTGCACGGCCTGGGACACGAAGAGGTAGTAGACGATGTTCCCGCACAGGCTGAGCCAGGCGAGCTGGCGCCATTCGCGCCACGACAGGCGGCGCAGCAGCCGGCGCCACATCGGGGCGACCAGCACCGCGGCCACCAGCCCATAGGCGAGATAGCGTCCGGCGGATAATTGCAAGGGCGTGAAGCCCGGCACGAGGATGGGGGCGAGGAAAACCAGGCCCCAGAAGGAGCCGGCCAGGATGCCGGCGCCGATGCCGAGCCGGGTGTCGTGAAGCGGGGTGTGCGATTGCGCGTGCATGGAATCTCCTGAAAGTGGAGATTGTCGGCTGCACGGCGGGCGGAATCTTGGCCGGGGCTACTGCGCCTTTGACCGCTTCTCGCGATGTTGCGCGCGGTAGGCGGCCGGTGTGGTGTCGAGCAGGCGCCGCATCGCCCGCGTCAATGCACTCTGCTCGGAGAAGCCGGTCGCGAGCGCGATCTCGGCGACCGGTCGGTCGCTAGCGCCCAGCAGGCTACATGCGCGCTTGAGGCGGCAGTCCAGCAGCCACCCGTGCGGGCTGGCGTCCAGCTCCTCGCGGAACAGCGCGTGCAGGCGGCTCACGCTCAGGTTGGCCGCACGCGCCATGGTCTCGGTGGTCCAGGGCAGGCCGGGCTCGAGCTCGATGCGCGCGAGCAGGGCGGCCAGGCGCGAGGCCGGCCGGGGCGCGCCCATGCCCAGGGTATCGAGCAGCAGTGGCGCCCAGCCCTGCAGCACAGTGGGCGCGAGCGGTTGGCTGTCCGCCAGGATGCCCATGAATTCGACCAGCTTGCGCGCCGCCGGGCCGATGCCGGTAAAGGGACGCGCCAGGAGTTCGCCCCAGGGGCCGTGGGCGAAGGCCTCGGCCCGGACGTCGAGGATCAGGGAACGGTTGGCGACCCGGCTGTACTGAGAATGCCAGGCGCCGGGCGCGACCAGGGCCGCATGCAGGGGATCGAGCCGTTTCTCGCGGCCCTCGATCTCGAGCGCCACCTGGCCGCTGACCGGCAGCACCACCTGGGCAAAGGCGTGGCGGTCGCCGTCCCGGGTTTCGCCGTAGCTGCGCAGGTGCAGTTCGAACATGGAAGTCGCCGGGGCTCAGCCCATCGGGCTGCACGCATCGAGCCCGGCCGCCATGGCCTTGAGCTTGCCTGGGTCGAGCAGGGTGAGCTCGCGCTTGTCGACTTCCAGCAAGCCCTGTTTCTTGAAGCGCGACAGCAGGCGGCTGATGCTTTCGATGGTCAGGCCCAGGTAGTTGCCGATGTCCTCGCGCGACATGCGCAGCTGGAAGCGGTTGGGCGAATAGCCGCGCGCCGCATAGCGCGCCGACAGGTTCACGAGGAAGACGGCGAAGCGCTGTTCGGCGCGCATATTCCCGAGCAGGAGCATGACGTTCTGCTCGCGCGTGATTTCCTGGCTCATGATGCGGTGGAAGTGGCGCAGCAGGGCCGGCACCTGGCCGAACAGCTCTTCCAGGCGCGAGAAGGGAATCTCGCAGACCTCGCTGTCTTCCAGCGCCACGGCGTCGCAATGGTGGGTGCCGCTGATCGCATCCATGCCGAGCAGTTCGCCGGCCATCTGGAAGCCCGTGATCTGTTCTTCGCCCGCCGCGTTCACCTGGTAGGTCTTGAAGTGGCCGAAGCGCACGGCGTACAGGCTGCGGAAGGGCTCGCCCATCTGGTACAGGCGCTCGTCCTTGCTAAGGCGGCGGCGCCCGCCGATGATCTGGTCGAGGCGATTGATGTCGGCATCCTCGAGCCCCATCGGCAGGCACAGCTGGTGCATGCTGCAATTGCTGCAGCTGGTCTTGAGGGCCTGGATGTTGATCGGCGATTCGCCTGGCAGCGAGATGGCTTGGTTCATGGCGGGAAACGAAATGCTGACGAGGTCATTATAGACGGCTCGCCAGTTCCCGGCATTTCATTTTCTGGGAGAAAGCCGTCCGGGGCGGGCCGGCCCCGGACGGCGTGCAGGATTACAGGTGGTGACGCTGCTGCGCCTTCATCCGGTAATACTCGTCGCGGCCTTTCCGGACCACCGTGTCGGCGATCTGCGCCGCCTCGCCGGCTGCCTGGTTAACCGAGGCAAAGGCGTTCGGATCCGCCTTGAGTGCCTCGACGGTCCTGCGGGCCGGCTCCGTGCCGCTCAAGGCCAGGCCGAAGGTCGCCGACACGGCCAGCTCGGCCGCCAGGGTTTCGGCGCTCAGGGCCGTTACCCCGGTCCTGGCCGCATCAAGCTGCTCGAAGGACGCCTGCGATGCAGCCAGGCTGCGGGCCAGGCCGATGTCGCCGGCCACCTGCGCCAGGAAGTCGACCGCCGCCTGGCTGGCCGAGCGGTTGGCCAGGTCGCCGAGGCGGATCAGGGCGATGTTCTTCGCATTGAAGACGGCGCGGCCGGTGCGCGGGCTTCTCACGAAGTCGATCAGGGTCTGGGTGGCGATCTCGCTGCCGATGTAGCCGAGCGTGGCCACGATCGGCGCCAGGTACTTCTCGTGCTTCTCCGGCTCGTTCACCAGCCAGTCGAGCAGCTTGCGCGCATCGGCTTCGCCGTACCGGGAGGCCAACTCAAAGGGCACGCCCTCGATCCAGCCCTGCCGGACGAAGTCGCGCACGTCCGCCGGCGCCTCCAGGCCACCCATGTCGCAGTTGCAGCCACTGGCAGGCATCACCTTGCCCGTGATGTTCAAGGGGCCGGACAGGTAGGCCGCCGACTCGGCGGCGTTGACCACGTTGTGGTCGGACCCGACGGACGGGAACATGACCGCGCGCGGGTCGTCGGTGCGGTGGCCCAGGCCGCAGTTGTGACCGTACTCGTGGACCCAGATCAGGCCTTCCTGGTCGGCGTCGAAGCGCACCGCGGCCACGTTGACGGTGGCGCTGCCGACCGGGGCGCAGCCGATGATGTTGTCGCCGGGACCGCCGCACCAGCGGATCGCCTGGACCACCTTGACCCCCGAACCGGCCGTCAGGAGCGCGGTCAGGTCGGCCGAGGTGGCGATGGTCGCCGGGACCGTTGCCGGCAGCACGCGGACCGCACCGTTGCGAACGAACTGCACCGCCGTAGCGACGTCCGGGCCGGTGTCGTCGTTCTGCAGGATGGTGCCCATGTCGCCCAGGATCCGGTCGGCCTCAAGCTCGCTCAGGGCGACGCTGCTGTGGCGGTGCACCGTCACCGACACCGTCCTGGTGCCGGTCACGGCCGGGTTGACCACCAGGTAATCGACGTAGAGCGAGATGTCCGAGGCCCATTCGATATTGACCCAGATGTCGACCCCGCCGGCGCGCGGGGCCACGTTGTGGAGCGTGTAGCGGGCGGAGCCGATGAACTTGCCGGAATCGGGCCCGCCGCCCGCGCCTTCCGCGATAGACACGAAGACCTGGGAGCGGGGATTGACCTCGCCCCAGTTCAGCCGCAGCAGCCACTGGCCGCGCCGCGCGCCCCAGTCGTGCCGGTAGGTGAAGCCGTTGCCGCTCAGGGCCGGCTGCAGGCCGTCGCTGCCGACCTGGACTTCGGCCGTGGCCTCGGCCCAGGGGGCGGCATTGCCGGAAGAGCCGGCACGCTGCTGCGTGTCCAGGCTCATGACCGCATCGCGGTCGAGACGATCGTTGGGCGCCATGTGAATCTCCTTTGCAGGGTAGGGTGAAGGACCTGAGGGGGAATCAGGGATTGACCACGAGGTAGTCGACGTAGAGGGAGATGTCGGCGCTCCACTCGATGTTGACCCAGATGTCGACGCCGCCGGCCCGCGGCGCCACGTTGTGCACCGTATAGCGGGCGGCGCCGATGAACTTGCCGGAATCCGGCCCGCCGCCCGCACCTTCGGCGATCGCGACCAGCACGCGCGACTGCGGCGTGACGGCGCTCCAGTTCAAGCGCAGCAGCCACTGGCCGCGCCGGGCGCCCCAGTCATGCCGGTAGGTGAAGCCGGTGCCGCTCAGCTCGGGTTCGACGGCTAGGCCGCGGTGCTGGAACAGCTGCCGGACCGCCGCGGCCTCGGCCGCCTGGTCCGCCTGCGACCAGGCGGTCGGCAGGGCGGAGGAGGCGATGGCTGCGCCCGCGTCCTGCCGGCTTGCCGCCGCGATTCGCGCGCCAGCCTGGGGAATTTGCCTGTTGCTCATGACGATCTCCTGTTGTTGTCGATCGGTGCCGGACCGGCCCGCCAGGGCCGGTCGAGGGGAGCGATGGCGGGCCGGGAAACAGGTCCAAGGCAAGGCTGCGGCGCCTGCCGGGCTCGTCATCGTCAGCCAATATAGTCGAGCGCTGTCTCCGTGCTTCGGCGATCTGCGTTGACATTAATTTGGATCAGTGCCTCTAGGTTTCCTGCCCAGCAGGAAGCTGTGCACGATTGGACGAGAAACAAAAAAACGGCAAGCGTGCGCACCCATCCGGCATGCTAGATTCCCGACACCGTCTGGAATGACAGCCAAGGAGCCTGCATGTTCGGTTTGTCCGCTTTGGATCTGGCGCGCGTGCAGTTCGCGTTCACGATGTCGTTCCACATCCTGTTTCCGGCGATCACCATCGGTATGGCAAGCTACCTGGCCGTCCTCGAATTGTGCTGGCTGCGCACGAAGCGGCAGGTCTACGTCGACCTCTACCACTACTGGCTCAAGGTCTTCGCGGTCTGCTTCGGCATGGGGGTGGTCTCGGGCATCGTCATGGCTTACCAGATCGGCACCAACTGGAGCTACCTGTCCGAGTTCGCCGGCAGCATCATGGGGCCGATCCTGTCCTACGAGGTGCTGACCGCCTTCTTCCTGGAAGCGGGCTTCCTGGGCGTGATGCTGTTCGGCTGGAACCGGGTCGGCCCGGCCCTGCACTTCGCCGCCACCTGCGCGGTGGCCATCGGCACCCTGATCTCCGCGACCTGGATCCTGGCCGCCAACAGCTGGATGCAGACCCCGCAGGGCTATGTCATCGAGGGCGGGCGCATGGTGCCCGCCGACTGGCTGGCCATCGTCTTCAACCCCTCCTTTCCCTACCGCCTGCTGCACATGGTGATCGCGGCCTACCTCACCACGGCGCTGATCGTCGGCGCGGCCGCCGCCTGGCAGCTGCTCAAACAGCGCGACAACCCGGCGGTGCGCAAGATGATGTCGATGGCGATGTGGATGATCCTCCTGGTGTCGCCGATCCAGGCCGTGGTGGGCGACTTCCACGGCCTGAACACCCTGGAGCACCAGCCGGCCAAGCTGGCGGCCATGGAAGGGCACTGGCAGAACGAGCCGGGCGAAGCCGTGCCGCTGCTGCTGTTCGGCATCCCCGACATGGAAGAGGAGAGGACCAAGTACGCGGTCGGCATCCCCCACCTTGGCAGCCTCATCCTCACCCATAGCTGGGACGGCCAGTTCAGGGGCCTGAAGGAGTTTCCGCGTGAAGACAGGCCGAATTCCCTGATCGTGTTCTGGAGCTTCCGGCTGATGGTGGGGCTGGGCCTCCTGATGATATTGCTGGGGGTGTGGAGCCTGTGGCTCAGGCGCAAGGTGGCGGGAGAAGCGCGGCTATGGCGCCAGCGCCCCTTCCTGCGCTTCGCGCTGTGGATGGGGCCGGCCGGCCTGGTCGCCATCCTGGCCGGCTGGACCACGACCGAGGTCGGGCGCCAGCCCTGGGTGGTCTATGGCGTGCTGCGCACGGCGGATGCGGTCTCGCCCCATGGCGCCGGGCCACTGGCGCTGACCCTGGCCATCTTCGTCGTCGCCTACTTCTTCGTGTTCGGGGCCGGCACCGCCTTCGTGCTGCGCATGATCCGCAAGGGGCCCCAGCACTTCGAACTGCACACCCCCGCACAGGGCGGTCCGGGCGAGGAGCGCACGCCGATGCGGCCGATCTCGGCGGCCGACGTGCAGAGCGACGACGACGAGGACGTCTCCCGTCCCGACCACCTGCCCGACATCAAGGGCGGCGACGCCGACAAGGAGCGCTGACATGGGCATCGACACCTCCGTCATCTGGGCGGTCATCATCTTCTTCGCCGTCTTCATGTACGTGCTGCTGGACGGCTTCGACCTGGGGATCGGCATGCTGTTTCCCTTCACGCCGAAAAAGCGCGACCGCGACACCATGATGAATACCGTGGCCCCGGTCTGGGACGGCAACGAGACCTGGCTGGTGCTGGGCGGGGAGGGGCTGCTGGCCGCCTTCCCGGTGGCCTACTCGATCATCCTGTCCGGGCTCTACCTGCCGCTGATCTTCATGCTGGTCGGGCTGGTGTTCCGCGGCGTGGCCTTCGAGTTCCGCTTCAAGGCAAAGGAAGGAGAGCGCCACCTCTGGGACAAGGCCTTCATCGGCGGCTCGGTCGTGGCCGCTTTCTTCCAGGGGGTCTCGCTGGGCGCTTTCCTCGACGGGATCGCGGTAACGGGACGCAGCTATGCGGGCGGGCCGCTGGACTGGATCGCGCCGTTCCCCTTGCTCGCAGGCATCGGCGTGATGATCGCCTACACCCTGCTGGGCGCGACCTGGCTGGTGATGAAGACCGAGGGCGAGCTGCACGCGCGCATGGTGCAGGTGGCGCGCCCCTTCGCCCTGATGCTGCTCGCCGCCATCGTCATCGTCAGCATCTGGACTCCCTGGCGCGACCCGGCCGTGGCGGCGCGCTGGTTCACCTTCCCGAACATCGTCTTCCTGGCGCCCGTGCCCATCCTGGTCGCGCTCTTCATCTTCCTGCTGCTGCGTTCGCTGGGGCGCGATCCGCACCGGCTGCCCTTTGTTGCCGCCCTGGCCCTGATCTTCCTCGGATACACCGGCATGGCGATCAGCATCTGGCCGCACATCGTGCCGCCCGCGATCTCGATCTGGGAAGCGGCGTCGCCACCAAGCAGCCAGGGTTTCGCCCTGGTCGGCACCCTGTTCATCCTGCCCATCATCCTGATGTATACGGGCTGGTCCTACTGGGTATTCCGGGGCAAGGTCAAGGCCGACGCGGGGTATCACTGATGGACGAGCCGCGCAAGGTCGGGCGAAGTGAATGGATGCGGCGGCTGGGCTGGATGGCCGCCCTGTGGGCCGGCGGCGTATTGACCCTCTCGGTGGTGGCCTACCTGATTCGCCTGCTGATGCGGCTCCTGGGTATGCAATAGGAATCAACCGTGCGCGGCCTGCCGCTATGGAGGACTACACTGCCGATAACCCTTTGCTAACAGGAGAGCAGCACCGTGTCCCTTCCCGACGCGCCCCAGGTCGAACGTCCCACCAGCGTCAATACTCCATCGGCCCAGGCCGCCATGCAGGCTTCGGTCCCCATGCCGCTCTCGGGCGAAGACCAGGCGCGCGCCGACCTGTACGCGCTGCTTGCGCGCCTGCTCCTCGCGGCGCCCGACGCCGGCCTGCTGGACGCGCTCTCCGCGGCAGACCCCATCGTCGCCGCCGGCCAGGAGCCGGCGCTGGAACAGGCCTGGGAAGCCTTGACGCTTGCCTCCGGCGTCATGGACCCGGATGCGGTGCAGGAAGAATTCGACACGCTCTTCATCTCGGTCGGCACGCCGCCGGTCAACCCCTATGGTTCGCGCTACCTGTCCGGCTACCTGAACGACACCCCGCTGGCCGAGCTGCGCGGCGACCTGGCGCGCCTGGGTATCCGGCGCATGCGCGGGGTGGGCGAGTTCGAAGACCACCTGGGCGCCCTGTGCGAAACCATGCGCGTCCTGATCACGGGCGCGCCAGGCATCGCGCGCCAGACCGTCGAGCGCCAGCAGGCTTTTTTCGAGGCGCACATCGCGCCCTGGTACGCGCGCTGCGTGGCCGAGATTTCACAGGCGGAAGGGGCGAATTACTACCGGCTGGTCGCCAGGCTGGCCGGCGCCTTCCTCGACATCGAGGCGCAAGCCTTCGTGGTGGGGACGGCGACAAGAGATTAACCAACCGAGGCATCGACATGGAACAGCATCCGATCGACCAAGCGCCTGGAGCGCGAAACGAGCCTGAGGCGAAGCCGGACCCGGCGCGGCGCAGCTTCCTGAAGGCGGCGCCCCTGGGCGCGCTGGCGGTGGTGGCCGCTCCCGCGAGCGCCGAAGCCCCGGCCCCGGCGCCAGCGAAGGCGCAGCCGCAGGTCAAGCGCGGCTACCACGAGACCGAGCACATCCGCCGTTACTACCAGACCGCCGCCTACTGGTAAGACGCATCCTGACATTCGGAGAGCCAGCATGTCCCTAGTCAAAGCTACCCGCGACAGCGGGTTGAAACGGCGCCGCTTCCTGGCCGGAGCAGGCGTTGCCGTCGGCGCCGGCGCCCTGGCGCGCCACCTGCCGCTGAACGTGATCGAACCGGCCCAGGCCGACCAGGTCGCGGATGCCCCCGTGCCCACCGAGGTCAAGCGCACCATCTGCAGCCACTGCTCGGTGGGCTGCTCGGTGGACGCGGTGGTGGCCAACGGGGTCTGGGTGCGCCAGGAGGCGGCCTTCGATTCGCCCATCAATATGGGCGCCCACTGCGCCAAGGGCGCCTCGGTGCGCGAACACGGTTTCGGCGAGTCGCGCCTGCGCTATCCGATGAAACTGGTGAACGGCAAGTACCAGCGCATCTCCTGGGACCAGGCCATCAACGAAATCGGCGACCGTCTGCTCGAGATGCGGCAGAAGTCCGGCCCGGATTCCCTGATGGTGATCGGCTCGTCCAAGCACAACAACGAGCAGTCCTACCTGCTGCGCAAATGGGTCTCGTTCTGGGGTTCCAACAACTGCGACCACCAGGCCCGCATCTGCCACTCGACCACGGTCGCGGGCGTGGCCCAGACCTTCGGCTACGGCGCGATGACGAACTCCTTCAACGACTTGCACCATAGCAAGGCGGTGATGTTCATCGGCTCCAATCCGGCCGAAGCCCACCCGATCTCGATGCTGCACTTCCTGCACGCCAAGGAACTGGGCGCGAAGATGATCGTCATCGACCCGCGCTTCACCCGCACGGCGCGCTTCGCCCACCATTACGTGAGGGTGCGGCCGGGCACCGACATTCCCTTGGTCTGGGGCATTTTGTGGCACATCTTCCAGAACGGCTGGGAAGACAAGGAATACATCGCCCAGCGCACCTACGGCATGGACGACGTGCGCAAGGAAGTCGCCAAGTGGACGCCGGACAAGGTTTCGGACGTCACCGGCGTGCCGGAAGCCTCGGTCAGGATGGCGGCCGAGATGCTGGCCAAGAACCGGCCCTCGTCCGTAGTCTGGTGCATGGGCATCACCCAGCACCACGTCGGCACCGCCAATGTGCGCGCGCTGTCCATCCTGCAGCTGGCGCTGGGCAATATCGGAATCCCGGGCGGCGGCGCCAACATCTACCGCGGCCACGACAACGTGCAGGGCGCCACCGACGTCGGCCCCAACGGCGACTCGCTGCCGGGCTACTACGGCATCGCCGAGGGCGCCTGGAAGCACTTCGCTAATGTCTGGGGCGTCGACTACGAGTGGATCAAGTCGCGCTTCGGTTCCAAGGAGCTGATGGAAAAGCCGGGCATCACGGTGTCGCGCTGGTTCGACGCCGTCAACGAGGAAAACAAGTACGTCGACCAGCCGAGCAATCTGCGCGCCGTGTTCTACTGGGGCCACGCGCCGAACAGCCAGACCCGCCTGCCGGACATGAAGGCGGCCATGCAGAAGCTCGACATGCTGGTCGTGATCGACCCCTATCCCAGCATGACGGCGTCGATGCACGGCCGCACCGATGGCGTCTACCTGCTGCCCGCGGCCTCCCAGTTCGAAACCCAGGGCTCGTGCACGGCCTCGAACCGCAGCATCCAGTGGCGCGAGCGCGTCATCCAGCCGCTGTTCGAGTGCAAGACCGACCACGAGATCATGTACCTGTTCGCCAAGAAGTTCGGCTTCCACGAAGAACTGTGCAAGAACATCAAGGTGGTGCACAACGAGCCGGTGGTCGAGGACATCCTGCGCGAGATCAACCGCTCCTGCTGGACCATCGGCTATACGGGTTGCTCGCCGGAGCGCCTCAAGCTCCACATGGAGAACAAGCACACCTTCAACCCGACCACCCTGCGCGCCGACGACGGTCCCTGCAAGGGCGACTACTACGGGCTGCCCTGGCCCTGCTGGGGCACGCCGGAGATGAAGCACCCGGGCACCCCCATCCTGTACGACCTGAACAAGTCGGTCGCGGAGGGCGGGCTGCCGTTCCGCGCCAACTGGGGCGTCGAGCACAATGGTGTGTCCTTGCTGGCGGCAGACGGCTCGGCCAACAAGGACAGCCAGCTCGACACCGGCTACCCGGAGTTCGACCACGTCTTCCTCAAGAAACTGGGCTGGTGGGCCGAGCTCACGCCCCAGGAGCAGGCCATGGCCGAGGGCAAGAACTGGAAGACCGACCTGTCGGGCGGCATCATCCGGGTCGTCATCGCCCATGGCTGCGCGCCCTTCGGCAATGCGCGGGCGCGCGCCAATGTCTGGAACTTCCCGGACCCGGTCCCCGTCCACCGCGAACCGCTGGCCTCGCCGCGCCGCGACCTGGTCGCCAAGTACCCGACCTACGACGACAAGGCCAATTTCTGGCGCCTGCCGACCCTGTACAAGTCGGTGCAGCAGGTCGACTATTCGAAGGACTATCCGCTCATCATGACTTCCGGCCGCCTGGTCGAGTACGAGGGCGGCGGCGAGGAAACCCGCTCGAATCCCTGGCTCGCCGAGCTGCAGCAGAACATGTTCTGCGAGATCAACCCGCGCGACGCCGTCCAGATGAACGCCAGGACAGGCGAATTCGTCTGGGTCGAGACGCCGACCGGCGCACGCATCAAGGTGATGGCGATGGTGACGGAGCGGGTGCCGATCGGCCTGGTGTGGATGCCATTCCACTTCGGCGGCTGGTGGATGGGCGAAGACCTGGAACGCCACTATCCGGAAGGCGGGGCGCCGGCGGTGCGCGGCGAGGCCGTCAACACGGCCTGGACCTATGGCTACGACGCCGTGACGATGATGCAGGAAACCAAGGTATCGCTGTGCCGCGTGGTACGCGCTTGACCAGAAACGATTCCCAGAGGAGGGCGACATGGCCGCGAGGATGAAATTTATTTGCGATACGGAGCGCTGCATCGACTGCAACGGCTGCGTCACCGCATGCAAGAACGAACACGAGACCCCCTGGGGCATCAACCGCCGCCGGGTGGTGACGATCAACGACGGCATCCCGGGCGAACGCTCGGTGTCGGTGGCCTGCATGCACTGCACCGACGCACCCTGCCTGGCGGTGTGCCCGACCAACTGCATCTACCACACCGAGGACGGCATCGTCCTGCACAGCAAGGACCAGTGCATCGGCTGCGGCTACTGCTATTACGCCTGTCCCTTCGGCGCACCGCAGTTCCCGGAAACGGGCATGTTCAACCACCGCGGCAAGATGGACAAATGCACCTTCTGCGCGGGCGGCCCGGAACCGGACACCTCGGAAGCCGAATTCAAGAAGTACGGCCGCAACCGCATCGCCGAAGGCAAGCTGCCGGCCTGCGCCGAGATGTGCGGCACCAAGGCCCTGCTGGGCGGCGAGGCCAACCAGATCGCCGACATCTACCGCCAGCGCGTCGAGACCCGCGGCTACGGCCCGGAACTGTGGGGCTGGAAGATCGCCTACGGCCGTCCGAAGCGCGGCGGCGAGATCAAGGCCAAGGGCGATCTGTCGCGCGGCAACCAGATCGTCGGCGACGCGCAGAACGATCCGGGGAGGTTCCCGCAATGAAAAACCTCCGCTACTGCGCGCTTGCGCTGCCGCTGCTGCTCGCCGGCTGCCTCGAAGTCGACCAGCATCCGGAATGGCTGCGCGGCGAATATGCCGGCAAGACCGACCCGCGGCATTACCAGACCCGCTTCCACAACGACCGCCTGGCCTGGTCGGCGACGATCCAGAACCGCGGCATGAAGCAGAACGAGTACAACCGGGCCAATCCATAAAGGGAGCTCACGATGCCTACTTCATCCTCGCGCTCCTTGTCCCTGCGCCTGCTGCTGGCGCTGGCCTTCGCTCTCTTGAGCACCTTCCTGCTGGCATCGGCCCAGGCCGGCGTGCCCAACAAGGACGCCAAGCCCGCCTATGCCGAGGAGCAGACCATGCTCCAAATCGAGGGCGATTCGGTGGTGCCCGAGCCGGGGCTGGCGAATCCCTCGTCCGGCCGGGTGCACATGGACCGCCATTTCCTGGGCCAGTACGGCGCCACGGAAGCGAACGTCATCGTCCAGCGCGGCGGCAATACCTGGCGCCATCTGCGCAACGGGCCGCTCGCGACGATTTCCGGCTTCATCCTGCTGGGCGTACCCCTGCTCATCCTCGTGTTCTACAAGGGCATCGGCGCGGCAAAGGAAGTGCCGCCATCGGGACGCCGCATCAAGCGCTTCACGGCCTGGGAACGCCATGTGCACTGGGCCACGGCCTACAGCTTCATCGCCCTGGCCATCACCGGCATCATCATCATGTACGGCAAGAAGATCATGCTGCCCTGGATGGGACACGACCTGTTCTCCTGGTTCGCCATCATCTCGAAATACCTGCACAACTTCGTCGGGCCGCTGTTCATCATCTGCTCGGTGCTGATGTTCATCACCTTCCTGCGCCGTAACTTCTTCAACCGCAACGACTGGCAGTGGGTCAAGCAGGGCGGCGGACTGGTCTCGCACAAGCACGTGCCGGCCGGCTTCTTCAACGCGGGCGAGAAGGCCTGGTTCTGGCTGGGCGTGACCCTGCTGGGCATCGTCATGTCGGTCACCGGCCTGGTGCTCGATTTCGTCACCTTCGGCCAGACCCGCTACGTGCTGCAGGTGGCGAACTACCTGCACATCGCCGGCGCCGCCTGCTACATCGCCGCCGCCATGGGCCACATCTATATCGGCACCTGGGGCACCCCGGGGGCCTACCAGGCCATGCGCGAAGGCACGGTCGACGAAGCCTGGGCCCAGGCCCACCACGCGATCTGGTACGAACAGGTGAAGAACGGCACCGCGACCGACCCGGCCCACCGCCCGCATCCGGACGCCCCGCGCGGCCCGGCGCCGCGCCCGGGACCGGCCCACTGAGGAAACCAGCATGAAAGCATCGACCATCCTGATCCACGGCGCCGTCGCCACGCTGGCCCTTGCGCTCGGCGGCTGCGACCGCGGCCGCCCGGCCAGCGCCGACGGCGTGGTGCAGACCAAGTATCCCGGCCAGGTGAGCGCCGGCGGCGCCACCAGCGGCACCATCATCGCCCAGACACCCAAGCCGGTGACCGACGCCACCTATGCGGGCGGCACGCCGGGCATTGCCGGCGGCTCGGGCGGCACCTCGTCCGGCGCGGCCACCGCAGGGACCGTTGGCGAGACCGGGCAGGGCCCGACCGCGGGCGTCACGGCGCCTTCCGGCGCCCAGCCCGGTACCCAGACCCAGCCCGGCGACCACGGCAAGCCGGCGGCGCCGGCGCCGGGCACGAC
>JBFLVV010000078.1:0-24126 GCA_040758275.1 Pseudomonadota bacterium
GAACGGCCGGCGCCTGCCACACGAAGGGCGGGCTCCGCGCCACCGCCTCGTCGTCGGGCGCGGCCGCTCCGCCGGCCCGCCCCCAGGGCGGACGATGCCATTATGGCATCGTCGCCAGGCTACCGGCGCACGCGCTGCGCCGCGCCTCAGCCCTGCTCGGGCGTGGTCTTGGGCTTGGCCGGACGGCGGCTGCGCGGCGCCGCCTTGCGGGCCGGCGCCTTGTGGGCCGGACGGGCCGGCTTCTTGCGGGCCGGCTTGTCCTCCGTCCCTTCGTCCGCTTCGGCCTCGATCGCCTCGGCCGGCGCTTCGGCCACTGGCGGCTCCAGAGCAGCCTCCGGCGCCGGCGCGGCGTCAAGCGGCGCCTCGCTGGCCTCGGCCACCTTCTTCGCGGCCGGCTTGCGTGGCGCGCGGCGGCGTTCCTTCACGGGCGCCGGGGCCGGCTCCTCCGCGGCGGCCTCAAGCGCCACCTCGGGCGCGGCCGGTGCTTCCGCTACCAGCGGCTCGGCGGCAGGCGCCGGAGGCGCCTCCTCGATCAGTTCCGGCAGGCCCTGCACCGGTTCGGCCTGGACCGCCTCGCCACGGCCACCCTGCTTGCGCCCGCCGCGGCCGCGGCGGCCGCGCTCCGGACGTCCTTCGCCGGCAGGCGCCTCGGCAGCGGCCGCGTCAACGCTCTCTGCCTGCGGCGCGGCTTCCTCGAGCGGCGCCTCGGGCACCACGACCAGTTCCGGCGCCGGCATCACGACCGGCGCATTGGCGCTGCGGTAGACATAGGTGCCGGATTTTTCGTCGCGGCCGAATTCGAACAGGCCGCGCGCCTGCGCTTCCTCGAGCAGGTTGCCGAAGGTGCGGAAGCCGAAATAGGTTTCGTTGAAGTCCGGACGGCGGCGCTTGAGGGTGTCCTTCAGCAGCGAAGCCCAGATCTTGCCGGTGTCGCCGCGCTCGAGCACCAGCGCATCGAAGGTCTCCACGACCATCTCGAGCGCCTGCACCTTGCGCGCTTCCAGTTCTTCCTTGCGCTTGTCGTCGCCGGCCGGGCGGCGTCCGCCTCCCTGCCCTTTGCGCGCTTCGGATTCCTCCTTGCGCTTGGCGGCGGCGCGGTTCTTTTCGCGCACCAGGTCGTCGTAGAAGATGAATTCGTCACAGTTGGCCACCAGCAGGTCCGAGGTCGACTGCTTGACGCCGACGCCGATCACCTTCTTGGCGTTCTCGCGCAGCTTGGAGACCAGGGGCGAGAAGTCGGAGTCGCCGGACACGATCACGAAGGTGTCGACGTGGGACTTGGTGTAGCACAGGTCGAGCGCGTCGACCACCAGGCGGATGTCGGCCGAATTCTTGCCGGACTGGCGCACGTGCGGGATCTCGATCATTTCGAAATTCGCCTCGTGCATGGCGGCCTTGAAGCCCTTGTAGCGGTCCCAGTCGCAGTACGCCTTCTTGACGACGATGCTGCCCTTGAGCAGCAGGCGCTCCAGCACCGGGCGGATGTCGAATTTTTCGTAGTTGGCGTCGCGTACGCCGAGCGCGACGTTTTCAAAGTCGCAGAACACCGCCATGCTGATGTTGTCGGAAGAAGCCATGAATGATCAGTATCTAATAATGAATGGGCAAACTGACCGGGATTATACGCAACACTTCGCGAGGCGCCCCGCACCCGCTTCCCCGCACTTTACAAAGTTGCAGTAACGTTATCGAACTGGACACCTTTATAATGTCCGATCACTGCCATGTCCCGGAATTGCCCATGCTTTCGCCTGACCTGTTCGAAGCCGTGTTCAACAGCTCGCCAATCGGCACCTACCTGCTGTCGCCCACGCCGGACGCCGTGGTTCTGGCAGTCAACGACACCTTCCTGAAAGCCTCGCGCCGGCGGCGCGAAGAGCTGGTCGGCACCAGCCTCTTCGTGGCCTTCCCGACCGACCCCGACGATCCGGCCTCCACCAGCGAATCCGAGCTGCGCCAGTCCTTTGCCCGCGTGCTGGCCTCGGGCCAGACCGACTGCAGGCCGGCGCAGCGCTATCCGATTCCGGTCGAGCAGCCCGATGGCAGCATCGCTTTCGAGGAACGCTTCTGGAGCGCGATCAGCACCCCGATTTTCGACGAGAACGGCGGCATTGCCTGCATCCTCCACACCACCAACGACGTCACCGAGAAGGTGCGTTCCGAGGCGGCCCTGCGCGAGAGCGAGATGCGCTTCCGCGCCCTGAGTTCGGCCGGCCAGGTCGTCTACCGCATGAACGCCGACTGGAGCGAGATGCACGAACTGGACGGACGCGGCTTCCTGAAGGACAGCGCCGGCCCGCGCCAGCTCTGGCTGAGCGACTATGTACCCGCCGACGAGCAGGAAAGGGTGAACGCGGCGGTCCGGCAAGCGATCCGCACCGCCACGCCCTACGAACTGGAACACCGCGTTCGCCGTCTCGACGGCAGCGAGGCCTGGACGCTGTCGCGCGCGGTCCCGATGTTCGACGCCGCCGGCCGGGTCTACGAGTGGGTCGGCGCCGCCAGCGACATCACCGAGCGCAAGGCGGCCGAGGAGAAGCTGCGCGAAGGCGACCGCCGCAAGGACGAATTCCTGGCCATGCTGGCGCATGAACTGCGCAATCCGCTGGCGCCGATCAGCGCGGCGGCCGAGATCCTGCAGCGCATGCAGCCGGACGAGGCCCTGCTGCGCCGCACCAGCCAGATCATCGGCCGCCAGGCGGCCCACATGACCGGCCTGATCGACGACCTGCTGGACGTCTCGCGCGTCACCCGTGGCCTGGTGGAACTGAGCTGCGCGCCGATCCGGCTGCAGGACGTCCTGGACGATGCAGTGGAACAGGCCACGCCGCTGGTGCGCGCGCGGCAGCAGTCGCTGACGGTCGCCGCGCCCGCCGGGTCGCCGATCCTGCTGGGGGACCGCAAGCGCCTGGTGCAGGTCCTCGCCAACCTCCTCAACAACGCCGCGAAGTACACGCAGGAAGGCGGCAGCGTGCGCCTGGAAGCCGCCGTGGAGGACGGGCGGATCCGCGTCGACGTCGCCGACAACGGCATCGGCATGGCGCCGGAGCTGGTGGCGCGCGCCTTTGATCTGTTCGCCCAGGCCGACCGCAGCCTGGATCGCGCGCTCGGCGGCCTGGGCCTGGGCCTGGCCCTGGTCAGGAGCCTGGTCGAGCTGCATGGCGGTACGGTCGGGTGCGAGAGCGCCGGTCCCGGCCAGGGCAGCCGCTTTCGCGTCTGGCTGCCCTGCCAGGATGGAACACAGGCGGCGCCCACGCTGCCGGAGGCTGCCCAGGCGCCGCGCCCCGGCCCCATGCGCGTGCTGGTGGTGGACGATAATGTGGATGCGGCCGAGACCCTGTCGATGCTGCTCGAGGCATCCGGCTACCAGGCCCTGGTCGAGCACGGGCCGCACGCCGCCCTCGACCGGGCCCGGCGCGAGCTGCCGCGCGCCTGCCTGCTCGACATCGGCCTGCCCGAGATGGACGGGCGCGAACTGGCGCGGCGCCTGCGCGCCGACCCCGCCACCGCGAGCGCGATGCTGGTGGCCGTCACCGGCTATGGGCAGCAGAGCGACCGCGACCAGTTCCTGGCCGCCGGCTTCGACCATCACCTGGTCAAGCCGGTCGACCTCGGCCAGCTCGAGACCATCCTCGCGACGGTCGCCTGACCCGGCCGGCTCACAGGCGGGCCAGGGTCTCGCCGTCCGGCTCGCCGTCGAAGTACTTGTCGATGCAGTCCTGGAACACCGCCTCGTCCGGCGCCACATCGGCGAACAGGGTCATCGAGGAGCGGAACTTGAGCTCGTCCGGGTGGCCGAAAATCTCCTCCACCGAGTGTCCATCGAGGCTGTCCACGATCGTGGCGCATTCGCGCAGGCGCGCGCCCAGCACCGGGTGGGCCAGGTAGGCGGCCGCCTCGTCGCCCGAGCGGATGGCGTAGCGCCGCGCCATCTCGCTGCTCCCCAGGCCGCCAAGTTGCGGAAAGATGAACCACATCCAGTGCGTGCGTTTATGCCCGGCGCGCAGCTCCTTGAGCACCGTGGCATAGACCGGCGCCTGCGCCTGGACGAAGCGCTCCAGGTCAAAATCGGTTTCCATCGTATTTTCCTCCCCTTCGGGAGGATGCTACAACGCCCTTCCTGTCTGTTAAAGTGCGCTACGCATGGATACGACTACCGCCCCCCTCGCCCTGCTGCTCGTCCACGAAATGCCATATGGCAAATACAAGGGGCAGAAGATCGCCGACCTGCCCGGCCACTACCTGGCCTGGTTCGCCCGCGAAGGCTTCCCGCGCGGCGAGCTGGGCCAGCTGCTCGCCCTGATGTACGAGCTCGACCACAACGCCCTGCGCGGCCTGCTCGACCCGCTGCGCGGCGGGCGCTGAACCGGGCTTCGGCAGGTCGCCCCGCGCGAGTGGCAATCCTTCCCGAGCGCTACCACGGCGCGTCAACGTCGCGCAGGACGGTTGCCTATTCTCGCGTTCCGTCGAGCGCCTCGACATAGGCAAGGAAAGCATTCACCCAGGGCAGGTAGCTCGCGTAGGGCCGGTAGTACAGGACGTGGCCGGCATACTTCCTGAACGCGGGCGTGTCGCGGCCGAAGGCGATGCACTCGACGATTGCGGCGCAATGGTCCAGCCAGGGGATGTCCGGCGACAGCTCGTGCGCCTTGCTGTAGCCCTGGTCCATCGCATTCGAGTGCAGCGTGAGGGCAAGATCGCGCGCGTCGTCGAGCTCCGCTCCCTGCGGCCGCCCTTCGCCGGAACCGAAACGCGCCACGTAGTCCTGGTAGCGGTCGTAGAGCGCGCGGTCGGCGACGATGAAAGGGGGCCAGTATGGCGGCATCGGCATGATGTGGGGCCTCGGTGTGCATCGATGAGATGCGAGATGGTAGCACCCTGGGCGCAAAGCTACCCCATTTCGACTTTTTCATCGTTTACCGGACGTCGGCGGGCAGCCCGGTCACGAAACTGCTGCCCTTCCCCGCCACTGCCGGCCACCGCCGGGACCGCCGCACGGCCGGAACGGATTTCCGGTAAACTAGGCGGTTACTGCAATACGCATCAAGAGACTCGACATGCCTGCCACTTCCGCCACTTCCGCCGCCCCGGCCAACGACCAGTTGCTCGACTACGTCACCTCGTGCGCCCTGCCGACGCCGTGGGCGCAGTTCACGCTGCACGCCTTCGTCGAGCATGCAACCGGCAAGGAGCATCTGGCGATGGTGCTGGGCGATATCGGCGACGGCGCGCCGGTGCTGGCGCGCGTACACTCGGAATGCCTGACCGGCGACGTGCTGTTCTCGCAGCGCTGCGATTGCGGCGCCCAGCTCGAAGGCGCGCTGCAGCGCATCGCCGAGGAAGGCCGCGGCATCCTGCTCTACCTGCGCCAGGAAGGACGCGGCATCGGCCTGGTCAACAAGATCCGCGCGTACCGCCTGCAGGAAGCCGGCGCCGACACGGTCGAGGCCAACCTGCAGCTGGGCTTCCACGCCGACGCCCGCAACTACGAACTGTGCAAGCCCATGCTCGATCAGTTCGGCGTGAAGAAGCTGCGCCTGATGACCAACAACCCGCGCAAGATCGACGCCCTGACCCGCCTGGGCATCGAGGTAAGCGACCGCGTGCCCCTCCTGGTCAACCGCAATGCCTTCAACAACAGCTACCTGAACACCAAGCAGGCCAAGCTCGGCCACATGATGACGCCGCCCGCCGTGCCGGCGGACCAGGCGCCGTCTCCGGCCGCCGCTCCCGACGTGATCTGATCCGCCGGGTTTTCCAGCCCTAACGCGCGCACCGGGCGCGCTTCCGATGGCAAGATAGTCACTCCTCTTGCCAATGATCGGAATGCATGAAAAGGTTCGCCGCCGCCCTCCTGCTGTCCTGCCTCGCCGCCGCCGCGCTCACGGCGCCGCAGGCCGACCAGGCCAGGGGCGATCGCGCGGCCGCCCGTCCTTCCGTCGCCGCAGCTCCTTCCGCCCCGCCGCCGCACCTGCCGCCGCAAGCGCCGCCCGGCGCCACCCCGCCCGCACCGGCGCCGGGTGAAGTCGACACCCAGGACGCCCTGCCGCCACCATCCTCGGCCGCCCAGGACCTGTATTCCTCGGCGCGCGGCGACCTGCTGCAGATCCGCATGCTGCTCAAGAACGGGCGCACCCAGTCCACGGTCGGCTCGGGCTTCCTGGTGGGCGAAGGCGACCTGGTCGTCACCAACTACCACGTCGTCTCGCAGATGGCGCTCGACCCGGACGTCTACACTGCGGAATATGTCGACACCGACGGCAACAGCGGCCCGGTCGAGCTGATGGCGGTGGACGTGCTGCACGACCTGGCCGTGGTGCGGGTCAACCGGCAAGGCAGCGGCTTCTTCAAGATGCCCCAGCGCCCCCTGAAACTGAGCCAGGGCCAGCGCCTCTACTCGCTCGGCAACCCCCTCGACCTCGGCTTCGCCATTTCGGAGGGCGCCTACAATGGCGTGGTCACGCGCAGCTTCTACGACCAGCTGATGTTCGGCGGCCCGATCAACTCGGGCATGAGCGGCGGCCCCAGCGTGACCGACAACGGCACGGTCGCCGGCATCAACGTGTCCAAGCGCCGCGACGGCGAATCGGTCAGCTTCCTGGTGCCGGTCAAGTATGCCCAGGAGCTGCTGCGCAAGGTGGCGAACCAGCCGGCGCCCCCAAAAGACTTCAATCCCCTGATCGCCGAGCAGCTGCTGGTGCACCAGCGCGCGATGGTCGACCGCCTGCTGGAGGAGCCGCTGTCGATCAAGAGCATGGGGCCCTACCTGGTGCCGGTGCGCGAATCGGGCCAGCTGCGCTGCTGGGGGCGTTCCAACGTCAAGGCCGAAACGGCCTACACCTCGGACTCGATGAGCTGCGCGATGGAGTCGGCCATCTATGTGTCCTCGCAACAGCAGACCGGCCACGTGTCGATGACCCACCAGTACATCCGCTCGGACAACCTGCACCCGCTGCCCTTCGCGGCCCTGGCCAGCCGGCTGTTCCGCACCACGCGGCTGGGCAGCAGTGCCGACGAACGCATGACCAAGCCGGTCTGCACCGAGGGCTTCGTGCACACCCGCACCCTGCCGCTGCGCGCCGTCACCTGCGTGCGCGCCTACCGCAAGTTCGAGGGCCTGTACAACTTCACCCTGCTGACGGCCAGCACCGATGCCGCCGAATCGAGCCTGCAAAGCCGTCTCGACGTCGCCGGCGTCTCGTACGAGAACGGCATGCGCGTGACGCGCGCCTTCCTCGGTTCCTTCGGGCGCAACGTCAGGCGCGCCCCCGCACCCAGGGACAAGCCATGAGCGGGCCCTGGACCGTCGAGATGCTGGCCCGGAACGGCGAGGTATTGCACCGCCACCGGGCGCCCGCCCTGCCGATCCGCATCGGCCGCGCCTACGACAACGACTTCATCCTCGACGACGAGTACGCCGCGGCCCACCACGCGGTGATCGAGGCGGGACCGGAAGGCGCCCCGGTGCTGCGCGACCTCGGCAGCCGCAACGGCGTCGTGTTCGGCCGCAAGCGGGTGCAGGAGCTCCTCCTCGACGGCGACACCGTGGTGCGCCTCGGCCACACCTCGCTGCGCCTGCGTCCCGCCGACTTCCCGGTGCCGGCCGAGCTGCGCGACCGCACCATGCACGGCTGGGAGGGCCTGCTGCCCGGCGCCGTGGGCGTGCTGCTGGCCGGGATGGTGGCCCTGCTCGTGACCTGGCTGTTCGACGCCCAGCCCTTCCAGCTGCTCAATTATGTATTGGCCCCAAGCGCAGGCATCGGCGTCGGCCTCCTGTGGAGCAGCCTGTGGGCTTTTCTCAACCGCCTGTTCGGACGCTATACGCGCCTGGGCCGGCACCTGTTCATCTTCGGCTGCGGCATGGCGGCCCTGGTGGGTTTTCGCCTGCTGGCGGCGGTGGCGGCCTACGCCTTCTCCTGGGAGTGGCTGACGCGCTACGGCTCGCACATGGCCGTGGCCACGGTGGCCGGCATCATCTACTTCCACCTGGCGACCATCAAGCCGCCGCTGCGCCGGCGCCTGCGGGCGCTGTGCGCGGGCGCGGCGGTGCTGGCATCGAGCCTGGTCCTGATCGTCAACCAGCAGCGCCACGGCCGCGTCGCGGACGAACTGTACATGTCGGTGCTGCTGCCGCCGCAGCTGCGCGCCAGTCCCGACACCACCGTGGCCGAGCACATGACGCAGGTGGAGGCCATGCGCCGGGAACTCGACGCCGAACGCGGGCACAAGGCCGGCAACTAGAATAAGCATTGCGCTTTGACAAGCGTGGCCGGATGCTGGAAGATCGGGCATCCCAACAGCCCATGCGCCGATGAACTCCACCCGCAGCAAGATCGCCTTCGGCATCGCCTGGCTCCTGTTCTGGAGCCTGATGATGCTGGTCGCGGTCGAGGACTACCGGCGCGACGGCGGCACGGCCTACTGGCAGCCGATGCTGTGGGAAGGCTCCTCGGCGCTGGTGGCGACGCTGCTGCTCTTCATCCAGCGCCGCATCGGCGCGCGCTACAACCACCTGATCGCCACGCCCTGGCGCTGGTTCGCGATCCAGGCCTGTATCATGCCCCTGTACTGGATCGCCTTCGTGCCGCTGGCCTTCGGCATCCGCCATGCCGTGTATTCGCTGGCCGGCAGCAGCTACGACCATGAGCCCTGGGGCCAGGTCTTCGTCTACGAGTCGCTGAAGATCACCGTGTTCGCGGGGCTGTTCAGCGTGATCGCCTTCGGCCTCCTGTCCTGGCGCGAGCTGATCGGCGCGAGGCTGCGCGCGGAACAGGCCAATGCCCTGCTGCGCGAAGCCCAGCTGCAGTCGTTGGCGCGCCAGATGCAGCCGCACTTCCTCTTCAATGCGCTCAACACCATCTCCTCGCTGATGCACACCGACGTGGCGCGTGCCGATGCGGTGCTGGTGCAGCTGTCCGACATGCTGCGCGCCGCCCTGGCGCTGGGGCAGCGGCCGCAGGCGAAGCTGGAAGAAGAACTGCGGCTGGCGCGCGCCTATGCCGGCGTGATGGAGGGCCGCTTCGACGGCCGCGCACAGATCGACTGGCGCATCGAGGAGTCCGTGCTGGGGGTACTGCTGCCTGCCATGAGCGTGCAGCCGCTGCTCGAGAACGTGTTCAAGCACACCGTCGAGCGGCGGCGTGCGCCGACCCGCATCCTGGTCAGCGCCGCGCGCGAGGGTGATTCCCTGGTGCTGCGGGTCGAGGACGATGCCGGGCGGCTCGATGCCGATCAGGCGGGGGAATCCGGCATCGGCCTGGCCAACCTGCGCGCACGCCTGGCCGCGCTGCACGGCGAGCGCGCAGGCGTGGCGCTGAGCCAGCTGGAGCCCGGCGGCGTACGTACCGAAGTGAGGCTGCCATGCGCATCCTGATCGTCGACGACGAGCGCCCGGCGCGCGATCGGCTGCGCCGCATGCTGGCGCTGGAAGCAGGAATCGACGCCATCTTCGAGGCCGCCGATGCGCACGAGGCGCTGCGCTGCCTGCCCGCGTGCCAGGCGGACGCCCTGCTGCTCGATATCGAGATGCCGGAACTGTCGGGTATCGAACTCGCAGCGTCGCTGCCCGATCCCGCACCGCTGGTGGTCTTCGTGACCGCCTACGACGAATACGCCCTGCGCGCCTTCGATGCGAACGCGATCGACTACCTGCTCAAGCCCTTCGACCAGGCGCGCCTGCGGCGGGCGCTCGAACGGCTGCGCGAGCGGCTCGCGGCGCGTTCGCACGCGAAGTCCCCCGCCGCCGCCGGCCTGCCGCCGCGCCAGCTGATGGTGACGGAACGCGGCGCTACCCGCGTGGTGCAGGTAGACGACATCGAGTGGCTGGAGACAGCGGACAACTACGTCGTGCTGCATACGGCGCAGGGGGCGCCGCTGCTGCGGCAGACATTGTCCGGCCTCCTGGCGCAGCTGGGCGGCAGCTTCGTGCGCTGCCATCGTCGCGCGGCGGTGCGGGTGAAAGCGGTGGAGCGGATTGTCCCGCACGACAAGGGAGACTGCGAACTCGTGCTGCGCAGCGGCGCTGTCGCACCGTGCAGCCGGCAGTTCCGGGCTGCGCTCATGGCGAGCCTTGGCCAGCAACCCTGAGCGGGCTCTGATTCAGGCCGGACAGGGTCAAGAACGGACGGTGTCAACGGCCGGTGTCAGGTCTGACTTTCGGACACGGCCTCAGCCGTGCAAGGCAACTATACGCTAGCGATGATGCTTGGAGCCAGCAACGGCCGGTGTCAGGTCTGACTTTCGGACACGGCCTCAGCCGTGCAAGGCAACTATACGCTAGCGATGATGCTTGGAGCCAGTGCTGTCCCAGCACGCCTGTGCCTATTGCAACACTAGCGTTGAGCTCGTGTCCGAATGTCAGACCTGACACCCTGGTTATGACACCCTGGTTATGTCGGTTCTGCGACCCTGGCGCCGGCTCTACCTCCGTTTCACCCCACCGCAGGTCCGCTTCGCCCCAAAACGCTCGGCGGAAACGCGCGCCTGCGCGATGCTGGCCACTCTTCGAACAATGAGAGCGAGCCATGAACAATCACGACCTTGCCCCCAGCGCGCGCCTGTACTTCCTCGACTGGGTGCGCATCCTTGCCTTCTTCCTGCTGATCCTCTACCACGTCGGCATGTACTACGTGACATGGGGCTGGCACGTGAAGAGTCCCTTTGCCAGCACCGGCCCGGAACCCTTCATGATGCTGTCCTCGCCCTGGCGGCTGGGACTGCTGTTCTTCATCGGCGGCGTCGCGGCCAGCATCATGTTGCGCAAGACCAGCACCGCGCCTTTCCTGAAACGGCGCAGCCTGCGACTGCTGGTGCCGCTGGTGTTCGGCATGCTGGTGATCGTGCCGCCGCAAGCCTATTTCGAAGTGGTCGAAAAGCTCGGCTACGCAGATGGCTATGGCGCCTTCATGGGCTTGTACGTGCAAGGTTATGGCGGCTTCTGCCAGGATGGCTGCCTCAAGCTGCCTACCTGGAACCACCTGTGGTTCGTCGCCTACCTGTGGATCTATACGATGCTGCTGGGCGGCCTGGTAACGGTGCTCGGTCCGCACTTCGACCGCATCGCAGCGCGTATGGGTAGCCTGCTGCAGGGGTGGAAGCTGATCGTCCTGCCTGCCGCCGTGCTGGCGGTGGCGCGCATCGCCCTGGTCGAGCAGTTCCCGACCAACCACGCCGTGGTGAACGACTGGTGCAACCATGCGATGTCTTTCCTGCCCTTCCTGCTCGGCGCCCTGGTGGCGCGCGTTCCCGGCTTCTGGAGCCGACCGGCGCTGCTCCGCTGGCATGCGCTCGCCATTGCGGCGACGTGCTGGGCCTGCTGGGTAATGTGGGACCACGTGACCTGGGACGTCGCGACCCCGGCCGCCGTGGCCGTACTGCGTCCGATCATGGCTAGCGTGTATGCCCTGATGGCCTGGTGCGCGACGGTTGCCGCCTGCGGCTTCGCCGTGCGCCACCTGGACCACGACAGCCCGGCGCGGCGCTACCTGAACGAAGCGATCTTCCCGGTCTACATCCTGCACCAGACCCTGATCGTGGTGCTGGCGCATGCGATGAAACCGCTGCGCATCGCGCCGGGGCCGGAAGCGCTCATGCTGGTGATACTGACCACGACCCTCAGCTTCGGCATCTTCGAGCTGGTGCGCCGGGTGGGCGTGCTGCGCCCGCTGTTCGGGCTGAGGCTGGAGCGGGCGGCGCAGGCGACTGTGCTCCCGGTAAAGGGCGCCGCGGACACCGTCGCCTACGCCGCCGGCTAGCACCGGCGACGTGCTATCGCCCTGCTCAGTGCGTCGCTGCGCCTGCCGGACGGCCGCCCTGGCTGGCGGCCTGTTGCGTCCCCGGCCTTGCCTCCATCTGGCCGCGCTGCGCATCGCTCTCGCCGCGGGCATCGCCGTTGCCGCGCACGAAGGGATCGGTGGCGTTGCGCATCGCTTCCTGCTGGTTGCGGATGTTGCGCTCGGTTTCCTCGGCGGCGGTGCGGGCCACTTCGTCGACCAGGGCGCGCGCCGTGCGCGTGGTGTTCTGCACGTGCTGCTCGGTCACGCGCGCCAGCTCGACCTGGGCGTCGGCGGCCAGGCGCGAGATGTGCTGCTGGTAGGCGCGCAGCTTCTCGGTGGCGGGCTGGGCGCGGCTGGATGCCGCCGTGAAGATCTCGGTCTGGCGGTCGGCGCTCAGGACGTGCTGGCTGGCCAGCGTGCTTTCTTCCAGCATGGTCTGGACCAGCTGGATGTTCAGGTCGCACATCTGCTGGAAGGAGCGGAACACGGATTTGGACATGTCGTTGAGGAAGGCGGTTTGCGCGTCCATGTGGGTGCGCACGGCCGGACTGACGGAGTGCGGAAAAGGATACATCGTCGACCTCATAGTGTAATGGCTTCGAATGGGCACGCCACGGCCGGACGGCTGAGCCGTCGTCCGCAGCACGAAGCTAGAAGGCTAAAGGGACGATGCGGCGCGCGTTTGACCTGCACCAAACGTGCGCCGGTGCTCAATCCTGCGGGACCGGCGCCGGCAGTGCCGCTCCGCAATCCTTGCAGAAGCGCGCCCCGGGCTCGTGGCCGCCGCTGCCGCATTCCTCGCAGGCCAGCACGGGCCGCGAGCCATGGCGCCGGTCGACGCGGCGCGCCGTCATCTCGGCCGTGACGATGCCTGTCGGCACCGCCAGGATGCCCCAGCCCAGCAGCATCATGAACGAGGCGATCGCCTTGCCCAGGGGCGTGTGCGGGGTGATGTCGCCGTACCCGACCGTGGTCATGGTCACGATCGCCCAGTACATGGCGGTCGGAATGCTGGTGTAACCGTGTTCCGGCCCTTCGACCACGTACATGACCGTTCCGAGGATCAGCACCGCCATCAGCACGACCGAAAGGAAGACCATGATCTTGCGGCGGCTTGCGGCAAGGGCCTCCGCCAGCCGGGTGTACTCTTCGATATACAGGGTCAGCTTGAAAATGCGGAAGACCCGCAGCAGGCGCAGGATGCGGATGTCGAGCAGCGCTTCGCTTCCGGGCACCAGCAGCGACACGTAGGTCGGCATCACCGACAGCAGGTCGATCATGCCGTAGAAGCTGAGTGCGTAGCGCAAGGGGCGGCGCACCGTGAGCAGCCGCGCCGCGTATTCCACGGTAAACAGCACCGTGAAAAACCATTCGAGCCCGTACAGCAATCCGGCATAGGTGCTGCCGATCGAAGGCACGCTGTCGAGAATGACCACCAGGATGCTCAGCAGGATCGCGACGACCAGGGCAATGTCGAAGGCCCGGCCTGCCGGCGTATCGATCCCGAAGATGACCTCGTGTACGCGCGAGCGCCAGCCGCCCTCTGGGCCGGCGCACTCGACAGGATAGAACGCGTCGCGCGCTCCCCGTGCCCGCTTCATCGCGCCGGCGGACCCTTCAGCTCGACGGTGTTGCGCTCGGGGTCGCGCAGATAGATCGACGGCCCCTCGCCTTCGGCCCCATAGCGCGATTCGACCGGGCCCGCCTCCACGCCGTGCAGCGCGAGGTGGCGCCGGATCGCGGCTTCGTCGAAGGGCTCCACGCGCAGGCACAGGTGGTCGAGGTTGCGCCCTTCGATGCCGGGCGCCGCGCCGCCTTCGCGGCCCAGCTTGCCGTCGACCGGCACCATGTCGATCAGGGCCGCACCGGCGCGTAGCTGGTACAGGCCGATTTCTTCCTGGCGCCGCTCGACCGGGCAGCCGAGCACCTCGCCGTAGAAGGCGATCATGGTGTCGACGTCCTTGACGCGCAGGACGATGTGGTCGAGTCCCCGCACGGGGATGGCGAAATCATTCGGCATGCTGCTCTACCCAGGCGGCGAAGGTGTCGACGAAGATCTGGAAGAAGGCGCGGCTGGAATCGTCGATGAGGCGGTCGCCCTCGTACTTGGACGCGACGCTGCCGACATAGGCCTCCGGGGCCGGCATGCAGGGCATGTTCAGGAAGGGCAGCATCTGGCGCAGGTGGTGGTTGGCGCCGAAGCCGCCCAGCGCGCCCGGCGAGACGCTGACGATGGCGCAGGGCTTGCCGGTATAGGCCGCCTTGCCATAGGGACGCGAACCGACGTCGATCGCGTTCTTGAGCGCACCCGGCACCGAGCGGTTGTATTCGGGCGTGCAGAACAGGATGCCATCGGCCTGCCGGATGCGCTCGCGGAAAGCCGTGAAGGCGGCCGGAGGATTGTCGGTCTCGTCGTCCTGGTTGTAGAGCGGCAAGTCGCGGATCTCGACGATGTCCATCTGCAGGCTGGCGGGCGCCAGTTCGATCATCGATTGCGCCACCTTGCGGGTGAACGAGTCCTTGCGCAGGCTGCCGACAATGACAGCAATGTTCTTAGTGCTCATCAGTTTCCTTTTCCTCGCGGGTCTTCATCGAGCCCTGATGGTAACCATTTTCACAAGATTGCGCTGGCGTGCCCGCTGCCGTAGACGCCGCCATCCGTGCGCGCGTCCCGTCGTCGAGCAATGCCCTCAGGGCTGCGAGCTCGGGCACGGCCTCCACCTGCCTGCGTCCGTAATCGAGGTTGAATCCGTAGTCGAAGCCGGGGGCGTTGAGGCCCTGGTTGTGCTGCATGATGGTTTCGCACTTGTCCATGGCCTTCACCGCGCGCGCTTCCGGCGTCGCGGCAGCCACGTACTCTTCCCACAGCGCGGCGATGCGCCCGGCCAGCGCCGGGTCCAGGCCTTCGAGCAACTGCCGCAAGCCCGCGCGCTCGGCCTCCTCCTTGTCGTCGTTCACGTGCTGCAGGACCGCCGGCACATCGCCGACCACGGCTTCCGCCAGGTCGTGGATCACGCACAGCGACAGCACCTTTTTCATGTCCAGGCCCGCGAACCGGTCCTCGAAGACCAGGGCCATGAGGCAAAGGCGCCAGCTGTGCTCGGCAGTGCTCTCCGGCCTGCCGGTCGAGCTGTGGCCGCTCCTGAGCACGTTCTTGAGCGCTTCGGCGGCCTGCAGGAAGCGCAGGCGTCCCGCCAGCTGTGCATCCATGTTTCGCACCTTCGTGAGAGTGTTGGGCAGACAAGTCTACCGCGACAGCGCCGGCTGTGACAAAGCACGCATTTCCGCCCGATGTGGGCAGGCTATAGTGGCAAATCGAAAATGAGGAAGACCATGTTCAAGCGCCTTGCCACGATCGCCACCGTCCTGTTTTCCGCCGCCGCCATCGCCTTCCTGGCCCGCCCGGCCGGGGCGACGGCATGGGACGCCGGCGCCCGCGCCGCCGACGAAGCCTACTGGGCCGCCTACAACCGGGGCGATGCGGACGCCATGAACGCCTGGCTCAGCCTCGACGTCGAGTTCTACCACGACCGCGGCGGCAAGCTGATCGGCAAGAAGGCGCTGGCGGCCGCGAACGACGGCATGAAAACCAACAAGACGCGGCTGCGGCGCGAAGCGATCCCCGGCACCGTGCGCTTCTATCCGATGCGCGAGGGCGAGTCGGTCTATGGCGCCATGGTCGTCGGCGAACACCGTTTCTATGCGAAGGAAGGCGGCAAGCCGGAAGAGCTGGTCGGCCGCGCCAACTACACCCACCTGATGCGCCTCGACGGCAATCAGTGGCGCATCGCCCGCATCTTCAGCTTCGAGCACGTCGACGCGCCGTAAGCGTCAGATCCGCAGGCGCCTGCGCTCCTCCACGAAGCGTTTCACCGCGGCCTTCGTCATGACGACCACCGGGTCGCCGTGCCAGGCGTAGAGATAGGGTTCCCCGCCCTGCCGGTCGGTCAGCTTGGCCGACAGCAGGAAGCGGGTGCCGACAGGATAGCGTTCCGGGTCGGACAGGGCGCGGGCACAGTGCACCCGCAGCGAGGTCGCATAGGCCTGGCCCGACACCGGCCGGATGATCACCCGGCCGCTGCCCGGATCGACGGCGGACTCCACTGCGACGTCCCGGTAGGCCCAGCTCTCGCGCGCCATCCGTTCAGCCCTTCGCGGCCGCCAGCGCGGCGGGACCTGCGACCGACTGTTCGCGGATCGGCAGGTTGACCAGGGCGGCCCCGATCGCCAGCAGGATGTCGGCGTACCACATCCAGGTGTAGTCGCCGAAGCGCACGAAGGACAGTCCGCCCAGCCAGGCGCCGAAGAAACCGCCGATCTGGTGCGACAGCAAGGTCAGGCCGAACAGCGTCGCGAGGTAGCGCATGCCGAACAGTTTACCAACCAGGCCGGCGGTCGGCGGCACCGTGGCCAGCCAGGTAAAGCCGAGCATGCCGGCAAACAGGTAGAAGGTCAGCGCGGTCTTGGGCGCCAGCAGGTAGAGCACGATGATCACGGCGCGGCTGGCGTAGATGAGCGCAAGCAGCGACTTCATGCGGTAGCGGTTGGCGAGGGCGCCCGCCGCCAGGCTGCCGGCGATATTGAACAGGCCGATCAGCGCCAGCGCCGTGGCCGACACGCCGGCGCTCAGGCCACACAGGGCCACTTCCTGCGGCAGGTGGGTGACGAGGAAGGCGATGTGGAAGCCGCAGGTGAAGAAGCCCAGGTGCAGGCACAGGTAGCTGCGGTCGCGCATGGCCTGGCGCAGCTGCTCGGTCAGGGTCATGCCGGGCGGCGCCGGCACGGCCGGCATCGGCGCGGCTGCCGGCGGCGTGCCGGCGGTCGCCACGGGCGGTGGCGACCGCCTGCCGCGCATGCCCAGCGCCAGTGGAATGGTGAGCAAGGTCGTCGCCGCCATGGTCAACATGGCGATCACCCAGCCGGCGCTGGCGATGATGGCCTGCATCAAGGGAGCAAAGACGAACTGGCCGAAGGAGCCGCCGGCGTTGATGAAGCCGGAGGCGAGAGCGCGCCGCTCGGCGGGCAGGCGCTGGGCCGTGGCGCCGATCAGGATCGAGAAGCTGCCCGCCCCTGCCCCTGCGGCGGACAGGACGCCCATGGTGAGCAGCAGGCCCCATTCGGATGTCATGAAGGGCGTGGCGGCGGTGCCGATCGCCAGCATGATGCCGCCGATGATGATGACGCGTGCCGGGCCGTACTTGTCGGCGATCGCGCCGAACACGGGCTGGGAGGCGCCCCACATGAGCTGGGCGACGGCCATGGCGAAGCTGATGGTGGCCACGCCCAGGCCGGTGGACGTGTTGATGGGCGACAGGAAGAGCCCCGTCGTCAGGCGCGCACCCATCGTGATCATCAGGATGGCGCTGGCTGCGAGGATCAGCAGCCAGGCCGCGCGCGGCGTCATGGCGGGTTGTGCGGGTGTGCTTGTCATGTGCGGCTCCTCGTCGGCGGGTCGGAGTGCCCGTCCGGCGAATTATAGTGCATATGCACGCACATGTCAGAACGTCATTAGCCGAGCTCGGGTGCCTTGATCAGCAGCGACACCGCTTCCGCCGCCATGCCCTCTTCGCGCCCGAGGAAACCGAGCTTCTCGTTGGTCTTGGCCTTGATGTTGACCTGCTGCGGCGACACGCCCAGGTCTTCGGCGATGCGCGAGACCATTTGCGGGATGTGGGGCGCCATCTTCGGCTGCTGGGCGATGATGGTCGCGTCCACGTTGCCGATCAGGTAGCCGCTCGCCTGCACGCGGTGCGCCACTTCGCGCAGCAGGGTGCGCGAGTCGGCGCCGGCGAACATGGGGTCGGTGTCCGGGAAGTGCTTGCCGATGTCGCCCAGGGCTGCGGCGCCCAGCAGCGAATCGATGATCGCGTGCAGCAGCACGTCGGCGTCGGAGTGGCCGAGCAGGCCGAGGCGGTGCGGGATGGTCACGCCGCCGACGATGAGCTTGCGCCCTTCGACCAGCGCGTGGCAGTCGTAGCCGGTCCCGATGCGGAACGGCGGGGTGGGATTCCAGGAAGCTTGTGCCATGATTATTCAGTTGGTTCGGGTTGATGGGCGGCCAGGTACATCTCGGCAATCCGGATGTCGGCGGGCAGCGTGACTTTGAGATTGCGTGGATGTCCTTCCACCAATTTAGGGGCCAGTCCCAGCGCTTCAACCGCGCTGGCGTCGTCGGTGATCGCGGACGGGTCCGTGGCAGCATCGAGGGCGCGCACCAGCAGCTGGTAGCGGAACATCTGCGGCGTCTGCGCCAGCCACAGGCCGTCGCGCGACACCGTGGCGACCTCGCCGGCAACATTGCGCTTCACGGTGTCGACCACGGGCAATGCCAGCAGGCCGCCGGCCGGATGCTCACCCGTTTCGACGATCAGGCGCTCGATCAGTTCCGCATCCAGCCCGGGACGGGCGGCATCGTGCACCAGCACCCAGTCGCCCAGCCCGACGCTGCCGTGCAGGGCTTGCAAACCGTTGCGGATGGATTCCATGCGGGTCGCGCCGCCGCATCGCAGCACGGTCACGCCCTGCTCCGGCACGATCGCATCGATGACGGGGTCGTCCGCGCTGACGACCACGTAGGTATGGGCGATGCGCGGGCTCGAGCGAAAGGCGTCGAGCGTGTGGCGTAGCATCGGTTTGCCCAGGATGGGCAGGTATTGCTTGGGGCTGCCCGCCGCCATGCGCGCGCCGACACCGGCGGCCGGGATCAGTGCGAAATAGCGAGGACGGGAAGCCGGGACTGCGGGGTCGTTCATTGCCGGGTTGTTCAAGATGCCTTGGATCGTCGTGGTGGTCGAAGCAACAACTGTACCTCACCGCCGCAAACCTTGCCGAGACGGGCGTATTCCTGCGGCGAATCGATCGCGGCCTGCAGGGCTTCGACCTTCGCCATCTCGCTCTTAATATAGGGCATCCAGCCGCGGTCGACTTCGCGCTGGAGCAGAGCCTGGGCCTGGCCGGTGCGCGCGTAGAGCGGCTTGCGCTCGAAGCGCTGGGCCAGGGCCGCGCGCACCTTGGCCTCGACCTTCGGCAGGTAGTCCAGATAGGTGTTCAGGTGACGCATCTCGTGCGCCAGCACTTCCTCGTAGGCGCAGGAGCCGGGACGGAACTCGCGGCTCACGTACACGACGATGGGTGGATAGGTCAGCCTGACTTCGATGTGGGGTGCGATGCATTCGTAGCCGCTGGCCGGGTCGGACAGCAGGCGCCCGCCGACATTGATGCTCACGCGCGACTCGGTGCGGGTCAGGCCGAGCACGTATTGCCCGGGCCTCGCCCTGCCCTTCATCACCGTCAGCGAGCGGTAGCCCACGCTGTTATCGATGCGAAAACCGTTCTGCACGCCGGTCAGCACGGATAAGGTCTCGCCGATGGTGTCCTCGCAACGCGCCTGGAAGGCACTGCGCGGCTGGGCCGAAGCTGCCAGCGCCCAACACAGGAGGACGAGCGCCAGCAGCGTTTTCATGGTTTATGCAGGATTCCAGGTCCCGGACAGGATCTTCTCGAGCCAGAAGGTGCCGATGATGGTCTTCACGTCGGTGATCTCGCCGCGTTTCACCATCTCGAGCAACTCGGGAACAGTGGCCGTGAAGGTCTCCAGGAACTCGCCCTGGTCGAGCTTCTGCTCGCCGGCCCTCAGGTCTTCGGCCAGGAAGAGTTCGAGGTGCTCGTCCGAATAGGCGATGGCGTTGTGGATGGTGCAGACGAAGCGCCACTTGGCCGCCGTGTAGCCGGTCTCCTCTTCCAGCTCGCGCTTGGCGCAGGCCAGGTGTTCCTCGCCCGGGTCGATCTTCCCGGCCGGGAATTCGATGAAGACCTGCGCGTTCGGATAGCGGAACTGGCGCTCCAGCAGCACGCGGCCATCCGGCAGCAGCGGCAGGATGACGACGGCGCCGGGGTGGCGGATGAATTCTCGGTGGGAGGTGGAACCGTCCGGCAGGCGGATCTTGTCGCGTTCTACTTTGAGGAATGGGCCGTCGTAGGCGACGCCCCCGTCGATGCGGGTTTCGGTCAGATCGATCGTCAATGCATGCTCCGTTGCGGGTTCGTAGGGTGGTCGGCTCCGCCGACCGCGCGTTCAAACCGGGCGAGCAGGCACGGAACAGCGTCAGTTGGCCGCGCGACGTTTGCGGAGATAGCGGAAAACGAATCCGGGAAACGCCAGCACCAGGAACAGGCAGCCGGTGACCGCGTAGAACTCCCACTTCTGCGCGAACACGCCGCCGATCCGGGATTCCAGGGCGCGAGCCAGGAAGCCGACGACAAAGTATAAAACAATTAACTCTAACAGGCGCAGCGGGAAGGACTTTGTGCGCGGACGGCCAGTAGTGGCGGAAGGTACAGCGCCGTCACCTGGCGTTTTCGGTTTCAGGGGAATGAAACCGAACACGCGCTCGGTGAGGAAAGGCAGGTTGGCGGCCGCGAGTGCAATCGCGACCACCAGCCAGGAGGCCAGGGAGGAATCCAAGGCGCTCGTTTACTTCGCGAGGGTTGCCTGCATGGTGCTGTAGCACACCGCCAGCAGCCAGCCCGGGACGATACCCAGCACCACCACGGCCAGGCCGTTGAGCGACATGACGACGCGCATGTCGGCCGGGGTGTTGATCGCTGCGGTGTCCGCGGCCTCGTCGAACCAGATGGTCTTGACGATGCGCAGGTAGTAGAAGGCGCCGACCAGCGAGAACAGCACGGCCACGACGGCCAGCCACACCATGCCCGCATTGGCCACAGCCTGCAGGACCGCCCACTTGGCCATGAAGCCCACCATCGGCGGCACGCCTGCCAGCGAGAACATCAGGATGGTCATGACGATCGCGAACCACGGCGAACGCTTGCCCAGGCCCTTGAAGTCGGCGATGGTCTCGGCTTCGTGGCCGGCGCGGGCCAGCATCATGATCAGGCCGAAGCTGCCGACCGTGGTCAGCACGTAGGTGATGGTGTAGTACATGGCGGCGCTGTACGACGACGCGGCGTCGCTGTTGTCGCCGTTGACCACGCCGGTCATCATGCCCAGCACCACGAAGCCCATCTGGGCGATGGTCGAGTAGGCCAGCATACGCTTGATGTTGGTCTGCGCGATCGCGGTGATGTTACCCATGGCCAGCGACAGCACGGCCAGCACCAGCAGCATCTGCTGCCAGTCGAAGGCCATGCTTGGGAGGGCCTCCACCAGCAGGCGGATCACCATGGCGAAGGTCGCCAGCTTCGGTGCGCCGCCCAGCAGCAGGGTGACGGCGGTCGGGGCGCCCTGCACCACGTCCGGGACCCACATGTGGAAGGGAACCACGCCCAGCTTGAAGGCCAGGCCGGCGACGACGAACACCAGGCCGAACACCAGGATGGTCGAGTTCGCACCTGCGGCCGAGCTCGCTGCCTGGATGGCGTCGATGTTCAGGGCGCCGGTAGCGCCGTAGATCATCGACATGCCGTACAGCAGGAAGCCCGAAGACAGCGCGCCCAGGATGAAGTACTTCATCGCGGCTTCGGTCGAGATCGCGTGGTCGCGGCGCATCGCCACCAGGGCGTACAGCGACAGCGACATCAGTTCCACGCCCAGGTAGAGCGTGAGCATGCTGTTGCCCGAGATCATGATCATCTGGCCCAGCATCGAGAACAGCGCGAGCACGTAGAACTCGCCGCCCAGGTTACCGGACATCATGGCGCGGTCGCCCGCATACTGGCGCGAATACACCAGGGTCATGGCGGTGGCGACATAGGTCACCAGCTTGAGCAGGTTGGACATCGGGTCCGCCACGTACATGCCGCTGAAGGTGTACACGGTGGCGCCGGCGTTCATGTCGGCGAAGGTGAGCACGCCGCAGCCGAAGATGGCCAGCAGGGTCAGCACATACGTCAGGTTGCGCTTGCCCTCCTTCAGGAACATGTCGATCAGCAGGATCGCGGAAGCCGCGATCAGCAGGAAGATTTCGGCATAGACCGGCGCCAGATTGGTGTCGGCCGCTGCTAACAGAGTAGAGTTCATTTCATTCATGGCTTATTTAAGGCACTTTGCTGACTGCGACGTGTTGCAGGAGATCGGTGACCGAGACCTGCAGGGTGTCGCCGATCGGCGCCGGGTACAGGCCCATCCACAGGGTGGCGATCGCCAGCACGCCCAGGATGGCGAATTCGCGGCCGTTCAGGTCGGTCAGTTCGGCGACGTGCTTGTGCACCACCGGGCCGAACACGACGCGCTTGACCATCCACAGCGAGTAGGCGGCGCCCAGGATCAGGGCGGTGCCCGACAGCAGGCCGGTCCAGAAGTTGAATTCGACGGCGCCCAGGATGACCATGAATTCGCCGATGAAGCCGGAGGTGGCCGGCAGGCCGGCATTGGCCATCGAGAACAGCACGGCGAAGGCGGCGAACTTCGGCATCGTGTTCACGACGCCGCCGTAGTCGGCGATTTCACGCGAGTGGACACGGTCGTACAGCACGCCGATGCAGAGGAACATCGCGCCCGACACGAAGCCGTGCGAGATCGACTGCATCAGGCCGCCCTGCACGCCCAGGTCGTTGAACATGAAGAAGCCCAGGGTGACGAAGCCCATGTGGGCGATCGACGAGTAAGCGACCAGTTTCTTCATGTCCTTCTGGACCAGGGCCACCAGGCCGATATAGATCACGGCGACCAGCGACAGCACGATCACGACCGGGGCCAGGTACTGCGAGGCGTCCGGGGCGATCGGCAGCGAGAACCGCAGGAAGCCATAGGCGCCCAGCTTCAGCATGATCGCGGCCAGCACGACGGAACCGCCGGTCGGCGCTTCCACGTGGGCGTCCGGCAGCCAGGTGTGGACCGGCCACATCGGGACCTTCACGGCGAAGGCCATGAAGAAGGCGATGAAGATCAGGATCTGCTCGTTCATCGTGAGCGGCAGCTTGTGCCACGCCAGGATGTCGAAGGAGCCCGACTGGTTGTACAGGTAGATGATCGCGACCAGGGTCAGCAGCGAACCGAAGAACGTGTACAGGAAGAACTTAAACGCTGCGTACACGCGATTCGGGCCGCCGAACACGCCGATGATGATGTACATCGGGATCAGCGTCGCTTCGAAGAAGAAGTAGAACAGCAGGCCGTCCAGCGAGGCGAACACACCAATCATCAGGCCCGACAGGATCAGGAAGGAACCCATGTACTGGCCAACGCGGTCTTCGATCACCTGCCAGGCCGCCAGCACCACGATGATGGTGATAAAGGCGGTCAGCGGCACGAACCACAGCGACAGGCCGTCGACGCCCAGCTTGTAGAACACATTGAAGCGTTCGATCCAGCTGGCCGACTCATAGAACTGCATGCCGTGGGCGGCATTGTCGAAGTTCATGATCAGCGGCAGGGTCGGCAGGAAGCTGACCACGGCGCCGACCAGCGACAGCAGGCGGGTGAAGCCGGCGTTCTTGTCGCGGCCGACGGCCAGGACGATCAGGCCGAAGACGATCGGGAGCCAGATCGCCAGGCTCAGGTAAGGAGGAAATGTAGAAATTGACTGCATCATTTTTCGCTTTTCTTATCTGCCTGTATTAACCGCGCCAGAACGGGAAGAACCACAGCAGGGTTGCCAGCACGCCGACGATCATCACGAATGCGTAGTGATAGATGTAGCCCGTCTGGAAGGTACGGGTGATCGTCGAGAACCAGCCCACCAGCTTGGCCGAACCGTTGACCAGCAGACCGTCGATCAGGCCGCGGTCGCCCACTTTCCACAGGCCGCCACCGATGGCGCGTGCGCCGCCGGCGAACACGACATCGTTGAACTTGTCCATGTAGTACTTGTTGTCCAGCAGGGTGTGCAGCGGCTTGAACTTGGCATAGAACCAGGCCGGCACGCGCGGGTTGACCATATAGCAGTAGTAAGCCGCGGCAACGCCAGCCAGCGCCAGCCAGAACGGTGCGGTCTGCAGGCCGTGCACGGCCATCGCGGCGGCGCCGTGGAACATCTCGCCCAGTTCGGCCATGGCCGGGTGGCTCGGGTTGACGGTGATGACGCCCTTGAAGAAGTCGCCATGCAGCATCGGACCGATCGCCAGGTAGCCGATGATGACCGACGGGATCGCCAGCAGGATCAGCGGCAGGGTCACGACCAGCGGCGACTCATGCGGCTTGTCGCCCGGCTGCAGGCCGTGGTGGTGGTGGTCGTCGTGGTGGTCGTCGTGTGCGTCTTCCTCATTGTGCGCATCCGAATCGTGGCCTTCGCTGTGCTTGACCGGGTGGTTCCAGCGCGACTCGCCATGGAACACCAGGAAGTACATGCGGAAGGAGTAGAAGGCCGTGATGAACACGCCTGCCAGCACCGCGAAGTTGGCGAAGCCCGCGCCCGGGATGTTGGTCGCGTGCACGGCCTCGATGATCGAGTCC
>JBFLVV010000079.1:0-24077 GCA_040758275.1 Pseudomonadota bacterium
GGTGTTGGCGATGCCGCGTGCGTGCAGGTACTTCAGGAAGCGCGCCTGGTAGATCGCCATCAGCGGGCCCAGGCCCATCGAGACGGTCGGGAACTGCCAGAAGTCCGGCATCAGTTTCGGGTGCGGATACGAGGACAGGCCCTTGCCGTCGACTTCGCGGCGGAAGTTCAGCATCTGCTCTTCGGTGATGCGACCTTCCAGGTAGGCGCGCGCGTAGATGCCGGGCGAGGAGTGGCCCTGGATGTACAGCAGGTCGCCGCCGTGGTCGTCGGTCGGAGCGTGCCAGAAGTGGTTGAAGCCGATGCCCAGCATGTTGGCCAGCGAGGCGAAGGAGGAAATGTGGCCGCCCAGGTCGCCGTCGGCGCGGTTGGCCTTCACGACCATCGCCATCGCGTTCCAGCGCATCCAGGAGCGCAGGCGCTCTTCGTATTCCAGGTTGCCCGGGCAGTTCACGTTCAGGTGCGCCGGGATGGTGTTCACATAGGCGGTATTGCTCGAGAACGGGATATGGGCGCCGCGGCGGCGGGCCAGGTCGACCATGCGCTCCATCAGGTAGTGCGCGCGCTCGGTACCCTCGTGTTCAATCACCGCTTCCAGCGCGTCCAGCCATTCCTGGGTTTCGAGCGTGTCCGGGTCGTTGGCAGCTTGTGCCGTCAACTGGTCGAGTTGAGCTGACATTAATGCGTCTCCTTGAGTTTGCGCCCCACCCGATCCCTTATCAATGGCTGGCGGCGATGGTGAAATTTCAACTATCTGAAAATAAACCGTTCGATTCTACCAGTGGAGTTTGCCTTTTTCAAATTGCGATATGTCATTTCATAGTGTGAAATCAAATGCTGCGAGTGCACATTTTTCCCTCTGGGGCGCGATAGCAATCCTATAACGCGCAGGCAGCCGCTTGCTCCCGCCTTTGGCGGAAAACCGAGGATTAATATGACAACGCTTGCCCCCATGCGGCGCGCGATAGGTGTGCGGGCTTTATAATTTCATTTTTGCCTAGCCGTGAGCCAAAACATGCCAGCCCAGAACATCGACGGAGTCCTCCTTTCCCAACAACTGCGCGGCGAAATCGCCGAGCGCGCCGCCAAACTGACGGCAAGCGGCCGCCAGCCCGGCCTGGCCGTGATCCTGGTCGGCGAGGACCCGGCGAGCCACGTCTACGTGCGCAACAAGGTCAAGGCCTGCGGCGACGTGGGTTTTGAGTCAAGGCTCGAGAAGTACGACGCCGACCTGAGCGAGCAGGCCCTGCTCGACCGCATCGCAGCGCTGAACAACGACCCGGCCATCCACGGCATCCTGGTCCAGATGCCCCTGCCCAAGCACATCAACCCGAGCAAGGTCATCGAAGCGATCGCCACCAGTAAAGACGTGGACGGCTATTCGGTGCTGTCGGCGGGCGAACTGGTCGCCAACCTGCCGGGCTTCCGCCCTTGCACGCCGTACGGCTGCATGAAGCTGATCGAAACCACCGGCATCGACCTGCGCGGCAAGCACGCCGTCGTGATCGGCCGCTCGAACACCGTCGGCAAACCAATGGCCCTGCTGCTCTTGCAAGCCAACGCCACCGTCACCATCTGCCATAGCGCGACGCCGGACCTGGGTGTGTACACCCGCCAGGCCGATGTCGTGGTCGCCGCCGTCGGCCGCCGCAATACGCTTACCGCCGACATGGTGAAACCGGGCGCGGTCGTGATCGACGTCGGCATGAACCGCGACGACGCCGGCAAGCTGTGCGGCGACGTCGACTATGCCGGCGTGCGCGAGGTGGCCTCGCACATCACTCCGGTGCCGGGCGGCGTCGGTCCGATGACGATCACCATGCTGTTGATGAATACCCTGGAGTCGGCCGAACGAGTCCACTCCAGCAGCCAAATCGTGCCGGGCCAGGCCTCGGGAATGGAACCGAAGACTGGCGTGGCCTAATCGTTTAGCCAGGAAGGAAGACCATGAGCATCGACACCAGCAACCCCCTCCTCGATTTTTCCGGCCTGCCGCGCTTCGACCTGTTCAAGCCGGAACACGTCACGCCGGCGATCGAGCAACTGATCAAGGATGCCGCCGAGGTGGTGGCCAAGCTGGAAGCCCCATCTGAGCAGGTCACGTGGGAGAACTTCGTGGTGCCGTTAGAGGAAGCCACCGAACGCCTGGGCCGTGCCTGGGGCGTGGTCAACCACCTGAACCACGTGCGCGACACGCCCGAGCTGCGCGCCACCTATAACGAGAACCAGCCCAAGGTCACCGAGTTCTGGACCTCGCTCGGCCAGAACGAGGCGCTGTTCGCCAAGTACAAAGCCCTGCGCGCCAGCAGCGAGTACGACAGCCTGTCCCCGGCGCGCAAGCGCATCGTCGAGAATGCCCTGCGCGACTTCCGCCTCGGCGGCGCCGAGCTGCCGGAAGAGAAGAAGGAGCGCTTCGCCGAGATCCAGGAACAGCAGGCCGCGACCTCGACCCGCTTCTCGCAGAACGTGCTCGATGCGACCAATGACTACAAGCTGCTGGTCGAATCGGAAGAAGAACTGTCCGGCGTCCCCGGCGACGTGAAAGCCGCCGCCCGTGCGAGCGCGGAAAAGGACGGCAAGGCCGGCTGGCAGTTCAGCCTGCACTTCCCCTCCTACTACCCGGTGCTGCAGTTCTGCGACAACCGCGCCCTGCGCGAAACGATTTATCGCGCAAGCAGCACCAAGGCCTCGGATGCGGGCACCATGTTCAGCAAGAGCGCCGAGTGGGACAACACCGCCAACATCGTGAAGCTCCTGCAGCTGCGCCATGAAGAAGCCCAGCTGCTCGACTACGCCAACTTCGCGGAAGTCTCGCTGGTGCCGAAGATGGCGGAGAGCCCGCAGCACGTGGTCGAGTTCCTGGAAGACCTGGCCAAACGTGCCCGTCCCTTCGCCGAGAAAGACCTCGAAGAGCTGCGCAGCTTCGCCAGAACCGAGCTGGGTATCGAGGAGCTGCAGTCCTGGGACGTGGCCTACGCCTCGGAAAAACTGCGCGAGCAGCGCTACGCCTTCTCCGAGAAGGAAGTGAAGGAATACTTCCCCGAGCCGAAGGTCGTGCAGGGCCTGTTCGACGTCATCCAGGGACTGTTCAGCGTCCAGATCAAGCCGGACGATGCGCCGGTCTGGCACCCTGATGTGCGCTTCTTCCGCATCGAACGCGATGGTGAACTGGTCGGCCAGTTCTACCTCGACCTGTATGCGCGCGAAGGCAAGAACCAGGGCGCCTGGATGGACGACGCGCGCGGCCGCCGCCTGACCACGGGCGGCATCGTGCAGACGCCGATCGCCTACCTGACCTGCAACTTCACCCCGCCGGCAACGGTGGACGGCAAGCTGCAGCCTTCGCTCTTCACCCACGACGAAGTCATCACCCTCTTCCACGAATTCGGCCACGGCCTGCACCACATGCTGACCGAAGTCGAGGAGCTGTCGGTGTCGGGCATCTCGGGCGTCGAATGGGATGCCGTCGAACTGCCGTCCCAGTTCATGGAAAACTTCTGCTGGGAGTGGGACAAGCTGCAGCAGATGACGGCCCACGTGAAGACCGGCGAGCCGCTGCCGCGCGCCCTCTTCGACAAGATGACGGCGGCGAAGAACTTCCAGTCGGGGATGATGACCCTGCGCCAGGTCGAGTTCTCGCTGATCGACATGCACCTGCACTACGACTTCGACCCGAAAGCCGAGCGCACCGTGCAGGAGCTGATCGACGACATCCGCAAGCAGTTCGCCGTGCTGATCCCGCCGAGCTTCAACCGCTTCCAGCACTCCTTCGGCCACATCTTCTCGGGCGGCTACGCGGCCGGCTACTACAGCTACAAGTGGGCCGAGGTGCTGTCCGCCGACGCCTACGCCGCTTTTGAAGAAGCGATCGAAGTGGGCAACCTCGTCGAGACCGGCAAGCGCTTCCAGCGCGAGATCCTGGCGGTGGGCGGCTCGCGCCCGGCGCTGGAATCGTTCAGGGCCTTCCGCGGCCGCGAACCCTCGATCGACGCCCTGCTGCGCCACAGCGGCATGAATGGCTGATGTTTCCCCGGGCGGCCATGCGCCGCCCGTTTTATATTGAGCACCATGAACACACGCGTCGACTTCCACACCAACATCCCGGACAAGCTGGCCTACGCCTGCCGCCTGGCGCGCAAGGCCTATGCCAGCAAGGCCAAGGTCGTGCTGCTGGCCGAGGATGCCGCCCAGGCCGAGGCGCTCAATGCCGCGCTGTGGAGCGTGTCCGACACCGACTTCATCCCGCATGTGCTGGCCGGCGATCCGCTGGCGGCGCAGACGCCCGTCATCGTCACTGTTGATGAAGCCGCTGCGCTGCCCCACTACGAGATGCTGGTCAACCTCACCCGCCGCACCCCGGCCACCGTGGACCGCTTCGCCCGCGTGTTCGAGATCATTTCGCTTGATGAAGTCGACGCCGCCGAAGGCCGCAAGCGCTACGTCGCCTACAAGAAGCAGTCCTATCCCCTGACCCACTTCGTCGCAGGACAGTCATGAGCCAGAACGCTTACGATGCAAGCATCCCGGTACTCACTGAAGTTGTCACCGACCCGGGCGCAGTCGCGGCGCCCGCTCCCGCCCCCGAACCGGCCGCTGAGCGCCTCGAGCGCCGCGCCACCGAACGCTGGACCGGCGAGGAATGGAGCGTGCTGGAACGCCGCGTGACCGAGCGCGTGCTCCAGCAACTGCAGGGCCGCGTCGACTTCGTCCTCGAACAGCGCGTGCGCGACGCAATGGCCGACGCCATGCAGCGCACCCTCGAGAGTTTCACCACCGACCTGCGGGAAGGCTTGCACGAAGCGCTGGGCGAGATCGTCAGCCAGGCCGTGAGCCAGGAAATCGCCCACCTGCAGACGCTGCGCACCTGATGTCACCACGCACGCTTGCCCTGCTGCTGGTCGCCGCGCACGCGGTGACGATTCCTTCCGCACACGCCGACGAACGGACCGCGCGGATCGACCCCTCCGCCGTCGCCGGCGTCACCCTGATCCTGACTCCACCGGGATTGCAGACTCGCGCCCCCGTCACCCAAGCCACGCTGCCGAACTACGGCTGCACCTTCACGGCATCCTTACAGCCAGACAAGCATGCGGCCATGCTGGACATCCTGAAGCGCAAGCTCGTTGATATTCCGGCGGACGAGGCCGGCCACTTCCGCCTTCGCAATGCGGTGTACCTGCGCATGGCCGACGGCTCGACCATCCGCTACCTGTTCGGAGAAGCGATGGGAGCGAAACGCGAGATCCATGGCGGCTCAGAGACTGGCGTCACCGCCGGCTACATTCCTTTCAGGTCGGACGATGTCCTGTTGCGCGAGCTGCGCCATTGGGCGGCAAGCGGCACGGCGCAGATAAAGCCGTCTTCGCAATGCCTGGACAAGCAGCGCTTTTTGGCGCCCGACGACGCGCAGCCGTGACACGACACTTGGGCAGGATCGGCTAAGATTGCAGTCTCTGCAATTCACCGACCGGCCCTTGTGAACCGAAAGATCCTCATCGCGGCGCTCGCGGGCGCAGGCGTCGCCATTGCCGGCGCCGTCCTCTACTTCACCGACACCATCGAGCGCCAGCCGGGTGCGCTGGCCGTGTTTACGCCGAAGGCCGCGAAGACCGTGCCCTTCTGGCCGGCCCGCGTCACCACCCTGGCCGGCGACGGCATCCCTGGCGCCACGGACGGCCCGGCCGCCTCGAGCCGCTTCGACGACCCCTTCGGCGTCGCCGTCGACAGCAAGGGCAAGATCTACATCGCCGATGCAGGCGACACCAACCGCATCCGTACCATCGCCCCCGACGGTACGGTGGCCACCTTCGCCGGTAGCAGCGAGGGTTTCAAGGATGGCGTCGGCACCGCCGCGGCGTTCCACACACCGTCCAGCATCGCCTTCGACCATGAGGGCAATCTCTACGTCGCCGACACCGGCAACCACGCGATCCGCAAAATCACGAAGGACGGCGAGGTCACCACCCTGGCCGGCGACGGCAGCCGCGGCGACAACGACGGTGTTCAGCGTGCTGCCCGCTTCAACGGCCCCGTCGGCCTTGCGGTCGACGACACCGGCATCGTCTGGGTCGCCGACACCTACAACGACCGCATCCGACGCATCGGACGTGACGGCAGCGTGACCACGATCGCGGGCGGCGCCAGGCCCGGCAACGCGGACGGCATTGGCGCGGCCGCGAGCTTCGACACCCCGAGCGCCATTGCGGTGACGACCAACGGCACCCTCTACGTGGCCGACACCGGCAACAACGCAATCCGGAGAATCACGACGGACGGCACGGTCACGACCATCGCCATGCCGCTAGAGGGCGATCGCCGCCCCGTGCTGCGCCGCCCGGTGAGCCTGGCGCTCACGCGAGACGGCTACCTCTACATCGGCGCCAGCGCGGGCGGGCGCATCCTGCAACTGACGCCGGAGGGCGAATACCGCGCCCTGCTGGACGCCGACGTCCCACCCTCCGCAGATGGCTTCGGCCCCGACGGCACCGTGCAGCTCTACGGCCCGCGCGGCATCGCGGTGGAACGCGACGGCAGCCTGGTCGTGGCCGACGCCCAGGCCCACCGCCTGCACCGCCTCGCCAGCCCGCGCCCCAATGAGGCGGCGCCGGCGCGGCCCCGGCCGGTGGCCGTGCGGCGCGAGGCGCCGATGCCCTGGCCGGTCGGCCCGCAGGACATGGTGCACGAAGTCGTCGGCGTGATGGGCGAGGTGCGCGGCAGCTACACGGGAGAGAACCGCGACCACTTCCACGCCGGCCTCGACGTGCGCGCCGACGTCGGCGCCAAGGTACTGGCCGTATTCCCCTCCAAGGTCTCCGACCCCTACGCCAACTGGGGCTTCGACTCGCTCAGCGAGGGCCTGAGCCTGGGCCCGCTCTCGTATATCCACATGCGCGTCGGCCGCGACAGCCGCGGCAAGCCGTTTGATGCGCGCTTCCAGCTCCTGCTCATCGAAGAAGGGAAGGCGCGCGGCAAACCAGAGCGCGTACGGGTACCGCGCGGCACCCGCTTCGCGGTCGGCGACCCGCTCGGCACCATCAACGCCATGGCCCACGTCCACCTCGACTACTACCAGGGCGGCGCCGTGGTCAATCCGCTCACCCTGCCCTTCGTGGGGTTCACGGATACCGTCGCGCCGCGCATCAACAGCATCGCCCTGTTCGACAGCAGCGGCAAGCGCCTGCGTGCGCCGCAGGGCACGCGCAAGAAGCCTGTGCTCGACAAGCGCCTGCGCGTGCCGCGCACGCTTGGGGAAGTCAACATCGTGGTCGATGCCTATGACCAGGTGGACGGCAACCTGGCGCGCCGCCGCCTGGGCCTGTACAAGCTCGGCTACCAGCTGCTGCGCCCGGACGGCAGCGTCGTCCCTGGCTACGAGCGGCCCCTGATCACCCAGGTCTACGACCGCCTGCCGCGCAACCCCGACGCGGTCAAGGCCGTCTATGCGCCCAGCAGCGGCATCACGGTCTACGGCAGCAAGTCAACCCAGTTCGCCTATGCGCTGGACAGCCATTTGCAGGATGGCGAAGTGAAGACCGGCAGCTGGAAGGTCGCCGCGCTCGACCCCGGCGAGTACATCCTGCGCGTCTATGCGGCCGACTACGCCGGCCAGGTCGCGCTCGAAGGCCGCGACCTGCCCCTCCTCATCGAATAAGCCGATACGGAACATTTGGCCACACCAGGGCATGTGGGAGTAGCATCCCCCACATGACTCCGAGGAGGCTGATATGAACCGATATGACGTTCTCATCGCCGGTGCGGGCCCGACCGGCATGGTGCTGGCGCTCGCGCTGGCCAAGCAGGGCATCCGGGTCTGCATCGTCGACAAGGCGGACGCCCCCGGCACCACCTCGCGCGCGATGGCCGTGCAGGCGCGCACGCTGGAGCTGTATCGCCCGCTGGGCCTGGCCGACGAGGTGGCGAGCGCAGGCCGCCCCAACCCCTGCATCAACCTGTGGGTGCGCGGCAAGCGCCGCGCCCAGCTCTCGCTGCGCGACGCCGGTGCGCGCCTGACGCCCTACCCCTATGTGCTGATCTATCCGCAGGACGCGCACGAGCAGCTGCTGGTGCGCCACCTCGAGGCCGCCGGTGTGACGGTCTGGCGCCGCACCGAGCTGGCCGGTTTCGAGGAGAGGGAAGACTGCGTGCTGGCCAGCCTGCGCCGCGCCAGCGGCGAGGACCTGCAGGTCGAGGCGCGCTACCTGGCCGGCTGCGACGGCGCGCGGTCCTTTGTCCGGCGCGAGCTGGGCACGGGCTTTGCGGGCGGCACCTACGACCACCTGTTCTACGTGGCCGACGTGCAGGCGCGCGGCAAGGCAGCCAACGGCGAAATCCACCTGTCGCTGGAGACCTCGGACTTCGTGATCCTGCTCGGCTACGACGACAATGGACGCGCACGCCTGGTCGGCACCATTCGCGACGAACGCGGCGAGGCCGGGGCGCTCAGCTTCAACGACGTCAGCCACCGCGCCATGGCCAGCCTGGGCCTGGAAGTCGAGCAGGTGCACTGGTTCTCGACCTACCGCGTGCACCACCGCGTGACCGACCATTACCGCAAGGGCCGCGCCTTCCTGCTGGGCGACGCCGCCCACGTGCACAGCCCGGCCGGCGGCCAGGGCATGAACACGGGCATCGGCGACGCCATCAACCTGGCCTGGAAGCTGGCCGCCGTGGTGCGCGGCGAGGCGCCGGACAGCCTGCTCGACACCTACGAGCGCGAGCGCATCGCCTTCGCCCGCAAGCTGGTCGAGACCACCGACCGCCTGTTCAGCTTCGTCACCGCGGAGAGCGGCTTCGCCGACTTCGTGCGCACCCGCATCGCGCCCACCTTCGCCAGCGCGGCCTACGGCGTCAAGCCGGTACGCGAGATGATCTTCCGGATCCTCTCGCAGACCACGATCAACTACCACGACAGCCCGCTGTCGAGCGGCGTGGCCGGGCGGGTGCAGGGCGGCGACCGCCTGCCCTGGGTGGCCCGCGAGGAGCAGGATAACTACGCGGCGCCGGCCCGGATCGACTGGCAGGTGCACGTCTACGGCCAGGCTTATCCGGACCTGCGCGCCTGGTGCGACCGGCACGGCATGATCCTGCGCGAGTTCGACTGGAGCCCTGCGCACGACGACGCCGGCTTTTGCCGAAATGCCGGCTACCTGCTGCGGCCGGACGGCTACGTCGCCCTGTGCGACCCGGGCGCTTCCGCGCAGGCCATGGAAGACTACTTCTGCGACCTCGACTACCGGCGCTTCCGGGTCTGCGAACCTAAACATGCCGCTCTATGAATACAGCATAAGCTGCCGGTTTGACAGCAAAAATATGTAGACATCCTTGTCTACATAATCTATCGTCGAGGCATTCCTTCCCCACCTGGAGTGCCTCGCATGCTGAAACGATTCGCCGCCGCCCTGTTCCTGGCCGCCACCTTGCTTCCCGCCGTGGCGGCCGACCTGCCGGCCCACCCCTTCATCCACGTCACCGCGGGCGCCGAGTTCTACGTGATGCCCGACATCGGCGAAATCGACATCGACATCACCTCGCTCGAGACGGATCCCGACACCGCCTGGAAGGAGGTCAATGCCCGCCTCGAGGAGAGCCGCGCGCTGTTCGCCCAGCATGGCGTGGCGCCGGAAGACGTGCTCGTGCAGGATATCGTGCGCCGCCCGCGCAAGGTCGACGTGCTGCCGGAGGGCCAGCCGCTGCCGATGGAAACCCGCGTCTCGATTCACCTGACCGTGCGCGACCTGTCGCAGTGGACGCCGCTGATGCGCTCGGTGCTGGTGATGAAGAATATCGAATCGCTGGCGGTGTCCTTCAACCGCAGCGACCGCGACAAGATCGAGAGCGACCTGCTCAATGAAGCGCTGGCCAAGGCCAGGCTCAAGGCGCAACTCATCGCCAAGGGCCTCGGCGCCAGGCTCGGCCCGGCGACGGGCGTATCGGTGGAGCCTTTGAAAAACCTGTCCAACTCCATGGGCATGTCCAGCGACCCGTATGCGCGCAACATCGGCGACCGCCGTGCGCCGCCGAAAGGCGCGGAGATGGCCTTGGTGGCGGCGATGCGCCTGGCGCAGATGGCGGATGTTATTTACCGTATTGGCGGCGCCCCGGGACGCAAATGATGTTGTAGGGGTGGTCCAGTCCAGTGGACTGGACCACGCTCCGCCGTCCGCGCGTTCAAACTTCAGTAGCAAATAGAAAGCGTTCGCCTCTGAGCAACGGTGATTTGAACGCGTGGGCGGGGACCGCCCACCCTACAAAAACAAAAGCGCGCCATGCTCACGCAGGCGCGCTTTTTTTATTCGATCGGGAAGACGCTTATTTCTGCGTCAGCACCCATTTCACCAGGCTGCGGGCTTCGGCCTCGCTCACCTGCGGGTTGGCCGGCATCGGCACCGGACCCCAGGTGCCCGCGCCACCCTTCATGACCTTCTGCACCAGTTTGTCCTCGGCAGCCTTCTGGCCCGCGTACTTGGCGGCGACGTCCTTGTAGGAGGGGCCGACCAGCTTGTTGGCGACCGCATGGCAGGCCATGCAGTTCTTGGCTTTCGCCAGGTCGGCTTGTGCGAACGCGCTGGTGGACGCGAAGGCCGACAGTGCTACACACAACAACAAAGACCGTTTCATTTGTTTCTCCAGGTTCATAACATCTTCATTCTACCGTGAATTTCCACAAGGTCCATGGGGCGAAACACTCTGTAGCCGTGGATACACTCTGTAACGAACGTGCGTAGCGATCTCTGTCACGGCCGCGCAACGCCACGCCTTGATACGGCGGCTACCCGGATTGAATTTTTCCACACGGCATCATTTTATTTGTAAGATGGCTGCCTAAGGAGTTTATCCATGCCGCTCATCCTCTTGATCGCCGCCCTATGCGGCCTGCGCTTTTTCGAAGTCTGGCGTTTCGCCGACCTGTCCTGGTGGTATATCGTCGGGCTGATGGTGGCCGCCTTCATCTGGTTCGAGTTCATCGAAAAGATGCTCGGCCTCGACAAGAAAAAGGCGCACAACGTCGACAACCAGCGCCGTGAAGCGCGCGTGAAGAACGCCTTCGACAAGAACGGCAAACGCAAGTAAGCCCTTCCGATACCGCAGGGTGATATGCTGCACATATCACCGGACCCGTTCCATACACTGCGCGTATCAATGAACTTCGAACTCCGCCAGCTCCGCCACTTCGTCACGGTCGCCGAGGAACTGCACTTCGGCCGCGCCGCCGAGCGCCTGCACATGACGCAGCCGCCCCTTTCCCAGAGCATTGCCAACCTGGAAAGCCAGCTCGGTGCGCCGCTGTTCCTGCGCAACCGCCGCCAGGTCACGCTCACGCCCGCCGGCAGCGCCCTGCTGCCCGAAGCCCGGCGCCTGCTCGAGGATGCCGAGGCCTTGCCCGGCCTGGTCCGGCGCGTGGCCGGCGGCGAAGCGGGCCGCCTGACCCTGGCTTTCGTGTCCACCGCCGACTACAGCATCCTGCCCGGCATCCTGCAGCGCTACCGCGCCGCCTTCCCCCAGGTCCAGCTGGTGCTGCGCGAAGCCACCACCGACGTGCAGGCCGAAGAGCTGCTGCACGGGCGCATCGACGCCGGTTTCGTGATCCCGCCCCTGCCCGGCAGGCTGGACGCCACCGTCGCCTACCGCAAGGTGCTGGAAGAGCCGCTGATCCTGTGCGCCCCTGCCGGCCTGGATGGCTTGCAGGGCGAAGGCCCGGTCAGCCTGCGCGATCTGCCGCCGCTGCCCCTCGTGATCTTCCCGCGCACGCTGGCCCCGATGCTGCACGACGCCATCCTCGCGACTTTCCGCGCGGAGGGCCTCACGCCCGTGATCGGGCAGGAAGCGATCCAGATGCAGACCATCGTCAGCCTGGTTTCCGGCGGCATGGGATTGGCACTTGTGCCACAATCCGTCTCGAACCTGATGCGCGCGGGCGTGCAATACCGTCCCCTGCGCACGCCCACGCCGTTGGCCGAGCTGGGCGTGGCCTGGCGCCGCGACAGCGAATCGCCCGTGCTCAGGGGCTTCCTGGATTTGATCGAAAAATAGAGAAAAGCGAGAAAGAATAGACAATGCTAGTACACCCGCAGCCGGATCCCATCGCCTTCGCCATCGGACCGGTGCAGATCCATTGGTATGGCCTGATGTACGTGGTCGCCTTCGCCCTGTTCCTGATCCTGGGCCGGGTGCGCATCAGGCAGCCGCACATCGCGGCGCAAGGCTGGAAGGCCGAAGACCTCGACGACATGCTCTTCTACGGCATGCTGGGCGTGGTGCTGGGCGGGCGCCTGGGCGAGGTGCTGTTCTACCAGCCGCTCTACTTTCTCCAGCACCCGCTCGAGATCTTCATGGTCTGGCGCGGCGGCATGTCCTTCCATGGCGGCTTCCTGGGCGTCCTGATCGCGATGGCCCTGTGGGCGCACAAGCGCAAGCGCAACCTGCTCGACGTCTACGACTTCATCGCGCCGATGGTGCCGCTCGGCTATGCGGCCGGCCGCCTGGGCAACTTCATCAACGCCGAGCTGCCCGGCCGTATCGCCGACCCCAGCCTGCCCTGGGCCATGCTGTGGCCGGGCGTCGAAGGCCCGCGCCATCCTTCGCCCTTGTACCAGATGCTGCTCGATGGGATCGTCGTGTTCCTGATCCTCTGGCCCTATGCGCGCAAGCAGCGCCCGCGCCTGGCGGTCGGCGCGATGTTCACCCTGCTGTACGGCTGCGCGCGCTTCACCACCGAGTACTTCCGCGTGCCGGACTGGGAGACCACCGTGTTCGGGCTGCCGATCACGTCGGGCCAGGTGCTGTCGCTGCCGATGATCGTCGCCGCCCTGGTCATGCTGGCCTGGGCCTATCGCCAGGCGCCGACGCGCGCGGCGCACGCGTAAAACCTGTTCAGGCGGGCGTCAGTGCCCGCCGCAGTTCTTCCAGGGTGGCCGGCTTGGTCAGGTGCAGGGCGAAGCCTGCCGCCATCGCCTGCGCCACGTCGGACTGCTGGCCGTAGCCGCTCAGCGCCACCAGCCGCAATCCCGGATCCTTATCAAGCAAACGGCGCGCGAGCGCGTAGCCATCCATGTCGGGCAGGCCGATGTCGAGGATGGCCACGTCGGGCGCCTGGCGCGCCGCTTCCTCGATTGCTTCCTCGCCGGTCGCCGCCACCCGCACGGTGTGGCCCATGTTCTCGAGCAGCGCGGCCGTCGCCACCACGGCGTCGTAGTTGTCGTCGACCAGCAGCACGTCCAGGCGCGCGGGCGCCGCCTCGGATGCGGCTTCCTGTCCGGATTGCGCCGCCTCGCCCAGCGGCAGCCAGACCTCGAAGCGGCTGCCCCTGCCCTCGCCCTCGCTATATGCCTTCACGGCGCCGCCATGCAGCTCGACGATGCGGCGCACGATCGCCAGGCCGAGTCCGAGCCCGCCGGTATGGCGCGCCAGCGGCTGCGGCGCCTGGAAGAAGGGTTCGAAGATCCGCTCCAGCATGGCCGCGCTCATGCCGACGCCGTCGTCGCACACGGCCAGGCGCGCCATGCCGTCGCGGGCGTCCAGCGAGACGCGGGTGCTGTCCTTGCCGAAGCGCGCCGCGTTCGACAGCAGGTTGTTCAGGACCTGCGTGAGGCGGGCCTCATCCCCGCGCACCCAGAGCGATGCCGGCGCCTCCAAGGCCGGCTGGCCGGGGAATGCCGCCACCGCATGGCGCGCGAGGTCCGCCAGGTTCACCGGTTTCAGTTCGACCTGCAGCTTGCCGCTGGCGATGCGCGAGACGTCCAGCAGGTCGTCGACCAGGCGCCGCAGGTGGTTCACCTGGCGCCGCATGATGGTGCGCTCGCGCTGGCTGCCCGCCTCACCCCGCATGTCCATCAGGTCGAGCGAGGCGACGATGGGGCTGAGCGGGTTGCGCAGCTCGTGGCCCAGCATGGCCAGGAATTCGTCCTTGACGCGGCCGGCGGCGCGGCTGTCGCCGAGCGCCGTCTCCAGGGAAGCCAGCAGGCGCGAACGCTCGGCTTCGTGCGCGTCGCGCCGGGCGCCGGCGGCCAGGAGCGCCTCCTGCATCTGCACGATCTCGCCGATGCGCGAGGGCGCCACTTCCACCTTCTCCCCGGCGCCGAGCGCCGCGGTGCCCTGCTGCAGGCTGCGGAAGGTGCGCACGATGCGGTGCGAGAGCAGCGTCGCGATCAGGAGGCAGGCGAGCAGCGAGGCCGCCAGGCCGGCCGCATAGAAGGTCAGGCCCTGCAGGGACGCAGGCGCCAGCGCGGCGGTGGGCACGCCGATCGCCACCGACCAGCCGTAGCGCGAGCGGGCGACGGCTGTCGTCACCGCATCGCCTTCGAGCGTGGTGGTGCGGCCGACCGACTCGGTGCCGGCTTCGCGCATCAGCTTCACCAGGGAGGCGCTGGGCTGGACGCCGACCGTCTGCCGCTGGCCGCGCGAGCGTGCGACGATGCTGCCGCTGGCGTCGATGATCGCGAGCACCGAGCTGGCCGGCACCTTCTGGCGCTCGATCACGCGCAGCATGCGGTCGGGCTTGATCACGGCGCTGAGGATGTAGTCGCGGCCCAGGCTGTTCTCGACCGGCACGCGCACCGGGAAGGCCGCACGGCCGCCCTTGCCGCGCACGACGCTGCCGGCCACCGGCTGGTGCAGTTCGATCGCGCGCCGCAGGCTGGCCGGGTCGGCAACGGGACCGCCCGGCGCGCCGTAGGGCGCCGTGGTGCGCAGCAGGATGGCGCCGCCGGTATCGCTCAGGAACACGGCCAGCCATTCCGGCTGCGCCGCCACCTGGACGCTGGCGAAAGCGTGGAAGGCGCGCAGGTCGCCCTCCGCCAGCGCCGGCGTGCGTCCCATGGCGTTGAGCGCCCCTACCGAGGCATCGAGTTCGGCGTCGACGGCGCTCGACAGCGCGCGCGCCAGGTCGAGCAGCGAACGCTCCTGCTCGCGCTGCTGGTAGTCGCCGACCAGGTAGAGGCCCCAGACGCCCAGCAGGGCCAGCGGCAGCAGCCCGAGGGCCGTGAGCAGCACCAGCAGGCGGCGTAGCGAAACTGTGGAAGCCTGGCGCGGCATGCGGGGGCCCAAGAGAAAAGGCCATTATAGGCACAAACGGACGCGGCAATGCCGGGCCACGCCTGCCCCGGCGGGACTTAGTCGAAATCCTCGGCCAGGTTTTTCCAGCCGCGGCTCTTGGCGAAGGCCGTGAATTCCTCGGGCGCCTCGAGCACGATCAGGCGGCTCTCCTGCAGGCCCGGATCGCTGTGGCCGAAATCCGGGCCCTTGTAGCCGAGCGCACGCAGGCGCTCGACGATCTGGCGCAGCAGGACCGTGTCCTTGTAGGCGCCGGGCTCCAGCCTGGCCTTGAAGTCGACGTAGACGTCGATGATGCCGTAGCCTTCGTCGAAGATGCGGATCGCCTTCACGTCCAGCAGGCGGCCGGCGCCGTCCTTCACCTGGAAGGGGCCGGACAGTTCAATATCGGAATCGGTAGTCATGGCCCCAGCATACCACTTGCCGCGCTACGAAGCGCGCGCAGCCAGGTGGTGCGCGACCAGGGCGTTGGCGTGCCCGTGGCCCAGCCCGTGCTCCTCCTTGAGCCAGGCCACCAGCTCCATGTGCTTCCTGCCGGGCTGCGTGCCCAGCAGCCCGAACCAGTGCGCGACCGGCTGGCCGTATTTTTTCTCGATCGACGGGAAGTAGGACGCGGGGCCGCGGACGGGTTCAGTCATGGTGTTCTCCTTTGGATGATGGTGGATGCATCCCTACGACGAACGGGACAGCCGACTTTCGACATGGCGCATGGTGACAATCGGTGGATTTGTATGCACATCTTTTCAGTAGCATGGAGCTTTTTGACCGGGACACCACCATGCAACGATTCCTCTTCGCCGTCCTGCTCTGCCTGGGCCTGGGCGCCGCCTGCGCGCACGCCGCCGACCAGCCGGCCGCGGCGCCGGAGCAGCGGCAGACCGTCGAGCAGTTCCTGGCTTCGCTGAACTTCCAGAAGGGGAAAATCGCCCTGCCCGGCGGGATCGCGACCCTCGACCTGCCGCCCGCCTTCCGCTACCTGCCGCCCGCCGACACCGCGCGCCTCTTGGAACAGGGCTGGGGCAATCCGCCAGGCGGCGCCACGCTCGGCATGATCGTGCCCGCCGAAATCAGCCCGCTCGCCGAGGAAGGCTGGGGCGTCGTGGTCACCTACGACAAGGACGGCCACGTCAAGGACGGCGATGCCGACAGCATCGACTATGCCGAACTGCTGAAGGAGATCCAGGAGGGCATGGCCGAGGATAACAAGGCGCGCAAGGAGCAGGGCTATCCCGCCATGAGCCTGGTCGGCTGGGCCGAGAAGCCGCACTACGACAAGGCGCAGCACAAGCTGTACTGGGCCAAGGAACTGCACACCGAGGGCGCGCAGGCGAATGGCCTGAACTATAACATCCGCGTGCTGGGCCGCGAGGGCGTGCTGGTGCTGAACGCCGTGGCCAGCCTCGACCAGCTGGCCACGATCCGCACCGAGATGCAGCAGGTGACCGCCTTCACCAACTTCAATGCCGGCCACCGCTACGCCGACTTCAACGAGCAGACCGACAAGGTCGCGGAATACGGCATCGCCGCCCTGGTCGCCGGCGGCGTCGCGGCCAAGCTGGGCTTCTTCGGCAAGCTGCTGGCCCTGCTCATGGCCTTCAAGAAGCTGATCATCCTGGTCGTCGCCGCGGGCGCCTCGCTGCTGTGGAAGTTCTTCAGGCGCGAACCCAAGGCAGCGCCGCCGGCCGGTGCGCCGAAGGTCGACCTCGGCAAGGACCCGCAGGCCTGATGCAAGCTATGAGATGATTGCGCCCTGACCGGCCGCCATGCGCTTTCGGTGTGCGAGCGCACCGATGCATCCTTCACAGGGCGCCGACAATCGCCGAGAGGAGGAAGGCCAGGGTGAAGCAGGAAGCGAAGCGCCGCAGGTGGTGGCTGGCGGGGGCCGTGTGCCTCCTGCTGGCCTTCGCCGCATGGACCATCATGTGGCGGCCCGCCCTGCCCGAGCGCGGCGCCGCCGCCGGCACTTTCGATGCGGCCCAGGTCCGGCGCGGCGCCAACCTGGCGCGCCTGGGCATGTGCGCCGCCTGCCATACCGCCGACGTGGCGAAGCCCTTCGCCGGCGGCCTGGCCCTCGCCACACCCTTCGGCACCGTCTACAGCACCAACATCACGCCCGACGCGCGCACCGGCATCGGCGCCTGGACCGCCGAAGCGTTTACGCGTTCGATGCGTCAGGGCGTCGCGCGCGACGGCCGCCTGCTCTACCCGGCCTTCCCCTACACCCACTATACGAAACTGGCCCAGGACGACATCGACGCCCTGTACGCCTTCTTCATGACGCGCCCGGCCATTGAGGCGCCGGCGCGCGAGAACCGCATGCGCTTCCCCTTCGGTTTCCGGCCCCTTGTCGGATTCTGGAACCTGCTCTACCTCGACGAGTCGCCCTGGCGGGCGGACACCCGCCGCTCGCCTGAGTGGAACCGCGGCGCCTATGTCACCCATGCGCTGGCCCACTGCGCCGCCTGCCACACGCCGCGCAGCGCGCTGGGCGGCCCTGTACTGAGCCGCCAGTTCGACGGCGGCGAGGCCGAGGACTGGTATGCGCCGGCGCTGAACGCGCAATCGCCTTCGCCGCTTCCCTGGACACGCGAGCACTTGAGCGACTACCTGCGCACGGGTATCGCCCCCGGCCACGCGGTGGCGGGTGGCCCGATGCAGGACGTGGTCGTGCAGCTCGGCCAGGCCGACCCGAAGGACGTGGGGGCCATTGCCGGCTACATCCACGGCTACCTGGCCCAGGCCCCGGCGCGCGCCCTGCCGAAGCCCGGCCCCCTGCCCGCTCCCGCCGCGAACGATCCTGACGGCCGTATGCGCCTCGGCCACGACACCTACGTCATGGCCTGTGCGCGCTGCCACGACGCCGGCCGCGAACCCAGCTCGGGCGCCGCCCTCCAGCTGCAGCAGGCGGTGGCCCTGCACGATCCGGACCCGCGCAGCCTGATCCACATCGTTCGCGAGGGCATCGCGCCGCCGGACGGCGAGCCGGGACGCTTCATGCCGGGCTTCGCGACCATCCTGAACGACGAACAGCTGACCGCGCTCGCGGCCTACCTGCGGCGCTACGGCGCCGAGGCGGCACCTTGGGAAGACCTCGAGGATACCGTGCAAAAGACGAGGACACCATGACGAAGTACCGCCTGCAGGTCAACGGCAAGCCGCACGAGGTCGATGTCGACCCGGACACGCCGCTGCTCTACGTGCTGCGCAACGACCTGAAGCTCAATGGCGCGAAATTCGGCTGCGGCATGGGACAGTGCGGTTCCTGCACGGTGACGGTCGACCGCGCGCCGGTGATGTCCTGCCTGCTGCCGGTGTCGATGGTCGGCCCGCGCGCGATCCGCACCGTGGAGTCGCCGGGCACGCGCTGGGTGCCGGGCGTGGTGCTGCGGCAGGCTTTTGTTGAAGAACAGGCGGCCCAGTGCGGCTACTGCATCGCCGGCATGATCATGCGCGCCACCGCCCTGCTCGATGCGGTGCGCGAGCCGACCGACGCCCAGATCCGCGCCTGGATGCAGCCCAACTTGTGCCGTTGCGGCACCCATATGCGCATCCTGCGCGCGGTGCGGCGTGCTGCCGACGTCCTGACGGCGGCGCCGGCGAGGAAGAAGCGGTGAGCGGGCCGCCCAGACACCCGGGCCGCCGGCGCTTCCTGAAAAGCGGCGGCGCGCTCACGCTGTCCTTCGCGCTGCCGCTACGGGCGGCCAGCGACGCAGGTTTGCCGGGCAGCCTCGATAAAGTCCCCTGGCTGGACGCCTGGATCCGGGTCGGCGCCGACAACCGCGTCACGGTCTTCACCGGCAAGGCGGAACTCGGCCAGGGCATCAAGACCGCCCTGATGCAGCTGGCCGCGCACGAGCTGCGGCTCGACCCGGGCCGCATGATGCTGGTGAGCGCCGATACCGAACGCACGCCCGACGAAGGCTATACGGCCGGCAGCCATTCGATGCAGGACAGCGGCACCGCCCTGCGCCACGCCGCCGCCCAGGTACGCCAGCTCCTCTACGAGCGCGCCGCCGCACGCTTGAAGGCGCCGGTCGATTCCCTGCTGCTGTCCAACGGCGTGTTCCGCAGCCGGGACGGGCGGCGCGTGAGCTTCGCCGAACTGGTGGCGGGCAGCGACCAGCACGTGCGCGTCAGCGCCGCCCTGCCCGCCTCAAATCCTCCGGCCCCGGGCACGCCGCGCTATTCGGGCATCAGCCTGCCGCGCCTCGACATTCCCGCCAAGGTCGCGGGCGGCCTGATCTACGTGCACGACCTGCGCCTGCCGGCCATGGTGCATGCGCGCGTGGTGCGCCCGCCGTCGCAGGCTGCGCGCCTGGTGAGCGTCGACACCTCACAGGTGATGCGCATGCCGGGCGTGCTGGAAATCGTGCGCGACGGCCGCTTCCTGGCCGTGATCGCCGACGAGGAGTGGCGCGCGGTGAAGGCCGCTGCCGCCCTTGCGCGCGCCACGCGCTGGGAGGCGCCGGCCACGCTGCCGGGCGGGCGCGACATCCCGTCCATCGTGCGCGGCCTGCCGGGCGAGCCGCAGACCGTGCTGGCGCGCGGCGCCCTAGGTGCGGCCGGCAAGACCCTGCGCGCCACCTACACCCGTCCCTTCCAGCTGCACGCCTCGATCGGTCCCTCCTGCGCCGTGGCCTCGCTGGAGGAAGGCCGCTACACCGTCTGGACCCACTCGCAGGGCGTCTTCCCATTGCGCCGCGCGCTGGCCGAGCTGCTGGGCGCGCCCGAACAGGCGGTGCATTGCATCCACATGGAGGGGTCCGGCTGCTACGGCCACAACGGCGCCGACGACGTCGCGGCCGACGCCGTGCTGCTGGCGCGCGCCTTCCCCGGCCTGCCGGTGCGGGTGCAGTGGATGCGCGAGGAGGAACACGGCTGGGAACCTTATGGGCCCGCCATGGTGGCGGACGTGCAGGCGACCCTTGGCCCGGACGGCATGATCGCCGACTGGCACTACGAGGTCTGGAGCCAGTCGCACAACACCCGCCCCGGCAAGGCCGGCAACCTGCTCGCCGCCACCCACCTGGCCCGCCCGTTCGCGCCGCCGGCGCCGAAGCCCATCCCGCAGCCGGAAGGCAGCGGCGACCGCAATGCCGTGCCCTATTACGCGCTGCCGAATGCGCGCGTGGTCCACCGCTTCCAGCCGCAAGGCGTGCTGCGCACCTCGGCGCTGCGCTCGCTGGGCGCCTACTGCAATGTGTTCGCGATCGAGAGCTTCATGGACGAACTGGCGCAGGCGGCCAGGCTGGACCCGGTGGCCTTCCGCCTGCGTCACCTGCTTGACGCACGCGCCATCGAGACCGTCCGGATGGCGGCCGCGAAGTTCGGTTGGGACGCCTATCAACGCAAGCCGGGACGGGGCCGCGGCTTCGCCTTTGCCCGCTACAAGAACCTGGCCGCCTACTGCGCGGTGGCGCTGGAAGTCGAGGTGGCGCTGGACACGGGTTTCGTGCGCATCGTGCGCGCCGATGCGGCCGTGGATTGCGGCGAAGTCGTGAACCCGGACGGGGTGCGCAACCAGATCGAGGGCGGCATCATCCAGTCGTCCAGCTGGACCCTGCTGGAACAGGTCCGCTTCGATGCCAAAGAAGTGCTGAGCCGTGACTGGGGCGGCTACCCGATCCTGCGCTTCAACCAGGCGCCCGATACGGTCGCGGTGCACCTGCTGGACCGGCCGGGGCAGCCTTTCCTGGGTACCGGTGAAGCGGCCCAAGGCCCGGCCGCGGCGGCGATCGCCAATGCGGTGGCCCACGCCTGCGGCGCGCGGGTGCGCGACCTGCCGCTCGACCGCGCAAGAATGCGCAGCTTCAGCGTGCGCTGATGCACCCTCAACTGAACGCCTTCCAGAACATATACGCCGCCAGCGCATACAGGATCACCGCGAACACCTTCTGCAGCCGGCGCACCGGCATGCGGTGGGCGGTGCGCGCGCCGAGCGGCGCCATGGTCACGCTGGCCAGCACGATGATGGCCAGGGCCGGCACGTAGATGAAGCCGAGCGCATATTCCGGCAGGCCCGGCTCGCCCCAGCCAAAATAGATGTTCGAGATGGTGCCCGAGAGCGCGATCGGAAAGCCCAGCGCCGCGCTGGTGGCGACCGCATTGTGGATGCGCACGCCGCACCAGGTCATGAAGGGTACCGAGATGAAGCCGCCGCCGGCGCCGACGATGCCCGACAGGGTGCCGATGAAGCCCCCTGCCGCGAACATGCCCGGCTTGCCCGGGAGCGCGCGCGAGGCGGCCGGCTTCTTCCCGACCAGCATCTGGGTGGCCGAGAAGGCGACGAAGACGCCGAAGAAGGCGGCGAGGAAGGAGGAGTCCATCTGCTTGCCGATCCAGGGCCCGATCCAGGACCCGATCAGGATGCCCGGCGCCAGCAGCTTCACCACCGGCCACAGGACGGCGCCGTGCTTGTGGTGGGCGCGCACCGAGGACAGCGAGGTAAACAGGATGGTGGCGAGCGAGGTGGCGATCGCCATGTGGATGGTGAGCTCCGGCGCGATACCGCGCGCCGTGAAGATCATCGTAATGAAGGGCACCAGCACCATGCCGCCGCCGATGCCCAGCAGGCCTGCCGCGAAGCCCCCGAAGGCGCCCATCAGCAGCAGGGCGACGATCAGGCCGAGGTCCATCAACGCTTCCCTTCGCGCAGCAGCGCGAGGATGGCGTTCCACTGGCCGTTCGTCACCGGCGAAATCGAGAGGCGGCTGCCCTTCTGGAGCAGCACCATGTCTTCGAGCGCCGGGATGGTGCGCATCTCCGTCAGCGGCAGATAGCGTCCCTGTTCGACGGCGCGCACGTCGACCGAGATCCAGCGCGGGTTTTCCTGCGTGGCCTTGGGATCGAAGTAGTGGCTGGCGGGATCGAACTGGCTCGCGTCCGGGTAGGGCGTGCTGGCCACTTCCGCGATGCCGGCCACGCCGGGCACCGCGCAGCTGGAGTGGTAGAACAGGACGCCGTCGCCGACCGACATGGCGTCGCGCATGAAGTTGCGCGCCTGGTAGTTACGTACGCCGAACCAAGCCACCGTCTGTTTGGGCGCAGCCAGGACGTCGTCGAAACTGACTTCGTCCGGTTCGGATTTCATCAACCAGTAGCGCATGCAAACTCCATCAAACAATAAAAAAGCGGTTGCGTACCAAGGTGCGCAACCGCTCGTGTATGTAGCCCCGCCTGTGTCGTTATTGCCGGCATCCCGAACCAAAAGGCTCAAGGTGGTCGCAGTCAGCTCAATTTCGGGTTCGTCAGACTAGTGACGCTCGCGCCCACCAAGCATGTCCCACAACCTATGCGAAAGAATGGTTCAAGGAATATATGACAAATCTCGAACACCGCAGGGTAGTGCGCAGTTTACTCTGTTGGCCGAGCATGTCAACCGAATCCGGACTCAGGATGGATTTTCTTGCGATGCCAGCGCCGCGTCGAGCACCGTGTGCATGGCCTCGAGTTTCTGCTTGACTTCGAGCACCGACATGCCGGCCAGCGGGCCCTGCGGCGATTTGACCGACAGGAATTCGGCGGCCACGCTGAGCGCCGCCATCACGGCGATACGGTCGGTGCCGCGCACCTTGCCCGAATCGCGCAGCGCGCACATTTTGCCGTCGAGGTAATGGACCGCTTCGCGCAGCGTGCGCTCTTCGCCTTCGCGGCAGGCCAGGCGGTAGGGCTGGCCCATGATGGTGCAGTCGAGATGGATCATCGTGGTACCTCGCTCGCCTCGGCGGCGCCTGGGGCTGCATCGCCCTGGCCGGACTGGTCGCCGGCGGCGTCGTCCGCCTCGGCCTCGACGGCGGGCGGGGGCAGCATGGCAAGCAGCGCTTCGACCCGCTGCTGGGCCTGCGCAAGCTGATTCCTGAACGCGGCATTCTCGGCGCTCAGCAGCTTATTGGCCTGTTGCCACAACTTGTTCTCGGCACGCAGCGACTGGGTCAGCTGGGCGAGCCGGTCGATTTTGTCGGAGAGGTCTTGGAATTCGGAAATCATTCGACACTATAGGACTGAGATGGTTTTTCCGTCAACCGAATCGCAGGACCGGCATGCCCCCCTCGCGAGGGGAAACACGGCGGCGGATCGGGAGCGCGCAGGCGTGCGGCGCGTGCGCACCGTCTTAGTGTACCCTGCCCGGCTGTTGTCTGCGTCACCATGTTCTGGACGCGCACAGCCCCCTATTACATTGCGGGCCGTCAAAAAAGTCGGTTCGATCTCACACACTGGCGCTTGAAATGGGGTGTTATGATCCCTATAATTAGCACTCGTTGGCAGAGAGTGCTAACAACCGCAGTATCCAGATTCAAGGCCGGCGCCCCACCGCGGCGGCCCTCGATAGCTAGTCAAACCACTGAAAAATAAGGAGTTTTGCATGAACCTTCGTCCTCTCCACGATCGCGTCATCGTGAAGCGTCTCGACCAGGAGACCAAGACTGCATCCGGCCTGATCATCCCCGACGCGGCCGCCGAGAAGCCGGACCAGGGCGAGATCCTCGCCGTCGGCAACGGCAAGGTGCAGGAAAACGGCCAGGTTCGTCCGCTGGAAGTGAAGGTCGGTGACCGCGTCCTGTTCGGCAAGTACTCGGGCCAGGCCGTCAAGGTCGATGGCCAGGAACTGCTGGTCATGCGCGAAGAAGACATCATGGCCGTCGTGGCCCAGTGATCGTCGATCGATCCGCATCCCTCCTGTAATACACATTCACGAATTCATTCGGAGAACAAGAAATGGCAGCTAAAGAAGTAGTGTTCGGCGACGCAGCGCGCGCCAAGATGGTCGAAGGCGTCAACATCCTCGCCAACGCAGTCAAGGTCACCCTGGGCCCGAAAGGCCGCAACGTGGTGCTGGAGCGCTCGTTCGGCGCCCCGACCGTCACCAAGGACGGCGTCTCGGTCGCGAAAGAGATCGAACTGAAGGACAAGCTCATGAACATGGGCGCGCAGATGGTCAAGGAAGTCGCTTCGAAGACCAGCGACAACGCCGGCGACGGCACCACCACCGCGACCGTGCTGGCACAAGCCATCGTGCGCGAAGGCATGAAG
>JBFLVV010000080.1:0-23750 GCA_040758275.1 Pseudomonadota bacterium
AGACGTCGACCGACAGGCGGCTCGAGAAGCCCGGTTTGCCCTGCACGCGGTTCAGCAGGTCGTTCCAGTACTGGGCCTTCGGATAGCTGGCAGCCAGCTTCTCGATGGTCTGGACGTAGCCGGCCTTGTCGTTCTTCTTGAGCTGGATGTTTGCCAGCATGCCGAGCTCGTCTTCGCTCAGGCGGCCGCTCTTCTCGGCATTGCGCAGTTCCTGCTCAAGCGCGGCGACATTGCCCTGCTTGTAGTAGTTCTGCAGCAGGTAGGCGCGCAGCTTCGGATCGTTGCCTTTCTTCAGCAGATTGATGATGGTGGCGTTGGCCTTGTTCAGGTCGCCGGCGCGCATGTAGATGCCGACCAGCCCTTCCGAGAACTGCGAACGCTCGCCGGCGCTCAGTTTGCCCGAATCGAGCAGTTTTTCGAACGAGCTGGCGGCGGTGTTCCAGTCGCCGGCCGAGGACGCCGCCGAAGCGCGCACGCGCTCGATCAGGAAGCGTTCGTCGTCGGTTTTCGCAGCCTTATCCGCGTCGCGCAGGGCAGCCAGGGCGCCCTTGGCATTGCCCTGTTTCAGCAGCGTTTGCGCTTGTTGCAGGGGTTTGCCGACTTCCGGACGCAGGGTGACCGCGGCGTGCACAGGGGCCAGGCCGGCGACCGGCAGGGCGGCGGTGAAACCGAGAGCGGCCATCGCGAGGCCAAGGTGTGCGAGACGGAATTTAATCATCTGAAAACATCCTTCTTCAAAATGGACACGGCAGGGAAACCCTGCCGTGTTGGTCAAACATGGATCGATTACTGGAACTGCTCGTTACCGACCATGCCGATCTTGGTGACGCCGAGACGCTGGGCGGTTGCCATGACACCGGCGACCACCTTGTACTCGACCAGCTTGTTCGGACGCAAATGCACTTCCGGCTGGTTTGGCGATGCGGCGACAGCATTCATCTTGGCTTCAAGATCCGAGCGGGTCGGAACAACCTGGCCATCCCAGAGGATGGTGCCGTCGAAGTCCACGTCGATCGTCACGACCACCGGTTTCTCATTCGTCAGCGGTGGCGGGTTGCCGACCGGCATATTCAGATTGACCGAGTGGTTTTGCTTTGGAATCGTGATAATCATCATGATGATGAGAACGAGCAGGACGTCGATCAGCGGCGTCATGTTCATTTCCATCATCGGTTCCGGATCTGCTCCTTTGGCGGAGCCCGAACCTACGTTCATGCCCATGGTGTTTCCTTTTCAAATGTTGGGGTCTCGGACGCGATATCAAGGTCTTCCCGTGGAAAACCCCGATATCGCGGACAGGGTCTTAGCCCTTGTCAGGCGGTTCGATCACAAAACCGACCTTCTGAATCCCAGCACGCTGAGCCGTATAAATCACCCGGCCAATCGATTCGTAGCGCGACTGCTGGTCGCCACGAACTTTCACAGCAGGCTGCGGCTGCTTCACCGACTGCTCCGCGAGGAACTTGAACAGCTCGTCCGTGTTCGCGATGCGCGTCTGGTTGTAGTACATCTCGCCATCTCTATTGATGGTGATGTTGACGTCTTCCGGCGTGGTCTTGGTGACCTGGTTCGTCTCGGCAGGCAGATTCACTTTCTGCAGATTCAGAACCACCGGGCTGGTGATCAGGAAGATGATCAGGAGAACCAACATGATGTCCACGAGGGGCGTCGTGTTGATCTCCGACATCACGGCATCATCATCTCCGGAATCGGAGCCGACACTCATCGACATGATTAACCAGCCTTCTTGGCGCCAGCAGCAGCGTTCGAGGTCGACATGGCGCCCGAGATCAGGACCGAGTGAACGTCGGCCGAGAACGAACGGATGTCTTCCATGACCGACTTGTTACGACGAACCAGCCAGTTGTAACCCAGAACCGCCGGGACTGCGACGAACAGACCGAATGCGGTCATGATCAGTGCTTCACCCACCGGGCCTGCCACTTTGTCGATCGACGCGTTACCCGACATACCGATGTTGGTCAGCGCCTTGTAGATGCCCCAGACGGTACCGAACAGACCGATGAACGGCGAAGTCGAACCGACGGTTGCCAGGAACGACAGGCCATCCTGCAGGCGCGACTGGACGCGGTCCACGGCGCGCTGGATCTGCATGGTCACCCAGGTCGACAGGTCGATCTGCTCGAGCAGGGCGCCGTCGTGGTGCTGGGTTGCCTTGGTGCCGGTTTCAGCGATGAAGCGGAACGGCGAGCCTTCTTTCAGCTGTGCCGAACCTGCAGCGATCGACGGAGCTTTCCAGAACTTGGCCGAAGCGTCCTTCGACTGGCGCATGATCTTCTGCTGGTCGATCAGCTTGGTGATGATGATGTACCACGAACCGATCGACATCAGCGACAGGATGATAATGGTGCCCTTGTTGACGAAGTCGCCTTCTTCCCACATGGCTTCGACGCCGTACGGGTTGTGGACTTCTTCGGTTTGCTCGCCACCAGCTGCGGCCGGTGCGGCTGCGTCGCCAGCCGGAGCGGCTGCAGCGTCGGCAGCAGGTGCCGCAGCTGCGTCGGCAGCCGGGGCAGCCGCGTCAGCCGCCGGAGCGGTGGCGCCTGCGGCAGGAGCGTCAGCGAAGGCCGGTGCGGAAACCAGGGCCGATGCCGCCGTTACCGAGAACAGGACAGCCGCCAACATAGCGGACAAACGGGTATTCTTAAACATGCTTCCTCCAAAAATATAAAAATAGACAGTTCGCTGAACTATTGACAACGAAAATCATAGAGTTGAGACGATGTTCTGTCTCGGTTTTATTCCAGCGTCCAGACGTACTGCACCGCTGTCCACGCCTGTTGCGGCTGACCATCGACCGTGGCCGGCTTGAATCGGCATTTGCTCAGGGCCGATTGCGCGGCCCGGTCCAGATCGCGGAAGCCAGACGACTTCTGCAGTTTGGATTCCATCACTCGACCATCGACACCGATCAGGAACTGCAGGGTCGTGGTACCGGTTTCTTCGTTGCGCTGCGACGAACGCGGATATTCCGGACGTGCGCAAGTGTTAAAGTCTGCCACTGCCTCGGTGCGGCTCGGGCCGCGCGGTGCTGCCGGCGGAGCTGGCGGCGCCGGCGGGGCCGGTGGAGCCAGGCTGGTCGTCGGCGGCGGGGTGGAGGTCGCGACCGCGATCGTGTTCTGGGGCGGCGGCGGCTGCTGCACCTGCACTTCGACCGGCGGGATGAACGGAGGCGGCGGGGCCTTCATTTCCGGCGGTGGTGGCGGCGGCGGCGTTTCCGGCGGTGGCGGCGGCTTCACCTCTTCGATCAGTTTCGTTTCTACCGCCTCGGTTACCTTGGTGACGATGCGGGTGCCCAGGCCATTGACAAATGCCCAAGCGACCACCACGTGCAGCAGGATAACAATGGCGAGACCGGTGTAATTCTTCCCCGGTTGCTTCCCATGCGTAAAATTCATGCCATCTTTCTCCAATACCAACTCTTTTTGTTGCCACTAAACCCACTAAACACGACAAAAACCTAGGGCCGCATCCGGGACATCAAAGAATTATACCTACGAATTCTTTTTTGAGGAGACATTTTTACACCGTCGAAAGAGGCCTTAACTGCCTGTAATTGCAGGGAAAGGGGCTCATCTATACAACTGCGGCGGCGGGTTTTGCCTAGTCTAGAAAGCAATGGAAAATTGTAATTTTGTGTAGTGATTCTCCTCCATGTGTGGATCGTCAGGCATGGATGCCGGTTTTGCCAAATTTTTCATGCCAAAATAGACCAGTAGCAAATTTCATATGACGACATACTGATCTTTTTGCAAACTATAGCTAGTTTCCGTGAGGCCGTGCGTACTGTTGAGCAGCCCGAAAATCTGCTTCGCCCTGTGCGAGGCGCATAGCCGAAGGTAATGGGAAAACCGCGTCTTGATATGCTTCAGTTGTGCTTCTTGCAATCGATTCGCGGATATCTGCTTCTCATGCATAGCAAAACTACATGGAAATCGGCGTTTTGAACAGTGTGTTTGCGCACCGACTCGCAAAAAAATTTCTGTGCACTGGTGATTTCCCGGGAAAAGGGTGGCAAAACGCACGGTCGGACGTGGAAGCGAAGGCTGGGTTAAGCGGGTAGGTCGCCCTGATAGGCGCGGTACGCGAGTCTTCCCGGGGGGGCTGGAGTCCGCACTCCGATCCTCGACAGGGAAGACAAGGGGAATGGCGGCGCTCGGCAGCCGGCGGACACGGGGATAAGCAAAGGGCCGCCGATAGGGCGGCCCTGAACGGTAGGTGATGGGCTCAGCGGCCGCGTTTCTCGCGGCGGCACTCCAGGAAGCTGACCACGTGCCCGCTCGGGTCGACCGTCTCGAGGCGCACGTCGAAGCCCCACAGGCGCGCCACGTGCTTCAGCACTTCCTGGGCCTGCTGGTTCAGCGGACGCCGGTTGAACTGCGTATGGCGCAGGGTGAGGGCGCGGTCGTCGCGGGTGTTGACCTGCCAGACCTGGATGTTCGGCTCGCGGCTGCCGATGTTGTACTGCTCGGCCAGCTTGTGCCGCACGTAGCGGTAGCCCTGCTCGTCGTGGATCGCCGAGATGGTCAGCTTGTCGCTGCGGTCGTCGTCGAGCACGGCGAAGAAGTGGAAGTCGCGGATCAGCTTGGGAGAGAGGTACTGGGCGATGAAGCTCTCGTCCTTGAAGTTGCGCATGGCAAAGTCCAGGGTCTTGAGCCAGTCGCTGCCGGCCATGTCCGGGAACCAGGCGCGGTCTTCCTCGGTCGGGTCTTCGCAAATGCGCCGAATGTCGGTCATCATCGCGAAACCGAGCGCATACGGATTGATGCCGCTGTAATAAGGGCTGGTCGCTGGCGGCTGGTAGACGACGTTGGTGTGGCTCTGCAGGAATTCCAGCATGAAGCCATCGCCGACGATGCCCTCTTTATAGAGGTCTTGCAGGATGGTGTAGTGCCAGAAGGTGGCCCAGCCCTCGTTCATCACCTGGGTCTGGCGCTGCGGATAAAAGTACTGGGAGATCTTGCGCGTGATGCGGACCAGCTCGCGCTGCCAGGGCTCCAGCAGGGGCGCATACTTCTCGATGAAGTAGAGCAGGTTCTCTTCGGGCTCGGGCGGGAAGCGGGTCGGCGCCGCGGTCGCCACCTGCTCCTCGCGCAGCGGCAGGGTGCGCCAGATTTCATTGATCTGCGACTGGGCGTATTCCTCGCGCTCTTTCTGGCGCGCCGTTTCCTGCGCCACCGAGAGCTTGGCCGGCCGCTTGTAGCGGTCCACCCCATAGTTCTGCAGCGCGTGGCAGGAATCGAGCAGTTCCTCGACCGCGTCGATGCCGTAGCGCTGTTCGCACTCTGCAATATAGTTCTTCGCAAACACCATATAGTCGACGATCGCGTCGGCATCGGTCCAGGTGCGGAAAAGGTAATTGCCTTTGAAGAATGAATTGTGCCCGTAGGCAGCATGCGCGATCACCAGGGCCTGCATGGTCAGGCTGTTCTCCTCCATCAGGTAGGCGATGCAGGGGTTCGAGTTGATGACGATCTCGTAGGCCAGGCCCATCTGGCCGCGCCGGTAGCTTTTTTCCGTCGACAGGAAATGCTTGCCGAACGACCAATGGTTATACGACACCGGCATGCCCACCGAGGTGTAGGCATCCATCATCTGCTCGGCGGTGATGATCTCGAGCTGGTTCGGATAGGTGTCCAGGCCGTAGCGCTTGGCCACCCGCTTGATTTCCTCGTGCGCCTGCTCGATCAGGTCGAAGGTCCACTCCGACTGTTCGGGCAGGGCGCGCGGGTTGTTGGGGTCTCTTGGCATGGTTGGCCTCCCTTGGCTTTTTCGTCCGCTATTTCGGCTGCTTTTTAAACAGCTCACGGAAGACGGGATAGATGTCGGCCGGCGTCACGATCTTCTGCATGGCGAAATTCTTGTGGTGCTCGGCGACCTCGCAATACTGTTCCCACAGGTTCTGCGGCGGGCCGTCGGTGATCTCGACATAGGTGTAGTACTGGACCCGCGGCATGATGGCGTTGTTGAGGATCTGCTTGCACAGCACCGAGTCGTTGTCCCAGTTGTCGCCGTCCGAGGCCTGGGCCACGTAGGCGTTCCAGTCCGAGCTGCCATAGCGCTCGGCGATGACTTTCTGCAGCAGGTTCAGCGCCGAGGACACCACGGTGCCGCCCGATTCGCGCGAGTGGAAGAACTCGTTCTCGTCGACCTCGGCCGCGGCCGTGTGATGGCGGATGAAGACCACTTCGATCTTCTCGTAGACGCGTTTCAGGAAGAGGTAGAGCAGGATGAAGAAGCGCTTGGCCGTGTCCTTGCGGGTCTCGTCCATCGAGCCCGACACGTCCATGATGCAGAACATCACGGCCTGAGTGCTGGGTTTCGGCACCTTGATGCGGTTCGAGTAGCGCAGATCGAAAGGATCGATGAAGGGGATCGCGTTCAGGCGGATGTGCAGGTGGTGGATCTTGTCCTTCAGCTCGATCACTCCCTCGTCGTCCGAGGGGGCGCCTTCGTCGAACAGGGCCTGCAGGGCTGCTTCCGCTTCCTTGAGCTGGCGCTTGGCCGGGCCGCCGACGGCGATGCGGCGGCCGAGCGCGCCGCGCAGCGAGCGCAGCACGTGGATGTTCGAGGGCGTGCCGGACACGTTGTAGCCGGCGCGCTGGTTCTTGAATTCGACGGTCTGGGACAACTGCGTCTTGACCATGTTCGGCAGCTCGAGGTCTTCGAAGAAATAGTTCATGAATTCTTCGCGCGAGAGCTCGAAGATGAAATCGTCTTCGCTGGTCTGGTCGCTGTTGCCGGCGCGTCCGCGCCCGGCGCCGCCCCCGCCGCTGCGCGGACGGTTGAACTGGTCGCCTTTCTGGTATTCGGTATTGCCGGGATTGACGGTTTCCCAGACGCCGCCGTGGGCGTGGCCGAAATGGGGTTCGTTCACGTCCTTGACGGGGATCGTGACTTTTTCGCCGTTCTCGATGTCGGTGATCGAGCGGCCCTTGATCGCGCGGCCCACCGCGTCCTTGATCTGCGCTTTATAGCGGCGCAGGAAGCGTTCGCGGTTGACCGCAGACTTGTTCTTGCCCTGCAAGCGACGGTCGATGAGATAAGTCAAAACGGGCCTCCTGTGGTGGCGGCTTTGCGAGCCGCCGATGCTGTGCGGGCGGACTGGCGGGATCTCGATGCGTCTATCTTAATACGCAGCGCAATCCCGCGTACGGCGCACACCTGTATTTCGCGGCGCGCGCCGGCGCCCTTGTCAGGAAGATTTCCTCACGCGCAGATACCATTCGCACAGCAGCCGCACCTGCTTCGGCGTATAGCCCTTCTCGACCATGCGGGCGACGAAGTCGGCATGCTTGTTGGCATCCTCGGCGCTCGCCTTCGCATTGAAGGAAATGACAGGCAGGAGTTCTTCGGTGTTCGAGAACATCTTCTTCTCGATCACGCTACGGAATTTCTCGTAGCTGGTCCAGGCCGGGTTCTTGCCGGCATTGGTGGCCCGCGCACGCAGGCTGAAGTTGACGATTTCGTTTCGGAAATCCTTCGGATTCGAGATGCCGGCCGGCTTCTCGATCTTCTCGAGTTCGGCGTTCAGCGATTCGCGGTCGAAGCTCTCGCCGGTGTCCGGGTCGCGGAATTCCTGGTCCTGGATCCAGAAGTCGGCGAAGGTCACATAGCGGTCGAAGATGTTCTGGCCATACTCGGAATAGCTTTCCAGGTAGGCGGTCTGGATTTCCTTGCCGATGAAGTCGACGTAGCGCTGCGCCAGGTGTTCCTTGATATAGGACATGTAGCGCTGCTCGGTCTCCGGCGGGAACTGCTCGCGTTCGATCTGCTGTTCGAGCACGTAGAGCAGGTGCACCGGGTTGGCCGCCACTTCGGTATTGTCGAAGTTGAAGACCTTGGACAGGATCTTGAAGGCGAAGCGGGTGGACAGGCCGTTCATGCCCTCGTCCACGCCGGCATAGTCGACGTATTCGTGCATCGACTTGGCCTTCGGATCGGTGTCCTTCAGGTTCTCGCCGTCGTAGACCAGCATCTTCGAATAGATGCTGGAGTTCTCCGGGTCCTTCAGGCGCGAGAGGATCGCGAACTGCGCCATCATGCGCAGGGTGCCCGGCGCGCAGGGCGCCTTGTCGAGCGAGGAGTTGTATAGCAGCTTGTCGTAGATCTTGATCTCGTCCGACACGCGCAGGCAGTAAGGCACCTTGACGATGTAGATACGGTCCAGGAATGCCTCGTTGTTGCGGTTGTTGCGGAAGGTCTTCCACTCGGACTCGTTGGAGTGCGCCAGCACGATGCCCTCGAAGGGAATCGCGCCGAAGCCTTCGGTACCCTTGTAGTTGCCTTCCTGCGTTGCCGTCAGCAGCGGGTGCAGCACCTTGATCGGCGCCTTGAACATCTCGACGAATTCCATCAGGCCCTGGTTCGCCAGGCACAGGCCACCCGAATAGCTGTAGGCGTCCGGATCGTCCTGGGCATAGTCCTCGAGCTTGCGGATGTCGACCTTGCCGACCAGCGAGGAAATGTCCTGGTTGTTTTCGTCGCCCGGCTCGGTCTTGGACACCGCAATCTGCTTCAGGATCGAGGGATAGCGCTTGACGACGCGGAACTTGTTGATGTCGCCACCGAACTCGTGCAGGCGCTTGACGGCCCATGGGCTGGGAATGCCGCGCAGGTAGCGGCGCGGAATGCCATAGTCTTCCTCGAGGATGGTGCCGTCCTCGGCTTCGTTGAACAGGCCCAGCGGCGACTCGTTCACGGGCGAACCCTTGATCGCATAGAAGGGCACGTGTTCCATCAGGCTCTTGAGCTTTTCCGCGATCGAGGACTTGCCGCCGCCCACCGGGCCCAGCAGGTAGAGGATCTGCTTGCGTTCTTCCAGGCCTTGCGCCGCGTGGCGGAAGTAGGAGACGACCTGCTCGATCACTTCCTCCATGCCGTAGAACTCACGGAAGGCCGGATAGACCTTGATCACCTTGTTGGCGAAGATGCGGGACAGGCGCGGGTCGAGACGGGTGTCGACCAGCGTGGGGTCGCCGATCGCGGCCAGCATGCGCTCCGGCGCGCTGGCATAGGTCAGGGGGTCTTTCTTGCAGAGCTGGAGGTACTCCGACATGGAGTATTCCTCTTCCCGGGTACGCTCATAGCGGGCTGAGTAGTTGTCAAAGATGCTCATTTCGAATGTCCTTTAGTGGGCGGAATCCGTCGCGGGTCTTTGCGGGAAGCGCGGCGAATTCCGTGTGCGAACAATCACTGTCTCGGCAGTCCGTGTGATGGCCTGCCTCAAGCCCCCCGGTCTTTGTCTGGCGTACTCCTTATCGGTCGCCCGCATGCGGCGCCGGGATGGCCGGCGGCGGAAACGCGGTGCGATTTTTTTCTTCTAGTCCCGGATGTGCTGGTGGGCCCGGTCCGGTCTCCCGCAGCTTGGAGAGCGTCTTTTTTGCGTTTGTGAAATTTATTATGTGCCTATTGGTTGCCGAAGTCAAAGCAGTGTCGTGCGCACCTTTACTGTATATGCAAGTGCTTGAATCAGATAAGAAAAACGTCTTTTCAAAGCCTCCCCGCGAGGCCCGTAAACACGTCCTGGAAGGCGTGCTTGCGAGGGGCCCGCACGGTCGATTTTCATGCCGCCCGAGGCTGCCTAAATATCAACTTTGTGATCCGATAGTGCACGATATGCTCAAGCAGTGGCGCACGCGTACGGTCAATACGGGGCGCCTCTTTTCGAGCGCTTTTCCCTGTGGGCCCGGGCCTCCTCGCCCATGCGTTACACTTGTCGGCCACAACATCCAAATCGTTTCACGGCCGGAGAAACATCATGCTGAACGAGCAGCTGCGCAGCGTCCTGCAAAACATGCCGAAGGCAGAATTACATATCCACATCGAAGGTTCGCTCGAGCCCGAGCTGATCTTTGCGCTGGCACAAAGAAACAGCGTATCGCTGCCCTATGCCTCGGTCGAGGCGTTGCGCGCTGCCTACGCTTTCACGGACCTGCAATCCTTCCTCGACATCTATTACGCCGGCGCCAGTGTGCTGCTCACGGAGCAGGATTTCTACGACATGACCGCGGCCTACCTTCAGCGCGCCGCCGCCGACAATGTGCGCCACGCCGAGATCTTCTTCGACCCGCAGACGCATACCGCGCGCGGCGTGCCCTTCGAGACCGTTATCAACGGCATCTGGCGCGCCTGCCAGGAAGGCCCGATCAGCGCGAGCCTGATCATGTGCTTCCTGCGCCACCTGTCCGAGGAAGAGGCGCTGGCCACGCTGGAAGAGTCGCTCCCATTCCGTGACAAGATTCTGGGCGTGGGACTGGACTCCTCCGAAGTCGGCCACCCGCCTGAAAAATTCGCGCGCGTGTTCGAGCGCGCCCGCCAGCTCGGCCTGCGCCTGGTGGCGCATGCGGGAGAAGAGGGCCCGCCCGCCTACATCGAGAGCGCCCTCGACGTGCTCGAGGTCGAGCGCATCGACCATGGCGTGCGCAGCCTGGAAAGCCCGGCCCTGGTGGAGCGCCTGGTGCGCGAACAGATGGCGCTGACCGTATGCCCGCTGTCGAACATCAAGCTGCGCGTCTTCGACGTCATGGGCAAGCACAACCTGCGCGAGCTGCTCGACAAGGGCCTGGTGGCCACCGTGAATTCCGACGACCCGGCCTATTTCGGCGGCTACATGAACGACAACTTCATCGCGGCCTTCGAGGCGCTGCCGCTGGACGTGAACCACGCACGCCAGCTGGCGCGCAACAGCTTTGCCGCCGCCTTCCTCGACCCGGAGCGCAAGCGCGCATTCATCGCCGAAGTCGATGATTTCTTTGCCCACTCTGCTCAAATTCGCGCCTAAGGACGTCCCATGTTCCTCCAGTCCCTCCGCATGACCGCACGCGACTGGCGCGCGGGCGAGCTGCGCTTCCTGCTGGTGGCCTTGACCATCGCCGTGTCGGCCCTGGCATCGAGCGGCTTCTTCATCGACCGCATGCGCACGGGCCTCGAGCGCGACGCGCACCAGCTGCTGGGCGCCGACCTGCTGGTCAATGCCGACGACCCGGTGCCCGAGCGCTGGCGCGAGGAAGCGCGCCGGCGCGGCCTGCTGGTGGCCGACTTCACGGCCTTCCAGAGCATGGCCCAGGCGGGGGAGGGCGAGAACACGCAGGCCAAGCTGGCCGCCGTCAAGGCGGTCTCGAGCGGCTACCCGCTGCGCGGCCAGCTCAGCATCACTACCTCCCCCGATGCCGCCAGCCGCGCGCTCGGCACGAAGACCACGGGCATCCCGGAACCCGGCACGGTCTGGGTCGACGCCAACCTGCTGCCTGCCCTGCGGACAGGGGTGGGCGGCAGCATCCAGCTCGGCGAAAAGACCTTCCGCATCGCCCAGCTGATCGCGGCCGAACCGGACAAAGGGGCGGGCTTCGCCAACTTCGCGCCGCGCGTGATGCTCTCGCTGCAGGACCTGCCGGCCACGAAGCTGGTCGATGCCTTCTCGCGCGTGGCCTACCGCCTGCAGGTGGCATCGCCCTCGAAGAACGACCTGGCCACCGTGCAGGCGTATGAAGCCTGGCTGCGCAAGGACATCACGTCCAACAATGTGCGCGGGGTGCGCATCGAAACCCTGGAGAACGGCCGCCCCGAAATGCGCGCCACGCTCGACCGCGCCGACAGCTTCCTGTCGCTGGTGGGCCTGCTCTCGGCCATGCTGGCCGCGGTGGCGATCGCGATGGCGGCGCGCCGCTTCATGCAGCGCCACCTGGACGCCTGCGCCATGCTGCGCTGCCTGGGGATGACCCAGAACCAGGTCGGCGCCATGTACCTGATCGAATTCACCATCGTCGGCCTGGCGGGCAGCCTGCTCGGCGTCCTGGTGGGCTTCGGCGCCCACTTCATCCTGATCGAACTGATCGGCAATCTGCTGCCGCCGGACCTGCCGCCGGTGTCGCCGCTGCCGGCCCTGCAGGGCGTGGCGACCGGCATGCTGCTGCTGGTCGGCTTCGCGCTGCCGCCGGTGCTCCAGCTGCGCAACGTGCCGCACAACCGCGTGATCCGGCGCGAAGCCGCCGCGCCCCAGCCGCTGGCCCTGGCCACCTATGGCCTCGGGATCGGCGTCTTCCTGGCCCTGCTGCTTTGGCAGGCGGGGGACACGAAGATCGCCCTGATGACGGCCGGCGGCTTCCTCGGCGGCCTGGGCGTGTTCGCGTTCGTGGCCTGGCTGGCCTTGCGCGGCTTGCGCCACCTGCGCGGCCTCTTCAAGCACCAGGCCTGGCGCTTCGCCATCACCTCGCTGCAGCGCCGCCCCGGCGCCACCGTGGTGCAGGTGGTCTCGCTCTCGCTCGGCCTGATGGCGCTGCTGATTCTCACCGTCGTGCGCGGCGACCTGATGTCGGCCTGGCGCACCGCCACGCCGCCGGATGCGCCGAACCGCTTCATCATCAATATCCAGCCGGAGCAGGCGGCCGGGGTCGAGCAGCAGCTGCGCGGCGCGGGCGTGAAGAACGTCGTGCTCTACCCGATGATCCGCGGCCGCTTCACGGCCCTGAACGGCAAGCCGGTCACCCGCGACACCTACCAGAACGGCGACGCGCGCCGCATGGCCGAGCGTGAATTCAACCTGTCCACCATGAAGGACATGCCCGAGACGAACGAGATCGTCGCCGGCAGCTGGTACAGGGATGCGCCCGGCGTGGCCGAGGCCTCGGTCGAGCAGAGCCTGGCCACGCGCCTGAACCTGAAGCTGGGCGACGTGATGCGCTTCGACATGGGCGGGATCCCGGTCGAAGCGAAGATCACGAGCCTGCGCAAGCTGGAATGGGGTTCAATGCGCGCCAACTTCTTCGTGATCATCAACCCGCAAGCCATGCTCAATGCGCCGAAGAGCTATATGACGGCCTTCCACCTGCCGGGTGGCGCGGCCGGCGGTGCGAACGAGCTGACCAACAGCTTGAGCCGCAACTACCCGAACCTGAGCGTGATCGACGTCTCCGGCATCATCCGCCAGCTGCAGGACGTGCTGGACCAGGTGGTGGTGGCGGTCGAATTCCTGTTCACCTTCACCCTCGCCTCCGGCGTGCTGGTGCTGTACGCGGCCCTGATGGGGTCGCAGGCCGAGCGCACCCGCGAGGCCGGTCTGCTGCGGGCCCTCGGCGCGACGAAAGGCCAGCTGGCCCAGGCGCAGCGCATCGAGTTCGTGCTGGTCGGCGGCCTGTCCGGCGTGCTGGCGGCGACCGGAGCGGCCGCAATGGGCTGGGCCCTGGCCGAATACGCGTTCAAGTTCGCCTGGCGTTTCGAACCGCAGGTGTGGCTGGCCGGCGTCGCGGTGGGCGCCGTGTGCGCCCTGGTCGGCGGCTGGCTGGGCCTGCGCAGCGTGCTGCGCCAGCCGCCGCTGCAGACCCTGCGCGAGGCATAAGAACCTATCCCGGTAGGTGGGAGTCGTTCCTGCCGCGCCTGGCAAGCGTGTGCTGCGTTGCTCGTCGTTGCATGGCTAGCCATGCGGCCTCCTCGCGCCTTGCTCACGCCCGCCATGCATCGCCATGAACTTCCCCCCACCTACCGGGATAGGTTCCAAGGGGTTCATCGGCCTCAGGCCGCCAGGCCCGCCGGCGCGCCCGCCAGCAGTGCGCGGTAATGGCGGTACCAGTCGCTCTGGAAGCGCTGCTGCGGGTCGTAGCGGCGCTTCGCCTCGAAGAGCAGGGCAAGACGCGGATGGCAGGCGCGCAGCTGGTCCGCACTGGCGGCGCGCGAGTAGGTGAGATAAAAGCTGCCCTCGCGTGCGATGGCCAGGTCGATCAGGCGGCGAAAGCTGTGGTCCGTCGCGGCGATGCCTTCCGCCGTGTGCGGGGTATGCAGGTTGAAGATCACGCAGGCATAGTCCTGGCGCGCCCAGGGCAGGAAGCTTTCGGTGTCGCGTTCGATCAGGCGAATGGTGCCGTAGATGAGGTCCACGCCGTGCTGCCGGAAGTCGCTTGCCGCCGCACGCATGAAGTCGACCAGGCGAGGGCGCGGCACGTACAGTTCGCCGATCACCTCCGAGCCGCAATGCTGCAGCGCGCGGTCGATCTCGCGGTGGTAGCCGTCCAGGTAAACGCTCTGCTGCAGGCGGTCGTTCCAGTAGGTTTGCCCGTCCGTCGCCAGGTAATGGCGCGCATAGCATGCGAAGGCACGGCTCTTGTCGGTGTGCGCCAGATGCAGGAGATCGCGCCAGTCCTGCTCGGACAGCTCCCTGCCTGCCTCGGGCGCTACGCCGTCGACCGGCACATAGCAGGAGAACACGCCACGATCCAGGAAGTCGGGCGATGCGGGATCGATGGCGAACTGGAAGTCGCCGAACACATAGCCGGCCGCAATGCGCTCTGCAAACGCGGGCATGAGTTGGTCCAACTGGAGCAGGGTCACGTCGCGCCGCATCGCCTGGCGCGGCGCCAGGCGCAGGGTCAGGCTGGCGACGACGCCGAACAGGCCGTATCCGCCGACCGCCAGGGCGAACAGTTCGCGGTTCCTGGCGCGGCTGCACTGCAGCACCTCACCATTCGCATTGACCAGCGTAAAGGCTTCGACGTCGTCGATGAAAGGGCGCATGCGCAGGCCGCGTCCATGGATGTTGGCGGCGAGGCAAGCACCGAGCGAGAGCCGGTCCGCGCCCGTCTGCTTCTGGCGAATGGCCCAGCGCCGGCCTTGCGGCGATGGCGCCGTCTCCAGGTAGTCGATCAGATCGGGCCACTGGATGCCGGCCTCGACCTCGATCAGGCCGGCGGCGGCGTCGAAGGCCAGCACGCGGCGCATGTGCCGCATGTCTAACAGCGCGTCGCTGCTGGCGAATTGCTGGCCGCCCATGGCATGCCGTCCGCCGCACACGGACAGCGACAGGCCCTGCCGCGCCGCCTCCCTGATGCAGGCGCAGATGTCGAGCAGGGAGCGTGGCTGGTAGATTGCCGCAACGTGTGTCGGGTTGAGTGCCGAATGGATATCGTTGACGAGCGAGGAAACGCAGGAAGGGCGCATGACATCACTCCAGAACAGGTTGTGGCCTCATTATTGGCAGGCCAATCCCCGCATGCCAGCGCTTCCCGCCGGGTAGCGCGACGCGGCACCCGGCGTATCGCAATTCGCCACAAATCCGATGTCCTGGCCAACCCGGCAGGTCCCGGCTGCGCTATCATTGCCGGCATGTCTGAACCGAACACCCCCGAAGCACAAACGCTGTACGAGATCATGGGCGGCGAGGCGCGCCTGCGCGAGCTGGTCGACCGTTTTTATGACCTGATGCAGCTCGAGCCCGAATTCGCCGAAATCCACGCGATGCATCCGGTGCCCAACGACAGCTCGCGCGAAAAACTGTTCATGTTCCTGTCCGGCTGGATGGGCGGGCCCGACCTGTTCGTCGAGCGCTACGGCCACCCGCGCCTGCGCGCCCGGCACCTGCCTTTCGCCATCGGCACCAGGGAACGCGACCAGTGGTTGCGCGCCATGGCCTGGGCGATGGAAGACCTGGGCTACGACGACGCCCTGCGCGTGCGGATGATGCAGTCCTTCTTCAACACCGCCGACTGGATGCGGAATAAAGCGGACTGAGTCATGAGCATCATCGAGATCGTCCTGCTGCTGGCCCTGGTCGTCGTGATCGTCCTGCAACTCCTGTTGCTGGCGCGCGCGCGCGCCAACGGCGACGCCCGCCACATCGAGCGCCTGGAACGCGAACTGCGCCTCGAGATGCAATCCACCGCCCAGGCCACGCGCCAGGAAGTGGCGGGCCATATGGGCCAGTACCATTCCGCCAGCGTGCAGCAGTTCGACAGCATGCGCCAGCAGATGCAGCTGCAGTCGAGTAGCGGCCGCGAAGAGCAGGCGCGTGCATTGAAGCGCTTCGCCGACACCCTGCAGCTGACCCTGTCGAACCTGACCGAATCGAACGCCCAGCGCATGCTGGAAGTGCGCGGCACGCTGGAAACGAAGATCCGCGACCTGCAGGCGGACAATGCGAAACGCCTGGAAGAGATGCGCCAGACGGTGGACGAAAAGCTGCACGCGACACTGGAGACGCGCCTGACGGAATCCTTCCGCCAGGTCAGCGAGCGCCTGGAAAAGGTGCACCAGGGCCTGGGCGAGATGCAGGCCCTGGCCATCGGCGTGGGCGACCTGAAGCGCGTGCTCACCAATGTCAAGACCCGCGGCACCTGGGGCGAGGTACAGCTCGAGATGCTGCTCGAGCAGGTGCTGACGGTCGACCAGTACGCCAAGAACGTCGAGACCGTGGCGGGTTCCAATGCGCGTGTGGAATTCGCGATCAAGCTGCCGGGCGTGGTCGATGGCGGACCGCCGCTGTGGCTGCCGATCGACGCCAAGTTCCCGAAGGAGCAGTACGAACGCCTGCTGGAAGCGGCCGAGACGGCCGATGCCGACGGCGTCGCGCGCGCCGGCAGCGAACTCGAACGCGCGGTGCGCGGCGAGGCCAAGACCATCTGCGAGAAATACGTGTCGCCGCCGCAGACGACCGACTTCGCCATCCTCTTCCTGCCCACCGAGGGCCTGTATGCGGAAGTCATGCGCCGTCCCGGCCTGGCCGACGACCTGCAGCGCTCGCTGCGCGTGACCATCGCCGGCCCATCGACCCTCTCCGCGCTGCTCAACAGCCTGCAGATGGGCTTCCGCACGCTGGCGCTGGAAAAGCGCTCATCCGAGGTGTGGCAGGTGCTGGGTGCGGTGAAGACCGAGTTCACCAAGTTCGGCGACGTGCTGGCCACCACCAAGGCGACGCTGGAGAAGGCGGCCAAGAACATCGAAAGCGCGGAAGTGCGCAGCCGCCAGATGGCGAGGAAGCTGAAGTCGGTGGAGGCCTTGCCGAGCGAGGCCGCGCAATTAATGTTGGGCTCGGAGCAGCCGGATCCGTAGGGTGGGCGGTCCTCCGCCCACGCGTTCAACCGGCTCGTGCGCTGCCGCGCTGCTACTCGAACTCCATCCCGTCACACGCGGGATTTCCACCCCAATCCACCGGATAAACTCCATCCCGTACGAATCGGCCAAACGTCGAATATGGCCACGCCGAGGCTATCTGGACGAACCCGTGCTTCACGGGGTTGTAATGGATGTAATCGACGTGACGCTCCATATCGCGTTCATCGCGGATCTGGTGCTCCCAGAACCGGCGCTGCCAGATTGCAGTTGTGCGCTGGCGCTGCCGGGATGTCGATAACGTTGCCGGATACCGGTCGCCGCATTTGTACGACACGTGGTACTTGATCTGCGACCAACGCAGCGAGAAGTTGGTATCGCCGTCAGGCAGCGTCCAGATGCAGTGGAGGTGGTCCGGCATCAGGACCATGGCGTCGAGTTCGAAAGGAAGCCGGGCACGTACGCGTTGGATGGCCTCGCGCAACGCGGCGCGCATGGCATCGTCGCACAGGATTGGACGTCGGCGGTGCGTCACCACGGTGAAGAAGTAGGTGGTGCCGGCGATGGCGCGGCGGTAGTGGGGCATCGGCGCATCATAAGGACGCGCCAGATTTGGTGTGTGCGGCGGATCAAAGGTGGGTTGGACGCGTGGGCGGGGGACCGCCCACCCTACATCAGACCCTCAAAGACCAGCACATCCACGGAATCGCCCGCGGCGACATTGCCCTGCTCGTCGTGCAGCACCACCATGCAGTTCGCTTCCGACATCGAGCGAAGGATGCCCGAGCCCTGAGAGCCCGTGATGCGCACCTCCGGTTCGCCGTCCGCGCCGCGCGTCAAAATGCCGCGCTGGTATTCCGTGCGGCCGGGCTTCTTGCGGATTGCGCCGCTCGAGCGCGCACGCAGCAGGGGCAGGGGCGCATCCGCCCCCATCATGCGCAGCAGGGCTTCGCGTGCGAAGAAGTAGAAGGACACCATCACCGCCACCGGATTGCCCGGCAGGCCGAAGAGAAAAGCGCTGCGGCCGTTGGAATGGATGCGGCCGAAGGCCAGCGGACGTCCCGGGCGCATGCCGATCTTCCAGAAGGTGACGTCGCCCAGCTTGGCCATGATCTGCTTGGTGTAGTCGGCCGCGCCGACCGACACGCCGCCCGAGGTGATGATCGCGTCGGCGTTCTCGCAGGCGCTGCGCAAGGCATCCTCCAGCGCAGCCGGGTCGTCGCGCACCACGCCCATGTCGACGATGTCGCAGCCCAGGCGCTGCAGCATGCCGTAGATCGTGTAGCGGTTGCTGTCGTAGACGCAGCCTTCATCGAGCGCTTCGCCCACCGAGCGCAGTTCGTCGCCGGTCGAGAAGAAGGCCACGCGCAGGCGGCGCTGGACCGCCACTTCGGGAACGCCGAGCGAGGCGAGCATGCCGAGGTCGGGCGGACGCACCACGCGGCCTTTGCTCAATGCCGGACTACCGGCCTTCAGGTCTTCGCCGGCGAAGCGGCGGTTGTCGCCAGGGCGGATCACGCCGGCCGGCAGGGTGATCGTGTCGCCATCCTGGCTGACGAATTCCTGCGGCACCACGCTGTCGCAGCCTTCGGGCATCACGCCGCCCGTCATGATGCGCACGCATTCGCCGGCCGCCGGGATCAAGCCCGAGGCGTTCCCGGCGAAGGTGGTGCCGATCACGCGCAGGGTGACGGGCGCGTCGCTTCGTAAATCGCTGCCGCGCAGCGCGAAGCCATCCATGGCCGAGTTGTCGTGTGCGGGCACGTTGATCGGTGAGATGACGTCCGCAGCGAGCACGCGGCCGAGCGCGGTGCGCAGGGCGACCTTCTCGACCGCTTTCACCGGCTGCACGAAGTCGCGGATGATGCGCTGGGCGTCGCGTACCGGCAGGGCGTCCGGATCATAGGAGGACAGGCAGCTCACCACGCTCGCCAGCGAGGGCGGCTGCGTTTCGTCCAGGCCCTTCAGTTCATCGAGCGTATTGATGTTGCGGAAGGCGTCGGCATCCTCGAACAGCACCTCGACCGCCTTCAGATCCTTGTACCAGCCGTCCACGCGGCGCCCGCCTTCAAGCAGGTATTGCGAGAGCTGCGGCAGCCGGCTCGCCTTCACCAGGCAGAACACCGGATGCGCTTGTTGTCGCATGCCCGGCTCCCGGGTGACGGCAAAGGCCAGGTCGGCATCCTCGGCGTCGACGGCTGCGGCAAGGCGCTCGGCGAGGTCGGCCGGCAGGAAGGGCGAGTCGCAGGGCGCGGCCAGCAGCCAGGGCGTGGCGCAGTGGCGCAGGCCCGCTTCCAGCCCGGCCAGCGGTCCGGCGAAGTCCGGCGTCTCGTCCGGCCACACCGGCACGTTGAAGACGCGCCAGCTTTCCAGATTGCGGTTGGCGTTGATGATGACACTGCCGACCTGCGGCGCCAGGCGCTCCAGCACGTGCTGGGCCATGGTCGTGCCGCGGAAGGGCTGCAGGCCCTTGTCGACATTGCCCATGCGCGAGCCACGGCCGCCCGCCAGGATGAGTCCCGTGATGAGGTGCTTGTCCATATTGTTCTAACCGCCGATGTACGACATTTCGACTTTCTTCGCGCCGCGCGCCAGACCCGACGTATCGACAGTCCGGGTCTCCGAATACCGGTCGGTGCGGCCGCGCCAGAGCTGGGCCACGGCGCCCGAGAGCTCCTCGTCCGTGCGGCCGGCGCGCAGCAGGGCGCGCAGGTCGTGGCCGCGGGTGGCGAAGAGGCAGGTGTAGAGCTTGCCCTCGGTGGACAGGCGCAGGCGCGAGCAGTCGTGGCAGAAGGCCTGGGTGACGCTGGAGATGAAACCGACTTCGCCGCCGCCGTCGAGATAGCGCCAGCGCGCGGCGGTCTCGCCGCTGTAGTTGGCGTCGATGGGCGCGAGTGGCAGTTCTGCGGAGATGCGGCGCACCAGCTCGGCCGAGGGGATGACTTCTTCCATATTCCAGCCGTTCGAGGCGCCCACGTCCATGTATTCGATGAAGCGCAGGATGAAGGGCGAGCCCTTGAAGTGGCGCGCCATCGGCAGGACCTGGTCTTCGTTGGTGCCGCGCTTGACTACCATGTTCACCTTGATCGGACCCAGCCCGGCCGCATGCGCCGCGTCCAGGCCGTGCAGCACGTCGGCCACCGCGAAGTCGACGTCGTTCATGCGCCGGAACACATCGTCGTCCAGCGCGTCGAGCGAGACCGTGACGCGGTCCAGGCCCGCATCCTTCAGCAACTGCGCCTTGCGCGCCAGCAGCGAGCCGTTGGTGGTGAGCGTGATGTCGAGCGGCCGGCCGCTCGGCGTATCGAGGCCGCGCAGCATGCCGACCAGGCCTTCCAGGTTCTTGCGCAGCAGCGGTTCGCCGCCGGTCAGGCGCAGCTTTTCGACGCCGTGGGCGATGAAGATGCGCGCCACCCGGGTGATCTCCTCGAACGAGAGCAGCTCGCCGTGGGGCAGGTAGGCGTAGTCCTTGTCGAAGACTTCCTTCGGCATGCAGTAGACGCAGCGGAAGTTGCAGCGGTCCGTGACCGAGATGCGCAGGTCGTGCAGCGGCCGGCCGAGGGCATCCTGCAGCCACCCGGTGGGTGCTTCAGGCACGGCCGGCACCGCCATCGCCGGCGAGCGCAGATCATTGATCGGGATGATTTTTTCAGGCATGCCAATACGATAGCACGAGCCCCGCAAGCGCACAGGCGGCGATCAGCCGGATGGGCCCGACCTTGTAGCGCAGCAGGGCGATGCTGGCCACCGCGCCGATGGCGATCGCTCCCGGTTGGAGCTGTCCGCCGGCGAGGAACACGTGCTGGCCGAAGAACACCGCCAGGCTGGCGACCACGCCGACGACGGCCGCCGAGATCGCGGTCAGGGGCGCCGTCAGGCGCACATTCCCGCGCCCGGACTCGACCAGCGGCCCGCCTGCCAGGATGAACACAAACGAGGGCAGGAAGGTGAACAGCGCCGCCACGAGCGCGCCGGCGACCCCGGCCAGGGGCAGGGCGGCCGGGCCGAACAGGGCATGGGTCCAGCCGCCCACGAAGCCGACGAAGGCCACGATCATGATGAGCGGGCCCGGCGTGGTCTCGCCCAGCGCAAGCCCGTCGATCATCTGGGCGGTGCTCAGCCAGCCATATTTCTCGACCGCGCCCTGCACCACATATGGCAGCACCGCGTATGCGCCGCCGAAGGTCATCAGGGCGGCCTTGGTGAAGAACCAGCCCATGCGCGCCAGGGTGCCGTCCACGCCGTAGACGGCGGCCAGCAGGAGCCAGGCGGACAGGGCCAGGCCGATGCCGACGGCGCAGGACTTGACCAGGCCGCGCAGCGAGAAACGGGCGTGGCCAGGGGTGGGCGTGTCGTCGTCGATCAGGGCGGGCCCGTAGTGCTTGCGGTCGGCCGGATGGCCGCCACCCGGCAGGAAGCGCTGCGGCGCCAGGCGGCCGCCCGCGACACCCGCCAGGGCCGCGCCGAGCACGATCAGCGGAAACGGCACATCGAGCATGATGGCCACGAAGGCCAGGGCCGCAATCGCACACAACAGGGCGTTCCTGAGCGTGCGCGTGCCGATGCGCCAGGCCGCCGCGATCACGATCGCCACCACCGCCGGCTTGATCCCGGCCATGATGCCGGCCACCACGGGCAGGTGGCCCCAGGCCAGGTAGATCCAGGACAGGCCGATCAGGAGCAGCAGCGAAGGCAGGATGAAGAGCAGGCCCGCCAGGATGCCGCCCCAGGTGCGGTGCAGCAGCCAGCCGATGTAGACCGCCAGCTGGGTCGCTTCGGGGCCGGGCAGCAGCATGCAGTAGTTCAGGGCGTGCAGGAAGCGCTGCTCCGAAATCCAGCGGCGGCGCTCGACCAGTTCGCCGTGCATCAGGGCGATCTGGCCGGCAGGGCCGCCGAAGCTGATGAAGCCGAGCTTGAACCAGTAGAGGAGGGCTTCGCGAAAAGAGAGGCGTGTGGGCATCCGCGTATCCTAACCCGGCAATATGTCGGCTTTGTTCAGAAAGTAAAAAGGGGAGCCGCAGCTCCCCTTCTCACCGTTCAGTACGGAACAGGCTTACTGGCGGGTATCCACCTGCACCAGCGGCTCGTCCACCGGAACCTGTACCGGCTTGCGGGCACGGCCCATGCGCGGTGCGGTAGCCGCCTGGGCGGCGGCTTCTTGCGCGGCGCGCAGTTTTTCCGGGTCGGTCGAGGCCAGCTGCAGGCCGGCGTTGGCCAGCACGGCGCTCATGTCCACCGGCGCTGCCGCAGGGGCAGGAGCGGGGGCGGGTGCGGCGGCGACCGGTGCGGGTGCAGCCGGGGCCGGCGCAGGAGCGCTTGGTGCCGGAGCAGGTGCAGGTGCAGGTGCAGCCTCGACGACAGGCGCCGGCGCCGGAGCAGCCTTGGCAGCGATCGATGCCGACGTCGGGAAGGGCCACGGGCCCGGTTCAGCCACGGCAACCGGAGCAGGCGCCGGAGCAGCCACAACTGCCGGTGCAGCGGCCGGAGCCTCGGCGGCAGCCTTCGCATCCGCCTCGGCCTTCGCCTTGGCAGCCACGGAAGCGGCGGTCGGGAAGGGCCATGGACCCGGCTCGACCTTCGCAGCCTGGCGCTTGGCTTTCGGCGCCTTCGCTTCGGCAGCGACCTTCGCGGCTTCCTCGTCGGCGACCGGGGTGAAGGCCGGTGCGCCGTCGACGCCGTCGACGGACTCGATGCCCTCGGCCTGGTCACGGTCGCGGCGGTTGCGGTTGCGGCCACCGCGGCGGCGGCGGCGGCGCGGCTCGTCGCCGCCTTCGGTTTCCAGTTCCTCGCCGTCAGGGCCGGTCGCAGCGACCTTCACCGCGTGCTCCAGCACGTCGCCGTGCGGGGTGCTGGTGGACAGTTCGCTTTCCGGAACGGTGGCTTTCACTTCGTCCAGCTTGGCTTCGATCGCCTGCTGGGTGCGCTCGGTACGCTCGCCACGCTCGCGCGGCTGGCGCGGTGCGCGTTCCTTGCGTTCGCCTTCTGCGCGCGGCGCCGCTGCTGCGCCCTCGCTTTGTTCGCGTGCTTCACGCGGCTGGCGCGGTTCACGCGGCGGACGCGGTTCGCGCGGCGGACGGGCCGGCTTGCCTTCCACGCCCTCGACGGCCTTGACGGTCTCGTCCGACTTGGCGCTCACGTCGCGTTCGTCGCGGTCACGGCCGCCCTTGGCGCCGCGGCCATTGCGGGTGCGCTGGCCGCCACGGCCGTTGCGGTCACCGCGTTCGCCGCCTGGTGCCGCCGGTTTTTCAGTGACGACCGGGGTCGGGGCAACTGGAGCAGGAGCCACGACCGGGGTGCCCATGAAGAAGTTGCGGATGCGGGCGAAGAAGCCGACTTCGGCCGGCGGTGCGCTCGGCGCCGGGGCGGCAGCCACCGGCGCGGCGGCCTTGGCCGGCTTGGCGGCTTCGCTGCGGTCCACCATCGGGGCCGGCTGGGCCGGGGTGATGGTCTTGACGACGGCTTCCTGGCGCGGCTTGGCTTCTTCCTTCTGGCGCTTGGAGAAGCCCATGTCGGTCTCGGCCGACTCCGCCATGGTGTAGCTGGCGGCCACGTCTTCCAGGCGCGGATCGTCGTGCTTGATGCGCTCGAGCTTGTAGTGCGGGGTGTCCAGATGCTTGTTCGGGATCAGGATCACGGTGATGCGGTGGCGGTTCTCGATCTTGAGCACTTCGCCGCGCTTTTCGTTCAGCAGGAAGGCGGCGACGTCGACCGGCACCTGCACGTGGATCGCGGCCGAGTTCTCTTTCATGGCCTCTTCCTGGATGATGCGCAGGACTTGCAGGGCCGAGGATTCGGTATCGCGGATGTGGCCGGTGCCCGAGCAGCGCGGGCAGGTCACGTGGGAGCCTTCGGACAGCGACGGACGCAGGCGCTGGCGCGACAGTTCCATCAGGCCGAAGCGGGAAATCTTGCCC
>JBFLVV010000081.1:0-23128 GCA_040758275.1 Pseudomonadota bacterium
AAGTCGGTCCCACCCCTTCCCATCCCGAACAGGACCGTGAAACGACTTTGCGCCGATGATAGTGCTGCAACCAGTGTGAAAGTAGGTTATCGTCAGGCTAGTTATATGAAAAACCCCGCAGAGTGACCTCTGCGGGGTTTTTTGCTTTGCGGCGACAGAACAGCTGTTCAGCGAACCTGGCACACCTGCTCGTCCAGGCTGTTCCGTTTCAGGACAGTTGAAGCATCCGTCCCCCTCGCTGTTCCATGGCACGCAGCTTGCTGTTGCATACCTGATCAGTGCTCAGACAGGGACAGCTCATGCCGCTCCGCGCATCCAGCCAGCAACTCTTCACCCCTCACGCAACCATGCCGGAACGTGCTTGCTGCCTCATCGCGGCAGCGGTGCTCTCGCCCTACGCGGCAGCCGAGCCCGAACCTTCGGGAAAGCCGATTGCCTCCATCCCAGTCGTCGAAGTAGTTGGTCTCGCGCCCTTGCCCGGCCTGGGCATCGAGCGCGACCTGCTGCCTTATCCGGTACAGCTGGCCACTGACAAAACCATTCGCAAGGCCGCCGGCGAAAACCTGTCCGAGTTCATGTCGCGCAACCTGACCGGCGTGAACGTCAACGACACCTCCGGCAGCCCCTTCCAGAACGACCTGACCTTCCGCGGCTTTCGCGCCTCGCCGGTGCTGGGCAGTTCGCAGGGCATTTCCGTCTATCTGGACGGGGTGCGCGTCAACGAAGCCTTTGGCGACGTCGTCAACTGGGACATGCTGCCCGAGTCGGCGATCGCCAGCCTGCTGCTGGTCCCCGGCGCCAATCCCTTGTATGGCCTGAACACCCTGGGCGGTGCGCTTGCCTTCACGACCAAGTCCGGCCTCAGCCACCCCGGCGGCCAGTTCGAACTGTCGGTCACCGACGAAGGCCGGCGCCGCACGGACCTCGCTTACGGCTGGCGTGGCGACGGTGGCTGGCACGGCTTTGCCGGCGCCACCTGGTTCGACGACGAGGGCTGGCGCGATCACTCGTCCGGCCGGCTGGGCAATATGCTGGTAAAAGTCGGCCGCTCGCTCGGCGCCACCGACTGGTCCGCGACCCTGCTGGGAGGACGCAGCCGACTGCGCGGCAATGGCCTGCTGCCCGATCCGCTATACGCCGAGGACCGGCGCGCCGTCTACACCCACCCCGATATCACCCGCAACCGCCTGGTGCAGGGGACGCTCAATATCAGCCACCGTCTCAAGCAGGACAGCGAGCTGAGCGCCACCGCCTATGCGCGCAATAGCCGCCGGGACACCGTCAACGGCGATGTCAGCGAAGAGTACGACGATTACGTCGAAGACTGCGAAGACGGGTTCGACAGCAGCGGCGCGCCGCTCGAAGCAGAGGAGTGCGGCTTCACCCAGCTTGACGGCGCCGCCCTGCATCCCGGCGTCCTGAACACCACCAGCACGCGCCAGGAAAGCCGCGGCATCAGCGCCGCCTTCAGCACGCGGCGCGGCGCCTGGCGTCTGGATGCCGGCGTCACCTTTGACCATAGCGATGCCGAGTACGCCCAGTTCGAGCAGGAAGCATTCATCACGGATGCACGCGAAGTGCGCGGCGACCCCGAGGAAGAACGTGAACCATCCTCGTCGGTGGTCGGGACCTCGCGCGCTGTGGGTCTGTACCTTGCAGGCAGCTGGGCAATACAGGCCGGCACGCAGCTGACTGCCAGCGCGCGTTTTAACCGAGCCCGCGTGGAGAATACGCTGACCAACGAACGCGGCGTCCAGCCCCGGGAAAGTTTCACCTACACCCGCCTGAATCCCTCGCTGGGCATCACCCGCGAGCTCGGGAATGGCGCAACCGTGTTTGCGAATGTAGCGCAGGGAAACCGGGTGCCCACGGTGATCGAGCTCGGCTGCGCGGACCCGGAAAATCCCTGCCGTCTGCCGGTCGGCCTGCAAGCCGACCCCTATCTGAAGCAGGTGATCTCGCGCACGATTGAAGCGGGACTGCGGGGCCGGCTGCAAGGTGGGAATTACACGCTGTCGCTGCACCGCACCGTCAACCGTGACGATATTCTCTTTCTCAGTTCGCCCTCGCGTCAGGGCTATTTTTCGAATTTCGAGCGCACCCGGCACCAGGGGCTGGACGCGACGGTGACGCAACAGTTCGGCTCCTTGGGCGTGCGCCTGGCCTACAGCTATCTGGAAGCCGAGTACGACGCCGATGGCGAGCTGTTCACGGGCGCGCGCAACGTCCAGGTACGGCGCGGCATGCGCCTGGCCGGTTTGCCGCGGCACAGCGGCAAGCTGGCACTCGATTGGACGGCAAGCCCGCAGCTGACGGTCGGCGCGGACCTGCAGGCGGCAGGCAGCCTGCTCACACAAGGCAATGAAGATGGGCTGATCGAAGATCCGGAGCCTGACGAAGAACCGGAGCGCGCCGACTGGCGGGTGCGCGGCCATGCGCTCGTGAGCCTGCGCGCCAGCTACCGCTTGGCGCCGAAATGGGAGCTGTTCGCCCGCATCAGCAACCTGTTCGACCGCCGCTACGAAACCTTCGGCGCCGTCGCACCGGACCTGTTCCCGAATGGCCGGCGGCTCAGGCCGCACGAGGGCGAGGTCGATGCCGCGCACGCGCGCTTCGTGGCGCCGGGCGCTCCGCGCACCGTCCTGGCCGGCCTGCGCTACAGCTTCTAACGCTGGTCTTCAGAAGCTGTAGTCGGCACTCACACCCGCCATCCACTGGCGTCCCGGCGCCGCTTCGTAATAGCGGCGGTTGCTGTCGCCGACGATCACCGAGCCCACGTAGCTGCGGTCAAAAACATTGTTCAGCCGCAGGAATTGCTTGAAGCGCCAGCGGTCGATGGACTGGCGCGCCTGGATGCGCGCATTCACCACAGCATAGCCAGGCGCCGCGGTTTCGAGGTTCGTGTCTTCCGCGTAGATCTTGCTCGAGGCGATGGTCTCGAGCGCCGCATCGACACGTCCCGCCGCGTCTTTCCAGGCCAGCTCGCCATAGGCGTTCGCGCGCGGCACCCCCGGCAAGCGATTGCCGGCATTGACGCTGCCGAAGCCGGTCTCGTAGGTCGCGCGCAGTAGCGTCAGGGCAACGCGGGCGCTGAAGCCGGCGCCCAGCGAGGATTCCAGCGACAGCTCCGCGCCGCGGCGCAAGGTCGAACTGGCATTGCGGTAACTGGTGCGTCCGCCTCCAGCACTGTCGACCACCATTTCATCCTCGGTGCGCGCGTGGAACAGTGCGGCGTTGATGCGCGTGTCCTCGCCAAGCTGCAGCTTGGCGCCAAGTTCCAGGTGCTTGCTGCGCGCCGGCGCGAGCTGGAAATTGAAGCCGCCGCCGCCGCTCGAGTAAAACAGCTCGTTCAGGGTCGGCGTCTCGAAGCCGCGCGCCGCGCTGGCGTAGACGTTCAGCGTGCCCGACACCTTGTAGAGCGCCCCGAGGACCGGCGTAATGCGGCCGTAGTCGACCGAGCCGGAATCATTGCCATTGCCGAGGAAGCGGTCCTCCACGTCGACCTTCAGGCTGCTGCGGCGCAGGCCCGCCGTCAGCACCCAGGGGCCGCCCGCCCATTCAGTTTGCAGGTAGGGGTCGAGGTTCGACAGCGTGTCCGTCTCCTTGCGCCGCAGCGCGCCCTTGACGCCGAACTGTGCCCCGACGAAGTTTTCGAAGCCTTGCCGCTCGTCCTGCGAACGGCCGTATTCGAGCCCAACGGTCGTACTGAGCTTGCCACCAGCCACCTCGCGCACCGCCATCCACTGGATCTCCGCGCCATAAAAATCGCGGTTGAAATCGACCACGCCGCCCGAATGGCTGGGCGGCGCCTGGAAGCCGCGCGAGAAGGACTGGTACTGGATCACTTGCCGCTTGCCCACATACGCCATGATGCGCAGGCGGTCCTCGCCGAACCGCTGCTCGAAGGCGGCGCCGCCCTGCTGGTGGTCGATGCTCTTGCGGGTGTTGTAACGCTCGGCCAGGGTGCGGTTCGGCAGCTGCGTATCGGTGCTGTCGATTTCGCCTGCCCGGGGATTGCGCCGGAATGTCGCCCAGGTCACGCCCAGCGGATCCTGGGTGTCGTCCTGCTCCAGGCTGCTGGCGGTGATGGTCAGGCGGCTCGCGGCGCCCGGCCGCATGCTGAGCTTGGCGAAGCCCTGGTCGCGCCGCGCCGCACTGTGCTCGCGGTAGCCATCGGTATCGAAGCGCGAGGCATCGATCACGTAGCCGATGCCGCCAGCCTCGCCTTGGGCGTTGACGTCGATCTTGCGGACACCATCGCTGCCACCGGAGACCGTGGTCCCGAGCGTCGGCCGGCCCCGGCCTTCACGGGTGAACAATTGCACCACACCGCCGGAGTGATTGCCGTACAGGGCGGAGAAGGGGCCGCGCAGCACTTCGATGCGTTCGGCCATGTCGAAATTGAAGGTGGCCGCCTGGCCCTGGCCATCGGGCATCGAGGCCGGGATCCCGTCGGCGATCAGGCGCACCCCGCGCACCCCGAAGGCCGAACGGGCGCCGAAGCCGCGTGAAGAAATCTGCAGGTCCTGCGCGTAGTTCTGGCGGTTCAGCACCACCAGCCCCGGCACCGCGGACAGCGCTTCCGAAGCGTTCACCCGCAGCTGGGCAAGCCCGATGCGTTCGGCATCGACGACGTCGATCGCGGCCGGGAAGTCGGCACTGTCGTGTTCGATGCGGCTGCCGGTCACGACCACCGTCGGGAGCGTCTCCGGATCGTCGGCCGCCAGGGCAGGCCCACCCATCCCACCGGCGAGGACGGCGCAACTGGCGCACAGCAGGGCAATTGGTTTACGCCGCAAGGGAAGCTGGATCATGCACGTCTCCGAAATGATGTGAGCCAAGCGAAGCAATAACTCTGCCATGAAGGATGAAAGCGAATGGCACGGCGCTTGCATAGTCTTGACACTGCATGCGCTGCATGCCGCCGCCCCGGGGAGACATCGGCATGAACGGCGCCACAGCTGTTCCAGATTAGGACAGCTGGAGCGGCACTGTTTCAGATCGGGACATGCACAGCGCAGCGATCCGAGCGGGGACCCATCAACAACAGAAAGAGGACGACATGAATCTCGCGGACATCAGCAAACTCGGCGTTGCCAATCCTTTCAAACAGCGTTACGACAACTACATCGGCGGCAAATTCGTCGCGCCTCTGACGGGAGAGTATTTCCCCAACATCACGCCGATCACCGGCCAGCCCTTCTGCGAAGTCGCGCGCTCCGGCCTAGACGACATCGAACTTGCGCTGGACGCGGCCCATGCTGCGAAAGATGCCTGGGGCAAGACCTCCCAGGCCGAACGCGCCACCATCCTGAACCGCATCGCCGACCGCATGGAGCAGAACCTGACCATGCTGGCCACGGCCGAAACCATCGACAACGGCAAGCCGATCCGCGAGTCCACCGCCGCCGACATCCCGCTGGCGATCGACCACTTCCGCTATTTCGCCGGCTGCATCCGCGCCCAGGAAGGCTCGATCGCGCAGATCGACCACGAGACCTATGCCTACCATTTCCACGAGCCGCTGGGCGTGGTCGGCCAGATCATCCCCTGGAACTTCCCCATCCTGATGGCGGTCTGGAAGCTGGCCCCCGCGCTTGCAGCAGGCAACTGCGTGGTGCTCAAGCCGGCCGAGCAGACTCCGGCCTCGATCATGGTGCTGGTCGAACTGATCGGCGACCTGCTGCCGCCGGGCGTGCTCAACGTGGTCAATGGCTTCGGCCTGGAAGCGGGCAAGCCGCTGGCCTCGAACAAGCGCATCGCCAAGATCGCCTTCACCGGCGAAACCACGACCGGCCGCCTGATCATGCAGTATGCGGCGCACAACCTGATTCCGGTCACGCTCGAGCTGGGCGGCAAGTCGCCCAACATCTTCTTCGAAGACGTGATGGAGGCGGACGACGACTACTTCGACAAATGCCTGGAAGGCTTCGCCATGTTCGCGCTGAACCAGGGCGAAGTCTGCACCTGCCCCTCGCGCGTGCTGATCCAGGAATCGATCTACGAGCGTTTCATCGAACGCGCCCTGGCGCGGGTGGCGGCCATCAAGCAGGGCAATCCGCTCGATGCCTCGACCATGCTGGGCGCCCAGGCTTCGCAGGAGCAGCTCGAGAAAATCCTGTCCTACCTCGACATCGGCAAGCAGGAGGGCGCCGAGGTGCTGGCGGGCGGCGCACGCCATGCCATGCAGGGCGACCTGAAGGAGGGCTACTTCGTGCAGCCCACCGTGTTCAAGGGCCACAACCGGATGCGCATCTTCCAGGAAGAGATCTTCGGGCCTGTGGTCGCGGTCACGACCTTCCGCGACGAGGCCGAGGCGCTGGCGATCGCCAACGACACCTTGTATGGGCTGGGTGCAGGGCTCTGGACGCGCGACGGCAGCCGTGCCTTCCGGGTCGGCCGCGCGATCCAGGCCGGTCGCGTGTGGACCAACTGCTACCACCTGTATCCGGCCCACGCCGCCTTCGGGGGCTACAAGCAGTCGGGCATCGGCCGCGAGAACCACAAGATGATGCTCGACCACTACCAGCAAACCAAGAATCTGCTGGTGAGCTACAGCCCGAAAGCACTGGGCTTCTTCTAGGCGAAACGGGAACACGATGCACAGCGCACCCGAACGCGTGGTCGCCACCGCTGCCGCACTGGCCTTGATCGGCCAGTTGCGCCGGCGGCACGGTCCGCTGATGTTCTTCCAGTCCGGCGGCTGCTGCGACGGCAGCGCACCGATGTGCTACCCGGCTGGCGAATTCAGCGTCAGCGACAGCGACGTGCTGCTCGGCAGCCTCGACGGCGCGGCCTTCTACATGGGCGCCGGGCAGTTCGCCTATTGGGAACACACCCAGCTGATCATCGACGTGGTCGCCGGCAACGGGGGCATGTTCTCGCTCGATAACGGGACCGGACAACGTTTCCTCACGCGCTCGCGCCTCTTCAGCGACGAGGAACTGCGGCAGCTGCCCGCGCCCGCAAGAGGGCCTGTGCATGGGGACCACGCTTCTACTTAATCTGACACCAAGGAAACCATGAAAACGAAAGCAGCCATCGCCTGGAAAGCCGGAGAGCCGCTCTCCATCGCCGAGGTCGACCTGGAAGGTCCGCGTGCCGGCGAAGTCCTGGTCGAAATCAAGGCGACCGGTATTTGCCATACCGATTACTACACCCTGTCCGGCGCCGACCCGGAGGGGATTTTCCCTGCCATCCTCGGGCACGAGGGCGCCGGCATCGTGCTGGAAACCGGGCCGGGGGTCACCTCCGTCAAGGCCGGCGACCACGTGATCCCCCTGTACACGCCGGAATGCCGGCAGTGCAAATTCTGCCTGTCGCGCAAGACCAATCTGTGCCAGGCGATCCGCGCGACCCAGGGGCGCGGCTTGATGCCCGATGCGACCTCGCGCTTTTCCATCGACGGCCAAAAATTGTTCCACTACATGGGCACCTCGACCTTTTCGAACTACATCGTGGTGCCTGAAATCGCGCTGGCGAAGATCCGCGAAGACGCGCCTTTCGACAAGGCCTGCTACATCGGCTGCGGCGTCACCACCGGCGTCGGCGCCGTGGTGTTCTCGGCCAAGGTCCAGGCCGGCGCCAATGTGGTCGTGTTCGGGCTGGGCGGCATCGGCCTGAACGTGATCCAGGGCGCGCGCATGGTCGGCGCCGACAAGATCATCGGCGTCGACATCAAGCCGGGGAGAGCCGATATCGCACGCAAGTTCGGCATGACCCACTTCGTCAACCCGAACGAGGTGGACAACATCGTCGACCACATCGTGCAGCTCACCGACGGCGGCGCCGACTTCAGTTTCGAGTGCATCGGCAATACGACGGTGATGCGCCAGGCGCTCGAGTGCACGCACAAGGGCTGGGGCCAGTCCTTCATCATCGGCGTCGCCGCGGCCGGGCAGGAAATATCCACCCGACCCTTCCAGCTGGTCACCGGACGCGAATGGAAGGGCTCGGCCTTCGGCGGCGCACGCGGACGCACCGACGTGCCGAAGATTGTCGACTGGTACATGGACGGCAAGATCAACATCGACGACCTGATCACCCACACCTTGCCGCTCGAGCGCATCAACGAAGGCTTCGATCTGATGAAGAGCGGACAGTCGATCCGCTCGGTGGTGCTGTACTAACCCAACACAACGGAGAGACAACCATGGACGATGCAGTCAAGAGTGGGGCAGTCAAGATCCATCCGGCCGTCGACGACGGCTTCCCGCCGGCCGCGCCCGGCTTTGCCGGCGGCACCCTGAGCTGCCGGTGCAGCAGCAATCCGGTCACGGTCGAGATCACGAGCCAGGTCGCGCACAACCACGTGTGCGGCTGCACCAAGTGCTGGAAGCCGAACGGTTCCCTGTTCTCCCAGATCGCCGTGGTCGGGAGCGACAAGGTGAAGGTGACGGCGAACGAAGACAAGCTGGCCGTGGTCGACGGGAGCGCCACCATCCAGCGCCATGCCTGCCGCGATTGCGGCGTGCACATGTACGGGCGCATCGAGAACACCGGCCACGCCTTCTACGGACTCGACTTCGTGCATACCGAGCTGTCGAAAGAGAAGGGCTGGTCGCCGCCGGAATTCGCCGCCTTCGTTTCCTCGATCATCGAGTCGGGGGCGCGTCCGGAAAACATGGGGGCGGTGCGCGCGCGCCTGAACGAGCTCGGCCTGCCGCCCTACGACGCCCTGTCGCCGCCGCTGATGGATGCGATCTCGACCCACGTGGCCAAGGCGCGCGGTGTGCTCAAGGATGCCTAGGACGACAGCGACCACAACGACCACCGGCACGGTGGCGCCACCATGCCGCGTCACCCGGAGAAACGAATGAAGCAATCCATCCTGCTGGCGGCGCTGCTCGCGGCGCCCCTCGCTGCGCAAGCCCACGACTACCCCACCAGCGGCCGTGTGGAGTACGTACTCGAGTGCATGCAAAAGCACGAGGGCAAGTACGAGTACCTCTACAAGTGCTCCTGCGTCATCGACCACATCGCCAAGCAAATGCCCTACGACGAATACGTGACGATGTCCACGGCCTTGCGCAACCAGACCATGGCGGGGGAGCGGGGCGCGCTGTTTCGCGATCCGGCGCCTGTGAAAGAAATGGCCAGCAAGTACAAGGCGCTCCAGGCCAGCGCCAGCAAGGCCTGTTACGTCGCCCAGCGTTGATCCATGGGGCTGCTGTTGCGCCAGGGATGGCACAGCCCTGGACGAGACTGTCACGAATCTGAACAAGCGGGTGCGTGGTGGCAGGCGAATCGGGCGGTGACAGGGCTGGCACATTCTGTGCTGTGAAAAGGGTGGGGCATCCCCACCAGGTCGCGGTTTGCAAGGCCGAAAAAACGGCCGCCAATAAAAACCATAGGAGACTTACCATGTCATTTCCAGCAAGACTCATCCGGTGCTTGCCCTGTCTGGCGCTGCTTGCCGGACCGGCCCTGGCCGCCAGTTCCGATGTGGAGCAGTTGACGAAGGATCCGAAGAACTGGGCTATGCAGTCCGGTAATTTCGCGAACCACAGGTACAGCGAACTCAAACAGATCAACAGCAAGAACGCCAAGGACCTGCAGGTGGCGTGGACCTTCTCCACCGGCGTGCTGCGCGGCCACGAAGGCGGACCGCTGGTGATCGGCGACACGATGTACATCCACAGTCCCTTCCCGAACAAGGTGTTCGCGATCGCCCTGGAAGACCAGGCCATCCGCTGGAAATACGAGCCGAAACAGGATCCGACCGTGATTCCGGTCATGTGCTGCGACACCGTCAACCGCGGCGTGGCCTACGCCAACGGCAAGATCTTCCTGCAGCAGGCCGATACCACCCTGGTGGCCCTCGACGCCAAGACCGGCGCCGAGCTGTGGAAGGTGAAGGTCGGCGATCCGAAGATCGGCGAGACCACCACGAATACACCGCACGTGTTCAAGGATAAGGTCCTCACCGGTATCAGTGGCGGCGAATTCGGGGTGCGCGGGCGCATCACGGCGCACGACATCAACACGGGCAAGGTGCTGTGGAAAGCCTATAGCACCGGGCCCGACAACGAGCTGATGGTCGACCCGGCGAAGACCATGACCTGGACCGACGGCAAGATGGCGCCGATCGGCGCGGATTCGTCCCTCAAGAGCTGGCAGGGTGACCAGTGGAAGCTGGGCGGCGGCACCACCTGGGGCTGGTACAGCTACGATCCGGCGTTGAACCTGGTCTACTACGGCACCGGCAACCCGAGCACCTGGAACCCGCGCCAGCGCCCCGGCGACAATAAATGGTCGATGACCATTTTCGCGCGCGACCTCGACACCGGGGTGGCGAAATGGGTCTACCAGATGACGCCGCACGACGAGTGGGACTATGACGGCGTCAACGAAAACATCCTGGTCGACATGAAGGTCAAGGGCAAGGACCGCAAGGCCCTGGTGCACTTCGACCGCAACGGATTCGCCTACACCCTCGACCGCGTCAGCGGCGAATTGCTGGTGGCCGAGAAGTTCGATCCGAAGGTCAACTGGGCAACCCACGTCGACATGAAGAGCGGCCGTCCGCAAGTGGTGGCCAAGTACAGCACCGACAAGAACGGCCCCGATTTCAATTCGAAGGGCATCTGCCCGTCGGCGCTCGGCACCAAGGACCAGCAGCCGGCCACTTACTCGCGCAAGACCGGCCTGTTCTACGTGCCGACCAACCATGTGTGCATGGACTACGAGCCCTTCCAGATCGAGTACACGGCCGGCCAGCCCTATGTCGGCTCGACCCTCTCGATGTATGCGGCGCCGAACAGCCATGGCGGCCTGGGCAACTTCATCGCCTTCGATGCCAGCACCGGCAAGATCGTCTGGTCCAAGCCCGAGAAATTCTCGGTCTGGAGCGGGGCCTTGTCCACCGCCGGCGACGTGGTGTTCTACGGCACCCTGGAGGGCCACATCAAGGCGGTCGACCACAATGGCAAGGAGCTGTGGAAGTTCAAGACCCCCTCCGGCATCATCGGCAACGTCCACACCTGGGAATACAAGGGCAAGCAGTACATCGGCGTGCTGTCGGGCATCGGTGGCTGGGCCGGCATCGGCCTCGCGGCCGGCCTGACCAAGGGCACCGAGGGCCTGGGCGCGGTGGGCGGGTACAAGGACCTGGCCAAGTACACCGAACTTGGCGGCGTGCTGACCGTGTTTGCGCTGCCGGACCGCTAGGACCACGCCCTGCCTAGCGGCGGCGTCCGTGCCGCCGCGTTTTGATGAACACCGGGAGCGGCCTTCGGCTACCAGCGCCGGAGGCGGCTCCGTATCGCCAGGAATCGAGATGAAGACATTGACGAAACGGGCGTGGCTCATCGCCCTGTGCTGGTCCCTGGGCGCCTCCGCCGCGGCGCAGTCCGGCGCCGCGAAGGCCGCTGACAATCCGCCATACCGGGTGGCCGAGGGCAACAAGGTGGACCCCCAGACCCTGGCCGGCTGGAAGACCTGGCGCGCCATGGCCTGTGAACGCTGCCATGGTGCGGCCCAGGAAGGGATGGTCGGCCCCTCGCTGGTGGACAGCCTGAAGGTATTGAGCAAGGACCAGTTCAAGCTCGCCGTGCTGAAGGGCCGGATCGAGAAGGGCATGCCGAATTTCGACGGCAGCAAGATGGTGACCGAGAACATCGATAGCCTGTACGCCTACCTGAAGGGGCGCTCCGACGGCGCGATCGAGCCGGGCCGCCTGCAGGAGATGGGCAAATGAGGCGCCGGGCCCTTCTTGCCGTGCTTGCCGGCCTGCTGGCCTGCCTGGCAGCGCCGGTTGCGGCCCAGCCGGGTGCGGCCGAGGCGCCGGGCGCCGACAAGGTGCTGAGGGTCTGCCAGGATCCGAACAATCTGCCCTTGTCGAACCGGGCGCGGGAGGGCTTCGAGAACAAGATCGCGGCGCTGTTCGCCCAGCAGCTGGGCTGGAAGCTCGAGCACACCTGGTATCCGCAGCGCATGGGCTTTATCCGCAACACCCTGCGCGCCAAGGAAGAACATACCGAGCGCTACAAGTGCGACCTGGTGACCGGCGTGGCCAAGGGTTTCGACATGGCCGCCACCACCCATTCCTACTACCGCTCCAGCTATGCGATGGCCTATGTCAAAGGGCATGGACTGGACCGCGTGAAAACGCTGGACGATCTGCTGGCGCTCGATGCCGCGCAACGCAGGAAGCTGCGTTTCGGCGTGTTCGCAGGTTCGCCGGTGACCGAATGGCTGCTGCAAAACGGTTTGATGGAACAGGTCCACTGGTACCAGAGCCAGACCGGCGACGCCGAGCAGTACCCGGGCGAGATCGTCGAGAAGGATCTCGCGAACGGCAAGATCGACGTCGCCTTCGCCTGGGGCCCGATCGCCGGCTACTTCGCCAGGAAGACGCGCGGCGTGGCGATCGTCGCCATTCCGCTCCAGTCGCGGCCCGGCATGAAGCTCGACTTCGAAATCGCCATGGGCGTGCGTCATGCGGACAAGGAGTTCCGCCAGCTGATCGACCGGCTGATCGACAGCAACCACGACAAGATCGACGCGATCCTCGAACAATACGGCGTGCCGCTGGCTGCGCTGCCGCCTCCCTCGTCGTCGCAACCTTGAGGACACCATGATCCGCATCCAGCGAGAGCGCGATGGCGGCGCCGGGCCGCGGCGTGGCGTGGGCGCCTGGGCGGCCATCCTCATGGCGCTGGCCGTGCTCGCCCTGCTGGCCGCCGGCCCGGCCGACGCCCAGCCGGTGTCGGCGGCCGAGGTCCTGCTGTTCGAGACCGACCACCTGGCGCGCACGCCGGCGCCGGCGATGCTGGTCTATGACTTCCGCAAGGTCAGCAATGTCGAGCCGGGATACTCGGACAAGGTCGAGCTCGACCTGAGCCGGGAGGGCGGACACACGCATGCGCGCCTGCGCTTTCTTTCCGGCGCACGCACACGTGCACTGCCCGATATCGACGATGCCCACGGCAATCCGGTACTGCTCGGTTTCCTCGAACACGACATCGCCGAGATGAAACGCCTGACCGGAGGCTCGACCAACTACTTCCGCAAGCGCATCCGGATGGCGCTGGCGAACGCGGCGCAGCTGGGCAGGCAGCCGATCGCCTACCAGGGCAAGTCCTACGAAGCACAGGTCGTGCGCATCCAGCCTTACCTGGACGACCCGCTGCATGCGCGCTTCGAAGCCTATGTCCACAAAACCTACACCTTCGTGCTCAGCGATTCGGTGCCGGGCGGCGTGTACCAGATCTCGACCACGCTTGGGCCGGGCGGCGGCCGGGCGATGAAGGCGGCAGAGGTGAGACCGGGCGCGCGACCCGGCACACCCAGTCCAGGGACGGCCAGTCCAGGGACGGCCAGTCCAGGCACGGCCGGTCCAGGCACGGCCGGTTCAGGCACGGCCAGCCCCGCCACGGCCGGTAGAAACATGGCCGGTCCAGGCCGGGACAGTCCCGGCGCCGCGAGAACGCAAGCAGCCGGCGCCCCTCCCGGCACTATCCCGCAGATCGATGAAACGCTTACCTTAGTCAAGGTCGCAGATCCGAAGCGCTGAGCCTGGCGCGACCGGACACCCGGAACGTCATCACCGGAGGACGCCATGGCACGCTTGAAAGTGCTCGCATTCGATTACGCCATCGCTGGTGGACCGGGCGCCCGCGCGGTGCCCTGTGCGCTGGCGCAGCAGGGCGGCATGCTGCTCCAGGCCCTGCTGGCCGACCTGGGCGCCGTGCCCGGTGTCGAACTGCACACCATGCCCGCGCCCGGCGATGCGGACTGGCCGCTTGACGCAGCCTCGAACGCGAAGACCTTCGATGAACGCCTCGCCGACTGTGTGCAGGCCGCCGATGCCGTCTGGCCGCTGGCGCTCGAGACCGCAGGCCTGCTGGAAGGGCTGTCGCGCGACATCCTGCGCGGCAAGCGCGTGTTGCTGGGCAGCGCTCCCGGCGCCGTGCACGTGGCGGCCAGCAAGCGCGAGGTGGCGCGCGCACTGATCGCGGGCGGCGTGCCGGCCGTGCCGACCTATAGTCCGCATGCGAGCCTGCCGGAAGTGCAGGGCGCCTGGGTTGTCAAGCCGGACGACGGGGCCGGCTGCCTCGATACCCGCCTCTTCAGCGACCGTGCGGCGGCGCTGGCCCATGTGCGCGCCCACGCCGGGCAGGATTATGTGCTGCAGCCTTTTGTCGCCGGCGAGCTCGGCAGCCTGTCCCTGCTGTGCTGTGACGGCCAGGCCTGGGTATTGTCCTGCAACCGCGAGCGCGTCGCCGTGCGCGACAACCGTTTCCATTTCATCGGCAGTACCGTGAACGGCCTCGATGATGCCGACGGTGTCCTCGCCGCCCTGGCCCGGCAGGTGGCCGCGGCCCTGCCCACGCTTTGGGGCTATGTCGGTGTGGATTTCATCCGCAGCAGAGCGGGCACCGTGGTGCTCGACGTGAATCCGCGCCTGACCGCAGCCTACGCGGGGCTGCATGCCGCGATCGGCTGCAACCCGGCCGGCCTGGTCATCGATTTGTTGAAAGGGCCGGCTGCCCTGCAATCGGGCGCTGTGCCCGCTACCCGGCGCCGCGCCGTCTGCGTCGACATCGACAGCCTGGGCCAGCCCTGGGAGCCCGACTGGGACGGCAGCCCCGGTCTGCCGGCCAGCGCGCCGTCCAGCCCTATTTGATCACGACACCCCAGGGCAGCTTGCCGACCGGGATATCGCGCAGCTTGCTGCGGCTGGCGGTATCGATCACCGATACATTGTGGCTGCGCCCATTGGCGACGTAGAGCTTCTTGCCGTCGGGCGTGAGCGCCATGTTCCAGGGGCGCTGGCCGACCGGGATCGTGGCCACGACCTGGTTGCCGGCCGTGTCGATCACTGACACATTGGCGTCGCCGCCGTTCGACACATACACCTGGCCGCCACCCGGATGCACGGCAATGCCGTTGGCGCGCAAGCCGGCCTTGATGCGGGCGACGATGGCGTAGCTGGCCGTGTCGATGACGAAGACTTCGTTGGCATTCTCGGCGGCGACATAGGCGCGGCTGCTGTCGGGCAGGAAGCCGATGCCGCGCGGACGGGCCCCGACCGCGACCTGCGCCACCTGCTTGCGGCTGGCGAAATCGATGATGTCGACGGCGTCGCCTTCCTCGGCGCTGACGAACAGCAGGCGCCCGTTCGGGCTGAATACCGCATGCTCGGGATTCTTGCCATGCACGGGAATCGTGAACGCCAGCTTGCGGCTGCGGGTGTCGGTGACCGCGATCTCGTTCTTGCCTTCGATGGCCGCGACCACCCAGCGTCCGTCGGGGGAGATCGACACGCCTTCGGGCGACTCGCCCAGGTCCACCGCCGTGCCGAGCTTGCGTGCTTTCAGGTCGAGCACCTGCAGGCGGTTGTTCGGCTGGTCGCTGACGTACAGCCAGCGCCCGTCGGCGCCGACCGCCAGGCCGCGTGGCTTGGTCCCGCCCGGCATCTCGCCCACCACCTGGTCGGTCGCCGTGTCGATCACGGAAATCGTGCCGCTGCCTTCGTTCGGCACGTAGGCGAAAGGCGCTGCGAGCAATTGCGCCGGCAAGGCGGCAGCGAGCGCGGCAAGATGTGCCAGTATCACGAAGCGGATGGACGACATGGGTTCTCCACGATCAGGTTGAACAAGGCGCGGCCGTTGCGGCGCCGGCCGGCATGCAGCCGGGACGCTCCGCAGGCCCTCAATGAAACAGCTTCTTGTCGGGATGCTCGATGTTCAGGCGTCCCAGCTTGCGGTACAGCGTATTGCGACTGATATTGAGCTCGCGCGCAACGCCGCTCATATTCCATCCGTGGCGCTCCAGTGCCTGCAACAGTACCTCGCGCTCCGCACTTTCGAGCGCCGTCAGGCCCGGATCAGGCGCATTGCCCGCCGCCGCCGCGTTGCCGGAAGCGGGAGGGGAGGCCGGCACCAGGGCGAGCGCGGGCGCGGCGCCGTCGAGGTCCTGCCTAAACTCCGCCGGCAAATCGCGCAGGCCGAGGCAATCCGATTCGCGCAGTGCGATCATGCTGCGCAACAGGTGGCGCAGCTGGCGCACATTGCCGGGCCAGCGCTGCCGCTCGAGGGCGGACAGCAAGGCGTCGTCGAGCTCCACGACGCAACCTTCGTCGCTCTCCTGGGCCGCCAGGCGGGTGATCAGGGCGCGGCGGTCGGCGCGCTCGCGCAAGGGCGGCAGGCGCAAGGTGACGCCTTGCAGCCGGTAATACAGGTCTTCGCGGAATTCGCCGGCGGCGATTTTCTTGCTCAGGTCGCAGTGGGTGGCGCTGATCAGGCGGATGTCGAGCTTGACGGGCGCCTCGCCGCCGAGCGGCACCACTTCGCGTTCCTCGAGCACGCGCAGCAAGCGGGCCTGCAGCGAGAAGGGCATGTCCCCGATTTCGTCGAGGAAGAGGGTGCCGCCATTGGCCTGCAGCAGCTTGCCGCGCTGGCCGTCCTTGCTGGCGCCGGTGAAGGCGCCGGAGCGGTAGCCGAACAGTTCGCTTTCGATCAGGGACTCGGGAATCGAGGCGCAATTGATGGCCACGAAAGGCCAGGAAGCGCGCGGCCCGGACAGGTGCATGGCGCGTGCGAACACTTCCTTGCCGGTGCCGGTTTCGCCCAGCAGCAGGGTGGACACATTGCGCTCGGCAATGCGCCGCGCGGTGGCGACGTGGGCGGCCATGATCGGGTCGCCGCAATGCGTGGCGTCGAGCGCGCTGGAGGCCTGCTGGCTGGTGCAGGACGAGCCGCGGGGCAAGCGGCGCACGCCGTTCGTGGCGACCGGCTGGTAGACCACGGCAAAGAAGCGCGCGCTGTTGCGCACTTCGAAGATCGGCACCGGGTGAAACGCGCGCCGCACGCTGCTGTCGACCAGGCCGGGAAAGGTGACGTTGAAGAGCTCGCCGATGTCGCGTCCGACGATATCGCCCGGCGTGGAAAAACCGAGCTGGAACAGGGCGCCGCGGCTGGCCGCCAGCACCTTTCCTTCGGTACTGAGGGCGATCGCGCCCTCGTGCAGGGTGCCGACGAATTCGGGCCGGTTGTGGAAGCGCAGGATGTAGTCGTGGCGGAACTGGTGCAGGAAGACCCGGTTTTCGATCATCTGGACCGACATGCAGACCAGGGCCAGGGTGTGCTGCTGGGCCAGGCGCGATTCGCCGGAAGCGTCGAGCACGCCGACCAGCTCGCCTTCGTGGTCGAAGATGGGAGCGGCGGCGCAGCTCAGGCCGATATTGCGTGACAAATAATGTTCATCGCGGTGCACGGTGATCGGGCGCCGCTCGACCAGGCAGGTGCCCATGCCGTTGGTGCCCTGCACGCGCTCGCTCCAGACTGCGCCCTGGGCCAGCCCGGTTTTCGATGCGGCGTGGGTGAAGGCGGGGTCGCCGAAGTAATTGAGGAGGACCCCTTCGCGGTCGGTCAGCATGATGGCGTAGCCGGAGCCGGCCAGCTGCTGGTAGAGGTTCGCCATTTCGACCTTGGCTACCGCCTGCACATCGGCGAGACGGGCCTGGCGTTCCTGCAGTTCGACGGGGGCGACGACTTCGGGCTCGGCACTCGTGCCCGGGTCGAGCTGGTAGTCGTTGAGACATCGGATCCATGACCGGGTAATGCGGTTCCCGGTTTCCAGCTGGTCGGTAGCAATCCGGTCCTGGACGACCGAACGGACGCGCTTGACGTGTTCAACGGCAAACCTCGACATGTTGTCTCCTGAGTCCGTAACTGGCGCCGCGCGGCTGCCGTTACCTTATTGTGGACTTCTTCTTATACGCCGACATACCCTGAATCGGATACAGAATACACCTTGTTGCCATGAATTGTCGCGCTAGTGTATGCACAAGATGGAACAAACCGTTCCGGACAGCGCGCAAGCCAGAGCCCCGTCAGGAAGAGACGGATCAGCGGGAACAAGCAAGGATATCGATGGTCGGCCGGGCAGGCACCTCTGAAAACTGCCAGCTTGCCGCATCGCCGGCGCCGGCCATCCGGAAGCTGGCGTTCAGAGGCCGGCGCTGTCGTTCAGGTTCTTGCGCAGGTCGACCAGCTGCTCGCGCAATGCGGAGATTTCTTCCACCGAGCATTTGGTGGCGCACAGGATCTCGGGCATGAGCTTGGCCGCCTCCTGCCGCAGCGCCTGGCCCTGTTCGGTCAGCGTGACAATCACCTGGCGTTCGTCCGAGCGTGCCCGCGCCCGCTGCACTAGGCCCTGGCTTTCCATGCGCTTGAGCAGCGGCGTCAGGGTGGCCGAATCGAGGAAGAGCCGTTCGCCGATGTCGGACACGGTCAGCGCATCCTGCTCCCACAGCACCATCATCACCAGGTATTGCGGGTAGGTCAGGCCGAGCTTCGGCAGCAGGCCGCGATAGACGCGCATCATCGCCAGCGAGGTCGAATACAGGGCAAAGCACAGCTGGCTGTCGAGTGCCGGCGCCGGGAGGGAAGAAGGAGAGTTCATGCGTCCAATATAGATCGCGCACAAGCTAATTGCAAGCGACGCTCCGTGCGGATTTTATGCAATTTTAATAATGGCCTCCCAAACTGCAGTTCGTCCGCGCTTTTCGGCATTTCGTCGCATGGCCCCTTGGGACATGCAGACTCTGGACTAGGATGATCTGACCAATAATCAGAAAGGGATGGCCATGGACAAACCAGCAGTATCGTTGACGCCGGTGGCGAACAACGAACGCATCCAGTCTCTCGACGTCGTCCGCGGGTTTGCCCTCATCGGCATCCTGTTGATGAACGTCGAGTTCTTCAACCGCGCCATCTCGGACCTTGGTTCCGGCATACCGGCCACCGTCACCGGCGCCAACCTGTGGGTCAGCTACTTCGTCCAGTATTTCGTCACCGGCAAATTCTGGACCATCTTCTCCCTCCTGTTCGGCATGGGCTTCGCCATCATGCTGACCCGCGCCGAACGCTCCGAGCGCGGCTTCCTCGTGCCCTACATGCGCCGCATCGCCGCCCTGGCCGTCTTCGGCGCGCTGCACCACATCTTCCTGTACGGCGGCGACATCCTGGTCAGCTACGCCGTCAGCGCGGCGGCGTTGCTGATCGTCCTGTACGGCCGCACCAAATGGATCCTGCTGGCGATCGCCCTGTGCATCGGCGGCGGCTTCATCCCCAATATGAAGTGGCTGTTCGGGATGGCCGGCGGACTGGCGTTCTTCGGCCTGGCGGCCTGGTGGCTGCGCGGCGAACAGCACATGAAGCGTTTCGGCAAGCCAACGGTGCTGGCCTTCATCATGATGCTCATCGGCGCGATCGGCCTCATCGGCGGCGTGGCGACCTGGTTCGTGCCGAACGTGCCGCTCGAAGGACGTGTCATGATTCCGGCGATGGGCTTCGCCCTGTTCACGCTGGGCTACCTCACCAAGCGCACGCACGCCGACAAGGCGGGGCGTCCGTGGCGCATGGGCGTCGGCATCTACTGCTTCTCCTTCTTCCTGATGACGGCCGCCGGCGCCGCGCAGTACTACTTCCCGCAAAAGCCGCCTGTCGCCGCCACCAAGGAAGAAGCGAAAAAGCGGCAGGAGCAGGACGCCGAGCGCGCCAAGATGCGCCAGGAACGCAAGGACCTGATCGCGAAAGAAACCGCGGTACTCAGCAAGGGCAGCTATCTCGATGTGGTTCGCTTCCGGGCCGAGCGCTTCCCGGAGCACGCCGCGAACGAAGTCGGTTTCGCGACCATCCTGATCGGCATGTTCCTGCTTGGTAGCTGGTTCGTCCGCGCCGGCATCATGGAACGCGCCCGCGACCACCTGCCGCTGTTCCGCAAGCTGGCCATGTTCGGCATTCCGATCGGCGTCGGCATGGGCCTGGTCGGCTCGATGATCGCCATGCACCCGATCGAAGGTTCGCGCGGCGCCGACGGCTGGCAGTTCGCCCAGGGCCTGCTCATGCTGGGCAATCTGCCGGCATCGCTGGGCTACGTCAGCCTGATCATCCTGATGCTGTACAGCGCGTCGCCGCTGAACAAGGTGAGCGTGCTGGCGCCCTTCGGCCGCATGGCGCTGACCAACTACATTACCCAGTCGCTGATCGCCTCGACCTTCTTCTTCGGCTACGGCTTCGGCAACTTCGGCGCCTCGCGCGTCGACCAGATGCTCTTCGTCGCCGTCGTCGTGGTCTTCCAGATCGTCTTCAGTCACTTCTGGCTGTCGCGCTTCCGTTACGGCCCGATGGAATGGCTGTGGCGCGCCGTGACCTACTGGACCATCCCGCCGATGCGCATCAAGAACCCGGCAGTGGCGCCCGTCGTGGCCACGCCGGCGTGAGGGGGCTGCTTCGACTCGGCGCGGCGCTGCTCGTGGGCGCCGCGCTCCCCGCTTGGGCCCAGCCGGTCAAGGTGGCCGGCCTGAACCAGCCGGCCCGCATCCTGGTCGACAAATGGGGCGTGCCGCACATCTACGCCGCCAGCCAGGATGACGCCTTTTTCGTACAGGGCTTCAATGCCGCGCGCGACCGCCTGTTCCAGATCGACCTGTGGCGCCGCCGCGGGCTGGGCGAACTGTCCTCCGTCTTCGGCCCCGCCTACGTGGAGCAGGATCGCGCGGCCAGGCTCTTCCTCTACCGCGGCGGCATGGAACCCGAATGGAAGGCGTACGGCAAGGACGCGTACAAGACCAGTGCGCGCTTCGTCGCCGGCATCAACGCCTATATCGACTATATCGCCCGCAAGCCGGAACTGCTTCCCTTCGAATTCCGCCAGCTGCGCTATGCGCCTGCCAAGTGGCGCCCGGAAGACGTGGTGCGCATCCGCAGCCATGGCCTGACGCGCAACCTGACGCAGGAGTTCGCGCGTTCGCGCGTGGTCTGCCGCGCCGGCCTGGCGGCCGATGCGGTGCGCGCGAAGCTGTCGCCCAGCTGGACGACCCGTGTGCCGGAGGGGCTCGATCCCTGCCTGCCGGAGGACGCGCTCGAAGTCTTCCATCTCGCCACCGAGAACGTGCGCTTCGACCGCCAGTCGCTGCAGGTCGCGCGTGTATCGACTCCGGGCGAAGAGACGCTCGAAGGCAGCAACAACTGGGTGATCGCACCCTCGCGCACCAGCACCGGCCGCCCCATCCTCGCCAATGATCCGCACCGCGCGTACGGCGCTCCCTCGCTGCGCTACATCGTGCACCTGAACGCGCCGGGCCTTGACGTGATCGGGGCAGGGGAGCCGGCGCTGCCGGGCGTGTCGATCGGCCACAATGGCAAGGTCGCCTTCGGGCTCACCATCATGAGCATCGACCAGGAAGACCTGTACGTCTACGAAACCAACCCCGCCAATCCGAACCAGTACCGCTACGGGGGCGGCTGGGAAGACTTCCGCATCGTGCGCGAGAAGGTCGAGGTGCGCGGCGCGCCGGCCAGGACGGTCGAGCTGCGCTTCACGCGCCATGGACCGGTGATCCACCAGGACGCCGGCACCCGCCGCGCCTTCGCGGTGCGCACCGCCTGGACCGCGCCCGGGATGGCGCCTTACTTCGGCAGCATCGACTATATGCAGGCGCAGGACTTCACGCAGTTCCGCCGCGCGATGCGGCGCTGGGGTGCGCCGACTGAAAACCAGGTCTACGCCGACACCGCAGGGAATATCGGCTGGGTGGCCGGCGGCCTCGCCCCGGTGCGGCCCAACTGGGACGGCCTGATGCCGGTGCCGGGCGACGGCCGCTACGAGTGGAAGGGCTTCCTCGACGGCGACAAGCTGCCCTATGTGCTCAACCCGAAGCAGGGCTGGTTCGCCTCAGCCAATGAGATGAACCTGCCGTCCGGCTATCCCTACAAGGAATACAAGCTCGGTTTCGAGTGGCCCGACAATGCGCGGGCCCGGCGCATCGCGCAGGTGCTGTCGAAGACGCCGAAGGCAAGCATGGAGGACATGCAGCGTTTGCAGAACGACGTGGTCAACCTGAATGCGCGCCGCCTGGTGGCGCTGCTCAAGCCTTTGTCGTCCAGGGACCGCGCGACAGCGGCCGCGCTGCGCCTGCTTTCAATCTGGGATGGCGAGGAGAGCGCGCGCTCCGCTCCCGCCGCGCTGTATGAGGTGTGGTGGTCGCGCCATCTCGGCAATGCGTTCAAGGCGGCCGTGCTGTCGCCGGCAGCGGCGGGCGCGATGGATGCGCCGCACCCGACGGCCTTGCTCGAGTCGCTCGAGAAGCCGGAGCAGCGCTTCGGCAAGGACGCGGCCCGCAAGCGCAACGAGGTGCTGTTAAGCAGTCTCGCCGCGGCGTGGACCGAGCTGGAGGCGGTGCAGGGGCCTGACCCGAAGCGCTGGCAATGGGGCAAGCTGCACTTCAGCTTTTTCGTGCATCCCATGGCGCCGATTCTCGACAATGCAGGAAAGGCGCAGGTGAATGTCGGGCCGCTGCCGCGCGGGGGCAGCGCCTACACCGTGAATGTCTCGAGCTACCACCCGGACAGCTTCTGGCAGGCCCACGGGCCCTCGTTCAGGATGGTCCTCGACGTGGGGAACTGGGACAACTCCCGTGCGATCAATACGCCGGGACAGTCGGGCGACCCGTCCAGCCCCCATTACCGCGACCTGGCCGCCAGCTGGGCGGAAGGGAAGTACTTCCCCCTGCTGTATTCGCGTGCAGCGGTGCAGAAGGCGGCGACACAGGTGATCGAACTGGTGCCGGCGCCGTAGAACATGCACCCCTTGCGGACGGACGCGCGCTTTGCTATAGTGCGCCTCCGCTTCAGGGGCGCCGCAAGGCGAGTCCGAAAAAGGTTAACGTAATCAAGTGGTTGCGTTGGCAAGGTCTCCAGAGAAATCTGCGCTGAAGCAAACGAGGGGTTGACGAGCATCGCGAAACACTGCATAATCTCATTCCTCTGCTGCTGACGAACACAACGCTTCGCACGGTGCAGCAAGGTAGTACAGAACAACGATCTTTAACAATCAACAGTCGATAAGTGTGGGCGTTTGATGAAGGTGCCGGCTGGCCGTAGGTCAGCTGCATACTTAAATTATCAAATGTTCGCACAAAGTATTAAACGTAAATCTTCGAAAGAAGGTTTCGTCAGTATTTTGAGTGAGCGACCCGCTAGAAATAGCGGTGACTCGAAAGAGTCAACAAACAGAGATTGAACTGAAGAGTTTGATCCTGGCTCAGATTGAACGCTGGCGGCATGCTTTACACATGCAAGTCGAACGGCAGCGCGGGGCAACCTGGCGGCGAGTG
>JBFLVV010000082.1:0-22494 GCA_040758275.1 Pseudomonadota bacterium
CGAGTCGATGAAGGTGTCCATCGTGTCGGTCTCGCGGCGCGCAGGTTTACCGCACTTCGGGCAGGAGCAGGCCAGGAAGGCTTCGTCCTTGTTCAGCGGGTTGCCGGTGCCGTCCGGGACCAGGTGTTCCGGCAGCACGACCGGCAGATCCTTCTCGGGGACCGGCACCGCGCCGCAGTCGCCGCAGTGAATCATCGGGATCGGGGTGCCCCAGTAGCGCTGGCGCGAGATGCCCCAGTCACGCAGGCGGAAGGTGACCTTCTTGTCGCCCAGTTCCTGTGCAGCCAAATCGCCTGCCACCGCATTCACGGCCGCGATGTAATCCAGGCCGTCGTACTTGCCCGAGTTGATGGTCTTGCCCTGCTCTTTGTCGCCGTACCACTCCTGCCAGGCGTCCAGCGAGAATTCCTGGCCTTCGACAGCCACCACCTGCTTGATCGGCAGCTCGTATTTCTTGGCAAAGCCGAAATCGCGCTCATCGTGCGCCGGCACGCCCATCACGGCGCCGTCGCCGTAGGTCATGAGGACGTAGTTGCCGACCCAGACCGGCACCTGCTCGCCCGTGACCGGGTGGGTGACGGACAGGCCGGTCGGCATGCCCTTCTTCTCCATCGTCGCCATGTCGGCTTCGATGACGGAACCGAGCTTGCATTCGGCGATGAAGGCCTGCAGTTCCGGATTGTTCTGTGCGGCGTGCTGGGCCAGCGGGTGCTCGGCCGCCACGGCGCAGAAGGTCACGCCCATGATGGTGTCGGCGCGGGTGGTGAAGACGTACAGTTTTCCGTCGTTGATCAGTTCACCCGACGCATCCTTGATCTGGTGCGGGAAGGCGAAGCGCACGCCGGTCGACTTGCCGATCCAGTTGGCCTGCATGATGCGCACGCGCTCCGGCCAGCCCGGCAGCTTGTTGTCCACGTAGTCCAGCAGCTCGTCCGCGTACTCGGTGATGCGCACGTAGTACATCGGGATCTCGCGCTTCTCGATCAGCGCGCCCGAGCGCCAGCCGCGGCCGTCCACCACCTGTTCGTTCGCCAGCACGGTCTGGTCCACCGGGTCCCAGTTCACGGTACCGGTCTTCTGGTAGATGATGCCTTTTTCCAGCATCTTGAGGAACATCCACTGGTTCCACTTGTAGTATTCCGGCTTGCAGGCGGTCATCTCGCGCGACCAATCGATGGCCAGGCCCATCGATTCCATCTGCTTCTTCATGTGCGCGATGTTGGAGTAGGTCCACTCGGCTGGCGGCACGTTGTTGGCCATCGCCGCGTTCTCGGCCGGCATGCCGAAGGCGTCCCAGCCCATCGGCATCAGCACGTTGTAGCCGTTCATCCGCAGGTAGCGGTACATCACGTCATTGATCGTATAGTTGCGCACGTGGCCCATGTGCAGCTTGCCCGACGGGTAAGGCAGCATCGAGCAGGCGTAATACTTGCCTTTCGGGAAACGCGGGTCGTGTTCGACGGCCTTGTAGGCGTCGATCGACTTCCAGTAGGCCTGGGCGGCCTGTTCGACTTCGGCTGGACTATATTTTTCTTGCATGATTTCTGCAGACGTAATGAGGGTGGAACCGGACATTATACTGGTTCATTTTGCACTGCGGCGAAAGGCTGATGTGCAGCGCAGAATGAAAAACCGCCATGCCTGCGCGAGCAGGGATGGCGGTTGTCAAGGAGGCAAGGAAGGCCCTAGCGCAGGGTCAGCTTCAGTGCCGGCTGTTCGCCGTAGTCCTCGTAGCGTTCGTTGATGCCGCCCACGCAGAAGGCGATCTCCTCCAGCAGATCCGGCACGGCGGCCTTCACCTTGTCAGCCTCCAGGACGACGATCTCCAGCACCTCGTTCGGCTTGAGCTGGAAGCGCGTCATGTTCTCGTCGTCGCGCAGGTAGCTCATGCAGTCCACCCAGGCGTCGATCGAATCGGCATAGCTTTCCGGGAAGCCGAAGGCGCGCCGCGACTCAAGGTGGAAGGACGCTTCGTCGACGATCGCGGCGCCGTTCAGCTGGACGACTGCCATCAGTGCAGCCCCAGCACGTCGTCCATGCCGAACAGTCCATTCGGTTTGCCGGCCAGGAAGCGTGCGGCGCGCAGGGCGCCGTGGGCATAGGTGACGCGGCTGCTGGATTTGTGGCTGATCTCGATGCGCTCGCCCGTGCCGAGGAACATGACGGTGTGGTCGCCCACCACATCGCCGCCGCGCACGGTGGCGAAGCCGATGGTCGACGGGTCGCGTTCGCCGGTCACGCCTTCGCGGCCGTAGACGGCGCATTCCTTCAGGTCGCGTCCCAGGGCATCCGCAATGACTTCGCCCATCTTCAGGGCGGTGCCCGAAGGAGCGTCGACCTTGTGGCGGTGGTGCGCCTCGACGATCTCGATGTCGTAGCCTTCGCTGAAGCTCTTGGCCGCCATTTCGAGCAGCTTGAGGGTGACGTTCACGCCCACGCTCATGTTCGGGGCGAACACGATGCCGACCTTCTCGCCGGCCGCGCGGATGGCGGCTTTGCCGGCCTCATCGAAACCGGTGGTGCCGATCACCAGCTGCACATTGTTGGCCGCGCAGTATGCCAGGTGCTCGAGCGTGCCTTCCGGACGGGTGAAGTCGATCAGGACGTCGGCATCCTTCAGGGCGGCCGCGAAGTCGGACTGGATGATGACGCCCGTCGGCTGGCCGGCGAAGGCGCCGGCATCCTGGCCGATGGACGGCGAGCCGGCGCGGTCGAGGGCGCCGGCCAGGGTGGCGTCGGGCGCGTTCGTGATGGCTTCGACCAGCATGCGGCCCATGCGGCCGCTGGCGCCGGCGACGGCGATACGCAAAGTACTCATTCCCTCAGTTCCTGTTCCCGTTCGGGGCCGGATCGTTGCTGCTGGCCTCGATCTGTACCGGGCCGCGCTCGGGCGCCTTCGGCGGCAGGGTCGGCTGCTTGGCGCCGCGGATCGGACCGGCGATGCGTTCGATGTAGTCGCGCTCGCTCGGCAGGTTGCCGCCTTCGAAGCGCTCGACCTTGTCATCCTTGAAGTAGATGGTGACGCGGCTGGTGGTCAGCTCGCCGTTGCCGCGCGCGAGGTAGAAGGGGAAGTCCCAGCGGTCGGCGTGGAACACGTCGGTCAGCAGCGGCGAGCCGAGCAGGAAGCGCACCTGCTCGCGGCTCTGGCCGACTTTCAGCTGGTCGAGCATTTCCTGGGACACGAAGTTACCCTGCTGGATGTCGGGGCGGTAGGGCGAGAAGATCCAGAAGAATTTCTGCAGCTTGGTCGCCTGGACGGTCTGGGCGCCCGCATTCGCGGCGGCGGCAGCTTTCTCGGCAGCGGCGGCCTGGACGGTCGGGTCCGTGCTCGCAGGCGGCGCGGGACGGGTCTGGTTACGCCAGGCGGCGCAGCCGGACAGGGTCAGGACGCACGCGAGGCCAGCGGCGATGGCTGCCCGTTTCTGGAAACCGCGACGGAGGACGGCTTGTTTGACATGCATAGGTAACCTCAAAACGTTTGAGCGGGAGCTCCAAAACGCTATATCATAAAGCACTATGCCAAACTACGAGCAACAAAACGTGAGCGACCGCCATGAGTAACAACCCAACCGACCTGAAGGCCAGCGGCCTGAAGGCTACCCTGCCGCGCCTGAAAATCCTGGAAATCTTCCAGAACAGCGCCGTACGGCACCTGACGGCGGAAGACGTCTACAAGATTCTGCTGGCCGACAATATGGACGTCGGCCTGGCCACCGTCTACCGTGTCCTGACCCAGTTCGAGCAGGCCGGCCTGCTGAACCGCAACCACTTCGAGACCGGCAAGGCCATCTACGAGCTCAACGCCGGCTCGCACCACGACCACCTCGTCTGCCTTGACTGCGGCCACGTGGAAGAGTTCTACGACGAAGAGATCGAGTCGCGCCAGCACAAGATCGCCGTGGAGCGCGGCTACAAGATTGCCGAGCATTCGCTGGCGATCTACGGCAATTGCGTGAAGGTAGGCTGCCCGCGCAAGCAGTAGATTTACGCGCTTTTACACTGATTGGGGGGACAGTGCCGGTGGCATTGTTCCCCCAATGTCAATTCTGGCTCAGGGCATTCGACAGCAGCTTCGCCGTGATATCCACGATCGGGATCACGCGCTCATAGGCCATGCGCGTGGGCCCGATCACCCCCAGCGTGCCCACGATGCGCCCGTTCACCTCGTAGGGCGCCGTCACCACGCTCATCTCGTCCATCGGCACCAGCTTCGATTCGCCGCCGATGAAGATCTGCACCCCGCCCGCCTTGCTCGAGACGTCGAGCAGCTGCATCAGGCCGGTCTTCTGCTCGAACATCTCGAACATCTGGCGCAGCGAACTCATGTTGGAGGACAGGTCGGACACCGACAGCAGGTTGCGCTCGCCGGCGATGATCATGTCGTCGCCCTCGGACATTGCCTCGCTCCCCGCCTCCACCGCCACCTGCATCAGGCGGCCCATGTCGTCGCGCAGCTGGGCCAGTTCGCCGGACAGGCGCGCGCGCACCTCGTCGAAGGTCAGGCCCGCATAGTTCTGGTTCAGGTAGTTGGCCGACTGGATCAGCTGGCCCGGGGTGTAGTCGACCTCGGTGAGCAGCAGGCGGTTCTGCACGTCGCCGCGCGGGTCGACGATCACGAGCAGTATCCTTTTTTCAGACAAACGGAGGAATTCGATCTGCTGGAACACCGATTCGCGCCGCGGGCTCTGCACCACGCCGGCGAACTGCGACAGCGAGGACAGCATCTGGGCCGCGTTGGCGATGATCTTCTGCGGCTGCTGGCTTGGCAGGCGCATGTTCTGGGCGCCGACCGCGTGCTCGTCGAGGTGCTGCACGGTGAGCAGGGTGTCGACGAACAGGCGGTAGCCGCGCGGGGTCGGGATGCGGCCGGCCGAGGTATGCGGACTGGCGACATAGCCCATTTCCTCGAGGTCGGCCATGATGTTGCGGATCGTGGCCGGCGACAGGTCGAGGCCGGAAATCTTCGAGAGCGCGCGCGAGCCGACCGGCTGGCCGTCGGCGATGTAGCGCTCGACGAGGGCTTTGAGCAGGGTCTGGGCGCGGGGTTCGAGTTGCATTCAGGCTAACAGAGTGACGGTGCGCGATGGGGACACGCGGAAGGTGTGTCTATATATTATGCACGTTCGGCCGCCGGGGGCGCCAGTCATCCGTGCTCGCGCTTGAGCCAATCGAGCAGGCCGTCCAAATCGTGCACCTCGGCATCGGGCTTGACCTCGTCCGGCATGTAGTTCACCTGGCCGGTGCGGTTCATCCACACGGCCCTCAGGCCGGCATGCTTCGCGCCGTAGACGTCCAGGCGCAGGTCGTCGCCGACATAGACCGCCTCTTCTGGCGCCACGCCCAGCTGGCGGCAGCATTCCAGGAAGATGGCGGCATTCGGCTTGGCCACGCCGAAGGCGGGCGCCGACACCGAGGCGTCGAAGTGGCGCGCGAGGCCAATGGTCTGCAGGTCGGCATTGCCGTTGGTGACGGAGCCGATGCGGACCCGGCCTTTCAGGCGCAAGAGGCCCGGCAGCACGTCGTCATAGGGGATCACGGCATTGCGGGCGGCGAAGAACTCGATCATTGCCAGTTCCACCTTGGCTGAATCCTCGCCGGCCTGCTCGAAGGCGGCGATCAGGCCGGCGCGGCGCAGGGCGCCGAGATCGAGCTGGAATTCGGGCTGGCGGGCCAGCAGCTCGAGCCGGGCCTGGCGCAGGGTCTCGATGGTGTACTGCTGCGCCACCCGGGGCGCGTTCTCGCGCAGCCAGGCAAACAGGATCTGTTCGGCCTCCAGGATCACAGGGGCGATCGGCCACAGGGTGTCGTCGAGGTCGAACAGGACGGCCTTGGGCCAGGGGCGGCGCGGGGAGCTCATGGTTTTATGGGTGGAAGTGGTCTGGCCAAGCATAGCGAGCACTGGCATGGAAAGCAATCGGACGCGCCCTTGTATCTGTATGTGGTTACACCGTGATACAAAGGGAAACCGTCCAGCTGCTTGCCAAATGGACTAAAATGTTGGGCGATTATCAGTCAAGGCGCGCGTCCAAATCACTTTCCCGCGGCATCTTGCGCGCCCTACCCGTCAGATTTTGGAGAAATTATGAAGAGTTCTTACCTGCGTGCCGGTGCTGCACTGGCATGCGCGCTGACGCTGTCCGCCTGCGGCGGTAGTGACGGCAATATGCTGCTCGGCGGCCAGTTTTCCGGCGTCACCAAGACCGGCCTGGTCCTGACCAACAACGGCGGCTCCGACCTGGCGGTCACCCCGACCAGCACCGGCACCGGTGAATTCTATTTCCCCGGCCTGCTGGAATCCGACGACAAGTACGACGTGCAGATCAAGAGCAAACCGAGCAATGCCGAGACGTGCGAGGCCTTCTATAACACCGGCCGGATCGTCTATGACGAGCTGCGCGTCCGCATCATCTGCACGCTCAAGCAGCACGAGTTGCGCGGCACCGTCACCGGCCTGACGGGCGCCAACCTGGTGCTGCTCAACGGCTCGACCCGGGTCCCGGTTCCCGCCGGCGCGACGACCTTCTCGATGCTCAAGATCAACGAAGACGCGCCCTACGGCATCACCATCCTGACCCAGCCCGACAACCAGACCTGCACCATCGCCAACGGCACCGGCACGATGGGCGCAACCGACGTCACCAATGTGGCGGTCACCTGCGGCCCCCGCACTTAATCACTGGAGTACTGCATGAAGTCTTACCTGATTCGTCCGGCCGGCGCGCTGGTCCTGGCACTGGCACTGGCGTCCTGCGGCGGTGGCGACGACGACAAGTTCACGGTGGGTGGTTCCGTCGAGGGCCTGTTCTATCCTGGCCTCGTGCTGCAGAATAATGGCGGGCAAGATATTACGGTGAATCCGCCGGCAAATGCCAGCGATACCGTGAAGTTCAGCTTCCCGAACAAGATCGAATATGGCGAGGTCTACAAGGTTACCGTCAAAACGCAGCCGGCCCACCAGACCTGCCAACCGAGCGACCTGGCGCCGAACAGCTGGGGCGACACCGCCGGCCGCCTGTCCTCCATCGATGTGCGCGTGAGCTGCTACATGAACAGCTTTGCGATCGGCGGCACCATTACCGGCCTGACCAAGGACACGACCGGCCTGGTGCTGACCAATGGCAGCAACACCGGCACCTATACCCCGACCGTCGAGGCCATCACGGCAGACAAGCCCTTCACCTACCAGCTGCCGGTCAAGGTTCCCTATGGCGTGACCTACGGCGTGACGGTGCTGACCCAGCCGGTCGGCCGCTTCTGCACCGTGGCCAATGCCACCGGCACCATGGGCGACGCCGTAGTAGAGAACATCAACGTCACCTGCGTTCCGGTGTGATATATCAAAAACGTATGATAAATATGCGAAAAGAGAATTGGACTTATATGCTGTAACGCAGCATACTTACTCCTGTCTCCTCCAACTCTCCTCAGAAAAGAATTGGATTTCAAGCCCGCCTTCAACAGCGGGCTTTTTTTTCGTCCCTATGCCGGACGCGGCGGCCAATCAATTGGCGCGCTTGGCGCTGACCTTCACCACGGCGACCTGCGCGTCGCCGACCGAGACCTGGGCGTTGTAGGCATCGGCCGCGCGGGTGCTGGCGGCATTGGCGAAGCTGCTGGCGCCGGCGAGGACCAGGGCGGCGAGGAAGATGGCTTCCATGTGCTTGAGGACGTTCATATTGTGCTCCTTCGGTGAATGTGCCGGCCAAAACGGCCTGTCGATGGAAGCACTGTAGCCAATGGCTCTCCCTCACTCCAGCAGGGTGCGACGGACTGCAGGAATGGGAGCGTGAAGGGCGAAAATGGGGGATGTGCGGCGATTGTGCAGCGCAAAAATCACAGGATGACCGGCAAGGCCGGCCACCCGGCGGCATCAGAGCAGATTGGCGAGCGCGACGTACTGCTCGAGGCCCACCGCTTCCGGACGGGCGCCCGGATCGATGCCGGCTTCCACCAGCTGCGCTTCGGTGAACATGCCTGCCACGCAGTTGCGGATCACCTTGCGCCGCTGCGAAAAGGCCTTGGCCACGACCTTTTCCAGGGTGCCGCCGTCGACCTCGAGCATCTGGCGCTTGGGAATCATGCGCACGATGGCCGAATCGACCTGGGGCGGCGGGTCGAAGGCGGTCGGCGGCACGATGAAGAGCAGGTCCATGTCGTAGCGCCACTGGAGCATCACCGACAGGCGGCTGTAGGCCTTGGTGCCCGGCTCGGCCACCATGCGCTCCACCACCTCTTTTTGCAGCATGAAGTGCTGGTCCTCGACCAGCGACGAGAAGGTCGCCAGGTGGAACAGCAGCGGGCTGGAGATGTTGTAGGGCAGGTTGCCGACGATGCGCAGCTTCTGCCCTTCCGGGACCGGGATGGACGCGAAGTCGAACTTCAGGGCGTCGCCCGAGTGCACGGTGAGCTTCTCGCGCGGATAGGCTTTTTCGAGGCGCGCCACCAGGTCGCGGTCCAGTTCGACCACATGCATGTGGTCGAGTTGCTTGAGCAGCAGCGCCGTCATGGCGGCCAGGCCCGGGCCGATCTCGACCATCGCCTCGCCGCGGCGCGGCGCGATGGAATCGATGATGTTGTTCAGGACGTGGTCGTCGGTCAGGAAGTTCTGGCCGAAGCGCTTGCGGGCGACGTGTTTCATCTGTTTCTCTTCTTGTTGATTGCTTCAGGCGCGGCGCGCATGCGCCATCTGCATGGCGGCGCGGATCGCTTCGATCATGCTGCCGCAGTCGGCCAGGCCCAGGCCCCGGGCCGCCAGGTCCAGCGCCGTGCCGTGGTCGACCGAGGTGCGGACAATGGGCAGGCCGAGCGTGACGTTGATGCCGCGCCCGAAGGTGGCGTGCTTCAGGACCGGCAGGCCCTGGTCGTGGTACATGGCCAGCACGCAGTCGGCGTCACGCAGGTATTTGGGCTGGAACAGGGTGTCGGCCGGGTAAGGCCCGCGTGCATCGATGCCGCGCGCCCGTGCTTCTTCCAGCACCGGCGTGATGACCTCGATCTCTTCGCGGCCCAGGTAGCCGTTCTCGCCCGCGTGCGGGTTCAGGCCGGTGACCAGGATGCGCGGCGCGGCGATGCCGAATTTGGATTTCAGGTCGGCGTCGATGATGTCGATCACCTGCGCCAGGTTCTCGCGCGTGAGCGCGGCGGGAACGTCCTTCAAAGGCAGGTGGGTGGTGGCCAGGGCCACGCGCAGATAGGGCTGGCCGCCGCCGGGCTGGCCCGCCAGCATCATCACGACCTTCGCTGTATTGGTCTTCTCGGCCAGGTATTCGGTGTGGCCGGAAAACGCCACGCCGGCGTCGTTGATCGTGCTCTTCTGGAGCGGCGCGGTGACGATGCCCTCGAACCAGCCGGCCTTGGCGCCCTCGATCGCGAGGTCGAGGGTGTCCAGCACGGCGCGGCCGTTCTCGGGATTGAGATGTCCGGGCAGCACGTGGGCGGCGAGCGGCACGTCGATGACAGCCAGCCTCTCCTTGCCGAAGTGCGGCAGGCCGCCGTTGCGCAGGGCCTGGATCGACAGCGCCGACAGGCGGATGGCGGGGTCGATCAGGCTGGCGGTGAGCGCCAGGAAGGCAGCGTCGCCGACCAGCACGCAATTGGCTTCCTCGCGCAGCGCCCAGGCCGCGCGGATCGCGATTTCGGGACCGATGCCGGCCGGCTCGCCGACCGTGATCGCAAGGGCCGGCCGCGCGCTACCCAGCACCGTCATCCGCTTACGCCTCTTCGCGGAACTCGACGTAGGCGCGGTCGCGCACCTGGCGGATCCAGTCTTCCATCGCTTCCTGAATCTTGCGTTCACGCAGGACCTGGCGCGCCACATTGCGTTCCTTCTGCTGCTTCACGTCTTCGCTCTTGCGCTCGACCAGGCGGATCAGGTGGTAGCCGAAGGGCGATTCGATGACGTCCGAGATTTCGCCCGGCTTCAGGGTGGCGAAGACCTGGTCGAACTCGGGGCCGGCGTCGCCCGGCGCCAGCCAGCCCAGGTCGCCGCCCTTGAGGGCGGTGGGGTTGTCCTGGCTGTACTGGCGCGCCAGGTCTTCGAAGGTGCCGGCATTGTTGGCGATCTTTTCCTTGATCTCGAGAAGCTTGCGCTTGACCGCGGCCACGTCCATGGTCGGCGTCGGCTTCATGAGGATGTGGCTGGCGCGGGTCTGCTGGATCACTTCCGAGCCGCCTTCGGCGGCCGCGGCCAGGCTGCGCTTGTCGGCCATCTTCAGGAGGTGGAAGCCGACGTTGGTCTTGATGATCGGGGTGACCTGGCCCGCGTTCAGCTTGCGCAGCTCGGTGGCGAACACCGGCGGCAGGCGGTCCGGGTCGCGCCAGCCGATGTCGCCGCCCTTGAGGGCGTCCGGAGCGTCGGAGTACGTGGCGGCCATCTTCGCGAAGTCGGCGCCGGTGCGCAGCTGGCGCGCCACTTCCTCGGCGCGCGCGCGGCGTGCGGCGATCTGTTCGGGCGAGGCGTTCTCGGGCACCGCCACCAGGATCTGGGCCAGGTTCATCTCGACCTTCTCGGCCGCCGCCGCCTTGGAGGCGACCAGGTAGGTGTCGATCTCGGCTTCCGAGACCTGCACCTTGGCGTCGACCTCGTGCTCGCGCAGCTGGCTCAGCATGATCTCGTTGCGGATGTCTTCGCGGAACTGGGCGAAGGTCATGCCCTCTTTTTCCATCTGGTTGCGCATCTCCTGCACCGACATCTTCTGGTTCTCGGCGATGCGGCCGATGGTGGCGTCGAGCTGGCGGTCGCTGACGCGCACGCCCATTTCCTTGGCCAGCTGGATCTGGGCGCGCTCGATGATCATCGACTCGACCACCTGGCGCTCCAGCACCGACTGGTCCGGCATCTGCATATTGCGCGCCTTCAGGTTCTGGGTGGTCGCGGCAAGGCGGTTGCGCACCTCGTTCTTGGTGATCACTTCATCGTTGACGACCACGTGGATCGAATCGATCACCTTGGCGTTGCTCGATGCCGGCGGCAGGAAGCCGCTGCCCGGCTTGGCCGCTTCCTGGGCCAGCGCCTGGCCGGCGGTAAGCGAGCACAGCAGTGCTGCTGCGAGGGTAATGTGGTGCAAACGGGTGGAACGCATCATCTGGAAAGCACTCATTCAGGTGAAAGATTGTTCGGCAAAACTGGATCAGTTTAGGGACACGCTGTTAAGTTTGCCTTAAAGGAGCCGGTTCTTGGCGACCGGCCCGCATCAGTTCTACTTAACTAATTGTAGTTTGGATAAGCCAGGCTTAAGGTCGACCCACATTGGTGTTCAGCTGCGTATAGCCCGGGACACTCTTGTTGAATGTCTCGAGCGGATTGCTGCCCAGGCCCAGGCGCGACAGGCCGTTGAGCTCGAGCTGGAAGAAGATCGGCGTCGACGTGGTCTGGGCGGCGGTCACGAAGCGCTGGGCGCCGAAACGGAACACCCAGCAGTCGGCCTTGTACTCGAGCCCGATGAGGCTCTCGAGCAGCTTGCCCTTGCCCGGCGTCGCATTCCCGACCGTGTACGAACGCAGTGCATAGCTCACGCGGCCGACGCCATACCAGCGCTTCGACAGCGGCCACTGGCCGGACAGGTCGACGTTGCGGAAGCTGTCGCGCTGATAACGGTACTCGGCGTTCAGGACCTTCATCCGGGCCGGCTGCCACTGCATGCTCAGGTTCGAGCTGTACAGATTGCTGCCGGTCGCGTCATATTGTACGCCGCTATCGAAGCTCCAGGTCTCGGAAATGCGTCCCGCTGCCGCCACCAGCACGTCGGAACGGCTCTGGTGCACCGGTTCGCCCGGCAGGCGCACCTGCGGTTCGTCGAAATAGATGCGCTGGCCGAAGGCCATGCGCAGGCGCTCGGAACCGTCGGACTGGATGAAGCGCGACACCACGGCCGCGGTCAGCTGGTTGGCGTCCGACACCCGGTCCGGGCCGACGTAGCGGTTCTCGGAGAACAGCTGGGCGTAGTTGAAACCGGTGCGGCCGGTGTCGAAGACCGGGAAGGCGCTCTGGTCCTTGTACGGCGTCTTCACGTAGAACAGGCGCGGCTCCAGGGTCTGGGACATGGCCTGTCCGAACAGCGTGGTCTCGCGCTCGAACACCAGGCCGGCATCCAGCGAATAGGTGCGCAGGTTACGGGTCAGCTTGCGCTCGCCCGTGTAGTTGTGGTCTTCCAGGTCATACTTGCTGAAATGGCCGATGACCTTGGGCGTGATGAACCAGCCCGGGCGCACGATGGGGTAGCTGAGCTGGGCCACGCCCACGGCGCGGTTGCCGCGCACGAGGTCCGGATGCCAGAAGCGCACCATCTCGGTATCGATCGCCCAGTCGAAACCGGCCACGTCATAGCGGCCCGCGTGGAAGTTGATCTGCGGCAGGCGGTCGTAGGGACGCGGCACGAACAGGCCATTGGTCGGCGTCGCGGCCGGGTCTTGCAGGACCTGGTAGTTCTGGGCGCGCGCGGTCAGGTTCCAGTACTGGCCGCTGTAGTCGGTACGGATCTCGCGCAGCAGCTGGCGTTCGGCGCTGACCGCCACGGTGCGCGAGAAGTCGCTCGGGTATTCGTCATCCGACGCCCCGTGCAGGTTCCAGCCGAAGGACCATCCCGGGGCCAGGCCCTGGGTGTGGATCGAGTCGACGCGCCAGCGGTCTTCACCGGTTTCGCGGTCGTTGCGCAGGCCCTCGATGTGGGTCTCGCCCTGGTAGCCGCCGCGCTCGGTCACGCCGAGGTAGCGCCCGGTGGCGCCCAGCTGCAGGCCGCGGTCGAACATATAACGCGGGTAGACCGTCAGGTCGCGGTTGGGCGCGATGTTGAAGTAGTAGGGCACCATGATCTCGGCCTTGCCCTTGGAGCCGAAGCCGACGGTGGGCGCCAGCCAGCCGGAGCGGCGCGCGCCCGACAGCGAGAACGACAGGGCCGGGGTGCCGAGGATGGGCACGTCCTTGAAGTAGATGACGGTCTTGCCGGCCAGGCCGACGTCGCGCCCGCTGTCCAGGCGCAGGGTGCTCGATTTCAGGTACCAGTCCGGGTCCGGGCCCTCGCAGGTGCTGTAGGTGCCGTTGCGCACCAGCGCCACGTCTTCGCCGAGGAAGTCGATGCGCGAGGCATTGCCCTGGGCGTTATTCAGCTGCAAACGGTATTCGGGACGCAGCACATAGCCCTTGCCGGTCTCCATGTTCAGCTGCAGCTCGTCGCCCTTGTAGCGGTCGCCGAAGCGCCACATATTGACGTTGCCGGTGGCCGTGACCTGGTCTTCGATGCGGAAGTAGCAGGCGCTGTCGGCGGTGAGGCGGGTCTGGCCGCGTGTCAGTTCGACATTGCGTTCCAGGTTCAGCTGGCGGTCCGGGCGGCCGCTGATGTCTTCGGCCTGGATGGTGATCGGCAGGTTCTGCTCGTCCGCATGTGGCGCGGGAGCGACGGTCTGCGCGTACGCGGGGTTCGATGCGGCGGCAACGACGATGGCAGCGGCGCTTGCCAGTGCAGTCGGTTTGAACACCTGTCGAGAGGGAAATTGGTGGGCTGCAATCCAGCTCATGGAGAATCTGCGTACGCCATAAAGGGCGGTATTTTTAGAATGAATCCCTTATTATATGGGAATTAGCTCAACCAACCCGATTCACCAGGCCGTCTACATGTCTTCTTTGTATCAAAATACTTCCACTTCCGGCGGCCAGGATGCGCGCCTGCAGCAATTGACCGAATGGCTCGCGACGACGGGCCTGGTGGAAGTCGGGACCGGACGCCCAGCGTCCGCGGACGCCAGTTTCCGCCGCTATTTCCGCTACGACGTCGTCCCGGAAATGCGCGAGAAGCTCGGCGCCACCCTGGTGGCGATGGACGCCCCGCCCGAGCGCGAGAACGTGCCGGCCTACCTCCACGTGCAGGGCCTGCTGATGGAGGCCGGCGTGACCGTGCCGGCCATCGTCGCCCAAAAGGTCGAGAGCGGCTTCCTGCTGCTGTCCGACCTCGGCGTGACCACCTACCTGCAGCGCCTGGATTCGGACAACGCGCCCTTCATGTATTCGGATGCGGTCGACGCGCTGCTCAAATTCCAGCTGGCCAGCCAGCCGGGCGTGCTGCCGGAATTCGACCGCGCCTTCGTCATGCGCGAGCTGAACATCTTCCCGGAGTGGTACATCGGCAAGCATCTCGGCGTGACGCTGGACGAGAAGCAGCAGGCGACCCTGGACAAGGTCTTCGAGGCGATCTGCGCGAATGTGCTGGCCCAGAACCAGGTCTACATGCACCGCGATTTCCACTCGCGTAACCTGATGTGGCTCGAGCAGGGCAATCCTGGCGTACTGGACTTCCAGGACGCGGTCTACGGCCCGGTCACCTACGACCTCGCCTCGCTGCTGCGCGACGCCTACGTCCAGTGGGACGAAGAAATCGTGCTGGACTGGGTGGTGCGCTACTGGCAGAGCGCCAAGCAGGTCGGCCTGCCGGTCAATCCGGACATCGATGCCTTCTACCGCGACTTCGAATTCATGGCCCTGCAGCGCCACCTGAAGATCCTCGGCATCTTCTGCCGCCTGAACTACCGCGACAGCAAGCCGAACTACATGGGCGACCTGCCGACCGTGATGGACTACGTGCGCAAGACGGCCAACCGCTACACCGAACTCAAGCCCCTGCTGCGCCTGCTCGACGCGCTCGAGGACAAGGCGCCCTCGGTCGGCTATACCTTCTGAAGACGGGGCCATTCTCATGAAAGCGATGATTTTCGCCGCCGGCCGCGGCGAGCGCATGCGCCCGCTCACGGACGCCTGCCCCAAGCCCCTGCTCAAGGTGCGCGGACGCCCGATGATCACCTACCACGTGCTCAACCTCGTGCGCGCCGGGATCAAGGACATCGTCATCAACCACTCCCACCTCGGCCACATGATCGAGGAAGAGCTGGGCGACGGCAGCAAGTACGGCGCGCGCATCGTGTACTCGCACGAGCCGACCCCGCTGGAAACGGCGGGCGGCATCGCCAATGCCCTGCACCTGCTGGGCGACGAACCTTTCCTGGCCGTGTCGGGGGACATCTACGCGCCCTACTTCGATTTCTCGCAGGTGGTCGACGTCCTCAAGGACAAGGACATGCTGGGCATCCCCTACCCGCCGGACAAGCGCGACATCGCCTGGCTGTGGCTCACGCCGAACCCGTGGCACAACCCGGAAGGCGACTTCGCGCTCGACATGTACACCTTGCGCAATGACGGGCCCGAGAAGTGGAACTTCGCCGGCATCGGCGTCTACCGTCCCGAGATGTTCGACGGGATCAAGGCCGGCGAGTTCGTCAAGTTCGGGCCGCTGATGCGCAAGTTCATCGAGCAGGGCCGCGTCGGCGGCGAGCTGTACCAGGGCCAGTGGGTCAACGTCGGCACCGCGCGCCAGCTGGAAGAACTGAATGCGCCGCTGGGGGCGGCCAAGACCGGCTCATGACGGGCCAGGTCGACACCTCCGCCTTTGTCGAACGCCGCGCGCGCCTGGCCGCGCGCATGGAGCCGGGCGCGGTCGCGGTGCTGGCCACCGCGCCGGAAAGCCTGCGCAACGGCGACAGCGAATATCCCTACCGGCACGACAGCTATTTCTATTACCTGAGCGGCTTCACGGAGCCGGAGAGCGTGCTGGTGCTGGTCGCCGCGCTCGGGGATGCGCCTGCGCGTGCGATCCTGTTCTGCCGCGAGAAGAATGTCGAGCGCGAGATCTGGGACGGTTTCCGTTATGGCCCCGAAGCAGCGCGCATCGCCTTCGGCTTCGACGAGGCCTATCCGATCGATGAACTCGACGCGCAGATGGCTGGTTTGCTTGCCAATGCGCCGGCCCTGTACTACGCGCTGGGCCACAGCGCCGCGCTCGACGCGCAGGTGAGCGGCTGGCTGAAGGCGGTGCGCGCGAAGAGCCGCACCGGCATCGCGGCCCCGTCGACCACCCACCACCTGCTCGGCATCCTCGACGAGATGCGCCTGCTGAAGGATGCGGGCGAGCAGGCCTTGATGGGACGCGCGGCAAGGATCGCCGCCGGCGCCCATGCGCGCGCCATGCGTTTCACGCGGCCCGGCGTGTTCGAATACGAGATCGAGGCCGAGCTGCTGCACGAATTCCGCCGCCACGGCGCCCAGTTCCCCGCCTATACGCCGATCGTGGCCTCGGGCGCGAACGCCTGCGTCCTGCACTACAACGCCAACAACCGCCAATGCCTGGACGGCGAACTGGTGCTGGTCGACGCCGGCTGCGAGCTTGACGGCTATGCCTCCGACATCACCCGCACCTGGCCGGTGAACGGCCGCTTCAGCGCGCCGCAGCGGGCTTTATATGAACTGGTCCTGCAGGCGCAGGAAGCCGCGTTTGCCGCCATCGTGCCGGGCCGTCCCTACAGCGACGTGCACACCGCGGCCGTGAACGTGCTGGCGGGCGGCATGCTGGAGCTGGGCCTGATCGACAGGACGAAATACGGCACGGCCGAAGATGCCGTCCTCGATAAAGCCCACCTGCCCTTCTACATGCACGGCACCGGCCACTGGCTCGGCATGGACGTGCACGACGTCGGGCCGTATCGCGACCTCACGCTGCCGGACCGGCCATCCCGTCCCCTGCAGCCGGGCATGGCGCTGACGGTGGAGCCGGGCATCTATGTGCGGCCCGGCGAAGGCGTGCCGGAGGAGTTCTGGAACATCGGCATCCGGATCGAGGACGACGTGGTCGTCACCGACGACGGTTGCCGCATCCTGTCCGGCGACGCACCGAAGCGTGTCGCGGACATCGAAACCTTGATGGGAGAACGCTGATGGCGCCTGAACGCATCGACGTCGACATCGCGATCTGCGGCGCCGGCCCGGTCGGCCTGGCACTGGCCGCCTTCCTCGTGCGGCGCGGTGTTCAAGGAGAACGCATCGCCCTCATCGACGGCAAGTCGCTCGGCCAGGCGATCACGGACCCGCGCTCGATCGCCCTGTCCTGGGGTAGCGTGCAGCTGCTCGAGGAAGTGCGCGCCTGGCCCTTGCCCGCGACGCCGATCCACGAGATCCACGTCTCGCGCCGCGGCCAGCTGGGCCGCAGCCTGATGGACCGCGCCGAGCACAAGCTGCCGGCGCTGGGCTATGTGGCGCGCTACGGCGACGTGGTCGACGCGCTGGCGCGCGCCTGCGACGCGGCCAGGGTGCAGACCCTGCGCCCGGCCCGCGTCGAATCCTTCGACGAAGAAGACGAGGCCGTGCTGCTGCGCCTCGACGACGGCCGCACCGTCGAAGCCAGGGTGGCCGTGCAGGCCGAAGGCGGCGTCTTCGGCCAACAGGAAAGCAAGGCCCGACAGCGCGACTACGAACAGACCGCCCTGATCGCGCGCGTGACCGTGAGCGAACCGATCGCGCACCGCGCCTTCGAGCGTTTCACCGACGAGGGTCCACTGGCCCTGCTGCCGCAAGATGGCGGCGACGGCCACGGCTACGCCCTGGTCTGGTGCATGCGTCCGGAACGCGCCGTCGACATCCAGCTGCTCGACGACGCCGCCTTCCTGCGCGCACTCGGCGACGCCTTCGGTACCCGCCTGGGCGCCTTCACAGCCGCTTCGCCCCGCGTCGCCTTCCCCCTCGGCCTGAACGCCGAAGCCCGCGCAACGGATCGCACGGTCGCCATCGGCAATGCCGCCCAGACCCTGCACCCGGTGGCCGGCCAGGGCCTGAACCTCGGCCTGCGCGACGCCGCCGTCCTGGCGCGCCAGCTGGCGCGCGGCGCCACGCCAGACGCCGTCGCCGCCTTCATGCTTGAGCGCGGCCAGGACCGCAGCGTGACGATCGGCCTGACCGACACCATGGCGAGAGCCTTTGTCGGCCGCGGCCCGCTGCAACCCCTGCTGGGCCTGTCGCTCGCCGCCCTCGACGTCCTCAAGCCCGCCCGCCTCCTGCTTGCCGACCTGATGATGTTCGGCCGCCGCTGACCTCCCAATTGGGGTCAGAGTCGAATTGTTCGCCAAGATCCTCGGATCAGCAGGCCTGACTCAATTGATCGTCCCGTCGATCAACTGATCTGAAGCTCGTGCTCAATAATTCGACTCTGACCCTATTTTTGACGACCAGAAAGCGCAGCAAATCTAATTAGGGTCAGAGTCGAATTATTTGCCAAGAGCCTTACCGCAACTGGTCGGATGCCATTTTCCATGGCGTCAAGACCGATAGCGGGATCAATTGGCGAATAATTTGACTCTGACCCCACAGGGTGGGGTTCAGGAGAGGCGCAGGACGTTGGGGCGCCGTGGGGTGGCGTCTTCGTGGAAGAGGTCGGCCAGGTAGTCGAGCAGGCCGTCCTCGCGAATATCGTGGGGCACGATGAAGTCGGCAGGGCGGCGCTTGCCGTCGCTGCCGGGGTAGAAGGCTTGCCAGGCGCCTGGCGCGCCGGTGATGGTCACCAGCGTGCCGAACACATTGAAACGCAATTCCCGCATCCTTATTCCACCGCCTTCACCATCGATTCGATCACCTTCTTGGCGTCGCCGAAAACCATCATCGTATTGGGCTGGTAGAACAGCTCGTTGTCCAGGCCCGCATAGCCCGAAGCCATCGAGCGCTTGTTGACGATGATGCTCTTGGCTTTATAGGCCTCGAGGATCGGCATGCCGGCGATCGGGGATTTCGGGTCCTTGGCCGCCGGGTTCACCACGTCGTTCGCGCCCAGCACCAGCACCACGTCGGTCTGGCCGAATTCGCCGTTGATGTCTTCCATCTCGACCACCTGGTCGTAGGGCACTTCGGCCTCGGCCAGCAGCACGTTCATGTGGCCCGGCATGCGGCCCGCCACCGGGTGGATCGCGTAACGCACCTGCACGCCGTGCTCGGTCAGCTTGTCGACCAGTTCCTTCACCGAGTGCTGGGCGCGCGCCACCGCCAGGCCGTAGCCGGGGACGATGATGACGGACTCCGCATTCTGCAGGATGAAGGCGGCGTCGTCGGCCGAGCCGGATTTCACGGGACGCTGCTCCTTCGCCTCGCCCGCATCGACGGTGGCCTCGCCGCCGAAGCCGCCCAGGATCACGTTGAAGAAGGAGCGGTTCATGGCCTTGCACATGATGTACGACAGGATCGCGCCGCTCGAGCCCACCAGCGAGCCCGCGATGATCAGCATCGAATTGTTCAGCGAGAAGCCGATGCCCGCGGCCGCCCAGCCCGAGTAGGAGTTCAGCATCGACACCACCACCGGCATGTCGGCGCCCCCGATCGGGATGATGATCAACACGCCCAGCACGAAGGACAGCGCGGCCATGATGAGGAAGGGCGTCCAGCTCGGGGCCACGCCGTCGGCGAAGCAGAACAGCAGGCCCAGGGCGACGACGGCGATGGCCAGCACCAGGTTGAGGATGTGCTGGCCGGCGAAGCGCACCGGCGCGCCCTGGAAGAGGCGGAACTTGTACTTGCCCGAGAGTTTACCGAAGGCGATCACCGAACCCGAGAAGGTCACGGCGCCCACGAAGGTGCCGATGAAGAGTTCGAGCCGGTTACCGAAGGGCAGCGGGGTCTCGCGCGTGGCGATGTTGAAGGCCCAGGGTTCGGACACGGCCGCCACCGCGATGCACACGGCGGCCAGGCCGATCAGCGAATGCATCGCCGCCACCAGCTCGGGCATCTTGGTCATCTCGACCTTCTTCGCGGCATAGGCGCCGATCGCGCCGCCCACCACCACGCCGAGGATCACCAGCGGGAAACCCATGCCGTGGCCCGTGGCGAGTTCCGCCTGCAGCTTGAAGATCAGGGCGACCGTGGTCAGCACCGCGATCGCCATGCCGGCCATGCCGAAGGTATTCCCCACCCGCGCCGTCGATGGCGAGGACAGGCCCTTGAGCGCCTGGATGAAGCATACCGAGGCCACCAGGTAGAACAGGGTCACGACGTTCATGCTGATGTAGTTCATGCGCGTTCTCCCGCGGTCGATGCGGCAGCGGCGTCAGGCTTGGCAGTGGACCTGGGCTCCTTTTTCTTGAACATCTCCAGCATGCGCCGGGTGACCATGAAGCCGCCGAAGACGTTGACGGCGGCCAGCGCCACCGCGACGGTGCCGGCCACCTGTCCGGTCAGGCCCTCGGTCAGGCCGGCGGCCAGCATGGCGCCGACGATGATGATGGCGGAGATCGCGTTGGTGACCGCCATCAGCGGCGTATGCAGCGCGGGGGTGACGTTCCAGACCACGTGGTAGCCGACGTAGATGGCCAGCACGAAGATGATCAGGTTGATGATGGTGTGGCTGATTTCCATGCTTTCCTCCTCGTCCTTAAGTCCGCAGCACCGCGCCGTCCGCACACACCAGCGTGGCGCGCACGATCTCGTCCTCGCGGTCGATCGTGAATTTGTCTTCCTTGTCGATCACGAGCTTGAGGAAGTCCAGCACATTGCGCGCATACAGGGCCGAGGCGTCGGCCGGGACCAGCGCGGCCAGGTTCGGCTCGCCGATGATGTGCACGCCGTGCTTGACCACGGTGCGGTTCAGCTCCGTCAGCGGGCAGTTGCCGCCCTGCTCGATCGCCATGTCGACGATCACCGAGCCGGGTTTCATGGCGCGAACCGTGTCCTCGCCGATCAGGACCGGCGCCTTGCGGCCCGGGATCAGGGCGGTGGTGATGATGATGTCGGCAAGTTTCGCCCGTTCGTGCACGAGCGCCGCCTGGCGCTGCATCCAGCCGGCCGGCATCGGCCGCGCGTAGCCGCCGGCGCCTTGGGCGATCTCGCGTTCTTCGTCGGTTTCGTAAGGGACGTCGATGAACTTGGCGCCCAGCGACTCGACCTGTTCCTTCACGGGCGGGCGCACGTCGGAGGCCTCGATCACCGCGCCGAGGCGCTTGGCGGTGGCGATCGCCTGCAGGCCGGCCACGCCCACGCCCATGATCAGGACGCGCGCCGCCTTCACGGTGCCGGCCGCCGTCATCAGCATGGGCATGAAGCGCCCGTAGGTGTTCGCGGCCAGCATCACGGCCTTGTAGCCGGCGATGTTCGCCTGCGAAGAGAGCACGTCCATGGACTGGGCGCGCGTGATGCGCGGTGCGGCTTCCAGTGCAAAGGCGGTGAGTCCTGCGCCGGCCAGGAGCGCGAGGTTCTCGGTATCGAAGGGATTGAGCATGCCGACCAGGACGGTCCCTGGGCGCATGCGGGCGCGCTCCTCAGGATCGGGGCTGCGTACCTTGAGCACCATGTCGGCGCCGAAGGCGGTGGCAGTGTCGACGATGGTGGCGCCGGCTGCTTCATAGGCGGCATCCGGACAGGCGGCACGCAGGCCGGCGCCGGCCTCCACCAGTACCTGGTGGCGTGCAGCCAGCTTCTTGACGGTTTCGGGAGTTGCAGCGACGCGGGTCTCGCCCGGCCTGGTCTCGGCCGGTATGCCAATTCTCATGAAAATCCCTCCTTCAGTGGACAGACTGTCCACAATCTACCATGTAATGACGTCTAATTGCTCGAAGACAAATACTAAAAAGCCAATATTCGATTCTGGCGGAAAGGGGGATAGGGGGCCAGCGGCACGGCCTGCTTGTTTGCACTAGATCAAGGCCATTTAACGACAGGCAAGCGCACCGGAGGGGCATGGATGAGCAGAGGTGCCCGCTGTCAAGGTAGAATAACGCCTCATTTTCAAGGATGCGCATGACCGATATCTTCAAACCATCCGTGACCGTCGCCGCGATCATCGAACGCGATGGCCGTTTCCTGCTGATCGAGGAAGAGACGAGCGAAGGCGTGAAACTGAACCAGCCGGCGGGTCACCTCGACCCGCACGAGTCGCTCGAGCAGGCGGTGGTACGCGAGGCGCTGGAGGAAACCGCGCACGAATTCATCCCCACGGGCCTGGTCGGCATGTACATGTCGCGCTACCACTCGAAGTCGCGCGGCACCGACGTCACTTATCTGCGCTTCACCTTCTGCGGCCACGCCGGCCGCGAACTGGACCAGCCGCTCGACGAAGGCATCCTGCGCACCCTGTGGATGACGCGCGACGAAATCGCCGCCACCGCCGAACGCCACCGCAGCCCGATCGTGCTGCAGTGCGTGGACGACTACCTGGCCGGCAAGCGCACCGAACTGAATTTGCTGTACACCCACCCCTCCGTGTTCGAGGGCGGGATCTAAAGATAACGGAACTGAAATGAGCAAGAAAAAAGTCGTGATCGGGATGTCGGGCGGTGTCGACTCCTCGGTCGCGGCGTGGATGCTGAAGGAACAGGGTTACGAGGTCATCGGCCTGTTCATGAAGAACTGGGAAGACGACGACGACTCGGAATACTGCTCGACGCGCCAGGACTGGATCGACGCGGCCAGCGTGGCCGACGTGGTCGGCGTGGACATCGAGGCGGTCAACTTCGCCGCCGAGTACAAGGACCGTGTGTTCGCGGAATTCCTGCGCGAGTACCAGGCCGGCCGCACGCCGAATCCGGACGTGCTGTGCAATGCCGAGATCAAGTTCAAGGCCTTCCTCGACCATGCGATGAAGCTGGGCGCCGACCTGATCGCGACCGGCCACTACGCGCGCGTGCGCGAGAACGACGGCCGCTTCGAAC
>JBFLVV010000083.1:0-22457 GCA_040758275.1 Pseudomonadota bacterium
CACGGGAAAACTTTTTGCGTCCAGCCCCGTTCAGGCGTCGAACAGCCGCGTGTACATGCGGGTCGCCATCAGGCCCACCGACGTATGGTGGATCTCGGGCGACATCAGGCCGCCCAGCAGCTCCATCGCTTCCTGCTTGCTGCCGCATGCCGCCACCTGCTCTTCCAGCAGGCGCAGTTCGTTGTCCTGCGTCTCCAGGCGCGGATGGCGCCGGATCAGGCCGCGCTCCGGAAAGTCGGCGCTGCGGTCGGCGTGCTGGCCGAGGTTGTCCAGGGTGCGCTGGCGTGCGCGCCAGGTCATGCTGCGGGCGGCATCAAGCAGGCTGCCGTCCGGCTTCGCGGTGATCCAGTCGCGCAGCACCTGCTGCTCGTAGGCGCTGAACACGCCGAACATCTCGGCCTTCTCGCCATGCACCAGGCGCCAGAAGCGGCTGTGCTCGACCTCTTCGCCGCGCTTGATCCAGCCGGCGTTTTCGAGCGCCGCCAGGAAGTCCGGAATGCGCGCCGGGTCCGTCAGCCAGTCGTTGACCGAGCGGCCCGCGACACGGCAGTAATCCGAGTGCATGTTCTTGCCGACGCCGCTCTTGGCGGCGAGGATGTTCACCAGTTCGGCCTGGAGGTCGAACTCGGCGATCACCGAGGTGGTGCTGGCGCCCAGGTCGTTCAGGCGATAGCCGTCCAGCACGCGCTGGTAGAAGGCCTCGCGGTCGCCCACACGCGGCATCAGCTTGGTGAGCGCCTGCACTGCCTTCTGGGCGTGGCCGCTGGCGGCATTGTCGACCGTGACGTGCAGGGTGAAGTAGTAAGGGTCGATGCCGAACTCGTTGAGCTCGTAGGATGTGATCAGGAGGTGCAGCGGCAACTGCTCGTAGCCGAGGTTGTAGCCGATGACTTCCGGCAGGAAGTGGTCGGCATTGTGGCCCAGGGCCAGCTGGATGGCGCCCTGCACGAAGTGATTCTTGCCCAGGCTTTCCCAGCCGTCGCAGCCGTGGGTCGCCAGCAGCTTGCGGTAGATGGTGACGTGGTTCTTGTCGGGCACGCCTTCGCCCAGCTCCTCGAGGTAGGTCTTGATCAGCTCGTGGTAGGCCGGATTGTCCCAGTGCCTGAGCAGGCCATAGAGCCAGGCGCCGTCGACCAGCTTGGTTGGCGCCACCGCCTTGATGAAATAGAGCGCATGGGCGCGGCAGGAGAAATAGCGGCGCGGCGCGCCGTTCTTGCGTGCGGCGAGGTAGTCGCGATACTGGGCGCCGACGGCGTCGGTGCGTTCCTGGACCCAGGCCGGCAGTTCGGCGAGCGTCGGCGGCAGGTCGGCGGGCATGGCCTGCACGGCCGCGATCTGGTCGGCCACATAGGCGCGCGCCGCGTCGGGATTGGACTGCGGCGCTTCGTACAGCGAGAAATACAGTCGCTTGGCGCGCTCGCGGGTGGCGGACGCGCCTGCGGTGACGTGGCTGGCGGCGGTGGCCGCGCTTGCGTCGGCTAACAGCATCGAATTCATGTGTCTCGGCTTCTGTTGTTGGTGTCCTGGGACGATGAGCAACATTATCCGGGCTGGGCTATTGCCCGAGAATCGGCTCCGGCGCTGAGAGTATGTAAGAAAGGGATTACAAAGTTACAAAAGCTGGACAGCGCTTTACTTGCATCTCCTTCAAGACGGCGATTGCGTATCGACACCCCGCCGCACGTCCTGCGCTTCCGCATCCCCTTTCGCCAGCGCCTCGTCCACCTTCTCCTTCTGCTTTTCCACCGTGTGCGGCGGCAGAGGCGGAATGTTCGGATCGACCATCACTTCCAGCACGAAAGGACCGTCGGCGGACAAGGCCTGCTCCCAGGCGGCGCCGAGTTGTTCAGGATCGTCGACCCGCAAGCCATCCAGGCCCAACAGGCGCGCATACGCGGCATAGGAGAAGTCGGGTAGCCGCTGGGAGGCCTCGTACTTAGGCTCGCCCTGGTTGCCGCGCTGTTCCCAGGTCACGAAGTTGAGGTCGCGGTTGTTCAGCACCAGCACGACGAAAGTCGGATCGGACCAGCGCGCGCGGTGCCAGGCGATCGACATCAGGCCGTTGATGCCGTTCATCTGCATGGCGCCGTCGCCGGCCAGGGCGATCACGGGCCGGTCGGGGTGCGCCAGCTTGGCCGCCAGTGCGTAGGGCACCGCGCAACCCATGGTGGCGAGGCCGCCCGAGAGCGAGGCGAGCATGCCGCGCCGGATACGCAGGTCGAGCGCATACCAGGCCGCGGCCGAACCCGAATCCGCGGTCAGGATCACGTCGTCGGGCAGGCGCGGCGACAGCTCGGTGAACACGCGCTGGGGATTGACCGGCTCGGCGGGCGCCATTGCTTTCTCGTTGAGCACGCGCCAGCTTGCCTCGACCTTGCCTTCGATCGCTTCGCGCCAGCCGCGGTCCTGCTTGCACTCAAGGTGCGGGATCAGGGCGCGCAGGGTCGCCCTGGCGTCGCCCACCAGATTGGCTTCCATCGGATAGCGCAGGCTCAGCATGCGCCCGTCGATATCGATCTGCACGCCGCGCGCCTGCCCTTCCGGCGGCAGGAATTCCGCGTAGGGAAAGCTGGACCCGACCATGAGCAAGGTGTCGCACTCCTGCATCATCTCGTTGCTGGCTCTGGTGCCGATGATGCCGATCGATCCTGTCACGAATGGCAGGTCGTCGGGCAGCACGGCCTTGCCGAGCAGGGCCTTCGCCACGCCCGCGCCGAGCAGTTCGGCGACCTCGATCAGTTCGTCTTGCGCGCCATGCGCGCCGGCCCCGGCCAGGATCGCCACCTTCCGGCCCGCATTCAGGATGGCGGCGGCGTCGACCAGCGCGTCCTCGGGCGGCACCTGGGCGCTCCTTGCCGCGCCGACGCCGGAAAACGTGTAGCCGTGTTCGCGCGGCGGCGTGGGCACGGCCTCTTCTTCCTGCAAATCGTTCGGGACGATGACGCAGGTGACGCAGCGCTCGCTTTGCGCGATGCGCACGGCGCGGTCGACCAGGTGGCGCAGCTGCTCGCTGGTCGCCGCCATCTGCACGTACTCGCCGGCCACGTCCTTGAACAAGGCCATCAGGTCGATCTCCTGCTGGTAGCTGGCGCCGAGCGCGCTGCGCTTTTGCTGGCCGACGATGGCGACCACCGGCTGGTGGTCGAGCTTGGCGTCATAGAGGCCGTTCAGCAGGTGGACGGCGCCGGGCCCCGACGTCGCCAGGCAGACCCCGACCTCGCCTGTGAACTTGGCGTGGGCGCAGGCCATGAAGGCCGCCATTTCCTCGTGCCGGGTCTGGATGAATTCGAGCGCGCCGTCCCCGCCCTCACGCCGCTGGAGGGCGGCCATGATGCCGTTGATACCGTCGCCGGGGTAGCCGAATATCCGCCGCACGCCCCACTGGTGCAGTCGTTCGAGCAGAAAGTCGCCGACGGTCGCCATTGCCATCCCTCCTGTAAGCCGTGTATGTCGAAGGCACAGCCTAAAGGAGAGCGGAGGATGGCTACCGTACGCTGGCGCGCATAGCGCGCGGCAACAGGCGGAGCAGGAGGGTCAGGGCAGCGCGCCCAGTGCGAGGTCGCCCACCAGGCCGCCGCCGGACAGCCGTACCGGCACCGCGCCGCGCGAGAGCATGCGCGCGATCGCGCGGTCGCCGTCGCCCGGCGTGACCTCCACCGCGCGCGTGCCCTCGAGGGCCAGCAGGATCTCGAAGCCGGCGTCGATGCCGTCGAGGACGGTATTGAGCACGCAATAATCGGTGGCCAGGCCGCACACCGTCACGCGCTTGACGCCGTCGGCCAGCATGCTGCGCGCCAGGCCCGTGCCGTTGAAGGCGGAATAGGCGTCTTCCTGCGAGGTGGCGGCTTTCGAGATCACGATGGCGTCCTGCGGGAGCTTAAGTGCCTGCGAGAACGCGGCGCCCGGGGTGTCGGCCACGCAGTGCGGCGGCCAGGGCCCGCCCTGGGCGGCGAAGGAGCAGTGGTCATCCGGGTGCCAGTCGCGCGAGGCATACACCGGCAGGCCGCGGCTGCCGTACAGCGCGATGAGCGTGTTGATCGGGTCGATCACGAGATCGCCCTGGGGCACGCCCAGGCTGCCGCCCGGCAGGAAGTCGTTTTGCAGGTCGACGATCAGGAGGGCATCGCCCTTGCCGAGCACGATGGCGCTCATGGAACTCTCCGTATCCGATGGAACCTCAAGCTTACCATGCCGGCCCTGAAACGACAGCGCCCGCCCCTTTTGCAAGGAGCGGGCGCCGTGTCAATCCGCTGCCTCAGGCAGCGCGCGTGCAGCTCTTAGGCCTGCGGATTGTTCAGCAGCGAGCGCTGGCGGGCATACATAAAGTACACCACCAGGCCGATCGCCAGCCAGATGATGAAGGCCACCCAGGTGTGCCAGCTCAGGAAGGACATCAGGGCCAGGCAGAAGATCACGGCCAGGGCCGGGATCACCGGCACGCCCGGGCAGCGGAAGGCGCGGTGCAGTTCCGGACGCTTCTTGCGCAGGATGATCACGGCCACCGAGACCAGCGAGAAGGCGGCCAGGGTGCCGATGTTGACCAGCTCGGCCAGCACGTCCAGCGGAACCACGGCGGCGATCAGGCCGAACACGATGCCGACCATCCAGGTGGCGAAGTACGGGGTGCCGTATTTCGGATGCACTTCCGACAGCTTGGCCGGCAGCAGGCCGTCGCGCGACATGGCGAACAGGATGCGGGTCTGGCCGTAGGCCATCACCAGGATCACCGTGCTCATGCCGAGGATGGCGGCGAGGTCGACGAAGCCGGCGACCCAGTCCTGGCCGGCGTACTGCAGCGCCAGCGAGACCGGGTGGTCGACGCCCTTGAAGTTCGGGAAGGGAACGATGCCGGTCATGATGGCGGCGACGATCACGTAGAGCACGGTGCAGACGGCCAGCGAGCCGATGATGCCGATCGGGAGGTCCTTCGACGGGTTCTTGACTTCCTCGGCGGCCGAGGTGACGGCATCGAAGCCGATGAAGGCGAAGAACACCAGGGCGGCGGCGCTCATCACGCTGCCGAAACCGAAGGGCATGAAGGGGGTCCAGTTGTCCGGCTTGACGTAGTTCATGCCCACCACGATGAACAGGATCACGACGCCGGTCTTGATGATGACCATGATGTTGTTCAGGCGGGCCGATTCGCGCACGCCCATCGACAGGATCCAGGTCAGGAAGATCATGATCAGGAAGGCCGGCAGGTTGAACATCGTGGCCACGCCCGGCTGGGCGCCCGGGGCCGCGCGCAGCGCTTCCGGCAGCACGACGCCGATGCCCTTGAGCAGCGACTGGAAGTAACCCGACCAGCCCACGGCGACCGTCGAGGTGGCCAGGCCGTATTCGAGCAGCAGATCCCAGCCGATCATCCAGGCGACCAGCTCGCCCAGGGTGAAGTAGCTGTAGGTATAGATCGAGCCGGCGACCGGCACGCTGGAGGCGAATTCGGCATAGCAGAGGGCGGCGAAGCCGCAAGCCAGTGCGGCGATGACGAAGGAGAGGGTCAGGGCCGGGCCGGCAGTCACGGCGCCCGTGCCGGTGAGCACGAAGATCCCGGTACCGATGATGGCGCCGATGCCCATGAGGACGAGGTCGAACGGGCCCAGTACTTTCTTGAGGCCGCCCGGCTTCTGGGCCGCCGCTACCATCGTATCGAGGTTTTTAGTTCTGAAAAGACTCACTGCTGGTTCTCCAATCAAAAATAGTATGGCTCCGCGTCTCGTGGGCGCTGTTGTGTGCCGCCGGCAGCGGGCCTGTGGGCCGCCTGCCAGGCTGGAACCGGCCTGGCTGCGCCTGCCGGCTCGTGTGCGGGTGTAACATTATCACCAGAAAGTTGTTTGGAATCAAAGTAAAGTGATGAAAGTCGAATAATTCCTTTGTTTTAATCAAAAAACCACGCCGTTGCGCCGCAGTGACGTAAAGACCCAGGCAGTTTCCCTATCACTTGATTTCCGTAAATCAACAGAACATAATCATCCGCGTGACAGCATTCCGCTGCAACGTCCCGCGGCGCTTCCGCTGCCCACCCTTCCTTCCGCCGGCCTACACCATGCGCCCTTTACTGCCCGCCACACCAGGTTCCCGGACCCTGCGCAAGGCCGCCTGTCTGGCGCTTTCGCTGGCGCTGGCTTGCCCCTGGGCGACGGCGGCCGGGACCGCGGGCGTCCAGGAGACGAAGGGCACCGTATCGGCCGAGCTGCGCCTGCGCGAACTGGGCCAGATGGCGGAACGCAACAATGCAAAAGCCCGTAGCCTGCTGCTCCAGGAAGGCGCGAGCTTCGGCCCGCATACGCCCTATCCTGTCCTGATTTCCTACCTGCGCCTGCTGCGCCGTTCCCATAGCGATGCCGGGCAGATGCGCGACGCCTATGCAGTCGATGAGCGCATGATCGCCCTGGCCGCGGCACAGCACGACGCGGCCAACCTGGCGCTTGCCAGCCTGGGGCGCGTGTACAAGCGCCTCAACGACAACGATCCGGCCGCCGCGATGGCGCTGCTGGAAACCCTGGTCGGCCAGCACCGCCCGCTCGGCAGCATCGAATTCGACACGAATGCCGAAATCGCCTACGGTGCAATCTACAACATCATGGGCCAGCACGACCGCGCCCTCAGCCACTATTTGCGCGGCCTCGAACTGGTCCAGCGGCATCCCGAGATGTGGAGCCCGCGCGAAGCGGACGTGCGCCTGGCGCTGGCCCGGCTCTACGTCAACGGCGGAAATGCCGCCAAGGCCCTGGAAACCACCGCCGCCTACCGCGAAGCGCGCGCCGGCCGCAAGGACCAGGACGCGATGACGCCCCGGGTCGAGGCGGCGATGCATCTCATGGACGGACGCGCCTATGTCGCACTGGAACAGTTGCCGCAAGCGCATGGCGCCTTCAACCGGGCGCTGGAGCTGGCGCGCCGGCACGAGCTGCGCTCGCTGCAAGGCAATATTCTTGGCAACATTGCCGACGCCTGGTTGAAGGAACACCGCTACGTGGAGGCCGAGCGCGCCGCGCGCGCATCGATTCCGATCGCCGAGGAAGTGCAGGAACAGAGCGTGATCCAGATGGCCTGGGCCAACCTGGGCTTCGCCCTGTTCGGCCAAGGCAAGATGCAGGAAGGGACGGTCTACATCGAGCGGGTCGCCGCCGACCTGCGCAAGGCCGGCGCCATGCCGACCGTTTCCGCCCTGCTGGACGAGCAGGCAGCGGCACTGGAGAAGGCCGGCCTGTACCGGCAGGCGCTGCAGACGGTGCGCGAACGCGAGAAGATCCAGGAGTCGCTCGCCGTCGAGCGCCGCGACAAGGCGTTCGCGGCCTTGCAGGAACAGTTCAATGCCAAGCAGCGCGCGGCCCAGATCGAGCGCCTGCGCCACGAGAATGCCGCCAAGGACACCGAGATCCGCAACCGCAAGCTGCGTTCCTGGCTGGCGACGGCCGGCGCCCTGCTCGCCTTCGGGCTGGCGGCGGTGGTGTTCGTGCTGTACCGGAAATCGCAGGCCACCAGCCGCCGCCTGGCGGAACTGAACGCGGAACTGGCCTACCATTCGGCCCACGATCCGCTCACCGGCCTGTACAACCGCCGTTCCTTCGTCGACCGCATGCGCGATACCGACGCGCCGTCGGGTGGCTGCTTCACCCTGCTCGACATCGACCACTTCAAGCGCATCAACGACCAGTACGGCCATGCCGCCGGCGACGCGGTGCTGGTCGAGGTCGGCCGCCGCCTGAACGAGGCGGTGCGCGAATCGGACATGGTGCTGCGCTGGGGAGGCGAGGAATTCCTGGTGTATTCGCAGGGCGTGACCCAGGCCCAGCGCCCGCTGCTGGTCCAGCGCATCCTGAACGCGATCGCGGCCGCCCCGGTGGTGCTGGAAGACGGCACCACGCTGCAGGTCAGCGCCACCGCGGGCGCGGTCTCGCTGCCGCTGGTGTCGAACGCGACGCTCGGCTGGGAACAGGCGATCGCGCTGGCCGACCGCGCCCTCTACAAGGGCAAGGAAGCGGGCCGCAACCGCGGCTTCATCGTCGAGGACCTGGCGCCCGCGGCGCCGGGCGCCGGCAATGCCGAACCCGGCCTGCGCCTGCAGATGGTCCTGCCCGACATGTACTGGCAGCCGGCCCAGTAACACACCGGCCGGCCCCGCGCCTTCTTCAGGAATCCAGCGGCGCGCGGCGCCGCGCGATGGTCACCACCACCTGCACCAGCGCGGCCGGACGCAGCGGCTTGGCCATGAATTCGTCGAAGCCCGCCTCCAGCGCGCGCTGCTGGTCTTCGCGCCGCGAGAACGCGGTCAGGGCGATTGCCGGCACGCCGGCCAATTGCCCGTCGCGCAGGCCGCGCACCCGGCGAATCAGCTCGAAGCCATCCATCAGGGGCATGCCGATATCGCTGATCAGGATGTCCGGCCTGTCGCCCGCCATCCTCCGCAGCGCCTCCTGGCCGCTGGTAGCCGTGACGATGCGCGCGCCCGTTTCCGACAGCACCTGCTGCACCAGTTCCAGCGAATCGCTTTCGTCTTCCACCACCAGCACCGTCAGGCCGGCCAGCTCGCCGCCCGCCTCGCCCGCATCCCCGGACACGGCCGGTGTACCGGGGGCCGGCACGCCCTCCAGGCCTTGCGGTGCGGTTTCCTCGACTTGCTGGATCGGCAGGTGCAGGGTGAAGGTCGCGCCGCGCCCCACGCCGGAGCTGGCCACGGTAATCGTGCCGCCCTGCAGCTCGACCAGCTGACGCGCGATCGACAGGCCCAGGCCCAGGCCGCCGTGGCGGCGCGAGGACGAGGAATCGGCCTGGCGGAAGCGGTCGAAGACAAAAGGCAGGAAGTCGGGATCGATGCCGGCGCCGGAGTCGGCGACGTCGATCGCCACCTCGCCGCCTTCGCGGCGCACGCTGACAAGGACCTTGCCGCCGCCATCGGTGAACTTGATCGCGTTCGACACCAGGTTCGTCATCACCTGCTGCATGCGGGCCGGGTCGCCCAGCACGGGGCCGGCGTCGTAGTCGACCTCGGCGGACAGGTGGATGCCCTTGCTCATGGCCGCCGGGCGCGCCGTCTCGAGCGCCGCATTGACGAATTCGGCCGGCGTCACCGCGCGCGCCTCGATCCGCACCTTGCCGGCCATCAGGCGGCTCATGTCGAGCATGTCTTCGATCAGCTGCGACTGCGCGCGCGCATTGCGCTCGATGGTTTCCAGGCCCCGGCGCAGCATGGCCTCGTCGCGCGCGCCCTGCAGCAGGAGCTGCGACCAGCCCAGCATCGCATTGAGCGGGGTGCGCAGCTCGTGCGAGAGCGTGGCGAGGAATTCGTCCTTGAGCTGGCTGATGTTCTCGGCCTCCACGCGCGCCTTCTGTTCGCGCAGGTAGAGGGCCTGGCGCTCGGCCGCGGTTTCCAGCGAGGCGGCCAGGGTACGGGTGCGCATCTCCAGGCGGGTGTCGAAGATCGCCGCCAGCAGCGCGATCGTGAGCACCGCGCAGGTGGCCACCGCCACCAGGATCGCCAGGTGGTCCTGGTCGACGCCGCCGACCGCCGCGCGGCACACGCTGCCCGCCTCGAAGTGGGCGGCGGCCATGCCGGTATAGTGCATGCCGGCGATGGCGGCGCCCATGACCACGGCCCCACCCAGCTGCAGCAGGCGCGGATGCAGCAGGTTTTCATTCAGGCGGAAGGCGATCCACAGCGCGCCGGCCGAGGCGCCGATGGCGATCGCCACCGAGGCCAGGAACAGCCAGGGGTCGTAGGTGATGGCCGGGTCCATGCGCATGCCGGCCATGCCGGTGTAGTGCATGGCGTTGATGCCCAGGCCCATCAGCACCGCGCCCCAGGCCAGGTGGCGTCCGGCGATCTCGCGGTGCCGCACCTGCCACAGGGCCAGGCCCGACACCACCACCGGCAGCAGCCAGGATACGAAGGTGATCGCGGGGTCGTAGGCGAGCGGCATAGGCAGGCGGAAGGCCAGCATGCCGATGAAGTGCATGGCCCAGATGCCGCTGCCCATGGCGAAGGCGCCGCCGGTCATCCAGGCGTGGGGGGCAAGGCCGTGGGTCGCCTTGACGCGCATGGCCAGGCTCAGCGTCGTATAGGAGGCAAACATCGCGACCAGGATCGAGAGGAGCACCAGCGAGGGTTCGTAATGGCCGATCAGCATAGGAGTGGGAATCGCGTTTCCATTCTTGTCCGCACCAGCGCACTGGCAACCTGGCACGCCGAGTGTACACGAGGCTGCAGGCTGCGGGCGCTATCGATTCTGCGGGGTTATCTCGACAGAACAGCGACAGACACAGCGGGGATTTCTTCTCAGCAATTCTACACGAGCCTGGCATGCCTGCGGACGCCCTGCGGCGGCCGCGCCACAGTGCCTGCGCCCGCCCTGCCTTGACCGATCCCGCCGCAGCGGCTAGGATCGTCCCATGCGATTCCACCTTTCCCACGCCAGCTATTACGCCTACCGCGCTTCACGGCGGTAGGGCTTGCGTGCAACCCGGTCCGCCCTCGGCGGACCGCATTCGATCGTGGTCGATCCCTGGGCGAACCTTCATTTCCAGGAGATCCGATGACCACTTCCGCTTCCAGCCTGCTGCACCTGCTCCAGGAACGCGGCTTCGTCCACCAGTGCACCGACGCCACCGGCCTCGGTGTCGCCCTCGGCGCCCGCCGCCTTACCGCCTACCTCGGCTTCGACGCCACCGCCGGCAGCCTGCACGTCGGCCACTTGCAGGGCCTGATGCTGATGCGCTGGCTGCAACGCGCCGGGCACCGGCCCCTGATGCTGGTCGGCGGCGCCACCACCCGCATCGGCGACCCGAGTTTCCGCGACACCAGCCGCCCGCTGCTCGATGCGGCCGGCATCGCCGCCAACATCGCGGGCATCCGCGGCGCCTTCACCCGCTACCTCGGCCCTGACGTGGCCGTGGTCGACAACGCCGACTGGCTCGATGGTCTCGGCTACCTCGACTTCCTCGGCCAGGTCGGGCGCCACTTCAGCGTGAACCGCATGCTGTCCTTCGACGCGATCCGCACCCGCCTCGCCCATTCCCTCAGCTTCCTCGAATTCGGCTACACGCTGCTGCAGGCCTACGATTTCGTCGAGCTGGCGCGCCGCCACGATTGCCGCCTGCAGGTGGGCGGCGCCGACCAGTGGGCCAATATCATCAATGGCGTGGACCTGGGACGGCGCCAGGGCGTGGACGGCCTGTTCGGCCTGACCATGCCGCTGCTGGCGACCAGCGACGGCCGCAAGATGGGCAAGTCGGCGGGCGGCGCGGTCTGGCTCAATGCCGACCGCCTGTCGCCGTCGGACTTCTGGCAGTTCTGGCGTAACGCCGACGACCGCGACGTCGCGCGCTTCCTCGGCCTGTTCACCGAACTGCCGATGGACGAGGTGCGGCGCCTGGGCGCCCTGCAGGGTGCGGAGCTGAACGCGGCCAAGATCATCCTCGCGAACGAGGCCACCCGCCTGGCGCACGGCGAGGAAGCCGCGGCGCGCGCCGGGCAGGCCGCAAGCGATCCGGCCGGCGCCGGGGACGTGCCGCTGCTGTCCCTGGATCCGCTGCGCCTGCGGCGCGGGATCAGCGTCGCCGAGCTGGCCGTGGCAACGGGGCTGGCCGCCTCGCGCGGCGCGGCGCGGCGCCTGGCCGCCGGCGGTGGATTGCGGCTCGACGGCGTCGCCGTCGCCGACGCAGATGCCCTCCTGCCGCATGGCGCGGCGAGCTGGCTGCTCAGCGCGGGGCGCCGCCGTCACGCGCGCATCACGCTGGCGGACGGCTGAAGACCCCTGTCCCTGTCAGGCAGGGTCGCCGTGCGCCACGACCCGGTCACGGCCGCCGCGCTTGGCCGCGTACAGGGCCTTGTCGGCCGCCTCGATCAGGGCGGCCGGCTCAGCCAAGCCGTCCTTGTCGCACGCGGCGACACCGATGCTCAGGGTGACGTAGGGCCGTACGGCGGCCGGCGCATGCGGCAGGTTCAGGGAGGCGACGTGGGCGCGGATCGCGTTGGCGTGGGCACGGGCCTGTTCGAGCGTGGTGTCGGGCAGGATCGCCGCGAACTCCTCGCCGCCGTAGCGCGCCGCGACGTCGGCGGGGCGCTTGAGCATGGCGGCCAGGGCCTGGGCGACGGTCGTCAAGCAGGCGTCGCCCTCCTGGTGGCCGAAGTGGTCGTTGTAGGCCTTGAAGGAGTCGATATCCATCAGGAGCAGCGACAGGGCGGCGCCGTTGCGCTGGGCGCGCCGCAGCTCGCGGTCGAGCGCCACGTCGAAATGGCGCCGGTTGGCGATGCCGGTGAGACCGTCCACGTAGGAGCGCGCGCGCAGCGACTCGGCGTGGTCGAGCAGGCGCCGCTCGCGGTCGACCGCGTTGCTGACGTCGCGGATCTCGACCAGGCAATAGCGTTCCCCGTCTTCGCTGAAAGGGATCACGGCGACCGCCTGGTCGGTGCGGGCGCCGTCGAAGCTGCCCGCCTCGCGCAAGGGAAACGGCGAGCGGCCCTGGGAGGCAGGGACAGTCGCTGAAATATTCTCGGTGAGAGCAGCCAGCACCGCGGCCTCCACACGCGAGCCGCGCAGTTCCGGGAACACATGGAGCAGCGCCCGCCCCTGCACCCGCGCCGCCGAATAGCCCGAACGCGGCACCATCCAGCCATTCCACAGGACGATCTCCTGGGCGGCGTCGAGCACCACGAGGCCGCAATTGACGAGGTTGACGGCGCGCGCCAGCACGGCGCCGCCCGGTTCAGGCTTGGTATTCATCCAGTGAAACTAGTGTCAGAAAGAAACGAACGGATCATACCCGAGATTGCCGGCGCCGGGTCCGCCGCCCGCCGGGAGGACCATCCCAAAAGATGTATTGTCAAAAAGCGGGCCGGTGTGATTTTTCGTGAGCCTTGGAGCCCACCTTTCCGATTACGATCGAGGCCTTGGTGCGGCACTCGGGCAAATAGCCGGCCGCAAGCGGGTAACGAAACGTGTGAACGAAGGGAAGTACGACATGGCGGGCAAGATGATGGATGGAGAACTGGGCATGGATCTGGCGCCGGAGACGACCGCGCAGAACGCCGGCTGGCCGGCCGCGCCGCACGAGCTGCGCCGCCTGCGCATCCGCAAGCGCGAGAGCCAGGAGAAGTTCTGGAGCCGGTTCGGCGTCACCCAGTCCAGCGGCAGCCGCTTCGAAACCGGCGTCATGATCCCGCCGCCGGTCGCGATCCTGCTGCGCCTCTATGTCAGCGGCGCCCTCAAGGACGACGACCTGCACGGCTGATGGCGCTTGCACGCCCCACCATGCGTGGGGCGCGAAGGTGCTTTCGCTTCTTCCATTTTTCGGAAGAAAACTTTCGGGAATCTACGCTTTTCCCGAATGGCTCAGATGCTTTATTCTTTCCCATCGTAAAATACGGCAAACCTGCCGTCGCTAGCGATCACCGAATAAGGTAATGGACCATGAAGCGCCTCATCCACCCCGCCGCACCTGCTCCCCGCCGTCCTATCGCCGCTCGCTTGCGCGGCTGAACGAGGACAGGTCCAGGATGCGCGCTTCTTCCTATGTATTGCCGGTGGCCTTCGCCATCGCCCTCGGGCTGCTGCTGCAGCATTTCCTCGGTTCCCTCGCCTGGGCCGGCCTGCTGGCCGTGATCACCTGGCCGCTGCACGAGCGCCTCCAGGCGCGCGGCCTGCCGCGCATGGCCAGCGCCAGCGTGATGCTGCTGCTGCTGATCGTCGGCTTCTTCGGTCCCTCGCTGCTGCTGGTCAAGGCTCTGGGCAACGAGCTGGTCGGCCTGCAGCATCTGCTGGCCCGCCTCAACGAAGTCGGCATCGCGCCGCCAGGCTGGCTGTCCTCGCTGCCGGTGGTCGCGGAACGCGTACTCGCCTGGTGGGAGGAGCACCTTGCCGTCCCGGGCGGCCTGAACGCGCTGATCCAGACCACGCTGGGCGACGTGATGCCCCAGCTGACCGGCGCCGCGCGCCTGTGGGGCTCGGCCATCCTGGCCAATGCCCTCTACCTCTTCCTCACCCTGCTGACCCTGTTCATTCTCTACCTGCACGGCCCCACCGTGGTGCGCTACGTGGACGGCGCCGGCGCGCGCCTGCTCCCCAATCACTATGGCAAGCTGCGCGCCATCCTGCCGCTGTCCGTGCGCGGCACGGCGCTCGGCCTGTGCTCGATCGCCGTACTGGAGGGCATCGTGCTGGGTGTGGCCTACGCCATCGCGGGCGCGCCGGCGCCGGCCCTGCTGGGCGTGCTGACCGGCTACCTGGCCCTGATCCCGGGCGGCGCGCCGCTGTCCTTCACCATGGTCTCGCTGCTGCTGCTCGGCCAGGGCAATCCGGGCGCAGCCCTGGGCCTGTTCACCTGGGGCGCGGTGGAGCTCTTCATGGTCGACAAGTTCATCCGTCCGAAGCTGATCGGGCACCGGGTCAACTTGCCCTTCCTCGCGGTGCTGTTCGGCCTGCTGGGCGGCGTGTCGACCATGGGCGTGATCGGCCTCTTCGTGGGCCCGTTCATGATGGCGGTGCTGTTCGGCTGGCTGCGCGACGGGCAGGCGGCGAAATGAGGCTTGACGGCTGCGCCGCGCGCGCAGCCGTACAGTCGGCCAAAGCAAAAAGCCCGCAAACATCGCTGTTTGCGGGCTTTCGTATTCTGGTGGGAAGTGCAAGTTTCGAACTTGCGACCCCTGCAGTGTGAATGCAGTGCTCTACCCCTGAGCTAACCTCCCGAGTGCGCGTATTATGCACTAACCGTTGAGATATATCAATATCAACCGACGCATATATCTCGCGCAGCCTAGTTATCGTTCTCCGCCTTGGGCGCCTGCGCCAACACCCACATGAAGTACAGGGCCTTGGCCGCCTTCGCACGCGTGACAAGGGCCTTCGGTTCCAGGCGATTTCCATTAACCATCCTGCCGCGTGCGATGCCGGTCTCCGAGCGGATCAGGCCCAGCTCGTAGGCTTCCTTCAAGCCGGCGGCGTAAGGCGCAGAGATGTCGGCGGTATCGGTCAGCCTGCTCCACGGGACGAGCGGATAGTACATCGCGCCTTGCGCGCCGCTGTCAAGGTTCGGATCATAGCCGGGCGTACCGGGCACCACGGTCTTGCCGTTATAGTCCGTCATGTACTTCGGCTTCCCGCTGAACCTGGCGCGATACGCTTCGAGCAGGAGCGCGCCCATGACTTCGCGCGACAGGGGGCCGTTCGCATACTGCTTCAGGGACCCCGGCGGCAAACGCATCAGACTAGCCAGGGCCTCGACGAACTCCCGGGTTTGCATCGTCTGCTGAGGATGGAAGTTGCCTTGTGCGTCCTGGCGCAGCGCGCCCAGCTGCAGCAGCTTCTCGATCTGGTCACGGTAGTAGGCGCCCTCGCCTGCCACGATGTCGCGCGCGATTTCGGGGTGGATGGCCGACCAGTCCTCACGCGCGATCGCGTCCTGCACCTCGGGCCTGAGCTGCGCGGCGATGTACACCGCCAGCTTGTCGCCCTGCCTGCCCAGACGGGCGATCTCGCTCGTGACGATGCGCGCATACTGCTTCGACAGCGATTCGCGGAAGTGGGTGCCGTCGATCTTGTTTGCGGGATGACCGTTCGCATAGCTGCCGTCGTTGGTCTTGCCGGGCGTCTCGCCCGCTTCGATCGCCATTACCATCGCGGTGATCGCTTCGACGCCGGTCTTGTTGTAGTAGTCGACGCTCAAGGCGTTCAGGTCCACCACCGTGACGCCGTGCGCCGCGCCGAGCCGCTTCATCAACTCGGGAAAGCGGCGCTTGCTGAAGGAGTTCACATAGGTATCGCCCGGTCTGGCATCACCCTTCACGCGCGACATGGGCGTAACAAACACCGGCAGCATGCCGCGCGCGCGGATGGCCGGCAGATAGAAGTCGGTGATGAAGCTCTCAACCATCGCTTCGGTCGAGCCGCGGCCGAAGCGGCGCATCTCGTCCAGGCTTTCGTCGTTGTGGCCGAACTGGATCATCACGACGTCGCCCACGCGCCCGGCCAGCAACAGGTCGTTCAGGCGCCCCTCGTTATAGGCGTTGCGGAAGGACCTGCCGCCCATCGCGTAATTCAACACGCGCACCTTGCGCGGGTCGAAGAGCTTGTCGAAGACCTGGCCCCAGCCGCTCATCGGCGCTTCGTCGAAGGTATAGGATTTGACGGTCGAATCGCCCAGCGTGAAGATGGTGGGCAGCTCGCCCGCTGCCCGTTCCTGCGGCGCGATCGGCTCCAGCGCGATTTCTTCGATGCCGACCGCCGTGTCCGGATGCTTCGGTTCGACCTCGATGTCGATGAATCCGCGGCCGTTGACGTAGCGGTAGCGCCACTGCCTGCCCTCGGTCGACACGGTCGTGCGGTTCGGCAGCAGGCTCGCGGCATCCCAGAATACGCCCGGCGCCAGGCGGCTGGCCTGCATGCCGGTGACGGACACGATGGTGTCTTCCAACTTCGAGGTGGTCCTGACGCGGATCGCGTAAGCGCCCGGCGCGGCCTTGATCCGGAAGGCCATGCCGAAGTTGTTGTAGTGGTCCTTCTCGAACCCTTTTTCACGTTCGAAGGCGGGCTCGCTGATGACGAAGCCATGGGCATGGCTGCGGATTTCCTTGACGTGGACGGAACGCGCCGGCAAGGCGCCGGTGCGTTCGACGAAGCCGTAGCCTGTCGCCGCATCGTAGAGCGGCGCGCCGCTGCGCTCGTTCCACTTGACCTGGGTCGCGCCCGGCACGGGCTGCTGCGTGAAATTGAAACGCAGGGTGTCCGCGGATGCCGGCACGGCAAGGCAGATGGAAGCGGCAAGCAATGCCGCGCGCAGCATGGTGCTGCAGTCGATTCGCAGGTTCATGGGTTCAGAGTTCGTCTTCTACGGCGGCGCCGGGAACGGGCGCCCTGGGGCCGGCCGGCATGGCGCCGACCCGCTGGATGCGCAAGGCCATATAGGGCTTGCCAGGGAGTGTGATGACACGCTTGTCCTTGTCGGCCACGCGGTAGCGCACCAGCTCGCCGATCTCGAATGTGCCTGGTACCGGCGCGACCGTCATGTTCCAGGTGTCGATGAGATCGACCTTGAACTGCATGCCCGTCTTGAGCTCGCCGACCGGCAGCACGAAGGGCCACTCGGTCGGGCGCTCGTCGCCGAAGTAATACAGATAGTATTCGCCGGCCTTGCCCGCCGCGTTCATGACGAAGAGCTGGTCGATCGGCTTGAGCCCTTCCTTCGGGCCCGCTTCGACGATCTTGCGCAGGAAGGCGATGCGCTCCGGACTGCTGCCCGCGAGGTAGCCGCCGCCGCCGATCCAGCCATTGTCGAGGATCTCGCCGTGGGTCGCGTAGGCGCCGCCGGTCAGCGCGATCCAGAAGCGGCGCGTCAGTTCTTCTCCGCTCAGCTGGCCCCAGCGGCTCGGCGAGTTGCCTTCGTAATTGATCTCGTCGTGCACGATGGGCTTGCGGTAGATGTCGCGCAGCAGTGGCGACACGCCGAAGACTTTGACGGCGTTGTAGTACTGCAGGCTGACGTGGGTGACCCAGGGCTTGTTGTAGTCATAGATGCGGTCGGCATTGTGGATCGAGCGCAGGTGGCCGTAAGGGTCATATTGCTGCACGATCTGGAAATAGCGGTCGAAGTCCTCGTCGCTCAGGTGCTTGATATAGCTGTTCTCGTTGGCCAGGCTCCACCAGATGCCTTGGTATGCCGCGAAGCGCGCCACCATGTAGCGGATGAAGCGCTGGTTGACCGCGTCGCTCGTCGTATCGAAGCCCCATTGGCCCTTGTCGTAGGGACGGAAGAGGATCAGGTCGACCTGGATCCCGAGATCCGACAGGCGCTTCACGTCGCGCTCGAGGCTCTGGAAATAGGCCGGATTGAAGCGCGAGAAGTCGAAGTCCGCACGTGAGCTGCCGGCGAAAGGGAAGCGGGTCAGCTTCGCCGGGCCGCTCAGGTAGTAGGGTTTGTAGGGCGGCACGGCGAGCATGCGCGCCTTGTTGAAGGCCGTCTTGCGCAGGGTGGCGAGCGTTTGCAGCTTCTTCGCTTCCGGCTGGAACGCCCATTCATAGATCGTGGTGCCGAAGGGACGGAAAGGCGTGCCGTCGGCATGGGCGAAGTGGTGGGTGTTGGCGACCCGGACCGGGCCCTTGTTGCTGCCTTCCACCACGACCACGCTGCCTTTCCTGCCATCGAGGTCGGGATGGTTGCTGCGCGTGACCCAGGTCCACTCGCCGCTGCTCGGCGGCATGAAGCGCACCCTGTAGGTGCCCTGGCCGTCGTAGAAGCCTTCGGGGGTATAGCGTTCGCTGCCGCGCGTAAAGGTGGCGCTCAGCTCGAGGTCGATGAAGGGATTGCCGGCATCGAGGCCCTTCAGGACCACCTCGACCACGCCGTACTTCTCCACGCGGTCCTGGGGGAGCGTGCTGGTGGCGCAGGAGAACAGCAACAGCAGGGCAAACAGGCATTTCATGTCGGTCCGATCGGGGTGAAAAGCTGGCGCCATCACAGACGACAGCTGTCCTGGCAGTGCTACGATGGCTGATCGCCAGAACATATCATTGCCACATCTGAAACACAAGTGGCTGGACCAATTCTATTTCTCGGACCGACCAGAGGAGGCTTGCTTGCCCGACCTGTCCCTACCTACCCTTGGCAGCGACGCGCTTCGCTCTCCGGCGCGGCGCAGCCTCGTGCGCGGCGCGGCGGCGCTTGCCGGCGCCGGCCTGGCGCCCGCCCTGCTCCTGCCCTGCCGCGCCCGGGACGCGTCGCTGCCGGACGTACCTTACGTGGCCACGCCACCGGACGTGGTGCGGCGCATGCTGGCGCTTGGCCAGGTCGGCCGCGACGACGTTGTCTACGACCTGGGCTGCGGGGACGGCCGCATCGTGATCGAGGCGGCGCGCCGTCACGGCGCGCGCGGCGTCGGCATCGACCTGGATCCGGTACGCATCCGCGAAGCGCGCGAGAAGGCACGCCACGCGGGCGTCGAGAGGCGGGTACGCTTCCGGCAGGCGGACCTGTTCGCGACCGACTTCAGTCCGGCAACGGTGGTGATGCTGTATCTGCTGTTCGAGGTGAACCTGAAGCTGATGCCCCAGCTATGGCGCCAGCTGCGCGTGGGCAGCCGCGTCGTGTCGCACGACTTTCACATGGGGGCGCAGTGGCCGCCCGAGCAGATCGTGCGCATCCGCGACAAGACGCTTTACGCCTGGACCATCACGCCCGAGCTGAAGGGTTGATGACGAGCCCATAAAAAAAGCGCCGTCCGCATTCGCAGACAGCGCTTTTTTTGAATTCCTTGGTGGGAAGTGCAAGTTTCGAACTTGCGACCCCTGCAGTGTGAATGCAGTGCTCTACCCCTGAGCTAACCTCCCGAAGCGAGGCGTATTATGGCACAGAATCATCGCGCCGTCACCCCTGCGGAGCGTAATTCCTCCAGACACACTGCCCTTTCACGTTCTTGTCGAGGCCGGCCAGCACTTCTTCGTGCGCAGCGAGTTCCTCGCTGCTTGCCGCCAGCACGATGATCTCGCCCAAGGGGCCGGCGTCGAGCATCTCGCCGACGCTGCTGGCTTCGACCGCCACGTCCATGGTGAGCGAGTTCTGGCCGCGCGTCATCGCGAGGTAGACGTCGGCCAGCAGCTCCGAGTCCAGCAATGCGCCGTGCAGCTTGCGGTGGGCGTTCGAGATTTCGTAACGGTCGCACAGCGCGTCCAGCGAGTTGCGCTTTCCGGGGTGCAGTTCCTTGGCTTGCACCAGGGTGTCGATCACGCCGCTGCAATACGAGGTGAACGGCGGCAGGCCGAGGCGCTGGAACTCGTGGTTCAGGAAGCCCAGGTCGAAGGGCGCGTTGTGGATGATGACTTCGGCGCCCTGCACGAATTCGCGCAGCTCTTCGACGATCTCGGCGAACTTCGGCTTGTCGCTCAGGAATTCGGTGGTGAGGCCGTGGACCGCCAGCGCCGCCTCGTCCGAATCGCGCTCGGGATTGATATAACGGTGGAAGTTATTCCCGGTCAGCTTGCGGTTGACGATCTCGACGCAGCCGACTTCGATGATGCGGTCGCCCGTACGGGGATTCAGGCCGGTGGTTTCGGTATCGAGGACAATCTGGCGCATGGCGTTACTGGGAAGTTGAAGCGGATTGCAGTATAGCAAAACGCAGGCCGCCTCAAGAGACCTTCGATGCGCGCGCGATGTGCTTTAGCGACGCACCGATGCCGCCCCGCGGTTGGCCAGCACGTCCGCGCGCTCGTTGCCCGGATGACCGTTGTGGCCGCGCACCCAGCGCCACTCGACGGCGTGCTGCTGCTGCGCGAGGTCGAGCGCCTTCCACAGGTCGTCGTTCTTGACCGGTTCCTTGGTCGAGGTCTTCCAGCCGCGCGCCTTCCAGCCGTGGATCCATTCCGAGATCCCCTTCTGCACATACTGGCTGTCGGTGTGCAGCACCACCTGGCATGGACGGTTCAGCACGCCGAGCGCTTCGATCACGGCGCGCAGTTCCATACGGTTGTTGGTGGTGTTCGGCTCGCCGCCGAAGATTTCCTTTTCGTGGCCGTTCGAGACCAGGAGTGCGCCCCAGCCGCCCGTGCCGGGATTGCCCTTGCAGGCGCCGTCGGTGAAGATTTCGACCTTGGTCGCGTTGTTATTCGATTCGCTCATTCTCTGTTCGCCGCCGGCACTGCCTGCGGACGCTTGCTCGTTTTCTTGTTCCATGCAGGTCCGATGATGTGCATGCCCTTGACCCGCTTGATGGCGTGGACCACGTACACGGCGCCCAGGTAGGGCCACCAGCGCCGGCCGGCCGACTCCATCATCGAGAACCGGCTCAGCCAGTGGGCTGTCCGGCACGGCGGCGCGTAGCAGCCAAAGTGGCTGCGCGTGACGCCGAGATTCAGCAATTTTAACCAGTCCTTCAGGCGCGGCATAGAGATGAACTCGCCGGAGGCCGGCAGGTAGCCGTTGTTCGTGACGCGTCCGACGCCCTGGCGCATGCCCCACAGGCTGGCAGGATTGAAGCCGCAGATGATCACCTGCCCTTCCGGGATCAGGACCCGCTCGACCTCGCGCAGCACCTGGTGCGGCTCACTGGCGAATTCGAGCACGTGCGGCAGCACGATCAGGTCCATGCTGTGCGAGGCGAAAGGCAGTTCGGCGAAGTCGAGCGCGACCGCGATCTGCTTGCCGCCGGCGGCGAAGGCCAGCTCGTCGTCGGTCGAGGTACGGGTGGCGGCCTGCCATTTGTTGGGCATGCGGTTGGCGGCGAGCGCGTCGAGCTGGGGCACGCCGATCTGCAGGGCATTGAAACCGAAGATATCCGCAACCAGCTCATCGAGGCAGGCCTGTTCGAAGGCGCGCACGTAGGCGCCCGCCGGCGATTGCAGCCAGAGGTCGAGCGCTATAATGGATTTTTCGGATGCCGCGTCCATTCCATTCCTTCGTGTGTGAAAAATTTTTATTTCACACGCCCTTCGGTTCACATCACCATGACGACAACTTCGCGCCAGGCCCTTTCTGTTCTTACCGTTCCCGCATTCAACGACAACTACCTCTGGCTCATCCACGACGGCGTGAACGCGGCGGTGGTCGACCCGGGCGATGCCGGGCCGGTCCGTGACGCCCTGCACGCGCACGGTCTGGCCCTTACCTGCATTTTACTCACCCATCACCATGCTGACCATATCGGCGGCGTCGCGTCCCTGCTCGCCGAGTGGAAGGTGCCGGTTTACGGGCCGCGCAATGATGGCATTCAATGCATCACGCATGCGCTCGACGAAGGTGATCGGGTCCGTGTTGACGGGCTCGACCTGGAACTGGACGTGCTCGCGGTGCCGGGGCATACGCTGGGACACATCGCCTATGTGCGCAGGACTGCGGGAGCGCATTGGCTGTTCTGCGGGGATACCCTGTTCGGGGGTGGTTGCGGCCGGCTGTTCGAAGGCACGCCGCAGCAGATGGCCGATTCGCTGGCCAAGCTCGCGGCGCTGCCGGACGATACGCTGGTCTATTGCGCGCACGAATACACGGTGTCGAACCTGACATTCGCCCAGGCGGTGGAACCCGATAACCAGGGGCTGGCTTTCCGCATGCGCGATGCGACGGAGAAGCGCGGCACACGGCTGCCCACGGTGCCGTCGACCATCGGGCTCGAGAAGGGAACGAATCCCTTCCTGCGCTATACGGAACCGGGTATCGTCAGGAGCCTGGTCGAGGCCGGGCGATTGAAGGAAGGCGCCGCGCCGGCCGAGGCCTTCGCGGCATTGCGCGAGTGGAAAAACGTCTTTTGAGGTAGGGTGTTCGGCTCCGCCGAACGCGCGTTCAATCAGTGTGTGAATAGACGATGTGCCTCGTCTCACCGTGTATTTGAACGCGTGGGCGGGGGACCCGCGGGGCCGCCCAGGCCCACCCTTGTATCTTGTTCTCATTGGTGGTTAGCTACTGCCAATTGAGGTGAAGACCAGCTTGTGCCCACCCTGAAGGCTCGACCTTGGAAGGTAGATCAAGCCCTTCAC
>JBFLVV010000084.1:0-22279 GCA_040758275.1 Pseudomonadota bacterium
CGCCAGCACCAGCTTCACGGCTTCTTCCTTGAGTTCCGGGGTGTACGTCTTCTTCAATGTCTTCATAAAGGCTCCTGTTGGTGAACTTTACCAAACAAGAGTGTCCGAAAAAATCAGAGTACCTCAAATCGAGAAAGGCATTCAACGGATGGCTAGCTCTATTGACTTGCTATGATATTTGGCCGTTGTGGTAAAGGGTTCGCTCCGTGTGGCCGTTGATTGGGCGGAATCGTAAATAATCAGTCAGCCGCTGCGCGATATTGCCAGCCGCTACGCGGGGAGCAAAGGCCATGCTTAAGGCCCCCTCGAATAACCCGTATTCGGCGTGAGCAGCACCACGCGAAACGTGATTCCGCAATCCAGCATTGTCTCAGCAGCGCGATTTGCAAAGCGCCCGGCACCTTGGGCCGGGCAGGTTTGGCAGCCACAGGCTGCCAAACTACTGTTTAGAACGGCGCCGCGCCGCGTTCTTTCAAAAAGACGAGGCGCTTGAGGTGAACCGCCCCGGATTTTGTAGAGGCTCCATTCTTTGAGAAAATGGAGCTATGAAGAAGCAACCGAAGTATTCCCCCCAAGTCATCGAGCGCGCTGTGCGCATGGTCAGCGAGGCTGCCAGTGAGTACGAATCGCAGTGGGCGGCCATCACGTCGATCGCGGCCAAGATCGGCTATACTCCTGAAACGCTGCGCCGCTGGGTACGCCAGCAAGAGCGTGATATTGGCCAGCGTCCAGGTCCGACTACCGCTGAAGAAGAGCGCATCAAGGCGCTGGAACGAGAGGTGCGCGAGCTGCGCAAGGCGAACGAGATCCTGCGTCTGGCAAGTGCGTTTTTTGCCCAGGCGGAGCTCGACCGCCGCTTCAAGCCGTGAGGGCGTTCATCGACCAGTACCGCCATGCCTACGGCGTCGAGCCGATCTGCCGGGTGATGCAGGTTGCGCCGTCGGGCTACTGGCGATACGCCGCGCAGCAGCGTAATCCTGAGTTGAGATGTGCCCGTGCGCAGCGTGACGACTTGCTGAGCGTCGACATCGAGAGGGTCTGGCAGGCAAACATGCAGGTCTATGGGGCTGACAAGGTCTGGCGCCAGTTGCGACGCGAGGGCAAGGACGTGGCCCGCTGCACGGTGGAGCGCTTGATGCGCAAGGCTGGCCTGCGAGGAGTCATGCGCGGCAAGGTCGTACGCACGACGGTTCCCAATGCGAAGGCGCCATGCCCGCTCGACCGGGTCAACCGCCAGTTCAAGGCGCAGCGGCCGAACCAGCTATGGGTCAGCGATTTCACGTACGTCTCGACTTGGCAAGGCTTTGTCTACGTCGCCTTCGTCATCGACGTCTTCGCTCGGCGCATCGTCGGCTGGCGAGTAAGCAGCTCGATGCGGACCGACTTCGTGCTCGATGCGCTGGAACAGGCGCTGTACGCGCGTCAACCAGAACGAAACGCATTGGTCCACCATAGCGACCGCGGATCGCAATACGTGTCGATAAAGTACAGCGAGCGCTTGGCAGAAGCCGGCATCGAGCCGTCTGTGGGCAGCAAGGGCGACAGTTACGATAATGCCCTGGCCGAGACCATTAACGGGCTCTACAAAGCTGAGCTGATCCACCGCCGCGTTCCTTGGAAAACTCGTGAGGCCGTCGAATTGGCCGCACTGGAATGGGTTTCCTGGTTCAACCACCACCGCCTGCTGGAACCGCTCGGCTATATACCGCCGGCAGAAGCTGAGGCAAACTATTACAAGCAATTGAGCAGTCAAGCTATCCCGGCCTGACTCACACTAACCGGCCTCCACGAAAGCCGGGGCGGTTCATTTCAGACCTGACACCGGTTCGCACAAGATGCTCAGGGACGAATTTCAATTTAGTCTCTTGACACAAAAGCTGATGGAACATTGACAGAAAGAAAAGCGGAAGCAGCCATCGGTATAGCTATCATTTCTAAACAGCCAGTCGTTTGTGTTGCAAAAGCAACTTGTAACTAATGTTTATTCGGGAGGCGTATGGGCGGGTCAGCTATCGATTTTTTTGGTGATGCAGAGGACCATAAACGTTTGTTTGATCTCTTCGATTGCGTTGGTGACTTTGTATATGTTTCCACTTTGAGTGAGGTAAACACGGAAAATAAGAAGTGCAATAATGCAATCGAGCTGGCAAGTCATCTTGTCACAATTGATTCGCCGGTTCGAAACAGTGTGTTCATGATTGCTGTGCCTTCGGTACCGTTGATAGTGAGGGAAGTAGAAATGGAGGATGGGTCAGGAATAAAATTATTCCTTCATCAAGCCCTAAATCCAAACGCTATCGAAATTCTCCTTGGCGGTCAAGCTGCGCAAAAAACCCTCGTAAAAACAACGTTGCGAACTACGGGTGAAACCCCACTATCTAAAGATATATATAAGAAATTCAAGAAAGTGATAACCTCAAATACTGAAAAGGTTGGAGGTTACTACTACGTTGCGCCGAATGCACTGGTAAAATTGCATGAGGGCTGGCGTTTGGCACCTGGTTTGGAATATGCTGAAGAAGCGGACTTGAAAACCAGTTCTTAATTTCTAGGGAAGCGCTGATTTAACCGTTAACCAATCCCGACGAGCATCTGAGCTGGCACAATTCCTTCGTGATGGACCTGACCCAGGATGCGGACGACGCCGCCGTCGTCAATGCCGTGATCGCGCTGGCACACTCGATGAAGCTGAACGTGATTGCGGAAGGGGTGGAGACCCAGGAGCAGCTGGCTTTCCTGCAGCATCATGGCTGCGACCAGATGCAGGGTTACTGCTTCAGGAGGCCGGTGGCGCCGCAGGGGATTGAGGCGATGCTGCGCAAGCCAGCGTAATATGCACGGCTATGTGTGACTGTGGGCAAGGGGAAGGCATGAGCTGGGAATACCGGGTGATGGACCGCAACGGCGAGTTGGCGATCTACGAGGTGTATTACCATGACGATGGCCGAGTTCAGGGCTACACGTCAGATCCAGGCTATCCCGCTGGTGACACGGTCGACGAACTGAGAGAGAACCTGAAGCAGTACTGCGGCGCGCTGAACAAGCTCGTCCTTCCATATATTGAATAGTAGAACGAGACAGCCCGTGTGATCGAGAAGGCCAGATGCACGAGAAAACGACTCGGCTTATTTGATCGCAATAACAATCAATCCCGTGAAGTTTCGCGCGTTAGTGCGAAGTTAATTGTTGAGAGCGAGCGGTCACAATGATAAACAAACGACTGTTTACTTGGCTACCGTTGGTTCCTTCCTCGGCGCTCTACGCATATCAAGTTTTTCTTTTCACGACTGATCAAGAGCCGATCATTTACGGGATTTTCGGTCTTCTGTGGTTTGCCATGCTTCTTGCTCGGCCAATCTCTTATCGTTTGGTATTTGCATGCTTGTCAGCGGTGGCTCTCGGGTTTGTCCCTCACAGGCTACGCTTCGGCAGTGAACTTGATTTTTTTGTTGTGTTATTTCCTTTAGTGCATTTTTTCTCAACGTACCTCTACCTGTATGCTTCGGACCAGGCGACAACCTGGGTGAGAGAATAGTTAGGCTGAGTCCGCAAACAGCATTCAACGCAGTGATGCTGGCGCACTCGATGAGCTGAACGTGATCGCGGAAGCGTCGAGACCCGGAGCGAGGCTACTGTTTCAGCAGACCGTTGGCGCCGCAGGGGATCGAGGCGATGATGCGCAAGCCGGTCTGAGGATCTGGCACCTCGAACACAGGCAGGTGCTGAGTAAGCTCACCAGTCCCTCATTCCGCCATCGCCTCCGCCCGCAGGAAATCCGCCAGCCAGCGCAGCGCTTCCTGCTCGCCGCGTCCCGGCTGCCAGCACATGAAGTAGGCGCCCTGCGCCGGCAGGGTCTGGTCGAACGGGCATAGCAGCAGGCCACGCCGCAGATCATCCCGGATCAGGGCCGTCCGGCCCAGCGCGATGCCCTGGGCGCCGAGCGCGGCCTGCATCAGGGCGTTGCTGTCGTCGATCAGCGGGCCGCGGATGGCCAGCGCGGGCGAGAGACCGGCCTGGTCGAACCAGCGTTCCCAATCGTCGGTGCTGTCCTCGTGCAGCAGCGTGTAGTGCGTCAGGTCGAGCGGCGTGCGCAGCGGCGGACCCTCGGCCAGCAGCGCCGGCGCGCACACGGGAACCAGCGTGGTGCCGAACAGGCGCTCGCACTCCACGCCCGGCCACTTGCCGTCGCCCCAGCGGATCGCGAGGTCGATCCCGTCCCGGCTCAGGTCGGTATGCATGACCGTGTGCAGCAGCCTGACTTCGAGGTCGCGGTGGGCTGCCAGGAAGCGGTCCAGGCGCTGCACCAGCCAGCGTGAACTGAAGGCCGGCGTGACGGCCACCGTCAGCCGCTTGCGCGCCCGCCCGCTGTCCTGGGCCAGCTGCGCCAGCACGCGGTCGATGCGGCCGAAGCCGTCGACCACGCCGCGCTGCAGGATGGCCCCTTCGGTGGTCAGGGCGATCGCGCGCGTCATGCGCTTGAAGAGCCTGGTCTGCAGCGCATCCTCGAGCGTGCGGATCTGGTGGCTGACCGCGGCCTGGGAGATGCAGAGCTCGTCCGCCGCCTTGGTAAAACTCATGTGCCTGGCCGTCACCTCGAAAGTCTTCAGCTGCCGCAGCAGATGGGAAGTATGCGCCACCGAGCTCTCCATGCATTAGTTTGATGCATGTATCGCATGTGAACTGATCATTTGTCAACTATCTGCGGCGCGCCCACGATGGTGTCCTGACTCAGCTCATCAGGATAACCATGCCATTCACCCATCCGTATATCCCGAATTCGGTTCCGGCGGTGCGCGACGCCATGCTGGAAGCCGTCGGCGCCGCCAGCACCGAGGCGTTTTTCGCGGACATCCCCGCCGCGCTGCGCATGCCGCGGCCGCTCGACCTGCCCCAGCCCCTCTTGTCCGAGGCCCGCCTGAAGCGCCACGTGGACGGGCTCCTGCAGCGCAACCGGCATTGCGGGGCGACGCTGAGCTTCCTCGGCGGCGGCTGCTACCAGCACCACGTCCCGGCCGTGTGCGACGAAATCAACGGCCGCAGCGAGTTCGCCACCGCGTATGCGGGCGAGCCGTACGACGACCATGGGCGTTTCCAGGCCCTGTTCGAGTACTGCAGCATGATGGGCGAGCTGCTCGAGATGGACGTCGTCAACGTGCCGGTGTACGACGGCCTGCAGGCCGCCGCCACCGCCGTGCGCATGGCCGCGCGCCACACCGGGCGGCGGCGCGTCGTCGTGGCCGGCCACGTCAACCCGGACAAGCTCGCGATGATGCGCACCTATGGCCGCGCGGACCTCGACATCGTGGTGGCGCCCGTGCATGCCGCGACCGGCACGCTCGACCCGGACCTTATTGCCGGCCTGCTGGACCGGGAGACCGCGGCGCTGTACGTGGATATCCCATCCTTCTTCGGCACCATCGACGACGGCGCCGCCCTGGCCGAGGCAGCGCATGCCGCCGGCGCGCTGCTGGTGGTCGGGGTGGACCCGCTGTCGCTCGGCGTCCTTGCGCCGCCCGCCAGCTATGGCGCGGACATCGTCTGCGGCGACATCCAGCCGCTCGGCATGCACATGAACTACGGGGGCGGGCAGGGCGGCTTCATCGCCAGCCATGACGACCCGGCCATCGTGATGCAGTATCCGTCGCGCCTGTTCGGCGTCGTGCCCACCACCGTGCCCGGCGAGTATGGCTTCGGCGACGTCGCCTACAGCCGTACCTCCTTCGACAAGCGCGAGAACGGCAAGGAGTTCGTCGGCACCGCGGCGGCCCTGTGGGGCATCACGGCGGGCGTCTACCTCGCCTTGCTGGGCCCCCAGGGCATGACCGAACTGGCGACCGGCATCGCCCAGCGCACGGCCTATGCGCGCCAGCGCCTGGCGCGCGTGCCCGGCCTGCGTATCGCGCATACCAGCGCCCACTTCCGGGAATTCGTCGTCGGTTTCGATGGCGCCGGGCGCACCGTGGCGCAGGTCAACGCCGCCCTGCTGGAGCAGGGCATCTTCGGTGGCCACGACCTGAGTGCGGCCTTCCCCGCGCTCGGCCAGTCGGCCCTGTACGCGTTCTCCGAACTTCATGCGCAGGCCGACATCGACCTGCTTGGCGCAACTCTCGAGAAGGTGCTCGCACGATGAACGATATGGTCAACATTGCCGCCCACCGCCAGCAGCCGCGCCGCTACCACCAGGCGCGCTGGGATGAACCGGTGATCTTCGAACTGAGCCAGCCCGGCGAGCGCGGCATCCTGGTGCCGGAAGTGGAAGCGGAGATCGCGCAGGCCGCCCCCGATCCCCTGCAGGGCCTGCCGGCATCGATGCGCCGCCGGCGCCCGCCGGCCCTGCCGGAGATGTCGCAGAACCGCGTCCTGCGCCACTACCTGCGCCTGTCGCAGGAGACCCTCGGCGCCGACCTGAACGTGGACGTCGGCCAGGGTACCTGCACCATGAAGTACAACCCCAAGATCAACGACCAGCTGGCGCGCCAGAGCGCCATGACCGAGCTCCATCCACGCCAGCCCGAGGACAGCGTGCAGGGCATCCTGGCGGTGATGCACCGTCTGGAAGGCATGCTGCGCGAAGTCTCGGGCATGGATGCCGTGTCGCTCCAGGCGCGCGGTGGATCGCAGGCCATCTTCGCCAACATGGCGCTGGTGCGCGCCTGGCACGAGAGCCGCGGCGAGGCCGGGCAGCGCGACGAAGTCATCACGACCATCTTCTCGCACCCCTCGGACGCGGCCTGCGCCAAGCTGGTGGGCTACAAGGTGATTACCCTCTACCCTGACGCGGACGGCTATCCCGACCTGGCGGCCCTGAAGGCGGCCGTGTCGCCGCGCACTGCGGCGCTGGTGATCACCAACCCCGAGGACACCGGCATCTTCAACAGCCGGATCGGCGAGTTCGTCGACGTGGTGCATGCGGCCGGCGGGCTGTGCGTCTACGACCAGGCCAATGCCAACGGCCTGCTGGGCATCGCGCGCGCCCGCGAAGCCGGCTTCGACCTGTGCCACTTCAACCTCCACAAGACCTTCGCCACCCCGCACGCCTGCGGCGGACCGGCCGTGGGCGCCGTCTGCTGCACCGCGGAGATCGAGCCCTTCCTGCCCGGTCCCCGCATCCGCTTCGAGGACGGCCGCTACCGGCTGGAGGAGGGCGGCCCGCAGTCGATCGGCAAGATCAGCAGCTTTGCCGGCGCCGCCCCGATCATGCTGCGCGCCTATGCCTGGATCATGAATCTCGGCGGGGAGGGCCTGCGCATGGTCTCCGAGATCGCGGTCCTGAACAACAACTACATGATGCACCAGCTGCTGAGAATCGAGGGCATGGACGCGCCGTATGCGCAGGGACGCCGGCGGATCGAACAGGTGCGCTACAGCTGGGCGGGCCTGACCGAGGCCACGGGCGTCAGTTCCGAAGACATCGGCCTGCGGGCGGCGGACTTCGGGGTGCACTACTGGACCAGCCACCACCCCTACCTGGTGCCGGAACCGGCCACCATCGAGCCGACCGAATCGTATTCGCGCGCCGATCTCGACGAATTCATCGGCGTGATGCGCCACGTGGCCGGCGAGGCGCGCAGCGATCCGGAGTGCGTGCGGACGGCGCCGCACAACTGCCCGGTGCACCGCGTGCAGGCCGAGATGCTGGACGACCCTGCGCGCTGGGCCATCACCTGGCGCGCCTACCGCCGCAAGCTGGGCGAGCGCGGCCTGGCATGAAGATCGGGCTGCTCGTCAATCCCTGGGCCGGCATCGGCGGGCCGTCCGGGCTCAAGGGCTCGGATGGCGCCGACAGCGTGCGGGCCGCGCTGACCGCCGGCTGCGAGCCCCAGGTCGGCGTGCGCCTGGCCGCCATGTTCGCGGCCTGCGGCGCGGCGGCGCACGAGGCCCGCTGGTATGCCGCGGCCGGTGCGATGGGCGAGTACGCGCTGCAGGCGGCGGGGCTGACGGTCGAGAACTGTGTCCCGGTGGGCGAGCCCTCGCAGGCCGTGGACACGCGCCGCGCCGCAGCGGCTTTGGCTGCCATGGGCGTCGATCTGCTGCTCTTTGCCGGCGGCGACGGCACCGCGCGCGACGTGCTCGACGGCCTGCGCGCGGCAGGCGCCGAGCACACCCTGCCGGTGCTGGGCCTGCCCGCGGGCGTCAAGATGCAGTCGGCCGTCTTCGCGAACCATCCCACCGCCGCCGGGCTGCTGCTGCGCCAGTTGCTGCGCGGCGGACTGCGCGGCAGCAGCGAGGCCGAGGTGCTCGACCTCGACGAGGAGGCCCTGCGGCGCGGGGAGATCGCACCGCGCCTCCACGGTTACCTGGAGATCCCCGTGGCGCCGGCGCTGACCCAGGGCGGCAAGACGCGCGGCGCCAGCGGCAGCGAGGCGCAGCGCATGGCCATCGCCCGCGGCTTCGCACAAGAGATGGAGCCGCACGCCCTGTATCTGGTCGGCCCGGGCTCCACCACCCAGGCGCTGCTGTCCGTGCTCGGCGTGCAAGGCTCGCTGCTGGGCGTGGATGCGGTGCGGGGCGATGGCGCGCTGCTGGCCCGCGACGCCACGCGCGGCGAACTGGAGGCACTGGCCGAGCGCTGGCCCGGCCCGCCGCATCTGGTGCTGTCTCCCATCGGCGGCCAGGGCCTGGTGCTGGGGCGCGGCAACCAGCAGATTTCCCCACGCCTGCTGCGGGCGGCGGGGCGGCAGGGCCTGCACGTACTGGCGGCCCCGGACAAGCTGCGCTCCCTGCACGGCGGCGTGCTGCGCATGGACAGCGGCGACCCGGGACTCGATATGGAGTTCGACGGTTACCTGGCGGTGGTCACCGGCCACCGCGAACGGACGATGTGGCCCATTGCGACGCAATGAGGACCGATTACAACAACGAAACAGGAGACAGGGCATGAAACGCACATACGGGCTGAACCTTTCGCTTGCCACGGTGGCCCAGCTGGCCGCCGTCCACGGGGCCCAGGCCCAGAATACGCCAGAGCAGCCGGCCGTTCCGGCGGCCGAGGCGCCGATCGCCCAGGTGGTCGTGACCGGCACCACGGCGCGCAACCGCACCAAGCTCGAATCCTCGGTGGCCATCACCACGGTCGACCAGGCCAAGCTCGAGAAGCTGGCGCCGCACAGCCTGGCCGATTCGCTGCAGCAGGTGCCGGGCCTGTGGGTCGAATCCTCGGGCGGCGAGGTGTCGAACAACGTGTCGCCGCGCGGGCTGTCGGGCGGGGCGGCCTTCCAGTTCATCAGCCTGCAGGAAGACGGCCTGCCCGTGATCTACGACGGCGAACTGGTCGACGTCCTGATGCGCGAGGACCTGACCATCAAGCGCTTCGAGGCGATCCGCGGCGGCACCTCGGCGATCCTGTCGACCAACGGCCCGGCGGCCATCGTCAACTTCATCAGCCACAAGGGGAGCCGCAAGCCCGAGGGCGCGCTCAAGGTGACCATCGGCGACTACGGCATGGTGCGCACCGAAGGCGTGTATTCGGGCCCGCTCAACGAAGACTGGACCTATGCGGCCGGCGGCTACTACCGCAAGGGCAAGGGCGTGCGCCCGATCGGCATGACGGCCGACCACGGCGGCCAGTTCCGCTTCAACGCGACGCGCCGCCTCGAACGCGGCGAGCTGACGCTCTCGGCCAAGTACGTCAACGACCACAACACCTTCTACCTGCCGATCCCGCTGACCGACCCGTCGAAGCCGCGCGGCGTGCCGGGCGTCGATCCGCACTACGGCTCGCTGGACGGCCCCGACCTGGCCCACGTCACCAACCAGACCACCAACGGCCGCGTCGCGACCGACCTGCGCACGGGCTTCCACGTGCTGGCCAAGGTCGTGGGCGCCGACCTGCAGCACGAGCTGGGCGGGGACTGGTCGTTCCGTAACAATGCGCGCTATACCCGCTACGAGGTCGCGCCGCACTCGGTGTTCAACGGCCCGAACAGCTTCCTGGTCCGCGCCGGCAACCGCCTCGACCCTGCCCAGTTCGGGGACGTGGCCGGGCTGCTGCAGCGCTTCGGCGGCACCGCCAAGCTGGCCTACGCGGACACGGGCAAGATCATCGACGACCCCTCGACCCTGAACGGCAACGGCTTCACCACGGACGCCGTCGCCGAGACCCGCATGCGGTCCCTCGGCCACTTCGTCAACAAGTTCTCGGTGACGAAGGAGGACGAGCGCAACAGCTTCACCGCTGGCCTGCTGTACGCGCGCCAGCGCCTGTTCGAGGATTCGGACTATGGCGCCCGCCTCATCACCGAGGTGCGCGACCAGCCGCGCCGCCTCGACATCGTCGCCGTCGACGGCGGCAACAACATCCTCGGCTACCTCACCGACAAGGGCGTGCTGCGCAATGCCTATTTTTATGAACGCCACAAGGGCGAGATGAACTCGACCTCCTGGTTCGCCAACAACGAGTGGAAGGCCAGCAGCAGGCTGCGCCTCGACGCCGGGGTGCGCTACGAGATCGCGCGCTACGATGTGCAGGACGAGGACGTGCTGGCCGCCGGCGAGGACCTGCCGGGCAACAGCCTCACCGGGGGCGCCATCATCCCCGGCGCCCTCAATCCGGACGGCACAGACAAGGACAACACCATCGCCAACAACACCATGCGCCGCGCCGGCCAGGGCACCTGGACGCGCAAGCGCAAGACGGTGCGCGAGGCATCCTATACGGCAGGCTTCAACTACACCTTCAGCAACCACCTGGCCGCCTACGGACGTTACGCGAGCGGCAGCAATATGCCGACCCTGTACAGCACCGACAGCTTCGTCGACGGCGCCAGCCGCCTGAGCTTCCTCGAAGGGGGCATGCGCTACCTGTCGCCGAAGTGGACGACCTCGGCGACGCTGTTCCACACGAAGTTCGCCAACCTGTCCTTCGGCGAGACCAGCCAGACCACCGGCGCCTTCCGCCAGGTGTTCGTGAAGACCCTGTCCACCGGTGTCGAGCTGGAGGGCGTGTACAAGCCGGTGCCGCAGTTCTCGCTGGAGTACGTGGCCACGCTGCAGAAGGCGACCATCGAAGGCATCGACCCCAATGCGGAGGAGGCCAGGCAGAACGGCAACCAGGTGATGCGCACGCCGAACAAGCAGGTGCGCCTGATCCCGACGGCGCATTTCGGCATCGCCGACGTGTTCCTGGTCTACAGCTACGTCGGCAAGCGCTTCGCCGACTTCGAGAACACGCTCGCGCTGCCGGCCTACCACGTGATCGACCTGGGCGCGGAAGTCAGGCTGGGCAAGGCCTGGAAGCTGAACCTCAAGGTCAACAACGTGAGCAACGAGATCGGCCTCACCGAGGGCAATCCACGCAGCGGCTTCAACCAGAGCTCGAACGGCAGCCTGTTCTACGCGCGGCCCATCCTTGGCCGCAACGCGACCCTGGCGCTATCCTACCGTTTCTGAAATGGAGAATCCCCCGCGTATGCACCGTATCGTTCGCCCCATCTTCCTGTCGGCCTGCCTGGCCTGTGCCTTCGGCGCGCAGGCCCAGTCCTTCACCATCGACCGCCAAGGCACGCCCGGGGCCGCGCGCGAGTTCGATGCGGAGGGAAACCAGCGCTTCAACCCGATGTTCGACGCCGGCAGCTGGCACGGCTTCCTCCTGCCCACCCGGGCCGCGCTGGCGGGAAGCTTCAGCGGCCCCATGGTGGTCGCCGAGGAGTACGGCGTCTTCATCGCCTCGGCCCTGGACCGGCTGGACCTGAGCGACCGGCGCACTGGCCGCACCTACAGGCCAGAGGCGGCGCGCTGGAGCAGCAGCAGCGCCCCCGGCGTCCTGCGCCAGCGCCTGGTGTGGCCGGGACTGCGGCTGGACGTCGACCTGCACTTCGTCGACTCCACCACCGCGGTGGTGCGCTACCGCCTGCGCAATACCGCGCGCGCGCCGCTGGCGCTGCGGGTGCGCTGGCAGGGCGAGCTGCTGTCGCGGTGGGACGGCAAGGCCAGCATCGCCGAGCGCCAGCCCGCCTGGCGCCCGCAGCTGCAGGAAGACGCGGGTGGCCTGAGCATCGGCTTCGGCCGGGTGCGCGACGCCGGCAACCTGATGAGCAGCGGGCAGGCGCGCTACCGGATCGCGCGCAGCGTGCGCGCGCAGAACATGGTGGCCGGCGGCCGCTACGAGAGCCGGGCCGACCTGCCGGCGCTGGCGCCCGGCGGCTCCCGGACCCTGTACAACGCCTACAGCTACCAGCTCGACCAAGGGGAGGGCCCGGCGCAGTCCGTGGCCGGCCTGCTTGCCGACCCGGCGCGGGTCGAGGCGGCGATTGCCGCCACCGAACAACGCTGGAGGCGCTGGCTGGCCCGCCTGCCCGCCTCGCCGCTGGCCGCCAAGTCGCTCGAAACCCTGATCGGGAACTGGCGCGCCCCGCGCGGGCCGATGCGCCATGACGCGATCGTGCCCTCGACCACCGCGCGCTGGTTCAACGGCGCCTGGACCTGGGATACCTGGAAACAGGCGGTAGGACTGGCGCCCATCGACCCGGAACTTGCGGCCAACAGCGTGCGCGCCCTGTTCGACTACCAGATCCAGCCGGGCGACCCGGTGCGTCCCCAGGACGCCGGCATGTTGCCGGACAACCTGTTCTACAACATGGACGCCCAGCGCGGCGGCGATGGCAGCAACTGGAACGAGCGCGATACCAAGCCGCCGCTGGCCGCATGGGCCGTGTGGGAGATCTTCCGCCAGTCGCGCGATCAGGCCTGGCTGCGCGAGATGCGTCCCAAACTCGAGGCCTACCACCGCTGGTGGTACCGCGCGCGCGACCACGACCAGAACGGCCTGGCCGAGTACGGGGCCACCGTGCATCCGCTGCACAACGACCCGGCCGGGCAGCTGCGCTTCCGCGTGAAGGGCACGTCCGGCGTCCCGGAGGGCTGTAGCGCCGGGCGTGAGGGTGTGCACGACTGCCTCGGCGTATCGACCTACAACCGCCTGCTCGATTCCGGACAGTACGCGAGCATCGTGCTGCCGGTGCAGCAGGCGGCCGGCTGGGAGTCCGGCATGGACAATGCCGCGCGCTTCGGCTTCATCGAGCCGGATGCGCTGCAGCGCTACGCCGATGCGGTGCATGGCGGCGACCTGGCCGCGGCGCGCCGCGACTGGCAGGTGCGGGTGCTGGAGAACCGCGGCCGCGACGGCCGCCTGCTGGGGTATTCGATCGACCAGGAATCCGTGGACCTGAACGCCTTCCTCTACCGGGAAAAGCTGATCCTGTCGGACATCGCGAAGGAACTGGGCGACCAGGCCGCGGCGCAGGACTGGCGTGCCCAGGCCGAGCAGCTGGGCCGGCGCATCAACGCGCATTTCTTCGATCCGGCCAGCGGCTTTTACTATGACCGCAAACTGGACGGCACCCTGCTGACGGCACGCGGTCGCGGTCCGGAAGGCTGGACCGCGCTCTGGGCCGGCGCCGCCGGGCCGCGCGAGGCGAAGGCGGTGATCGCCAGGATGCTCGACCCCGCCGAATTCGCCACCCCCGTCCCGCTGCCGACCGCCGCGCTCTCCAACCCCTCGTATGCCCCGGACATCTACTGGCGCGGCCGGGTGTGGCTCGACCAGCTTTACTTCGGCGTGGCGGGCTTGCGCCGCTACGGCCACGGGGCCGAGGCCGATGCGCTGCTCGAACGCTTCCTTGCCGGCGCCGAGGGCCTGCGCGGCCAGGCTCCCATCCGGGAGAACTATCATCCGGTCAGCGGGCGGATGCTCGGTGCGAGCAACTTCAGCTGGAGTGCCGCGCATCTGCTCATGCTGGAGCGCGAGAAGGGCACCTGCCCTAAGGCCTGCCTGGCTGACTTTTTACGTTAGCAGTGAAACCGTCGCACCGGCGCAGGCCGGTGCCTAAGTTCGATGCGTAGCGATAGGGCATGCAAACTTGGGTTCCGGCGGGGCCGCCCAGGCCTTCGCCGGAAGTCGTAGGCCCCAGCGGGGCGTACGACGTTCGTACGCTGACGGACTGACACGTGAATCCAATCCGGCTTCTCGAACTGTTTCAGTCAGATAGACCTTGGCGAGTGAGCGGGCCGGCCTGCGCGGCATTCTCCGGCGCCATACTGACCACGAGGCTGCGCTCGTAGCGCCGGTACTTCCACACGGCCCATCCCAGGAACAGGACCATGCCGCCCACGTTGTAGCCCAGGGTCAGCAGCAGGTCTTGTCCGGCCGGGAAGGTCGCCGCCACGAAGGCGACGCCGAACAGGACCAGCAGCAGGCCGCTCACCGCCAGGCCGGTGCGGCGCGACCCGATGCGGAAGTCGCGCGGGAGGTGGTCGAGCCGCAGGCGCAGGTGGAAGTAGGCGGCCAGCATGATCAGCGGCGGCAGCAGGGCGGTGGCGGCCGTCATGTTGATCACCACGCCCAGCAGCTGGTTCATGTCCGACGATCCCAGCGCCGGGATGACCAGCAGCGGCAGCACCACGGCGAACTGGATCCAGGCAGCCCTTTCCGGCATGTCATGGCGGTTGAGCGCGACGATGCGCGCGCCGAAGATGCCCGGCGGGATCTCCGAAAACAGTGCCTTGACCGGCGCCGCCGTCCAGACCATCAGGGTGCCGAAGGAGGCGACCAGCATGATGCAGCCCGTCAGCTGGTTCTGCAGGCGCGGCGAGCCGTGGTGGTGTTCGCCCAGCGCACCGAATACCTGGAACAGGCCCGAGGCATAACTGAGCCGGCTGGCCGGCACGTAGAGGTTCAGCACCAGCGCGGCGACGGCGTACAGCAGGCCGATGAGCACCCCGGTCACGACGATGGTCTGCACGAAGGTCCTGACCCCGCCCCGCACCTGGTTCAGGAACACGCCCACCGACTCGGCGCCGCCGGCGGCAAACAGGATCCAGGCGACCGCGCCCAGGAAGGCCCAGTTGGCGCTTGGTGTCATCGCGGCGGCCGAGATGGGCGTCGCCGGCTCGGCGCCGCCGAGCAGGTCGGCCAGGCTCAGGCCGATGAAGCCGAAGGTCATCGCCAGCATCAGGGTGCTGCCGATCGAGGTCGCGCGGCCGACCCAGGCGGCGCCCTGCGTGGAGACCCAGGTGGCGATGGCGAACAGCAGGATCGACAGGCCGACTGTGACGAAAGGCGGGAAGGGGTATTCGTAGCCCAGCCAGGCGTAGGAGGCATAGACCAGGATGTTTGGCAGCAGCGAGGTGAAATAGAACAGGTTGACGAACCAGTAGCAGTAGGCCCCCACGAAGGCCCAGCGGTCGCCGATCGACGAGCGGATCCACTGGTAGATCCCCGACTTGGCGTGCCGGTTCAGGCTCACGAACTCCGCGATGATGAGGACATAGGGGATGAAGCAGACGATGGTCGCGATCAGGAAGGTCGGCACCGCCGCCGTCCCGATCGCGATATTGCTGTTCACGACATTGCGGATGTTGAAGACCGCGGCAACCGTCATCGACAGCAGCATGAAGCGGCCGATCTGCGGAGGCGAAGCGTTCGTCATGGCGCTCACTTGTTGTGGAAACCGCCGCCTTCGATCGTCACCAGCAGGACCGACTTGCGCAGCGATGGCGCGCCTGCCGGGGCATACGCGAAGGCGTTGTCGAACACCAGCACCTGGCCGGCGCGGGAGACGTGCGTGTGCCGGGCCTGGCCGGTGAAGGTTTCGTGGTCGGTCTCGTCGCTGTAGGGGAACAGGCGGGTGAGCAGACCCTTCGGGGAATAGGCGATGGTCTCGCCGCCGTCGAGGTAATGGTGGATCTCGACATAGCGGCGGTGGCCGGTGAAGCAGGACGCGGCGGCGGCGGGGCCGTCCACCAGGCGGTACACGAGCGAGTCGCCGATGGAGTGGCACACGCCGGGGCGCAGCCCGGGCGCCCTGGCGAAGGCCTCCAGGCAGCGGACCCACTTCTTCTCGCCGTGATAGCGCAGCGCGAACGCATCGATACTGTCAAGAACGATCATCGGGACTTCCTTGCAGCGCCGTCAGCGCGATGCGGTAGCTGAACTCGGAAAAATACACGCGGTAGGATTCCAGCACCTCCGAACCCCAGGAATTGGACCCGAGGCCGCTCATGCGGTGGTCCAGGTTGACGGTCCAGTCTTCGTCATCGCGCAGTTCGTTGTCGTGGCGGGCGGCGATGATTTGGGCGGCGTCGCAGGGCCAGACGCTGAAGTGCAGGCCGGCGGGCGCATCGACGCGCAGGCCGCGTCCGCGCGCGTCGGACAAGGTGGCCCAGGTCACCTGCTGGCGGTTGCCGTTGTCCTGCGGCTTGGGATAGTGCTCGAACATCTCGGCGGCCTTGCAGCGGTAGAGGTCGATGATGCTGGCGGCCCGGCTGTCCGGGTAGTTCTCGCCGGGTCCACGGCCGAAATAGCTGACCTCCTCAAAGCGGCGGGGAATGCCGAGGGTGACGCCGATCTTGGGGATCATGTGCCCGAATTCGCCGTAGGGCGTGCCGGAGAGCTGCAGTTCCAGCCGGCCCGCGCCATCGACCGTGTAGTGGTAGCGGCAGCGCATGCCGTAGCCGAGGATGGGCGGGGCGACCTGGCAGTCGACGATGATCTCCACCGCCGTGCCGCCCTCCACCACGCACATGTCGCGCAGGTGTTCCTGCAGCACGTCCAGGTAGCGTGGGCGCCACACGCTTTCGTCGTCCGGCTTGTGGTTGTCGATGCAGGGTTTGTAGAAGGTCAGCCGCGGTGGGCGCGTGAGCATGGATTCGCCGCGCACGGTCCATTCTTCCAGCCGGCCGGTGAGACGGGAGAAGACCATGCGGAAGTCCGGCCCTGCGACCTCGTAGGCCAGCCGGTGTTCGACCAGGCGCGGCGGCGCCAGGCTTGCCGGCGCGCGCGCGGTCGGGGTGGAGGGCAGGGCGAACTGGAACACTGCGATCTCGTGCCCTGCCGGCGCATACGAGCTGGCCGCGTCGCGCAGTACCCGCAGGTTCAGGAAGCAGGCGCCGGCGCCTGCGGGAGGCGGCTCGACCAGGAGTTCGCAGCACTCGCCCGGCGCCAGCGGCGGCAGCGCGAGCGACTGCCGCTGCAGGGTTTCGCCATCGGCTTTGGTCTCGGCCAGCAGGGTGAAGCCCGCGAGGCTGCTGAACCAGTAGCGGTTCTCGAGCTCGAGCCGCCCCGCGGCCGCGTCCAGCGCGCGTACGCGGACCGGCGCGATGACCTGCTTGTATTCGCGCAGTCCTGGACCAGGACGCTGGTCCGGATAGATCAGGCCGTCGCAGCAGAAATTGCCGCTGTTCGGATAATCGCCGAAGTCGCCGCCGAAGGCGTAATAGGGCCGTCCCGGGATCTCGGGACGCAGGATCGCATGGTCGCACCACTCCCACACGAAGTGGCCCTGCAGGTGGGGGTGACGATCGAACACGGCCTGGTATTCGCTCAGGCCACCCGGGCCGTTGCCCATCGCGTGTGCGTACTCGCACAGGATGCGCGGCTTGTCCATCGGGTATTCGCCGAAGGCGTTCATCATCGGCACCCGCGAGTACATGGTGCTGACCACGTCGCAGACCTCGGCGTCGCGGTCCTCTTCGTAGTGGATGGGGCGGGTCGGGTCGAGCTCCCGGCAGCGGGCGGCCATGGCGGCGATGTTGCAGCCGTAGCCGGACTCGTTCCCGAGCGACCACATGATGATGGACGGGTGGTTTTTCTGCGCCTGGACGTGGCGCTCGATGCGGTCGACAAAGGCCGCTTCCCAGTCAGGATCGTCGGTGATCCGGCTGAGGTTTCCCACGTTGACGAAGCCGTGGGTCTCGACGTCGGTCTCGGCCATCACGAACAGGCCATGGCGGTCGCACAGCTCGTAGAAGCGGGGATCGTTCGGGTAGTGGGCGGTGCGGACGGCGTTGATGTTGTGCTGCTTCATCAGGATGATGTCCTGCTCCATCCGCGCCACCGTGACCGCGCGGCCGCGCAGCGGGTCGTTGTCGTGGCGGTTCACCCCGTGCAGCTTGAGGTAGCGGCCGTTCACGTGCAGCAGGCCGTCACGGATGCGCACTTCGCGAAAACCCACGCGCATGGGCACCACTTCGAGCAGCCGGCCCATGCCGTCGCACAGGCTCAGTTCGAGGCGGTAGAGGTAGGGGTCTTCCGCATTCCACTGGCGCGGCGCCGCCACTGCGATGTCCCAGCCGGGGCCGGACGCGACGCCCTGCTGCAGGAGCCGCTCGCCGTCGTACAGGGCCCAGTCGATCCGATACGGAGCGTCGGTGGGGGCGCTCACGGCGACGGCGCAGGACAGGCGGGCGTCGCGCACCGCGTCGTCGAAGGCGGTGCGCAGGGTGATGTCGGCGATGTGCAGCGGCCCCTTGCCGATCAGGTAGACGTCGCGGAAGATCCCCGCGGTCCACCACATGTCCTGGTCCTCGAGGTAGCTGGAATCGGCCCACTGCAGCACGCGGACGCTGAGCAGGTTGCTGCCCTCGACCAGCAGCGCGGTGATGTCGAACTCCGCGCACAGCCGGCTGCCCTTGCTCATGCCCGCATAGCTGCCGTTGACCCAGACCTCGAAGCAGGTCTCCACGCCGTCGAAGCGCAGCACCACGGTCTCGCCCCGCCACTCGGGGCCCAGCTCCCAGCGGCACTGGTAGGCTCCCGTCGGGTTGGAGGAGGGCACATAAGGCGGATCGACCGGGAAGGGCATGCCGTCGTCGGTGTACTGCAGCTGGCCATGGCCCTGCAACTGCCACATGCCGGGCACCTCGATTGTGCCCCAGTGCTCCATGTATTCCTGATAGAAGGCCGGCGGCACTTCGAGCGGATGGCTGAAGAAGGCGAAACGCCAGGTGCCGCTCAGGAGCCGGAAGCGGCGGCTGCGCTCGCGTTCGAAGCTGCGCGCGGATGCGGGGTCGCCGTAGGCGAAGAAGCAGGCGTGCGCCGGCAGCCGGTTCTGCCCCGGCAGGCGGTGGTTCTCCCAGTTGTTCATGGGGTCATGCCGAGCCGGCGAGGCCGCCGCCGTCGACCACCATGGCGTCGCCGGTGACGAAGGAAGCGCGGTCCGAGGCCAGGAACAGGACGGCCTGCGCGATCTCGGGCGGACGGCCGACCCGCATCAGGGGCCGTCCCGCGCCCGCGGCCACCAGTGCGCTGTCCTCGAGGCCGAGCTGGCGCGCTTCGTTGCGCAGCATGGGTGTGTCGGTGTCGCCCGGGCAGACGCAGTTGACGCGGATGTTCTGGGGTCCGTGGTCGACGGCCATGGCCTTGGTCAGCAGCACCACCGCACCTTTCGAAGCGCAATAGGAGACGGCATCCTTGCCGCCCACCAGGCCCCAGCCGGAAGCCGTGTTGATGATGCTCCCCGAACCCTGCCGCTGCATGACGGGCACCGCATGTTTGCACATCAGGAAAATCGACTTGACGTTGACGGCCATGACCTGGTCCCACTCTTCTTCGGTGGTCGTCAGCACGTTGGCCCGGCGGGTGATGCCGGCGTTGTTGAAGAGGACGTCGAGGCGGCCGTAGCGCGCGACCGCGGCCGCCACGGCCGCCGCGCAATCCGCGGCTACGCTGACATCGGTGCGGATGAATGAGGCCTGCGCACCTTCCGCGGCGAGCGCGGCGGCAAGCTGTTCTCCGGCCTCGTCGCGGTCCGCGATGAGTACGGCAGCGCCTTCGCGCACGAACAGTTCCGCCGTCGCGCGGCCGATACCGGAAGCGCCACCCGTGATCAATGCGACCTTGCCGCCCAGTTCACCTGCCACATGCATATCGATGTCTCCCACGTGATGTCAGTTTGTTTATATTGCCTGCAGAGTTCGAGTGCTGGCAAATGAAACCTCCCGGCTGCATGCATTAGCAAAGCTTATCCGTGAGCGGGCCCCGCGGCGGCGTCGTTCAGTACGGAGACGGCCGAAGCGTCCGGGCCGGCGCGCGCGGCAAAGTCAACATGGCGACATGAGCGATTCATATTCGATATCATTTGATCAAGTTAATTCTTGATCAAGGACTATCCTATGTCTTCGACCGTCACAGCCAGTCAGGCCCATCTCAGGCCGCCGGGCCCGCTTCACACGATTTTGCTGGCGGGCACCGTTCCCCTGTTCCTGGGCGCTTTGCTGAGCGATATCGCCTACTACCAGACCTACCAGATTCAGTGGAGTAACTTCGCTTCCTGGCTGATCGCCGGCGCCGAGCTCTTTTGCGGGCTCGCGCTGCTGTGCGCCCTGGTGAACCTGTTCCGGTCGCCGCGCAAGGCGGGGCGCCCTGTGCTGTACGTGGTCCTGTTGTTGCTGACCTTCGTGCTGGGGCTCATCAACGCCTTCCAGCATGCGAAGGATGCCTGGGCCGTCATGCCGGCCGGCCTGGTGCTGTCGGTGATCGTCACCGTGCTGGCCCTTGTTACGACCTGGATCGGCTTGAGAACGTGGTCGGGAGGTGCGAAATGAGGCATCCGAACATGACACTGAAACCGCTCGCCCTGTTGGGCATGGCGCTGCTCCTGGGCGCATGCAGCAACGAAGGAAGCAAGACCCTGGCGCGTGGGCCGGACCCGAAGCTGCCGGCGCCGGAACGCGGGCTGCTGCCCGATATGAAGATCGCCGAGCCGACGCCATGGGGCGACCAGAAGCCCACCGTGCCACAAGGGTTCACGGTCACGGCGATCGCGACCGACCTGAAGATTCCGCGCCAGACCCTGGTGCTGCCGAATGGCGACATCCTGGTGGCGGAAGGCCGCGGCGGCAGCGCCGCGAAACTGAAACCCAAGGACGTCATCGCCGGCTACATCAAGGCGAAGGGCAATACCAAGGTCAAGGGCGGCAACCGCCTGACCCTGCTGCGCGACGCCGACGGCGACGGCAAGTACGAACTCAATACCGTGTTCGCGGAGAACCTGAATGCGCCCTACGGCCTGGCCTTTGCCAACAACAAGATCTATGTCGCCAACCAGGACGAGCTGGTCAGCTTCGATTACCAGGAAGGCCAGACCAAGGCCGGCGGTGCGCCCACCAGCGTCGCCAAGCTGCCCTCGGAGATCAACCACCACTGGACCAAGGCGCTGACGATCAGCCCCGATGGGCGCTTCGCCTACGTCGGCATCGGCTCGAACAGCAATATCACCGAGCGCGGCATGGAGGCGGAACGCGACCGCGCCATGGTGTGGCAGATCGACGTGAACACGGGCGCCTACAAACCGTATGCCACCGGCATCCGCAACCCGACCGCGCTGGCGATCCAGCCCGGCACCGGGCAGCTGTGGGCGGTCGTCAACGAGCGCGACGAGATCGGACCGGACCTGGTGCCGGACTATCTGACCTCGGTGCGCGAAGGCGGCTTCTACGGCTGGCCCTACAGCTACTGGGGACAGAACGTCGACACGCGCGTGCAGCCGCCGGACCCGAAGAAGGTGGCCTCCGCCATCAAGCCGGACTACAGCCTGGGCCCGCACGTCGCAGCGCTCGGCCTGGCGTTTTCCCAGCCGGTGATGGGTGACGCGTTCGCGGACGGCGTGTTCGTGGGCGAGCACGGCAGCTGGAACCGCAATCCGCCGTCGGGCTACAAGGTCATTTTCGTGCCCTTCAAGAATGGCCGGCCCGCCGGTGAGCCGGTCGATTTCGTCAGCGGCTTCCGCGACGGCGAGGGCAAGACCCGTGGGCGGCCGGTGGGCGTGACGGTCGATCCGCGCGGCGCGCTGATCGTCGCGGACGACCTGGCCAATACCATCTGGCGGGTGGCGAAAACCCGCTGAAGTCCTCCGTTACGCCGGCCGGTTCTGGGTACCCGCGCCGCGCGTGACGTGCAACATGCGGCTGGGTTCCTTCACCTTGGTGGTATGCCAGACGCCGCGCGGGACCACCACGGCGCCGCTGCCGCGCAAGGCGATGGCCTGTATCGCATCGCCTTGCTCCAGATGCAGTTCGATCGCGCCCGACAGTAGGTAGACGAATTCGTCGCCTTCCGGATGCATTTCCCAGGTCGGCCAATCCTTGGTGCACATGAATTCACTGATCAGCCAGCCGTCGCCGGCCTTTTCCATATTGGCGGGCTGCCAGAAGGTGTCCGCCGAAAAGCATTGCGAGCTGCCATCTTCGGCGAGGTAGACGTAGGACTGCTGCGGGTTCAGGGACATATGCTCTCCAGTCGATTGAACGGGGAAACGCGGCAATGGTATCACCGCAGCTGCGCAGGATATCCCGCCGCGTCAATGCATGAGCAACACCGGTGTCAGGTCTGACATTGAGACACGAGCTCAGCCTTGAACAATCGCTAGCGTCGAGGTCGTGTCCGAATGTCAGACCTGATAATCATATAGCCAGCCTCCCTCCGGCGAGAGCCGAGAGTAAAGTAAAGAAGTCAATGTCCAGTTGAACTTGTTTACAGGAGGCCAGCATGAATCAGTATAGCGGC
>JBFLVV010000085.1:0-21820 GCA_040758275.1 Pseudomonadota bacterium
GCTCCCGTTCCTTCTTCTCGGCCAGATCGCGCTTTTCCTGTTCCTTGCGTTCTTTCTCGCGCTGCAGGTTGATGTCCGGCGGCGTCGGGGCAGGGCGCTCGACCGGCGGCGGCTCGATGGCGCGTGGCGGCGGCGTCACCGGTTCCGGCTCCGGCGCGGGTTCCGGGGCGGGCGGCGTCGGCAGTTCGGGCGCGGCGGCGGTCTGCACCGACATATCCCAGATCTCGGCCTGGACGGCGACCGGCTCGCTGGTCTGCCAGCTGATGCCGAACCACAGGAAGCCCAGCAGAGCGGCGTGCACGGCTACTGCCAGCATGAACGCTGGCAGGCGGCTCGGTTCTGGCGGCACGCTATAGGGCGCGCCGGCGGTGACAGGCTTCATTGCTGACATAAATCGTTACTTGGTCGCGAGACCCACCCGGTTAATGCCCATCTTCTTCGCTTCGGAAATCAGGCTGATCACGTCCTCGTACTTGCTCTCGCGGTCGCCTTCGATCAGGACCGGGTAGTCCGGATTCTCTTCGTGCAGGGCGCGCAGGCGCTCGAGCAAGGCGGTGCGGTCGGCCACGTCTTCCATGGCGATCTTCTGCTTGCCGCCGACGCCGATCGAGAGCTTGTTGTCAGGCTGGACCGAGAGGCGGATATAGGTGTCCGGCGGCAGCGCCGACTTCTCGGCGCTCGGCAGGTTCACCACGCTCGGCGCTTCGTTGGCCGGCACGGCCATGAAGATGATGAGCAGCACCAGCATCACGTCGATGTAGGGCACGACGTTGATCTCGGACTTGAATTTGCGTTTGCGTCCGCCGCGCAGGCTGCTGCTGGAAAAAGCCATCGGGAGCCTCCGTCCTTATCGCGACTGGCGCTGCAGGATGTTCGAGAATTCTTCGACGAAGCTCTCGAAGCGGATCGCCAGGCGGTCGATGTCGTGGGTGAAACGGTTGTACGCCACCACCGCCGGGATCGCGGCGAACAGGCCGATCGCGGTGGCGATCAGCGCCTCGGCGATACCCGGTGCGACCACGGCAAGCGTCGCCTGCTGGACGTTGGCCAGGCCGCGGAAGGCGTTCATGATGCCCCAGACGGTGCCGAGCAGGCCGATGTAGGGCGAGACCGAGCCGACCGAGGCCAGGAAGTTCAGGTGCAGGTCGAGGGCGTCCAGTTCGCGCTGGAAGGAGGCGCGCATGGCGCGGCGGGATCCGTCCAGCACCGGGCCCATGTCGTTGACATCGCGGGCGGCCTGCTTGCCCTTGATGAATTCGCCCATGCCGGCTTCGAAGATGCGGGCCAGCGGGCCGCTCTGGTCGCGTTGGGCGCTGGCGCTCTGGTGCAGGGTGTGCAGGTTGCCGCCGGCCCAGAAGCTGCGTTCGAACTGTTCGGTGGCGCTACGGGCGGCGCGCAGGGCGAACACCTTGCGGAAGATATAGGTCCAGCTGACGACCGACAGAAGCAGCAGCAAGGCCATGATCAATTGCACCAGCGGGTGGGCGTTGAGGATCAGGGCGGTCAACGAAAGGTCTGGAGTCTCGGTCATCGTGTCGGGTTGTCGGATTGGTTAGATTCTTATGCGGCGCGCATTTTATCAGCAGCAGTGGCCGGGAGCGAGCGCGGACGCATCGTGGCAAGGTCGACGCAGCCGACCTTGACGCTGGCGCTGGTCAGCAGCAGCTCGTCTTTCCAGGCTTGCTGGGTGAAGCGGACCGAGGCGGGGCCGAGTTTGTCCACCATGGTGCGGATGGTCAGCACGTCGTCCAGGCGGGCCGGGGCGTGATAGTCGAGCGAAGCGCTGCGGACGACGAAGGCGGCGCCTTCGGCATCCAGCAATTCCTGCTGGCCGACGCCGAGCGCGCGCAGCCATTCGGTGCGGGCCCGTTCGAAGAATTTCAGGTAATTAGCGTAAAACACGATGCCACCGGCGTCGGTATCCTCGTAATAGACCCTGACTGTCCAGTCAAAAGCTGAAGGCATTTCCCCTGCCATTAAATGAAAATAGGAAACATTTTACGCGATATTTACCCTGCTTATGTACGCTTCCATACATAAAGCCGGGAAAAGGTAGTCCATGCCTCTCGGATAAGGCAGAGCAGTGCGCCCGTAGTAGACGTGAAACATAGCCGAAAGGCCAATTACTGTAACACTTTCTCACATTTGGGCTGCGCTCGATACGATTAGTTACGGAAGCTAAAACACAGGATTTTCCGATATCGCCGGCGTTTCGGATGGTGAACGGTATTTTCCGTCCACCATACGGGTCAGCTGCGCTTGATGGCGAACGGCGAGAAGCCCTGGCAGGTCGGCATCAGCTCGATGCTGTTGACGTTCACGTGCGGGGGCAGGGTGGCGATCCAGTAGGCGGTATTGGCGATGTCCTCGGCCGTGAGCGGCGTGGTGCCTTCGTAGACCTTGGCGGCGGCCGCATCGTCGCCCTTGAAACGCACGTTCGAGAACTCGGTGCCGCCGCACAGGCCCGGCGCCAGGTTGGTGGCGCGCACGCCGGTGCCGACCAGGTCGGCGCGCAGGTTGAGGGTGAACTGTTCCACGAAGGCCTTGGTGGCGCCGTAGACGTTACCGCCCGGGTAGGGGTAATGGCCGGCGACAGAACCCAGGTTGATCACCAGGCCGCTGCCACGGGCCACCATGCCTGGGAGCAGGGCGCGGGTCATGGTCACCAGGCCCTGGCAGTTGGTGGCGATCATGGTGTCCCAGTCTTCCAGCGGCACCTCATGCGCCGGCTTGGTGTTCAGCGCCAGGCCGGCATTGTTGATGAGTACGTCGATGTCGCGCCAGCCTTCCGGCAGGCCGGCGAGTGCCGCCTCGATCGAGGCGCGGCTGGTCACGTCCAGCGTCACCGGCAAGGCGGCCGCGCCCAGCTCGCGCGCCAGCTCTTCGATGCGCTCGGTGCGGCGCGCGGCCAGGATGGCGCGGTGGCCATTGCTCACAAAAGTGCGCGCCATCGCGGCGCCGAAGCCGGCCGAGGCGCCGGTAATCAAGACGATCATGGGTGGTCCTTGGAGGAATGATCCGAAAATTGTAGCCGAAACAGCCACATGTCCGCTGGCGGCCGGCCTGGCGCCTGCGACTTGTTAGGAAGACAGCAGTTTCCTTGCCCTAAGGAGCGTAGATCACATACAATTTGGTGAATTTACGTCTCACGTAACTGGCGAAATGCCGGGCGCGGCGGTGTTTCGCCACGACTGGCCAAGGTGGACATCCACCGGGGAACGTGAGGCATCACCGCCGTTCGCCTGGGCAGCCATCGACGGAACGCTTAGACATGCGTTCGGCGGGCGCTTGTCCTGGGGCCCGCCACATACGCACTGTCAACGCTGACCGTTGCCTGGTATTTCTCTCGATTGGAGTTTTACATGTTTGCAAAAGACCATACGCTTGCCAATGTCGACCCGGAACTGTGGGATGCCATCCAGAAGGAAAACGTTCGCCAGCAAGACCACATCGAACTGATCGCCTCCGAGAACTACACCTCGCCGGCCGTCATGGAAGCGCAGGGCTCGCAGCTGACCAACAAGTACGCCGAAGGCTATCCGGGCAAGCGCTACTACGGCGGTTGCGAATACGTCGACGTCGCCGAGCAGCTGGCGATCGACCGCCTGAAGCAGCTGTTCGGCGCGGAAGCCGCCAACGTGCAGCCGAACTCGGGTTCGCAGGCCAACCAGGGCGTGTTCTTCGCCATGCTCAAGCCGGGCGACACCATCATGGGCATGTCGCTGGCCGAAGGCGGCCACCTGACCCACGGCATGGCCCTGAACATGTCCGGTAAATGGTTCAACGTCATCTCCTACGGCCTGACCGAGCAGGAAGACATCGACTACGACAAAATGGAAGCGCTGGCGCGCGAGCACAAGCCGAAGATGATCATCGCCGGCGCCTCGGCCTTCGCCCTGCGCATCGACTTCGAACGCTTCGCACGCATCGCCAAGGAAGTCGGCGCCTACTTCATGGTCGACATGGCCCACTACGCCGGCCTGATCGCCGCGGGCGAATACCCGAACCCGGTGCCTTACGCCGACTTCGTCACCTCGACCACGCACAAGTCGCTGCGCGGCCCGCGCGGCGGCATCATCCTGATGAAGGCCGAGCACGAGAAAGCCATCAACTCGGCGATCTTCCCGGGCATCCAGGGCGGTCCGCTGATGCACGTGATTGCCGGTAAAGCCGTCGCCTTCAAGGAAGCGCTGTCGCCGGAGTTCAAGGAATACCAGAAGCAGGTGGTCAAGAACGCCGCGGCCCTGGCCAATACCCTGACCGAGCGCGGCCTGCGCATCGTGTCGGGCCGTACCGAATCGCACGTGATGCTGGTGGACCTGCGTTCGAAAGGCCTGACGGGCAAGGAAGCGGAAGCCATCCTGGGCCAGGCACACATGACCTGCAACAAGAACGGCATCCCGAACGACCCGCAGAAGCCTTTCGTCACCTCCGGCATCCGTCTCGGCAGCCCGGCCTTCACCACCCGCGGCTTCAAGGAAGAAGACGCGGTCAAGGTCGGCCACCTGATCGCCGACGTGCTGGACAACCCGCACGACGCCGCCACCATCGAGCGCGTGAAGGCGGAAGTCAAGCAACTGACCGACAAGTACCCGGTCTACGCGAAGTAAGCAACCCGGGGCCGCGACACCTGCGGCCCCATTCGAGCATCCGGCGCCTATGAAATGTCCCTTCTGCCAGAATGAAGATACCCAGGTCCTCGACACGCGCGTGTCAGAGGAGGGGGACGCCATTCGCCGGCGCCGGCGCTGCTCGAAGTGCGACAAGCGCTTCACTACCTACGAACGCATCGAACTGTCGATGCCGATCCTGGTCAAGAAGAATGGCAGCCGCACGGAATACGCGCCGGCCAAGCTGCGCGGCAGCCTGATGCTGGCCCTGCGCAAGCGCCCGGTCGCCGCCGAAGCGATCGACACCGCCATCGCCACCATCGAAGAAAAGCTCCTGACCAGCGGCCGCCGCGAAGTCGATACCGGCTACGTGGGCGAACTGGTGATGCAGGAACTCAAGCGACTCGACAAGATCGCCTACATCCGCTTCGCCTCGGTCTACAAGAACTTCGAAGACCTGGCCGAGTTCCAGGAAGCGCTGGCCGAAGTGGGCCATCCGCGCAAATAGTCAAATCACTCAGCAGTTCCCCGATTACGCTTGGGCCAGCTCATGGCCGGCCCCGGCTCGCCTGATAACTTCGCAGCTCGCAGCCGGCACCTGACATGTGGTGTGCCGGTCCGTCAACGCTGTCGCGAGATCGGGAGGGTGCCGTGCGGGTGCGGGAACGAGGCTTCACACTGGTCGAGGTGCTGGTCGCACTGTTCGTGCTGGCCGTGGGCATCGTCGGCGCCGGGGCGGTGCAGATCACGGCGGAGCGCACGCGCCAGCAGGCCAGCCTGCGCTCCGAGGCCGCCCAGCTGGCCAATGCGCTGGCCGCGCGCATGCGCGTCAATCCCGCCATCGCCGCGCTGCCGGACGGCGCCAATCCCTATCTCTCCTTTCGCTACGACGCCGCCGACGGCCTGCCGTCCGCGGCGGCGCTGTGTTTCGGCGGCAGCAGCTGCACGCCGGATGCGCTGGCGCAGTTCGACCTGCACGCGCTGCGCCAGGCCCTGAGTACCCGGTTCCCACGCGGGCGCGCGCTGGTGTGCCGCGATGGTTCGCCCTGGGACCCGGCCGCCAATGCTTATCGCTGGGACTGCGACGGCGCTCTGGACGCGCTGCCGGTGGTAAAGCTGGGCTGGCAGGGCACGGGTGAGGGCCCCGGCTACGTGATGGTGCTGCAATGAGGCGGCGAGAAGCGGGCATGACGATGGCCGAGCTGCTGGTGGCCATGAGCGTGGGCCTGGTCGTGCTGCTGGCCGCCGGCAGCCTGTTCGTCTGGGCCAACCGCGCCTTCGCCGCGCAGCTGGAAACCGCCGCCATGGACGATGCCGGCCGTTACGCCCTGGAAGTCGTCGCGCGTGCGGTGCGCCAGTCGGCGGCGGCGGACTGGGAACGCGCGAGCGGCGGTCCCGATCCGGCGGCACCCAGCGCGCTCGCCGGCCTGGATGCGCATAGCGTGCCGCGCACCGGCCATGGCATCGACAACGCTTCTCCCCTTGCCATCAACGGCAGCGACGTACTGGCGGTGCGCTTTCCCGGCAGCGGATCAGCGCCCAGCGGAGACGGCAGCAGCCTGGATTGCGCCGGCTTCAGCGTGCACCGCGACGAGGAAGGCTGGAGCATCTTCTACGTGGCGCGCAACGCCCAGGGCGAGGCCGAGCTGCGCTGCAAGTACCGCGGCAGCAGCAACTGGTCGTCGGACGCCGTGGTGGGGGCAGTGGACAGCTTCCAGCTGCTGTATGGCGTCGACCTCGACGGCGATGGCGCGCCCGAGCGCTACCTGAACGCCAGTGCGGTGAGCGAGCTCGACGCCGGTCTGGCCCTGGCGGGCGCGACGGCCGCCGAACGCGAGGCCGACCTGCGCAAGCGCACCCACTGGAAGAAGGTCTCCATCGTGCACGTGGCCTTGCTGCTGCACGGGCCCGTCAGCAAGCTGGAAAGCACGCGCAATGTCGTCCACGACCTGTTCGGGCCGGACTACGGAGCGGCGCAAGGCGCGGACGACGCCGGCACGCGCCTTTCCGAAGCGGTGCTGGCCGCCGGCAGCGTGCGGGGCAGGCCGCGGGATGGCAGCAGCGGCGAAGCACGCTACCGCAAGGTGTTTTCCACGACCGTGGCACTGCCGGCACGGGCGAGGTGAGGGCGCGATGACGTCACGCGACTTCATGCAGTCCCGGCACGGGCGACAGCGCGGCGTGGCGCTGCTGACGGCCTTGTTGCTGATGCTGGCGGTCCTGATGACGGGCATTGCCGCCGCCCGCGCCGCCATCGCCTCCGCGCGGGTCGCCGGGCACGAGCGCGACCGCATGCTGGCCCTGCACGGCGCCATGGCGGGGCTGCGCGACGCCGAGCACGATATCGAAGGCGGCCAGGATCCCGGCTCGCCCCGGGCCGTGGCGCTGGCGCATGCGGATCCTTCCGCCTTTGCCGACGGCTGCCGCGGTGGCGCACCTTTCGGGGGGCTCTGCCGCCACGCGGCGGGCGAGGACATCCATGCGTCCCTGGCCGATCCGGAAGGGCCGGGCATCGTGCTCGGCGCCTTCAGCGGGGTGGCCATGCCGACTGGCGGCGCGCTGGCGGCACAGGCGCCGCGCTACCTGATCGAGCTGATGCCTTCGAGCCCGGACACCCTGCTGTATCGCATCACTGCGCTCGGCTTCGGCAGCGTGGAGACGACGCAGGCGGCGGTGCAGGCCTACTATCGCAAGGTGTTGCCACCCAGTGCGCCGGCGCCGGGAACAGGGGCGCCACCTGGGGCGGAGCCGGGTGTGCCGAATGTCCCCGGTGGACCGGATGCGCCGGCTGCCCCGGAAACAGAGCAGCCCGCGGCGCCGGGTGGCGGGCCCGGCAGTGGCGCGCCAGCTCCCGACCAGACCCTGCCGCCGGGCACACCCGGCTCGCCCGGCGGTCCCGGCATCCGCGTCGGCTGGCGCGAAATCGGCAACTGGCAGGACGCCATGGTGGCGTCGAGACAAACGGAGCGGCGATGAACAGGCACAACGGTTTCACCCTGATCGAGGTGCTGATCGTGGTGGCGATCCTCGCCATCATGACCGCAATCGCCTGGCCCGGCTATGCGCGGCACATCGTCAAGGCCCGCCGTACCGAGGCGCAACTGGCCCTGGTCGACGCCATGCAGCGCCAGGAACAGTACCGTGCCCAGCACCATCGCTACCTGGCTTTCTCGTCCAGCTCGAACGACCCTGGCATCCGCGACTTCCCCTGGCACCTCGGTTCCCAGCCGGAGCGGAGCGCCTACGAGATCGATGGCTACGCCTGCGAAGGGCAGGACATCCGCCACTGCATCGTGCTGCGCGCCCGGCCGGGAACGGAAAGAGTCGACGCGCGTTTCCGCGACCCGGACTGCGGCGTACTGACCTTCGACAGCACCGGCGCCCAGGGTGCGAGCGGCGCCGGGCCGCGTTGCTGGCCATGAGGCGTGTGGGTCGGCTGCGCCAGCCGGCGGCCGGCGCCAGCCTGGTCGAGCTGGCTGTTGTGGTCGCCATCGCGTCCATCCTGATGGCTGTCGCCGCTCCCGACTTGCAGGCATTGGTGGCGGCCCAGCAACTGCGCACCGCATCCGGCGACCTGATGGGCGCAATCGCCGAGACCCGGGCCCAGGCGATCGCCCGCAATGCGCGCGTCAAGCTGATGCCACGCGACCCCGGCGGCGCCGACTGGACCCGTGGCTGGACCGTCTTCATCGATCGCGACGGCGACCGCCAGCCGGGCGTCGGGGACGAGATCCTGCAGGTGCACGGCCCGGTGCCGGAAGGCGTGCGGATCGACTTTTCCTTCACCCAGTCAGCGCCGCCGCAGTACATCGCCTACAATGGCGCCGGGCGCAGCTGCAGCGATGCGGGCGGCAACGCGTCCCGGCTCGGTACGCTTTCGCTCTTCCATGGCGAGCATATCCGCCGTATTAAAATCAATATGCTCGGTCGCGTGCGCGTATGCAATCCGGCGCGCGACGATGCCTGCGACGGCGCGGAGGCGCCGCGCTAGGCTGGCATGGCAGACAGGAAGAGAAACGTGCAAGAGGACAGGGTAGAGATTCGCGACGACACCGAGGGCATGGCCCTGGCCCTCGCCTGGGCGGCGAAAGGCATGTATATCACCGCGCCGAACCCGCGCATCGGCTGCGTGATCGTACGCGACGGCATCGTGATCGGCGCCGGCCACACCCAGCCGGCCGGGCAGGCCCACGCCGAGATCCAGGCGATGCGCGATGCCGCCGCCCGCGGCAACGATGTGCGCGGCGCCGCCGTCTACGTGACCCTGGAACCATGCAGCCACCATGGCCGCACGCCGCCGTGCTCGAACGCGCTGGTGCAGGCAGGGATTGGCCGCGTGGTCGCCGCCATGACCGACCCCAACCCCCTGGTCGCCGGCCGCGGCCTGGCCCAGCTGGAGGCGGCCGGCATCGCCGTCACCTCCGGCGTGCTGGCCGATGCCGCCCATGAACTCAACATCGGATTCTTCTCGCGCATGCGGCGCGGCCTGCCCTGGGTGCGCCTGAAGGTGGCCGCCAGCCTGGACGGCGCCACCGCACTGCACAGCGGCGAAAGCCAGTGGATCACCGGCCCGGACGCACGCGCCGACGGCCACGCCTGGCGCGCCCGCGCACAGGCGATCGTTACCGGCATCGGCACGGTCAAGACGGATGACCCGCAACTGACCGTGCGCGGCGTCGACACGCCCCTGCCGCCACGCCGCGTGATCGTCGACAGCCGCCTGGAGATTGACTTGAACGCGCGCATCCTGCAGGGCGAGCCGTGCTGGATCGCCGCGGCCGCCGATGCGCCCGAAAAAGCCGCGGCCCTGCGCGCAGCAGGACACGAGCTCATCCATTTGCCGAACCCGAAGGGCAAGGTCGACCTGCCGGCCCTGATGCGCGAGCTCGGCCGGCGCGAAATCAATGAAGTGCACGTCGAGGCCGGCTCGAAGCTGAATGCCTCGATGGTGCGCGAAGGCTGCGTGGACGAGCTGCTGGTCTACCTGGCCCCGAGCCTGATCGGACCGGGGCAGGGCATGTTTGACCTGCCGCCGCTCGCCGCGCTCGCGGACAAGCGCCAGCTGCGCTTCCACGACGTGGCGCGGGTCGGCGACGACATCCGCATCCTGGCCAGGTTTGCGCATCCCCATACCGACATCACTACGAAGGAATAAGCAGCATGTTTACTGGAATCGTCGCCGCCGTCGGCAACATCACCTCCGTCACTCCGCTCGAAGGCGGCTCCTTTGCCGGCGTGCGCCTGCAGATCGACGCCGGCCCGCTGCCCCTGGCCGACGTGGCCCTGGGCGACTCGATCGCCATCAACGGCGCCTGCATGACCGTGGTCGAAAAGACCGGCAACAGCTTCGCCGTGGACGTCTCGCGCGAGAGCCTGAGCAAGACCGTCGGCCTGGAAGGTGCGGGCGAAGTCAACCTGGAGAAGGCCCTGACCCTGGCCGAGCGCCTGGGCGGCCACCTGGTGTCCGGCCACGTCGATGGCCTGGGCACGGTGCACAGCTTCGAGCCGGTGGGCGAGTCGCGCGAGCTCGTGATCGACGCGCCCTGGGAGCTGGCCAAGTTCCTGGCCTACAAGGGATCGATCGTCGTCAACGGCGTGTCGCTGACCGTGAACCGCGTCGAGGATGTCGAAGTGGAAGGCGGGAAGGTGTGCCGGTTCTCGATCAACCTGATTCCGCATACGATCGAGGTCACTACGCTCAAGCACCTGAAGGCGGGATCGAAGGTGAATCTGGAGATCGATCTGATTGCGCGTTACGTGGAGCGCATGCTGTCGGCCAGGTAGGGTGGACGGCTTCGCCGTCCGCGCGTTCAACACGACGGTGAGCAGTCGCGCCGCGTTCATTCATGCGTGATTTGAACGCGTGGGCGCGGGAGCGCCCACCCTACGAAAATCAACCGCCCGGCGCCGGCTTGTCGGAATGCGCCGCCACCTGCGCGGGCGCCGTGGCCTCCGGATTCAACACCACCTGCACATAATTGCGCTCGTTGAAGTAGCGCTGCGCGGCAAGGCGGATATCGTCCGCCGTCAATGCCTGCACCCGCTTCTCGACATCGAGGATCGAGGCCGGGTCCGTCCCCTCGCTCAAAGCCGCCTGCAGGTGTCCCAGCCAGTAACCGTTCTCGCGCAGCGAGCGGCGGTGGTTCTGGATCCAGTTGCTTTTCACCTTCTCCAGATCCGCCGCATCCGGCCCCTGGGTCTGCAGGCGCTTGATTTCGGCAAAGGTCGTGGCGAGCACCTTGTCGACGTTCTCGGGTCCGGTCGGCAGGGTCACGCCGATCGAGTAGTTCCCGTAGGGGATCTTGCTCAGTGCGCCGGTCGCGCCGCCGCCGTAGATGAGCGCCATCTGCTCGCGCAGCACGTCGATGATGCGGATATTCGTCACTTCGAGCAGGGCCGACAGGCGCAGCTGCTCGGCTTCCGTGAATTCCGCCTGGCCGGTGAAGGTCAGCGAAATCGTGCTCTTCGGCTCGGTACCGCTCTTGACTTCGCGCTTGACCACGCCCGTGGCCGGGCGCAGGCCGACGTCGCGGTAGGCCACCGGGATGTCGGGCGTCGGCAGGCTGCCGAGGTAGGTCGCCAGCAGGGGCTTGATGCCCGCCGGGTCGAAGCTGCCGACCAGGATGAAGGTCAGGTCCTTCGCGCTGGAGAAGCGCTGCTTGAAAATGTCGATGCTGCGGTCGAGGTCGATCTGCGCGTATTCCTCGGGCGTCAGGCTGCGCGGTGCGCGCGGGTGGTTGTTGTACAGCGCCGCCATCACCGCGTCGCCGAAGCGCGTGCCCGGCTGGGCGGTCTGGTTGCGCGCCTGCTCGGCCTGCTTGCCGACGTAGGAGCGGAACAGGTCCTCGTCGCGGCGCACGCCGCTGAACTTCAGCCAGGTCAGCTGCAGCATGGTCTCGATGTCGGTGGCGCCCGAGGCGCCCACCACCACGTCGGTGTAGTTGGCCAGGCCCACGTTCACCTGGGCCGCCTTGCCGGCCAGGATCTTGCGCATGTCGAGCGGGGTGAAGTCCCTCACGCCCATGCTGGCGACGATGGCGTTGGCGAAGCGCGCATTCAGGATGTCCTGGTCGCCGAACAGGCTCTGGCCGCCGAAACGGGCCGCGCTCATCATCACCTGGTCGTTGCGGAAGTCGGTCGGCTTGAGGATGACCTTCACGCCGTTGGAGAAGGTCAGGTGGGTCAGGCCAAGCGCCTTGTCATGGGTTTGCGAGACGATGGCGCCGGCCTTGGGCGGCTTGTCCATCAGGCGCGCCGCCACCGCTTTTTCGTCGTGCCGGCTGACCTCGGCGCGCTGGGCCGCTTCCACGGTGGCCAGCAGCTGTTCGCCCTTCGGGGTATCGGGGCGGGTCACGCCCGTGTACAGCACCAGCTTGCCCGAGTCGGCCGGGATGGTGCGGCGCGCATAGGCGTTCACTTCGTCCAGGGTGATGCCGGGCACCAGCTCCTTCACGTAGCGGTATTCGGTGTCGATGCCGGGAATCGCTTCCTGCTGCAGGAAGTTGCGGATGTATTCGGCGGCATAGGTGCCCGAGTCGCTTTTGGCGCGCTCGTTCCAGGCCTGCTCGTAGGTGCGCATCAGGTTCTTCTTCATGCGATCGAGCTCGGCCGCGCCGAAGCCGTAGCGGCGTGCGCGCTCGTTTTCCTCGACCAGGGCCGAAAGGGCCACCTCGGCGCCGCGCGGTCCCAGCGCGGCCGAGGCATTGTAGGAACGGTAGCGCGGGGTGAGCTTGCCGAGCGAGCTGGAAGCGCCCATGAAGGGCGGTTCCGGCAGCTGCGACAGTTCCTGCAGGCGCTGGTTCAGCATGGCGGCGAACAGCGACTGCACCAGGTCGTCGCGGTAGGCGCGGATGGTGCCGGCTTCTTCTACCTTCTGCACCGGATAGCGGATCAGCACGGCGTTGCCGGTGGCTTCCTGGTCGGTGACGACCAGGGCCTCGGTCGACTGGCGCGCCGGAATCTCGGCATAGGCGCGCTGGCGCGAAGGCTGGGGGTTCTTGAGGTGGGCGAAGTGCGATTTGACCAGCTTCTCGGCCTGGCCGGGGTCGATGTCGCCGACCACGACGACCGCCATCAGGTCGGGGCGGTACCAGTCGCGGTAGAAGCGCTTCAAGGCGTCGGGCGTGAAATTGCGCAGCACGTCTTCGGTGCCGATCGGCAGGCGCTCGGCGTACCGGGAGCCGTTGAAGATGGCCGGCATGATCTGCTTGCTCATGCGGTCGGAGGCGCCTTTGCCGAGGCGCAGCTCTTCCAGCACGATGCCGCGTTCCTTGTCGATCGTCTCGGGATCGAAGCTCAGGCCGTGGGCCCAGTCTTCCAGCACCTGGAACGCCTTGCTCACGTTTTCCTGCTTGTCGGTCGGGATCGGCAGGATGTAGACGGTCTCGTCGAACGAGGTGTAGGCGTTCAGGTCGGCGCCGAAGCCGACGCCGATCGACTGCAGATAGGACACCAGCTCGTGCTTGCGGAAATTGGTCGAGCCATTGAAGGCCATGTGCTCGACAAAGTGGGCCAGGCCGCGCTGGTCCTCGTCTTCGAGGATGGAGCCGGCCTTGACCACCAGGCGCAGCTCGAGCTTGCGCTCCGGGCGCGCATTCTTCTGGATGTAATAGGTCAGGCCATTGGCCAGCTTGCCGACCTTGACCTGCGGGCCGACCGGGATCGGGGCGTCAAGGCGCAAGGTGGTAGCCGCGGTCGCGGCCGTGGCGGACCCCTTGGCTGCGATGGCGCCAGCCGCGGCAGTGGCCGGCAGCTGCGCGCACAGCAGCGCGGCCAGGCAGAGGCCGCGCGTGAAGTTCTTGCTCATTGGTGATCCCTGGTTAGTAACTGGCGGACGAGCATGCATTCTACCGCGCGCGTCCGCCATGCACTGTTGCGTTTGGGCAGGGCGCGGAAAAGCGGCGTTCAGACCGCCACACGCCCTTTCGCCAGCAGTTGCGCCATTTCGTGCGCCGGTACCGGGCGGCTGTACAGATAGCCCTGCATCACGTCGCAGCCGATCAGGCCCAGGAAGTCGCGCTGCCCGATGGTTTCCACGCCCTCGGCCACCACCGACAGCGAGAGCCCTTGGGCCAGGGCGATGGTGGCCTGGGCGATGGCGGCGCTGCGCTGCTCGGTGGTGATGTTGCGGACAAAGGTCTGGTCGATCTTGAGCTTGTCGAGCGGGAAGCGCGACAGGTAGCCCAGCGATGAGTAGCCGGTGCCGAAGTCGTCCAGCGACAGCGACACGCCCATGGCGCGCAATTCCGCCATCTGCGCTTCCGCCGCGGCGCTGTCGCCCAGCATCACGCTCTCGGTCAGCTCCACTTCCAGGTAGCGCGGCGCCAGGCCGCTTTCCAGCAGGGCCTTCTGCACCATGCCGCTTACCGAGCCGGCCTTGAACTGGTTGGCCGAGACGTTGACGGCCACTTTCACGGGCGGCAGGCCGGCGTTTTGCCAGGCCTTGTTCTGGAAGCAGGCCTGGCGGATCACCCATTCGCCGATCGGGTGGATCAGGCCGGTGTCTTCGGCGAGCGGGATGAAGTCGCCCGGCGAGACCACGCCGATTTCCTCGCTGCGCCAGCGCAGCAGGGCTTCCATGCCGACCACATTGCCGTCGATGCGGGAAATCTGCGGTTGATAATGCAGGGCCAGTTCGCCGCGGTCGATGGCGCGCCGCAGCCGGGTTTCCAGCGCCAGCCAGCGCAGGGCCTGGGCATTCATCTCGCCCTTGAAGAAGCGGAAGCCGTTGCGCCCGGACTTCTTCATGTCGCCCAGGGCCGCGTCGGCCGCCTTGAGCAGGTCGCCGGGGGCGGCGCCGTCGCGCGGGAAGATGCTGATGCCGACGCTGCCGGTGACCACCACGTCGTGCCCGCCCACCGTGTGCGGCTGGGCGATCGCGTCGATCAGGCGGCGCGCGGCCAGGATGATGTCCTCGTTGTCATGGCAGCTGGTGAGCAGCAGCACGAATTCGTCCCCCGACAGGCGCGCCAGGGTGTCGGTCGGGCCGGCGATGGCGTTCACCCGCTTGGCCACTTCGCGCAGCACGGCGTCGCCGGCCGCATGGCCCAGGCTGTCGTTGATGCGCGAGAGCCGGTCGACATTGAACAGCAGCAGCGCCAGTTCTCCATCGCCCTGGCGCGCCGCGGCGATCGCCTGCTGCAGGCGGTCGTTGAACAGCGAGCGGTTCGGCAGCAGGGTGAGGGCGTCGTGGTTCGACAGGAAATCGAGCTGGTGGTGGGCGGCCTTCAGGGCCGACAGGTCGGCCGACACCGAGACATAGGCGGTGAGGTTGCCGGCATCGTCGTGCACCGCGCTGATGCTGGTGCGTTCGGGATAGACTTCGCCGTTCTTGCGGCGGTTCCAGATTTCGCCGCGCCATTGCCCATCCTTTTCCAGGCAGTTCCACATGTCGCGGTAGAAGGTGGCGTCGTGGCGGCCCGAGCGCAGGATGCGCGGATTCAGGCCCATGACCTCGGCCTCGCGGTAGCCGGTGATCTGCTCGAAGGCCGGGTTGACCGCCACGATGTTCGCTCTAGCATCGGTCATCATGATGCCTTCCTGGGTGCTGTCGAAGACCTGGCGGGCCAGTTCCAGCCGGTGCTCGCTCTCGCGCAGGGCGGCGTCGGCGTCGGCGCGCGCCAGGGCCTCGAGCTGCAGCTGGGAGGCGTGGCGCTGCACCACGTCGTACAGGTTCAGGTTCTCGTAGGCGACCGCCAGCTGGGCGGCCAGGGCCGTGGCCCAGCGTTCCTCTTCCTCGGTGAAACCCGGTGCGCCGGGATGACGGGCGCAGTAGAGCCAGCCGAGCGGGTGCTGCAGGTCGTGTACCTGCAGGCCGAGGAAGCTGCCGACACCCGGATGGCCGGCCGGCAGGCTGGCCAGCAGGGTGTCGCCCTCGGAGAGGCGCAGCGGCGCGCGGGCGCGCATCAGGACGCCCGGCAGGCGCATCTCGTCGCGCGCATGGCTTTCGAACAGGGAGGTGTCGAGCGACCAGGAATCGAGGTGGCGCACATTGCGCTCGTTGCGGTCGATCAGGCACAGGGCCGCGTAATCCGCGTGCAGGACCCGGCGCGCGGCGTCGAGGAAGGAGGCGGCCAGGGTCTCGACGCGGCGCTCGCCGATCAGGGCCAGGCACATGCGTTCGAGTTCGCCCAGGCGCGCGCACAGGTCGAAGGGCAGGGCGCGCTCGCGCTCGGTGATCTCGGGCGCTGGTGGCGGTACGGATTCGCCTCCGCCCAGTTCGGCGTTGACGGCCTCGAGGATCTGGTGGGCGTCGGCGGGCTTGGGCAGCACGGTGGCCACGCCGCAGCGCGCCGCCATCGCCTGGGTCTCGCGCTCGGCGTAGACGGCCGAGAAGAAGATGATGCGGGTGGCGCGCAGTTCGGGATCGTTGCGGATTTGCTGGACCAGCTCATAGCCGTCCATGACCGGCATCAGGATGTCGGTGATGACCAGTTCCGGACGTTCGCTGCGCACCAGCGCCAACGCCTGGGCGCCGTCTTCCGCTTCCAGCAGGCGATGGCCGGTATAACCGAGCAACGCGTTCAGGAAGACGCGGTTGCTCGGCCGATCGTCGACGACCAGGATCGTGGCCATCAGCGCCGCCTTCCCGTGAAAATCGCGGGAAGGCCGCAGGAATGTGGAACTACCGCCATGGCAACTCCGAAGAATGGTTGAAGAGCGCCGGGCAAAGGCCACAGCAAGCTCACCAGCCGCAATGTCTTAATCATAATCGAGTCAAGCGTAAGCGCGCCACGCCATAGGATTTCGTGGCATGCAAGAAGGGTGAGCTTAACAATTATGTGTGAGCAAATGTACGCGGATTATTGCATGTTGCTTAGTGGCAACGACCGTTGACGAAAACTCAGCGCCGTGCTTGGTGAGAATGCATCGGCTTCCGCTTGAATGGCGGTAAATCCTTTAAAATAGCGGATTACGCAAAAATCCCGAGGAATCCGTATGTCTATTTCCAGCACCGAGGAAATCGTTGCCGAACTGCGCGCAGGGCGCATGGTCATTCTCGTCGACGAGGAAGACCGCGAGAACGAAGGCGACCTGGTGCTTGCCGCTGACTTCGTCACCCCGGAAGCGATCAACTTCATGATCCGCCATGCGCGCGGCCTGGTCTGCCTGACGCTCACCGAAGAGCGCTGCGACCAGCTGGCGCTGCCGATGATGACGTCTAAAAACGGCACCTCCTTCGGCACCAACTTCACGGTCTCGATCGAAGCGGCCGAGGGCGTGACCACCGGCATCTCGGCGGCCGACCGCGCGCGCACCATCCAGGTGGCCGTGAACAAGGGCACGACCCCGGACGACCTGGTGCAGCCGGGCCACATCTTCCCGCTGCGCGCCCAGAACGGCGGCGTCCTGATGCGCGCCGGCCATACCGAGGCCGGCTGTGACCTGACCGCCATGGCCGGCCTGACCCCGGCCTCCGTCATCTGCGAGATCATCAAGGAAGACGGCACCATGGCGCGCCTGCCGGACCTGATCGAGTTCGCGAAGGAGCACAACCTGAAGATCGGCACCATCGCCGACCTGATCCACTACCGCAGCCAGAACGAAAGCCTGGTCGAGCGCGTGGCCGAGCGCCCCCTGCACACCGTGCATGGCGACTTCCGCCTGGTCGCCTACCGCGACAAGCCGAGCGGCTCGGCCCACCTGGCCCTGGTGCATGGCGAACCGTCGCAGGAGAAGGAAGCCCTGGTGCGCGTGCACCAGCCGGTGTCCCTGCTGGACGTGCTGGGCAACTGCGCCAGCACCCATTCCTGGGACCTGGCCTCGGCCATGAAGGCGATCCAGGCCAGCGACAACGGCGTGATCGTGCTGCTCAATGCCGGCGAAACGGCCGACCAGCTGTTCGCCCAGTTCGCCCCGCGCGATACGAGCGCGAGGAGCGCCCGCGCGGCCTCGATGGACCTGCGCACCTACGGCATCGGCGCGCAGATCCTGCGCAACCTGGGCGTGGGCAAGATGCAGCTGCTGGCCAACCCGCGCAAGATGCCGTCGATGACCGGCTTCGACCTGGAAGTGACGGGCTACCTGCCGCAGCCGGCCGCCTGACGCGGCGCTCGACAAGAACAAATCACACTACTATATATACACACATACGAAGAAGAGGCCAGCCATGACGGTACCAACTTTTGAAAGCAATCTGGCGGGCGAAGGCCTGCGCATCGGGATCGTGCAGGCCCGCTTCAATGCCGACATCGGCCACGGCCTGCTGTCGTCCTGCCTGGCGGAACTCAAGCGCCTGGGCGTGGCCGACGAGGACATCCTCCACATCACGGTGCCGGGCGCCCTGGAAGCGCCGCTGGCGCTGCAGAAGCTGGCCGAGACCCAGCAGTTCGACGCGCTGATCGCGCTCGGCGCGGTGATCCGCGGCGAGACCTACCACTTCGAACTGGTCTCGAACGAATCCGGCGCCGGCATCACCCGCATCGGCCTGGACTACGGCATGCCGATCGCCAACGCGATCCTCACCACTGAAAACGACGAGCAGGCCGAAGTGCGCATGGCCGAGAAGGGCGCCGACGCGGCCCGCGTGGCGGTCGAGATGTCGAACCTGCTGTTCGCCCTCGAAGAGCTGCAGGCCGAAGAAGAATAAAGGAATAGAGAAGAATGACCGACAAGACCACCCACGCCAACCCCAGCAAGAACCGCACGCCGCGCCACCGCGCGCGCGAGTTCGCGCTGCAGGGCCTGTACCAATGGCTGCTCAACAATGAGCCGGCCCGCACCGTCGTGACCAACATCCGCGGCGCCCACGGCTTCGACAAGGCCGACGGCGAATTCTTCAGCGAACTGCTGAACGGCGCCATCGCGACTTCGGTCGAGCTGCGCGAAGTCATCGCCCCGCTGATCGACCGCAGCATCGCCGAGCTCTCGCCGATCGAACACGGCGTGCTGCTGCTGGGCGCCTACGAGCTGAAGAACCATCCGGAAATCCCTTACCGCGTCGTGATCAACGAAGCGGTCGAGCTGACCAAGTCCTTCGGCGGCATCGATGGCCACAAGTACGTCAATGGCGTGCTGGACAAGCTGGCCAGCACCCTGCGTCCGGACGAAGTCGGGGCCGACGCGAAGCGCTGATTCGCAGTTGCTCCATATATAGTAGAGAAGCCACCGTGGCGTCGCCCGGTGGCTTTTTTTATTGTTGGCTCGACCATATCGCTCTTGTAGGGTGGGCAGATCCTGCCCACGCGGTCACGGATCGGATGTGAGCCACGGAGCGTGTCAAGACACGTGATTTGACCGCGTGGGCGGAACCCGCCCACCCTACGAAAAGCGCTTCTCGAACCAGTGGTCGGCGTAGGGATTGTCGTTGTACGCGGGAATCTCGACGTAGCCGTTCTTCATATAGAGCGCATGCGCCTCCGGCAAGTGCCGGCTCGTATCCAGCCGCAGCACCCGTACCCCGGCCGCCACCGCCTGCGCCTCCAGCGCCGCCAGCAGGCGGCGGGCGAGCCCCATGCCGCGCACTTGCGGCGCCACCCACATCCGCTTCAGCTCCCCGAAGCCCTGTCCCTGCACCTTGAGCGCCCCGCAAGCGACTGCGGCGCCATCGAGCCGCGCGATGAGGAAGTAGCCCGAAGGCGGCACCAGCTCCTCCGGGCTGGCCGACACGCTGGCGGCCGGATCGAAGCCGGTGTCGAACCGCTGCTGCAATTCCTCGAAATACCGCGCCAGGCAGGCCTGCGCCTCCGGGCCTGCCGGGTCGGCGAGGGCAATCGTCAAGGACGTGTCTTGCATCATGGGTTTAGCGGCAAGGGCAAAAAGAAAAAGCCACCGTCATGCGGTGGCCGAGAGGAGTGTTTTCTGCTGGCTTACAGGGTAGCCAGCGTTTCCGAACCGTGGTTCTCGGTCGGAGCCGGCGCGGGAGCCGGGGCCGGGGTCTCGACCGGCTTGGCGCTCGGCGCCTGCTTGACCACGATCGGCGCGGGGACTGCCGGCCGCGTGGTGGTCGGGACCTTCTGGCCGCGCGCCACCTGTTTCAGGCGCTTGTATTCGGCCAGCACTTTCGCGCCGTAGCCGGAGTCGGTTTCCAGGTCGGCTGCGCCGACGTAGGTCTTGAGGCCGCCTTCGACGGAACCGGTACGCTTGACGTAGTCCTTGAGGATCAGGGCGCCGACCTTGATGTTGGCGACCGGATTCAGGGCCGCCTGCTGGCCGCCGACTTCCTCGAACTTGTCATGGTGAACCTTGGCCATGACCTGCATCAAACCCTTCGCGCCCATCGGGCTCTCGGCGAAGGGGTTCAGGCCCGATTCGATCGCCATCACGGCGAGGATCAGGAGCGGGTCCAGCTTGACCTCGTGCGCCGTCATATAGGCGGTCGAGACCAGCATGTTGGCGGCGTCGCTGGCGACGCGGTAGCGCTTGCTCAGCCAGGAGGTGACCCATTGCTGCTGCTTGCTGTTGCCGAGATGGTGGGTGTCGGTATGACTCGTTTCCACCGCTTCGGTCAGGGCAACCGGCATGATTGCGGCCGCAGGCGCGCTAGGGGCGACGGCGACGATTTCACGCTGGGGATCCAGCACGTCCGAGACGCGCTTGGCGACGTCTTCGTTGGTGTACAGCAGTGCGAGCATGGCGACTGCGGAAAGACCGAATACGGTCAGGGTGTTACGTGCGGTATTGACGAAACCGCGTGCCGCTTTGCCAATGGAAGACCATGTGACTGGCTGGCTGGCCATGGATTGCACGAGCCTTGCGCTCGTGATGAAACGATTGATCATCGAATTCCCCTTGTCGCGGCAAAAAAGAGCTCCTGTCACAGCGTGTAAACGCGGTGTCGGACTGCTTGCCGTGCATCAGAAATATCGTAGGTCGCCGCGTCGCGGCCGACTAACGCCGTCATTGCTTTGCTTCAGCTGGCTGCTAAAAACCCAGGCGGGTGGAACCAGTGGCTCAACAACTGTCTCGGGGGGTTAGGGCAGACGCCCTGTGAAAACACTCCTCAAAATGTCATGTGGGGCCCCGACCCCGTGAATGCATGAGAACAGCTAAAATCATGTCAGAAAGACTTGCCTGCCTCATCAAGTAGGACGGATTCTAGTGGCTCCTTTATACCAAGTCAACCCTAGCACGATCCGCTCTTATTACTTTTAGTTCTGATTGCCGAGCCGAAATTTTGGAAAAGCTCAACAAATCAGATACTTGGCATGGTGCCTTGAACAAGCTTCTACTGACGAGATAACGATCAAAACTTAATGAAATATTCAGATTTGCGGGACTTTATGGCTCAGCTCGAGCGGATGGGCGAGCTCAAGCATGTTGGCGTACCAGTGTCGCCCCACCTCGAAATGACGGAGGTCTGCGACCGCGCCCTGCGCGCCGGCGGCCCCGCGCTGCTGTTCGAAAAGCCGACGGGACATAGTATTCCCGTGCTGGGCAACCTGTTCGGCACCCCGCGCCGGGTGGCGCTGGGCATGGGCGCCGAGAGCATCGACGAACTGCGCAATATCGGCCACGTGCTGGCGCGCCTGAAGGAGCCGGAGCCGCCCAAGGGCTTCAAGGACATCATGGGCCTGGGCTCGCTGGTGAAAGCCGTGTGGGACATGGCCCCTAAAGAAGTACGCGGCGCGCCCTGCCAGGAAATCGTGTGGGAAGGGCAGGACGTCGATCTGGGCAAGCTGCCGATCCAGCACTGCTGGCCGGGCGACATCGCTCCCCTGATTACCTGGGGGCTGGTGATCACCAAGGGTCCCAACAAGAAGCGCCAGAACCTGGGCATCTACCGCCAGCAGGTGCTGGGGCCGAACAAGGTGATCATGCGCTGGCTCGCCCACCGCGGCGGCGCGCTCGACTTCCGCGAGCACGCGCTGGCCAATCCGGGCAAGCCCTATCCGGTGGCGGTGGCGCTGGGCGCGGACCCGGCCACCATCCTGGGCGCGGTCACGCCGGTGCCGGACAGCCTGTCCGAATACCAGTTCGCCGGTCTGCTGCGCGGCCAGCGCACCGTCCTGACGAAGGCCATCGGCAGCGAACTGCGCGTGCCGGCATCAAGCGAGATCGTCCTCGAAGGGCATATCTACCCGGATGCGAACCACCCCTCCGGCTTCGAGCATGCGCTGGAAGGCCCGTATGGCGACCACACCGGCTATTACAATGAGCAGGACAGCTTCCCGGTGTTCACGATCGACCGCATCACCATGCGGCGCGATCCGATCTACCATTCGACCTATACCGGCAAACCGCCGGACGAACCGGCCGTGCTGGGCGTGGCG
>JBFLVV010000086.1:0-21657 GCA_040758275.1 Pseudomonadota bacterium
GTCGCCGGTCTTGTACAGCCAGTGCGCCGCCACGCCGCTTTCCGCGGTGCGGTGCATGTCCTGGGTGCGGATCTGGAATTCGACCGGGGTGCCGTAGGGGCCGATCAGGGTGGTATGCAGCGACTGATACCCGTTGATCTTGCGGATGGCGATGTAATCCTTGAACTTGCCGGGCATCGGCTTGTACAGGGCGTGCAGGGTGCCGAGCGCCACGTAGCAGTTCGGGACCGTGTCGACCACCACGCGGAAGCCATACACGTCCAGCACCTGCGAGAAGGACAGGTGCTTGTTGCGCATCTTCTTGTAGATGCCGTACAGGGTCTTCTCGCGGCCGTAGACCTCGGCCTGGATGCCGGCGCCGGCCAGCTGCGCCTTGACCGCCTCGAGGATCTTCTTGACCACTTCGCGGCGGTTGCCGCGCGCCGCCTTGATGGCCTTGGCCAGCGTGAAGTAGCGCAGCGGGTAGAGGTGCGAGAAGGACAGGTCCTGCAGCTCGCGGTAGATGTCGTTCAGGCCGAGGCGGTGGGCGATCGGCACGTAGACTTCCATGGTCTCGCGCGAGATGCGGCGACGCTTGGCCGGGATCATCACGCCCATGGTGCGCATATTGTGCAGGCGGTCGGCGAGCTTGATCAGGATCACGCGCACGTCCGACGCCATGGCCAGCAGCATCTTGCGGAAGTTCTCGGCCTGGGCCTCGATCTGGCTCTGGAACTCGATCTTCTCGAGCTTGGACAGACCGTCGACCATGTTCGCGACCTGGGCGCCGAAGCGCTCGATCAGTTCGTCCTTCTTGACGTCCTGGTCTTCGATCACGTCATGCAGCAGCGCGGCCATGATGGCCTGGGCGTCGAGCTTCCACTCGGCGCAGATTTCCGCGACGGCGATCGGATGGGAGATGTAGGGTTCACCCGACTTGCGGACCTGCCCGAGGTGCATCTCGTCGGAGAAGCGGTAGGCCTCCTTGACCTTCTTGAGCTCGGCGGGGGTGAGGTAGTCGGACAGCTTGTTGATGAGCTGCGTGACCGAGGCGACGCCCGGCGCGGGCGCCGGTGTCTCGGCGTCTTGCGGTTTGCCCGGTCGCTTGGAGCGGGCGGGGGTTCCTGGATGGGTCGAATCCGGGGAAGACAAACTCATATGTAATATCGATCAGCCAGTGTAGGCACAGAATAACAGAATATCGATATACCTAAACCCGCCATACTAAATGGGGGCTCGAGAAACCGTAGCGAGCGGCAGCGATGTTGGTTGAGAAGCGCAGCTGTACGAGTAGTACAGCGAGCATCGCAAACCGACAGCGCAACGCGCAGTAGGTTTATCGAGCCCCCGGGTATTACATCGGCACCTTCTTGAGCATCTCGAGGCCGACCTTGCCGGCAGCGATCTCGCGCAGGGCGACGACGGTCGGCTTGTCCTTGGCTTCGACCTTCGGGGTGTGGCCCTGCAGCAGCTGGCGTGCGCGGTAGGTCGCGGCCAGGGTCAGCTGGAAGCGGTTCGGGACGTTCTTGAGGCAATCTTCGATGGTAATGCGGGCCATGTTCACTCCTGAAAGTACAAATGCGGCATGCCTAGCGGCGCCGCTGATGGGTATTACGTAGGTTGTTGCGCGTGGATTCCCAGCTGGGCAAACAAGTCGGCGTTGCGCGCGGCCTGTTGGGCGAAACGGCAACGTGTCGCTTTGACAATCGCCTGCAGTTCCGCGAGGGCGACGTTGAACTCTTCGTTGATGATAGCATATTCGAACTCCGGAGCGTGAGCCATCTCCCCACCGGCGGCCAGCAGGCGGCGGGTGATGATGTGGGGCTCGTCGGTGCCGCGCTTGTGCAGGCGCTCCTCCAGGGCTTCGATCGACGGCGGCAAAATGAAAATGCCGGCCGCGTCGGGGAACTGCTTCCTCACTTGGCGCGCACCCTGCCAGTCGATCTCCAGCAGGATGTCGGTGCCGTGCTTCATCTCCTGTTCCACGGTCAGGCGGCTGGTGCCGTAGTAATTACCGTGCACTTCCGCCCATTCCAGGAACTCGCCGCGGTCGGCGCGCGCGACGAAATCTTCCGCCGTCGTGAAGTGGTATTCGCGGCCATCCTGCTCGCCCGGACGCGGCGGACGGGTGGTGGTCGAGATCGACAGCTTGATGCCCGGTTCCAGCTTCAGCAGGGCGTTGACCAGGGTCGATTTGCCGGCGCCGCTGGGTGCGGCGACGACGAACAGGCTGCCGGAGAGGGCGGGAGTGATCATGTTTGGTTCCTTGTTTGGTACGAGGTGTTCATCATAAGTTTGAACGCGCGGACGGGAAACCCGTCCACCCTACGTAGGGTGGACGGGTCCCCCGTCCGCGCGTTCAACATGCCGTCGCGCTGTTGCGCAACGACAACAATCTAATTATTCGAGGTTCTGCACCTGCTCGCGCATCTGCTCGATGAGCAACTTCAGCTCCATCGACGCATCCGCCAGCTCCTTCACCGAGGCCTTCGCGCCCAGCGTATTCGCCTCGCGGTTCAGCTCCTGCATCATGAAGTCCAGGCGCTTGCCGACCTGGCCGCCCTTCTTGAGGATGTGGCGGGTTTCGTTCAGGTGGGCCGACAGGCGCGAGAGCTCTTCGGACACGTCGATGCGGATGCCGTACAAGGTCACTTCCTGGCGGATGCGCTCCAGCACTTCCTGGCGGCTCAGCACCGAGGGATTGCCGTGGCCGGCCAGGCCCAGCGCATCCTGCATGCGCTCGACCGCCTTCTGCTGGAACTGCGAAATCACCTGCGGGATGAGCGGGGTGATGCGCTTGACGATGGCTTCCATCGATTCGATGCGCGAGAGCAGCATCGCTTCCAGAGCCGCGCCTTCGCGCTTGCGGCTGTCGACAAAGGCCGCGACAGTGGTGGCGGTGAGGGCGGCGACGTCCGCCTGCAGCGACTCCTGGCCCACGGTCGATTCCTCGATCACGCCGGGCCAGCGCAGCAGCTCGGCGACCGTCATCTGCGAGGCGGCGGCAAAGTGTTTTGTGACCTCGGCCTGCAGGCGGGCGAGGTCGGCCAGCAGCTCCTGGTTCAGCGCCTGCGAACCGCCGGCAGCCTTGCGGCCGAAGGAGAGGCGCACTTCGACCTTGCCGCGGGTGATGGCGGCCATGATGGCCGAGCGCAGGTCGGGTTCCAGGGCGCGCAGATCGTCATTGATGCGGAACTGGAGATCGAGGAAGCGCGAGTTGACGCTCTTGATCTCGATCGTGAGGGTGCCGGCAGCGCCTTCGCTGGTGGCAACCGCATAACCTGTCATGCTAGAAATGCTCAAAGGGATCCCCGGTTTTTATTCTTTACAAGGCCGACATTTATCCCACACAATTGCCCTGTTAAGCAAGGAAACCTTCCCGGATGGCCGCACAGAATAACGCACCCCTGCCTGATGGGCTGGAAATTGCTGGATATCGCATTGTAAAGAAAATTGCGTCCGGTGGGTTCAGTATTGTTTATCTGGCATATGACCCCGAAGGCAATGCGGTGGCCATCAAGGAATACCTGCCCAGCCAGCTCGCCCTGCGTGCGCCCGGCGAGCTCGCGCCGACCGTCTCCAAGCCCAATCTGCCGGTGTTCCGCATCGGCCTGAAATGCTTCTTCGAGGAGGGGCGGGCGCTGGCGCGCATCGTCCATCCGAACGTGGTGCGGGTGGTGAACTTCTTCCGCGCCAACGAGACGGTGTACATGGTGATGGCCTACGAATCCGGCCACACCCTGCAGGACCACATCGCCCGCCTGCACGCCAAGGGCAGCCGCGTGAACGAGACCGCGCTGCGCCAGCTCTTCAACGGGGTCTGCGCCGGCGTGCGCGAGGTCCACGCCAACAAGCTGCTGCACCTGGACCTGAAACCGGCCAATATCTACCTGCGCAGCGACGGTTCGCCCCTGCTGCTCGACTTCGGCGCGGCGCGCCAGACCATCAACATCGATGCGCCCATGCTGGCGCCGATGTACACCCCCGGCTTCGCCGCGCCCGAGCTGTACAGCAAGGCGCAAGCGCTCGGCCCCTGGACCGACATCTACAGCATCGGCGCTGCCATGTATGCCTGCATGACGCGCACCATGCCGCAGCCGGTCGAGGCGAGGAAGAGCGAAGACAAGGTTGACGTCCAGCTGGCGAAACTCGAAGGCAGTTATTCGCCGGAACTGGTCGACATGGTGCGCGCCTGCCTGGCCCTCGATCCCTTGGTGCGCCCGCAGAGCGTGTTCGCCATGCAGAAGGTGCTGCAGGCGCCGCCCACGCTGGCGCCGCAGGCGGAAGCGGAACCGGAACCGGAACAGGCGCCGGGAGGCTGGCGCGGCATCGCCCAGCGTATCGGCTTGAAGCGCGGCGCGCGCAGCTAAGGAGGCAGCATGCAGTTTTCCGTCTACCAGCAGACCCACATCGGCGGCCGCAAGGTCAACCAGGACCGCATGGGCTACAGCTTCACGCGCGATGCGCTGCTGCTGGTGCTGGCCGACGGCATGGGCGGGCACCTGGGCGGCGAGATCGCCGCCACCATCACCCTGCAGACCCTGTCGATGATGTTCCGCATGCAGGCGCGCCCCTATGTGAAGAAGCCCGAGCGCTTCCTCGAAGAAGCGCTGATGCAGGCACATTGGGACATCCTGAGCTATGCCGAGACCCATAAACTGCCCGAGACGCCGCGCACCACGGTGGTGGCCTGCCTGGTCCAGCACAACTGCGCCGTGTGGGCCCACTGCGGCGACTCGCGCCTGTACTGGGTGCGCCGCAACCAGGTGCTGGCGCGCACGCGCGACCACTCCCACCTCGAATACCTGATCGAGCGCGGCCGCGCGACCGAGGCAGAGCGCAACACCCATCCGGACCGCAACAAGCTGTACAACTGCCTGGGCGCGGGCCAGTCACCCAGGATCGAGATCTCGAACCAGGCCAGCCTGGAAGCGGGCGATACCCTGCTGCTTTGTTCGGATGGCCTGTGGTCGATGCTGCCGGAAACCGAGATCGTGCACCGCCTGTCCACCTCGACCGTCGTGCAGGCCGTGCCCGACATGGTGGCGATGGCCGCCGCGATCGGCGGCGCGCGCGCCGACAACACCACCGCGCTGGCCATCACCTGGCAGGGCGCGGGCGCCAGCAATGCGCCCGGCGTGATCTCGACCCAGATGCTGCCCGAGAACGAGGTCAGCTCGACCATCACGGCCGGCGAGCCGCTGCCCTCGGGTGCAGACGCCTTCGACGAAGACGAAATCGAAAAAGCGATCGCCGAGATCCGCCAGGCAATCGAGAAGTCTTCCCAATTACTTAAATAACAAGGACATCCATGAGCTTCGAACAACGCCCGAGCGGCCGCGCGGTCGACCAGTTGCGCGCCATCCGCATCACCCGCCAGTACACCAGACACGCCGAAGGCTCGGTGCTGATCGAGTGTGGCGACACCAAGGTGATCTGCACCGCCAGCATCGAAGAAAAAGTGCCGGGCTTCCTGAAAGGGAAGGGGCAGGGCTGGCTGACGGCGGAATACGGCATGCTGCCGCGCTCGACGCACACCCGCATGGACCGCGAAGCCGCGCGCGGCAAGCAGTCCGGCCGCACCCAGGAAATCCAGCGCCTGATCGGCCGCTCGCTGCGCGCCGCCTTCGACCTCGAAGCGTTCGGCGAGCGCACCCTGCACCTGGACTGCGACGTGATCCAGGCCGACGGCGGCACCCGCACCGCCTCGATCACCGGCGCCATGGTGGCGGCCTACGACGCATTCCAGGTCTTGGTGAAGCAGGGCCTGCTCCCGGCCGTGCCGGTCAGGCATTTTGTCGCCGCGATCTCGGTCGGCGTCTACCGCGGCATGCCGGTGCTCGACCTGGACTACGTCGAGGATTCGGACTGCGACACCGACATGAACGTCGTGATGACGGAGACCGGGCACTTCATCGAGGTGCAGGGCACGGCGGAAGGCGCGGCCTTCGATCGCGCCGGCATGAACCGCCTGCTGGACCTGGGGCAGCTGGGGATTACGGAGTTGATCAAGTTGCAAAAGCAGTCGCTCGGCCTGGCCGGCTGACCGGTTCGCGCGGCCGCGGCGGCAGCATGCCGTGGCCGAAAACGCTAAAATACCCACCCTCCGCCGCAATCCCACCACGCCACCATGACCCAACGCCTCGTCCTCGCCTCCAATAATGCCGGCAAACTCAAGGAGTTCGCCCAGATCCTCGCGCCCATCGGCTTCGAGCTGCACCCGCAAGGCGAGTTCGACGTCCCGGAAGCGGAGGAGCCCTTCGGCACCTTTGTCGAAAACGCGCTGGCCAAGGCGCGCCACGCCTCGCGCCTGACCGGCCTGCCGGCCCTGGCGGACGATTCGGGCGTCTGCGTCAACGCGCTGGGCGGCGCGCCCGGCGTCTATTCGGCGCGCTTCGCGGGCGAGCCGAAGTCCGACGCCCGCAACAACGAGAAACTGGTGGCCGATCTCGCCGAGCATGCGGACAAGTCCGCGTACTACTACTGCGTGCTGGTCTACGTGCGCCACGCCGACGACCCGCAGCCGGTGATCGCCGACGGCATGTGGCGCGGCGAGATCATCGATACCCCGCGCGGGGCCAATGGCTTCGGCTACGACCCGCACTTCCTGATTCCCGCGCTCGGCAAGACCACCGCCGAGCTGGACCCGGCCGTGAAGAACGCCCACTCGCACCGCGGCCAAGCCCTGCGTGCACTGGTAGAAAAACTGAAATGATCCCGATTAAAGTCGCCGGCGCGAACCTGTCGCCGAGCGAACCCCGCTCTCCCGCGACCACGGCCCTGCAATACCTGCAGCCCGGCGCATTGAACCTCGCAGCGCTGCCGCCGCTGTCGCTCTACATCCACTTCCCCTGGTGCGTGCGCAAATGCCCCTACTGCGATTTCAATTCGCACGAGGCGAAGGGCGAGCTGCCGGAGAAGGAGTACCTCGACGCCGTGCGCCTGGACCTGGAGCAGTCGCTGCCCATGATCTGGGGCCGCAAGATCCACACGGTCTTCATCGGTGGCGGCACCCCGAGCCTGATGTCGGCGGCGGGGCTGGACCGCCTGCTGTCGGACGTGCGCACCCTGCTGCCTCTGGAGATCGGCGCCGAGATCACGATGGAGGCCAACCCGGGTACTTTCGAGGCAGAACGCTTCAGGTCCTACCGCGACAGCGGCGTGAACCGCCTGTCGATCGGCATCCAGAGCTTCAACGGCGCGCACCTGGCGGCGCTGGGCCGCATCCACGACGAAGCCGAAGCCTTGCGCGCGGTCGAGATCGCGCGCTCGACCTTCGACAATTTCAACCTCGACCTGATGTTCGCGCTGCCCTCGCAGACGCTCGAGGAAGCGCGCCGCGACCTGGAGACGGCGCTGTCCTTCGCGCCGCCGCACCTGTCGATGTACCACTTGACGATGGAGCCGAACACGGTCTTCGCCAAGTATCCGCCGACCCTGCCGGACGACGATACGAGCGCCGACATGCAGGACATGATCCTCGAGGCGACGGCAAACGCCGGCTACCAGCACTACGAGGTCTCGGCCTACGCCAGGGCAGGCCACCGCGCGAAGCACAACCTGAACTACTGGCAGTTCGGCGACTACCTCGGCATCGGCGCCGGCGCGCATTCGAAGATCTCCTTCCCGCACCGCGTGCTGCGCCAGGCGCGCTACAAGCAGCCCGCTTCCTTCATCGAGGCGGCCAGGCGCGGCAACCCGGTCCAGGAAGAACACGAGATCGCACGCGGGGACATGGGCTTCGAGTTCATGCTCAACGCCCTGCGCCTGACGGAGGGCTTCGACCCGAACCTGTTCGGCGAGCGCACCGGCATGAACATCAGCGCCATCACGAAGGCCCTCAACGAGGCCGAAGCCAAGGGCCTGCTGTACCGCGACTTCAAGCTGATCAAGCCCACCGAGCTGGGCCAGCGCTTCCTGAACGACCTGCAGGAGATGTTCCTGGCGGCCTGATTCCTCAGGTGCGCTGGGCGCCCGCCAGGGCGCGGATGGTGCGCGCGAGGGCGTCGACGACGCGCGCCGTGGCCTCGTAGTCGGGTTCGGGCGTGGCGGTCTGGTGGTAGGGATAGCGCTGGAAGGCGGTGTCGGTCACCATCAGGCTGGAATAGCCTCCCGCCGCATGGCCGGATAGCGTGAGGCCCATGGCGTGTGCGGGGCTCGCCAGCCCCTGTGCCGGCGCATCCGGCTGGGCCGTGAAGGCGCCCAGCGCCTGGCGCACGCGGGCGGAAGCGGAGGGCGATCCGGCGAAGGCGATGAAACTGCCCGCTCCCTGTTCCAGGAACACCAGCCGGACTTCGGTGCCGCGCGTGGGCGCCATGCCCTTGAGCAGGCGCGCCAGCTCGAGCAGGGCGGCCGCGCCGCTGCCATCCCCGCCGGTACGCACGCCGATGATGAACATGCGCTCCGGGCGTCTGCCGGCCGCCGTGTTCGACAGCGCGGCCTCGATCTCCTTTCCCTCCCGTCGCAGGCGATAGCCATACGCCCCGAGCGTGGCAGCCAGATGCGGCATGGCCGCCTGTCCGCTGCCCTCGGCCAGCACCCGCGCGTGCGCCTGCAGCCGTGCCGCGGTGCTAGGGGAGCGGTTCGCCGAGTCGGTTTCGAGCGTGAGGGTGGCCAGCGCGATCGCGACCAGGATCACGATGAGGGTCTTCCAGTGGGTTCGGGCGAATTTGCGCATGGCAGCTGGTCTTTCCAGGGCTTCAGCCTGCAGGCATTCATGCGTCCAGTGTAGCGAGCTTGCGCATCCGACATCGTTTCAATTCCGCGCTTCAATTCAGCGCTTCAATCAGCGCGCGCTGCCGGGCAGGACCTGGAAGTCCTCGGTCCGGTCGAGCGCGCGCAGCGGTTCGGCCAGGCTCGGCGGCGGCACCGCCAGCTTGCGCTGGCGGAGGTCGAACCAGCCGGCGGTCGAGGTCACGCGGGCGCACAGGACGCCCTCGCGGAAGAACTCGTTCCGCAGCATCATGCGGCTGGCGTCGTCGGACAGTCCGGCCAGCGCGAGCGTGACGGTGATCTCGTCGAGCAGCCGGCATTCGCGGAAGTAGTCGATCTGGTCGCGCATCACCACCGGCCCGAGCTGCAGGCGCGCGAACTCCGACATCGGGAAACCGTGCGCGGCGAAGTACATCATGCGCACGTCGGCCGACTTGTCGAGGTAGGCCGTGTTGCGCATATGGGCGTTGAAGTCCATGTCGCCCCATCCGGCGATGAGGGTTTGCTGGTACATGTCGTTCTCCTGTGCGTCGCCAGACCCCACTATACAGCCGCACAAACCGGGGTCAGGCCTGACCCCGATCCATCCCGGCCCCTTGGGCGCGCAGCCAGGCCTCGGCGGCCGCGACCTGCGGCTCCGAGGCATGTCCCGCGCTGCTGACCAGGGAATAGGTGTGTCCCGGTATCGCCGGACCCGGCAGCCGCACCAGGCGTCCCGCGGCGAGCTCGCCGGCCAGCAGTTCGAGGCTGAGCAGGGCGACACCCTGGCCGGCGAGCGCCGCCTGGATGGCGTGGCCCTCGTCGGAAAAGCGCAGTTGGCCCGGACGCGCCGGCCATGGCAGGCCGGCCGCGGCGAACCAGGCCGGCCAGGTGGGATTGAGCGGGTGGTCGCGGGTCCATTGGAATGCGATCAGCGCAGTCCCTGCGTCGGCAGGATCGGCGTCCCGCAGCGCCGGGCTGGCCAGCGGCGCGAAGCGGTCCGCGAACAGCGGCTGCGCCACCATGCCGGGATAGGGGCCGCGTCCGTAGCGGATCGCCAGGTCGGCCTGGTCGCCGCCGAGATCGACCAGCTGGTCCGATGCATGCAGTTCCAGGTCGATGTCCGGGTGCTGGCGGCGGAAGTCGGCGATCCGCGGCGCCAGCCAATGGGCCATGAAGGCGTTCGTCGCCGAAATCGTGACCGGCCGCGGCGCCTGCGGCGCGCCGAGTTGGCGCAGCACCGTCTCGAAGGCGTTGAAGCCGTCGCGCAGCACCGGGTAGAGCGCGGCGCCGGCCTCGGTCAGGACCACCCTGCGCACCTGCCGGTCGAATAGCAACAGGCCGGTGTACTCCTCGAGAAACCGAATCTGGTGGCTCACCGCGGTCGGCGTCACGGCGAGTTCGGCTGCGGCCTGCTTGAAGCTGCCGTGACGGGCCGCGGCCTCGAAGGCACGCAGGGACGAAAGGGGAGGGAGGCGCCGCATGGTGGGATGGGTGAAATAAATTCACCTTATGCCTGATAATTACTAGTTTGTCAACGTTTCGCTCCAGGCCTATCGTTCCAGTACCGGCACACGGCCGGCAACCACGTAAGCGAAAAGGATTCATCATGCTGGAACGTATCGTCACCCAACCCGACAACTATGCCCCCTTCCTGCTGTCGCAGGGCATCCGCTTCGGCGACCTGCTGTTCATCTCGGGCCAGGCCGGCGCCGACGACGAGGGCAGGATCGTCGAGGGCGGCTTCCTGGCCCAGGGGCGCCAGGCCTTCTCCAACCTGCGGCGTGCGCTCGAGGCGGGCGGCTCGAGCCTGCGCGACGTCATCAAGGTCACCATCTTCGTCACCGACATGGGGCATTTCCAGGACGTCGTGGCGCTGCGCCGCGAGTTCTTTTCGGCGCCATACCCGGCCGATACCATCGCCGAGATCCGCGCCCTCTACGATCCGAAGGCGATGATCGAGATCGAGGCCATCGCCGCAGTGCGCCGCGAAGGAGGCAACTGAGATGGGCGCGCGGCAGCCGCGGGAGCGCGGCCTGTTCGACATGCCGGCCATCGGCCGCATGGCCTTGCGCAACCGGCTGGCGGTGGCGCCCATGACGCGCGTCAGCGCCGGCGCGGACGGGCGGGCGAACGCGGCGATGCGGGACTACTACGCCGCCTTTGCCGCAGGCGGCTTCGGCCTGGTGATCACCGAAGGCATCTATACCGACCAGGCGTTTTCCCAGGGCTACCTGTACCAGCCCGGCTTGTCCGACGCCGCGCAGCGCGATGCGTGGGCGCCGATCGTGCGCGCCGTGCATGCCGGCGGCGCCTGTATGGTCGCCCAGCTGATGCATGCGGGGGCCCTGTCGCAAGGTAATCCGCATCGCAGCAGCACGCGCGGGCCCTCGGCTGTCCGGCCAAAGGGAGCGCAGATGGCGTTCTATCGCGGCGAGGGGCCGTACCCCGTGCCGCAGGCCATGATTGACGCCGAGATCACGGAGGCGATCCGGGGCTTCGCCGATGCCGCCGCCCGGGCGCGCGAGGCCGGTTTCGACGGCGTCGAGATCCATGGCGCGAACGGCTACCTGCTGGACCAGTTCCTCAGCGAGGGCATCAACCAGCGCAGCGACGCCTATGGCGGCGGCGTGGCCGGGCGTTTCCGCCTGATCGGCGAAGTGGCGCATGCGGTGCGCGCCGCCGTCGGCGCCGATTTCACGGTCGGGGTGCGGATCTCGCAGGGCAAGGTCAACGACTTCACCCACAAGTGGCGCGGCGCCGAGGCCGAGGCGGCGCAGGTCTTCGGCGCTCTGGGCAGCCTGCCCGTCGACTATGTGCACACCACCGAATTCGAGGCCTGGAAGGGCGCCTTCGGCGAGGGCCCGAGCCTGGCCGCGCTGGCCAGGCAGTTTGCGGGCCTGCCGGTGGTTGCCAACGGCTCCCTGCACGATCCGGCGCGCGCCGCGGCGATGGTGGCGGATGGCGAGGCCGACCTGGTGTCGCTGGGGCGCGGGGCGCTGACCCATGCCGACTGGCCCCGCCGCGTGCGCGAGGGCAGGACGCTCCTGGATTTCGACCGCGAGATCCTGTCGCCGATCGCGGACCTGGACAATGCCGCACGCCACCGGCGCGAGCGGCAGGCGTAAAACCAACCGGTGTCAGGTCTGACATTCGGACACAGCCTCAGCTGGAAAGAACTGAGCGCTTAACGCCTTGATGGCTCAGCTCGTGTCTGAATGTCAGACCTGACACCGAGGTTGGGTAATGAGGCGGTAGGCGTAAAAAAACCGGGCCACGCAGGCCCGGTTCTCGTATCGGCTGATGACGCTCAGCGCGCCGCTACCGGCTGCGCCGGCTCGCTCCAGCCGCCGCCCAGCACGCGGTAGAGCGTGACCTGGTTCTGCAGGCGCTGCAGGTTGGCGGAAATCGCCGCCTGCTGGGCCTGGAACAGAGAACGCTGGGCGTCCAGCAGGTCGAGGTAGCTGGCCGCGCCGTTCTTGTAGCGCAGGTCGGCCAGGTTGAAGCGGTCGGCTTCGGCCTCGGCCACGGCGCGCTGGGCGCGCAGCTGCTCGCTGAAGGTCGACTGGCCGGCCAGGGCATCCGCGACTTCACGGAAGGCTTGCTGGATCGAGCGCTCGTACTGCGCCACCGCGATGTCGCGCTGTGCACGGGCGCCGCCCAGCACGGCGGTATTGCGGCCGTAGTCGAAGATCGGCAGCACCGCCTGCGGCGCGAAGGTCCAGCCGTAGGAGCCGCTCTTGAACAGGCCGGACAGCTCGGTGCTGGCGCTGCCCACCGACCCGGTCAGCGTGATGCGCGGGAAGAAGTTCGCGCGCGCCGCGCCGATGTTGGCGTTGGCCGCGATCAGCTGCTGTTCGGCCGAACGGATGTCCGGACGGTTGGCCAGCAGGTCCGAGGGCAGGCCGGCCGGCAGGTCGGGCAGCTCGGTCTGGGCCAGGGTGGCGCCGGCCGGGCTGTCGCCTACCGATGCGCCGACCAGCAGGGTCAGGAGGTTGACGTCCTGGGCGCGCTGGCGCTGGGTCGCGGCCAGCGTGGCCAGCGCGGTTTCCACCAGCGAGCGGGCCTGCTGCAGTTCGAAGCGCGAGGACACGCCGTTCTCGAAGCGCAGGTTGGTCAGGCGCAGCGATTCCTGGCGGGTTTCCAGGGTCTGCTGGGTGATGCGCAGCAGTTCCTCGTCCGCCAGCAGCTGCAGGTAGGCGTTGGCCACCGACGCGACCAGGCTGATCTGGGTCGCCTTGCGCGCTTCCTCGGTCGCCAGGTACTGCGCCAGGGCCGCATCCGACAGATTCTTCACGCGGCCGAACAGGTCGAGTTCGAAGGCCGTCACGGACAGGCCGGACTGGTAGAGGCTCTCGATCGGCTGGTCTTCGCCGGTGGTCTGGCGCTGGCCGCTGATGCCGAAGCCCACCGAGGGCAGGCGGTCGGCGCGCTGGATGCGGAACTGCGAACGGGCCTGCTCGATATTGGCGATCGCCACGCGCAGGTCGCGGTTATTCGTCAGCGCCTGCTCGATCAGGCCGCGCAGGCGCGCGTCCGGGAAGAAGCGCTGCCAGGCCAGGTTCACCGGCGCCTCGTTCGCCAGCTGGGCGGCCGGGGCATTCGCCGGCTTGGGCAGTTCCGGGAAGGCCTGGGCCACCGGCGCCTGCGGCCGCTCGTACTTCGGCGCCAGCGACATGCAGCCGGCCAGGCTCATTGCCAGGACCAACGGGGTCAGTTTTTTCATCGTTTCGATCATGGTTGTTTTCCTTCGACTGCCGGAGCTTGTTCCCCGTGGTGCGCATAGATCTCCTGCTGGCGCTTGCTGCCCTTGAAAATCTTGCGCACGACGACGAAGAACATCGGCACGAACAGCACGCCCAGCGTGGAAGCCGTAATCATACCGCCCATCACGCCGGTACCGATCGCGCGCTGCGATGCCGAGCCGGCGCCGCCTGCGATCACCAGTGGCAGCACGCCCAGGATGAAGGCCAGCGAGGTCATGATGATCGGGCGGAAGCGCAGGTGCGCCGCCTCGATCGCGGCTTCCGCCGGCGACTTGCCCTGCGCCTGCAGGTCTTTCGCGAACTCGATGATCAGGACCGCGTTCTTCGCCGCCAGGCCGATGATGGTCACCAGGCCGATCTTGAAGTACACGTCGTTCGGATAGCCGCGCAGCATGGCCGCCAGCACGGCGCCCAGGATACCGAAGGGCACCACCAGCAGCACCGATACCGGGATCGACCAGCTTTCATACAGCGCCGCCAGGGCCAGGAAGATCGCCAGCAGCGAGAAGGCCATCAGGATGCCCATGGTGCCGCCCGAGAGCTGTTCCTCGCGCGACTGGCCGGTCCACTCGAAGGCGAAGCCCGGCGGCAGCTTGGCTGCCAGGCGCTCCATCTCGGCCAGCGCGTCGCCGGTCGAGTAGCCCGGCTTGGCGTCGCCCGAGATGCTCATCGCCGGATAGCCGTTGTAGCGCAGCGTCTGCATCGGGCCGGTGACCCAGCGCGTCGTCGCAAACGACGACAGCGGCACCGGCTGGCCTTGCACGTTCAGGGCGTTCAGGCGCAGCAGGTCGTCCGGCTGCATGCGGGCATTGGCCTCGGCCTGCACCACCACGCGTTGCAGACGGCCGGCATTCGGGAAGTCGTTCACGTAGGACGAGCCCAGCGCGGTCGAGATCGCGGTGTTGATCGCGTCAAAGGTCACGCCCAGGGCCTGCGCCTTGTCGCGGTCGATGTCGAGCATGACCTGCGGCGCATCTTCCAGGCCCTCCGGACGCACGCCGGTCAGGATCTCGCTCTGCGCGGCCATGCCGAGCAGCTGGTTGCGGGCTGCCAGCAGGGCGTTGTGGCCGTTGCCGCCGCGGTCCTGCAGGCGGAAGCTGAAACCGGTGCCGCGGCCCAGTTCAGGGATCGGCGGCGGCGACAGCGCGAAGATGAAGGCGTCGCGGATGCCCGACAGGCCGCCGATGATGCGGCCGGCCAGGGCCTGGGCGCTCGAACCCTCGCCCTTGCGCTCGTCCCAGTCCTTCAGCGGGATGAAGGCGAGCGCCATGTTCTGGCCCGCGCCCGAGAAGGAGAAGCCCAGCACGCTGACCATGTTCGCCACTTCCGGCTGCTTCATGATGAAGGCTTCAGCCGTTTTCATCACCTCGTTGGTGCGTTCCAGCGTCGCGCCCGGCGGCAGCTGGATGTTGGCGATCACGTAACCCTGGTCTTCGTTCGGCAGGAAGGAGTTCGGCATGCGGGTGAAGAACAGCACCACCAGGCCGATCACCAGCACGAAGGCGACCAGCGCGCGGCCCGAGCCGCGGATCAGCTTGCCGACCCAGCCCTCGTAGCCCTTGGCGGTGCGCGCGAACTTGCGGTTGAACCAGCCGAAGAAGCCGCGCTTGTCGTGGTGGTGGCCCGCTTCCACGGGTTTGAGCAGGTGGGCGCACAGGGCCGGGGTCAGCGACAGCGCCAGGAAGGCCGAGAAGGCAATCGAGGACACCATGACGACCGCGAACTGGCGGTAGATGTTACCCACGGCGCCGGCGAAGAAGGCCAGCGGCACGAACACCGACATCAGGACCACGGTCACGCCGACGATCGCGCCGGAGATCTGGCCCATGGCCTTGCGGGTCGCCTCGAGCGGCGGCAGGCCCTCTTCGGACATGATGCGCTCGACGTTCTCGACGACCACGATGGCATCGTCGACCACGATACCGATCACCAGCACCATGCCGAACATGGTCAGCACGTTGATCGAGTAGCCCAGGGCCAGCAGGGTGCCGAGGGAACCGAGCAGGGCGACCGGCACGACGATGGTCGGGATGATCGTGTAGCGGAAGTTCTGCAGGAACAGGTACATCACCAGGAACACCAGCACCAGCGCTTCGACCAGGGTATGCAGCACCTGCTCGATCGAGATGTCGATGAACTTCGAGCTGTCGAAGGGCACGGTGGCCTTCATCCCGGCCGGGAAGTACTTCGACAGTTCGTTCATGCGCTCCTTCACCAGGCGCGCGGTTTCCAGTGCGTTGCCGGTCGGCGCCAGCTGCACGCCGATACCGGTCGAAGGCTTGCCGTTCAGGCGCGCCGAGGTGCCGTAGGCCTGGCCGCCGATCTCGATGCGGGCCACATCGCGCAGGCGCACGGTGGAGCCGTCCGGATTCGCGCGCAGCACGATGTTGCCGAACTGTTCGACGGTCGAGAGCTGGCCGGTCACCACCACGGTCGCGGTGATTTCCTGGCCCTTGGCCAGCGGCAGTTCGCCGATGGTGCCCGAGGCCACCTGGGCGTTCTGGCTGCGGATCGCGTTGTTGACGTCACCCGGCGACAGGCGGAAGCCCACCAGCTTGGCCGGGTCGATCCAGATGCGCATCGCGCGCTCGGTACCGAAGAGCTGCGCGGTACCGACGCCCTTGATACGCTGGATCTCAGGGAGCACCGTGCGCGAAGCGTAGTCGCCCAGCGCGATCGGGTCCCACTTCGGATCGTCCGACGAGAGGATCGTGAACAGCAGGAAGTTCGCGCGCACCTTGTCGACGCGCACGCCCTGCTGGTTCACGGCCGCCGGCAGGCGCGGCGCCGCGCGCGACAGGCGGTTCTGGACGTCCACCTGGGCGAGTTCCGGATTGGTGCCGGTTTCAAAGGTCAGGGTGATCGAGCCGCTGCCGTTGGCGGTGCTGCTCGATTCCATGTAGACGAGGCCTGGCGAGCCGTTCATCTCGCGTTCGATGACGGAGATGACCGAGTCTTCCAGGGTTTGCGCCGATGCGCCCGGATAGGCGGCATTGATCACGATCGATGGCGGAGCCACGTTCGGATACTGGGCGATCGGCAGCTGGGTGATCGACACACCGCCGATCACCATGATGAACAGCGCGATCACCCACGCAAAAATGGGGCGGTCAATAAAAAAACGTGCCATGAATATGTCCTGTTCTGTTCCGGCGGATTACTTGCCAGTCGAGGCAGCGGCCTGCGCCGGGGCGGCGCCCGGCGCGGCCTGCGCCGATGCCTGCCATGGCACTGCCTTGACCGGGGTACCCGGCGGCAGCATCTGCAGCTTCTGGAAGCCGTCGACCATCACGCGTTCGCCTTCCTTCAGGCCTTCGGTGACGATCCAGTTCGAGCCCTGTTGCGAAGCGATCTTGACGGTGCGCTGGGCCGGCTTGTTGTCGGCGCCGACGACCATCAGGGTATCGCCCTGCGGACCGCCGCGGGTCACGGACTGTTGCGGCACGACGATGCCGTTCGGGATCTGGGCCTGGGCGATGCGCACGCGCACGTACTGGCCCGGCAGCAGGGAGTTGTCCGGGTTCGGCACGGTGGCGCGCAGGGTGACCTGGCCGGTGCTCGGGTCGACGGTGACGTCCGAGAACAGCAGCTTGCCGCGTGCGCCCAGCTCGGTGCCGTCGTCCAGGATCACGGTGACCGGCACGTCCTTGGCATTGCCGCCGTTCTGGCCGGCCTGCTTGCGCAGGCGCTGCAGTTCGGAGGCCGACTGGGTGATGTTCAGGTACATCGGGTTGGTCTGCTGGATCAGCGCCAGTTCGGTCGCCTGGGCGGCCGAGACGATGGCGCCTTCGGTCACCAGGGCGCGGCCGATGCGGCCCGAGATCGGCGCGTAGACGTTGGCATAGCCCTGGTTGATCTGGGCGATGCGCACCTGCGCCTTGGCGGCGGCCACCGCGGCTTCGGCCTGCTTCTGGGCGGCGACGGCGTTGGTGTATTCCTGCTGGCTGATGGCGTTCGCTTCCACCAGCGGCTTGTAGCGGTTGGCCTGGGCGGCGGCCTGGGTCAGCGTGGCCTGGGCGCGGCCGAGGTCGGCCTGGGCGGCGGCCAGCTGGGCCTGGTAAGGCGCCGGGTCGATCTGGAACAGGGACTGGCCCTGCTTGACTTCGCTGCCTTCGGTGAACAGGCGCTTCAGGACGACGCCGTCGACACGCGCGCGCACCTGCGAGGTACGGACCGGCTCGGCACGGGCCGGCAGTTCGGTCTGCAGCGCAACCGGTTCGAATCGGGTAGTGATGACGCCGACTTCCGGCGCCGGCATGCCGCCGCCGGGGCCGCCAGCGGCCGGAGCGTCTTTCTTGCCGCAGGCCGAGAGCAGGGTCACGGCCACGAGCGTGGCTGCTGCGATCTGGGTCAGGGAAATGGAGGAGTGGTCTGAGCGCATTACGTATGCTTCCTTCTCGTTATTGAATCGACTACCGCAGGCAACACTTGGACCGCTTGCGAATCGTCACTGGCAATTGGGGACAGTTTTATATACTATCACGGCTGTATGTTTAATGCTGGAGTACCCCTTCAAATGGGAGGGCATCAAAAAAATGGCACGTAAGACGAAAGCGGAAGCTGCGGTCACCCGCGACAGCATCCTTGATGCAGCGGAAAAATTGTTCGCGCAACAAGGAGTTTCAAGAACGACTTTACAGCATATTGCAAGCGCTGCGGGCGTGACGCGCGGCGCAATCTATTGGCATTTCCTGGACAAGGGCGCGCTCTTCAACGCCATGTTCGACCGCGCCAAGATGCCGATGGACGAGGCGATGCAGGTCCTCGACAACCAGCGCGACGTGACGGATCCCTTGCTGTGCCTGCGCGACGACATGATGACCGTGCTGCGCATCGTGGTCGAAGACGAAAAGGCGCGCCGCGTGTTCGAGATCGCGACCCTGAAGACCGAGTTCATCGACGAGGTGGATTCGGTGCGCGCGCGCCGGCGCGAATCGATCGGGCTGTGGCAGGACCGGATGGAAGGGCATTTGAAGCTGGCCCAGGAGAAGGGGATGTTGCGGCCCGGGGTGAGCACCCGGGAAGCCGCGCAGGGCGGCTGGATCATGGTCGATGGGCTGATCCGCAACTGGATCTTCGAGCCGACCATGTTCAAGCTGCAGGAGCTGGGTGGGACGGTGATCGATACTTACTTAGCTGGCTTACGGGTTTCGTAGGGTGGACGGCTCTGCCGTCCGCGCGTTCGACTCCGGTATGCTTTGCTACTGCGCGTCCGGGAGCTGAACGCGCGTGCGGCGAAGCCGCACACCCTACAAAAAACCCGCTTTGACAGCGGGTTTTCTTTTTTACTTCTTCAGCTCTTCGATCATCTTCTTCAGCTTGATCGAATCCGCCACGAAGGCGCGAATACCCTCGGACAGCTTCTCGGTGCCCATCGCGTCTTCGTTCAGCATGAAGCGGAAGGTCTTCTCGTCGATCGCGATCTTCTGGATGTCCGCATCGGCATCCGCCACCAGCTTGCGCTCGACCGGCGCATCCGAGTCGGCCAGCTTCTGCAGCAGGTCCGGCGAGATGGTGAGCAGGTCGCAGCCCGCCAGTTCCAGGATCTGCGAGGTGTTACGGAAGCTCGCGCCCATCACTTCGGTGTTGTAACCGAACTTGCGGTAGTACTGGTAGATGCGCTTGACCGACTGCACGCCCGGGTCTTCCGCACCCTGGTAATCGGTGCCGCTCGACTTCTTGTACCAGTCATAGATGCGGCCGACGAATGGCGAGATCAGCTTGACGCCCGCTTCGGCGCAGGCGATCGCCTGGCACAGCGAGAACAGCAGGGTCAGGTTGCAGTGGATGCCGTCCTTTTCCAGGATCTCGGCGGCGCGGATGCCTTCCCAGGTCGAGGCGATCTTGATCAGCACGCGCTCGCGCGCCACGCCGTTCTTTTCGTACAGGGCGATCAGTTCGCGGCCCTTGGCAACGGTGGCTTCGGTGTCAAAGGACAGGGCGGCATCGATCTCGGTCGAGACGCGGCCCGGCACGTACTTCAGGATCTCGACGCCGAAGGCGATCAGGAGGTTGTCGACGATTTCCTCGGTGGTCGCGTGCGGCGCGTCGGCGATGGCCTTTTCCAGCAGCGGACGGTATTCCGGCTTCTGCACGGCTTTCAGGATCAGCGAAGGATTGGTGGTCGCATCCTGGGGCGCGTAGGCCTTGATCGACTGGAAGTCGCCGGTGTCGGCGACCACGGTGGTGTACTGCTTGAGCTGTTCGAGTTGGTTCATGGCGAAGGAGGGAGTTTACAGATTAAAAATCGGTGCCGTCGATGAAGGCGGCGAGCATTTCTTCCAGGCCGGCCCGGTCTTCTTCCGAGAAGCGGTCCGGGATCGGGCTGTCGATATCGAAGACGCCCAGCAGTTCGCCATCCTTGATCACCGGGATCACGATTTCCGAGGCGGACGCCGAATCGCAGGCGATGTGGCCCGGGAAGGCGTGCACGTCCGGCACGACGATGGTCTTGCGCTCGACCGCGGTGGTGCCGCAGACGCCGCGGCCGAAGGGAATGCGGGCGCAGGCGGGTTTGCCCTGGAAGGGGCCGACCAGCAGGTCTTGTCCCTCACCCTTGCGGGCCGGGACGGTGAAGTAGAAACCGGCCCAGTTCAGGTCGGTCAAAGTATCGTAGACGAGGGCCGAAAACTGCGCGGCGTTCGCCATCAGATTGCGTTCGCCTTCGAGGACGCTCTCGACCTGGCGCACCAGCAGGGGGTAGTCGGGACGGGAGCTGCGTTCTGGATTGATGTGCATGGGCATACCCGGGAATGCGATGGAAACCGGGTATTTTACACCTGTGGCGGGTAAGACCTAGCCGATGAAAGAATCAAACTGCATATCGAATTCTTGCAAGGCCTTCTGGGCGTTCTGCATTTTCTTGCGGAATTCCGGCCCGCGCTGCAGGGCCAGGCCCACGGCCAGCACGTCGATCACGACGAGGTAGGCCAGGCGCGCCGAGATCGGGGTATAAGGGTCGATCGCGAACACCAGGTCGATCGGGATGAACAGGGTCGCGATCTCGGCCAGCGGCGTGCCCGACGGCGCCAGCACGATCACGTCGGCGCCGCCGCGGCGCGCCAGCTTGGCCGAGCGGGTGAGGGCCGGGTTGTTGCCGCGCTGGGAAATCGCCACCACCGCGTCGCCTTCGCGCAGCAGGGCCGCGGCGATCGAGTGGATCGCCGGGTCGGTGTAGGCCACCGTCGGCACGCCCGAACGGAAGAACTTGTGCTGGGCGTCGGCGGCCACGAAACCGGAGGAGCCCTGGCCGTAGAACTCGATCTTGTTGGCGCGCGAGAGGATGTCGAGCGCCTTCTGGACCAGTTCCGGCTTGAGGTTGTTGCGCAAGTCGAGCAGGGTGTTGATCGAGCGGCTGCAGATCTTGTTCACCAGGTCCGAGGCCAGGTCGTCCGGCGCCGGCTGCTCGTTGGCGCCGGGCAGGGCCAGCGCCAGGCCCTGGGCCAGCTTGAGCTTGAACTCATGCCAGCCGTCGTAGCCCAGGGTGCGGCAGAAGCGCACCACGGTGGGTTCGGACACTTGCGCGCTCTTGGCCAGCGCCGTGATGTTCTGGCTGACGATGACGTTGGGCGCGGCCAGCACCGCGAGCGCGACCTTGCGCTCCGATTTGGAGAGCGAGTCGAGCTGGGTGCGGATGGAATCGAGCAGCATGGGGCTTTAATCTTCCGGTAGCACTTCTTCGCGCCACTGCAGGCCGTCGCGCCCGATCAGCGCGCTCGAGGCGGCGGGGCCCCAGGTGCCCGAGGTGTAGGGCACCGGCGCGCTGTCGTCCTGCTCCCAGTGTTCGAGGATGGGCTCGACCCATTCCCAGGCCGCTTCCAGCTCGTCGCCGCGCATGAACAGGGTCAGCTGGCCGCGCAACACGTCGACCAGCAGGCGCTCGTAGGCTTCCATGCGCGGGCTCTTGAACTGTTCGCGGAAGTCGAGTTCGAGCTCGGCCTGCTTCAGGCGCATCGAGTCGCCCGGGGTCTTGGCCATCAGGTTCATCGACAGGCCTTCGTCCGGCTGCAGGCGGATCACCAGGCTGTTCGGCTGGAAGCTCGACGTCGGCTGGTTGAAGATCGAATGCGGGATCGGCTTGAAGCGCACCACGATCTCGGCCAGGCGGTCGGCCATGCGCTTACCCGTGCGCAGGTAGAAGGGCACGCCGGCCCAGCGCCAGGTGTCGATCTCGGCCTTCATGGCCACAAAAGTCTCGGTCTTCGACTGCTTCGGCGCTTCC
>JBFLVV010000087.1:0-20644 GCA_040758275.1 Pseudomonadota bacterium
CATGCCGTAGGCGCCCGAGTGCTCGGTGACGATCTTGATCACGGCGTCATAGGTCTCGCGGCGCGCCCAGTCGCGCTGCCATTCCAGCAGCACCTGCTGCCAGGTCACCGGCACCACGCCGGCCTGCACCATGCGCTGCATCGCGAAGTCGTGGGCGTCCTTCGAGGTGCCGCCCGAAGCGTCGGCCACCATGTAGATCTCGTAGTCGCCCTCCAGCATCGCGCACAGGGCGAAGGTGGTGTTGCAGACTTCGGTCCACAGGCCGGCCACGATGACCTTCTTCTTGCCGTTGGCTTTCAGGGCATCGCGCACCTTCTGGTCGTCCCAGGAATTCATCGAGGTGCGCTCGAGGATCGGGTGGTCCGGGAACACGTCCAGGATTTCGGGGTAGGTACGGCCCGAGAAGGACTCGGTCTCGACGGTGGTGATGATGGTCGGGATGCCGAAGACCTTGGCCGCCTTGGCCAGGCCCACCACATTGTTCTTCAAGGTCTGGCGGTCGATCGACTGCACGCCGAAGGCCATCTGCGGCTGGTGGTCGATGATGATCAGCTGCGAGTTTTCCGGGGTCAGGACTTCGAGTTTGGCGTTGTTCATGGTGTTCTCCTTCGTTTTGAATTGAGCCGTTTTCGTACGGCGGGTGTGGTTTGATCCGGTTCAGCCCTTGCGGGCTTCTAGGTTCGCTTGCTTGGCCTGCAGGCCGGTGATCTTCGGCTGGCATTCGCCGGCGAACCAGGCCCGGGTGATCGGCTGGCCGTCGATCAGGCGCCTGGCCACCGGGACGATCTGCTCGCCGACCAGCATGCCCAGCAGGCCGACCAGGGCGATCGCCGGCGGGGCCGGTGAACGGACGTCGATCAGTCCGTAGAGCAGCCCGGCCAGGATGCCGGCGCCGAGGGAAATCAGGTACATGGTCCGCTCCTCCTTCTGCTGCGCCATCGCTGGCGCGGTTAATCAGAATCATCGAACGGTTCGACGGTAGCGGACTATCTGGCTGCCTTGCCGCTCCCGCTTCGTGTTCGATGCGATGGAGTCATTATGCGTGGCACGAAGGGAGATGAAAAACGGATAATTTTCAGATCTACAATCGAATTATTCGAACATCGATTGGAGGACTGGAAAAAGAACGGCTATTCGGGGTCGTGGCAGACGACGCAGAGCTTGTTGCCGTCGCGGTCGCGGAAATAGGCGCCGTAGTAATGCGGGTGGTAAGCAGGCCGCAGGCCGGGGGCGCCCTCGTCCATGCCGCCGTGCGCGAGGGCCAGGCGCCAGGCTTCGTCCACCACCGCGCGGCTGGGCGCCTGGAGGGCGACCATCTGTCCATTGCCGGCTGCGTGCGGGGCGCCGTCATGGGGAGCGCCGATCAGGAACAGCGGACGCGGTTGCGGATGCGATTGCCAGCCGGCCCACGGCCGCTCGCGGTCGCAAAAGCGCGGGGCATTGCCGAGCAGCGCCATCAGGTCAGCATAAAAGGAATACGCCAGGTCGAAATCTTTAACGCCTACGAAGATGTGAGAAAACACGATCGCTCCTTGGACATGCCGCCATGGGTTTGCAGAACCAGGGAAAAGTATCCACGGTAGCACGATCCGCTACCCAAGGTGGCGCCTGCTCGGCCATTCGCGCTTGTTCTTGTGACGCACCCGGGCGGATGGGAATATGCGCCGGCGCCGGCACGATCGGCGCGCCCAAGCAACCCTCAACGGATTCACATGATCATACGGCCCTTCCTGTTTGCCCTGTCCTGCCTTTCCGCCTGCCTCGCCCATGCACAGGACACGCCCCTGTTTCGCATGCAGTCCGGAACGATGGTGTTCCAGGAGGTCGCACGCGACGAGCGCACCTCGACGATCGACATGCTGCAGCTCAGCGGCAGCGTACTGGGCAAATCGATGTTCATGCTGCGCGCCGGCTGCAGCCTGATGAAGGAGCGCGGCATGCCGGGCTTCACGATCGAAGCGCTGTCGCGGCAACCACTTCGGCTCTTGATGCGCTTCGCGTCCGCAGAAGAAGCCCGGGAACATGGCGGCCAGCCCCTGCGCGAAGGCGGCCTGATCTCCGCAGCCCATTGCGAGGCCATCGCCGCGGCCGTGGCGCGCGGGCACGGCGCTTGAAAGACGGCTGTGAAAATCCGCGTATTTATTCCCTGATGTTTTCTATACACTGCGCAGCCATGACACCTCAACGCAAACTCCAAACCGCCAACGCGCTCATGTTGGCCGGCATCATCGCCCCGCTGATCGGCCTCGTCTGGATGGTGGCCAGCTACTCGCCCGGCGCCAATGCCACCACTCACGTCGGCGACGCCCTGCTCAAGCTCGGCCTGGTCTACATGGTCGCGCTGGCCGTGGCCTGCGCCAGCGCCGTCTGGTCTTTCGTCGTCCAGAAGCGCAACGCCGGCGTGCACGTCACGGGCAGCACGCTGCTGCGGATCCTGGTGCTGGTGGGACTCATCGCCCCCCTCGTCCTCGGCAACGTCTAGACCGCTGCCTGCTGCGCCGCCCGGCATCCCCACCAGGCGGCTTCCTCGAATACCGACAGGCCGGACAGGTCGGCATGCGCGAACAGGATGGGCCCCTTCGACTCGCGCAGTGCCGCGAGACCCGCGTTGCCGCGAAATCCCGGCTGCGGCACCGCCATCGCATGCGCGCGCAGCGTGATGTCGACCCGTTCGACGCAGGGTGCGAGCGTCCAGCCGTAGGCCTCTTTCAAATCGCTGCTTGCAAGCTCGAGCAGCTCGGCGCCGCTGGCGCCCTGCATCCAGCGCCGCGCCTGGGCCGGTGTGTGCTGGGACAGCGCCGTGTAGGCGGTGAAAACGGTCCTTTCGGGCGGGCGCGAACGGATGTCCTGGTGGGTCGAGACGACGTAGCCGAGTCCCCTGCCCTGATACACCACGTTGTCCCAGGCCAGCTGCGCCTCGGGCAGCTCGCGCGGGAAGTCGCGCATCAGGAAGTTCGACACCATCCACGGCGCGTACTCCGGCAGGTGGCGGCGCGGATCGAAGCCGTAGCGCTCGATGCCCTCAACCACGCGGCTCGCCACGAACAAGGGCATGGCCACGATCGCGCGGCGCGCCCGCACCAGGAAGGTCTGCGGCCTGCCCTCCTGCAGCGTGAAGCACAGCGCTTCGATTCTGCCGTCCACCTCGCGGACCCTTGCTGCCGTTCCCTTGCGCCTGCGCGGGCCTGCCTTGCCTGCCAGCGCCTCGGCCAGCGGCGACAGGCCGCCCGGCCAGGTCAGGAGCGCGTTCTCGCCGGCGTTGGCGGCCTGGCCCCAGCGTCCGGCAAAGTAATGAATGCCGGCCCAGGCCGAGACGCGGTCAATGCCCGCACCATAATCGTCGCGGCAGCAGTAGTCGAGGTACCAGCGCAGGGTGGCAGAACGGTAGCCCTGGTCGCCCAGCCACTGGGCGAAGCTGATCCGGTCGAGCAGCGCGTGGGCCGGATCATTGGAGGACAGCGCCAGCGGGAACACGAAGGCGCGCCGGCCGTCCTTGCCGCGCGCGTGGCGCAGGCGGGCCATCTCATCAAAAAAGAGCTTGTGCTGGGCCGCGTCGTCGGCATCGATCGGCACCAGGCCCTCATGCCACCCTCCATTGCGCAGCAGGCGCTCCTCCGGACCGTGCAGGATGAAGCGTTCGTCGTAATAGGGCTTCTCGCCATCCGGGTCGCGCAGCAGGATGCCGAGGTCCGCCAGCATCGCGCGCACGTGGGCCGATTCCGGCCCAGGTAATGGCAGGTAGTGGGCGCCGGTCGGACAAGCCAGCTCGCCATAGCGGCTGCCGGCCGCGTTGCCGAAGGCTTCCGGGCCGTCCAGCAGCAGATAGTCCTCGTGCCCCAGCCGGCCGAGCTGCCAGGCGGCGCTGAGACCGCCGATGCCGGAGCCGAGGATCACGACGTCGGTGTCGACCACCTGCGCCGGCGGTGGCAGCGCGCTGCGGTCACGCAGGAAGTGGCCCTCCAGGCGGCCAGGGGAATGGACCGCGGGCCTGAGCTCCTGCCAGCGATGAAAGCCGGCGCCCGTTGCCAGCCCGGCCGCGCCCGCGCCAAGGGCCGACAGGACGAAGGAACGCCGGTCCATCAGCGGATCACCTGGCGCCAGTCGTCCTCGAACTCGCGCACCAGGGACTGGCTGTCGAGCCGGTTCGGCGCCATCTGGCGGCGCACCATGTCGGGCGGGAAGGCGAACATGGCGCGCGTGGTTTCCGCATCCAGGAAGCGCATCGGCAGGCGGTAGCTGGCCGGCGGCACGTAGCGGCCCTGGGGCGAGGCCATGATGAAGCCCCACTCGCCGAAGGAGGGAACGTAGAGGTGATAGGGCCAGGTCTGCAGGCCGACCTCGCGCAGGGTCGCCTCGATGGTCCAGTAGGCGTTCGGCGCGAAATAGGGCGAAGTCGATTGGACGGCAATCAGGCCGTTGGCCGCCACGTGCTTGCGCAGCTGGCCGTAGAAGGGCACCGAATACAGCTTGCCGAGGGCGAAGCTGGAGGGGTCGGGGAAGTCGACGATGACGAGGTCGTACATGCCGGCTTCTTTCTGCAGCCAGATGGCGGCATCCGCATTCACGACCTTCACGCGCTTGTCATGGAGGGCGTTGGCGTTGAGCTTCACCAGCTCGGGACGGGTGGCGAAGGCCCGCGTCATCGCCGGGTCGAGGTCGACCAGGGTCACCTCTTCCACATGCGGGTAGCGCAGCACTTCGCGCAGGGCCAGGCCGTCGCCGCCGCCCAGCACCAGCACGCGCTTCGCCCAGGGGAGCGTCTGCAGGGCCGGATGCACGAGGGCTTCGTGGTAGCGGTATTCGTCGCGCGAGGAGAACTGCAGGTTGCCGTTGATGTAGAGGCGCAGGTCGTCCTTCCAGCGCGTGATCACGAGGCGCTGGTAGGGCGTGGTGGTCGAATACACGACCTCGTCGCCGAACAGGCCATGCTCGCCCCACTCCACCATCTTGTCGGAGAAGCCGAAGCCCAGCACCAGCGTGAACAGCACGACGCCCGCGCGGATCGCCTTGGCCTGCAGATCCGCCAGCTCGGCGCGGAACACATACAGGGTCCACAAGGCCACGCCGACATTGAGCATCCCGAAGAGAAAGCCCGTGCGCACCAGACCCAGGTGCGGCGCCAGCACCAGCGGGAACAGCAGCGAAACGGCCAGCGCACCGAGGTAGTCGAAGGTGAGCACGCGGCTGACGATCTCGGCGAACTCGGTACGCCGCTCGTTCAATGCGCGCATCACGAGCGGCACTTCCATGCCGACCATGGCGCCGATCAGGAAGACGGTCACGTAGAGCACCGTGCGGAACGGCGCGCCCATCCAGGTGAAGGTCATGAAAAGCATCGCGGCGGACAGACCGCCGATCAGGCCGACCGCCAGCTCGATGTCGATGAAGCGCGACAGCACGTCCTCGTCGCGCACATACTTCGAAAAGTGCGCCCCGACGCCCATGGCGAACAGGTAGCAGCCGATGATGGTGGAGAACTGGAGGACGGAATCACCCAGCAGGTAGCTGGACAGGGCGCCGGCGATGAGTTCATAGGCCAGGCCGCAGGAAGCGACGACGAATACCGAGAGTATAAGAATTCTTTTGGTCATGGAACAACTTTTGTCTTAAGATCGCTGCTGCAATCCCGTCACCTTTTCTTGGAGAATGTTGTGCCCGCCATCCTAAACTATGTGCTGCATCTTGCGACGGCAATCGCGCTGGTTCTGGCATTTTTTGTGGTGTACACGCGGGTCACGCCCTACGATGAAGTGCTGCTCATCCGCCAGGGGAACTGCGCCGCCGCGGTGTCGCTCGGTGGCACGCTGCTGGGCTTCTCGGTGACGATCGCCTCGGCGCTGATGCATACAAGCGACTATTACGAATTCTGCGGATGGGCCGCGCTGGCCATGCTGATCCAGGTGCTCGTCTTCGTGATCGCCACGCGCCTGCTGCGCATGTCCAAGGACCAGATCGAGCACAACAACGTTGGCTTCGGCATCCTGCTCGGTTCGATCTCGCTGTCGATCGGCCTGATCAACGCCGGCAGCATCTCCTGATACCAGAAGTTATTCATACCGCATAAAAGAGGAACCATCATGTCTCTCGGCTCATTCATCAAGAAGCAGTTTCTCGACGTCCTGCAATGGAACGAGGAAGGCGAAGGCGTGCTGGCCTGGCGCCACCCGATGGAAGACTACGAAATCCAGAACGGCGCCACCCTCGTGGTGCGCGAGTCGCAGGTCGCCGTGTTCGTGGACGAAGGCCGCATCGCCGACGTGTTCGGCCCGGGCACCCACCGCCTGACCACCTCCACCCTGCCGGTGCTGACCAACCTGAAGAACTGGGACAAGCTGTTCGCCTCGCCCTTCAAGTCGGACGTGTACTTCTTCAGCACGCGCGTGCAGACCGGCCGAAAATGGGGCACCCCGCAGCCGGTGACGATCCGCGACAAGGATTTCGACATGATCCGCGTGCGCGCCTTCGGCATGTATTCCTACCGCATCGCCGACCCGCGCCTGTTCTTCACCGAAATCAGCGGCACCCGCGCGACCTATACCCGCGACGAGGTCGAGGACCAGCTGCGCGGCCTGATGCTGGCCACCATGGCCAACTCGCTCGGTTCGTCGAAGATCGCCTTCCTCGACATGGCCGCCAACCAGACCCTGATGGCGCAGCAGATCCGCGGCGACCTCGATACCGCGTTTGCGCGCTACGGCGTCGGCCTCGATGAATTCAACGTCGCCAGCGTCAGCCTGCCGGAAGAGCTGCAGGCGGCCCTGGACGAGCGCATCTCGGCCGGCATGAAGGCCAGCCTCGGCGCCGACAAGATCGGCGGCTTCACCCAATTCCAGGTGGCGAGCAGCATCCCGCTGGCGGCCCAGAACGAAGGCGGCATCGCCGGCATCGGCGCCGGCGCCGGTGCGGGCATCGCGATCGGCCAGGCCATGGCGCAAGGCATGCAGGGCGCGTTCGCCCCGCCCCAGCCGCCCGCCGTGCCAGCTGCCAGCGAGTCGATCGAGGACCGCCTCGCCAAACTGAAAGGCCTGCTGGACAAAGGCTTGATCTCGCAAGGCGATTACGACAGCACCAAGGCCGAGCTCCTGAAAAAACTGATCGGCTGATGCAGAACGTTTCCTGTCCTTCCTGCGGCGCGCCGATCGCTTTCCGCTCGCACGCCTCCGTGATGGCGGTGTGCGAGTACTGCCGCGCGACCGTGGTCAAGGAGCTCGATACCGTGCGCGACCTCGGCAAGATGTCCGAGGTGCTGGAGGACTACTCGCGCATCCAGGTCGGCACCGCGGGCGTGCACGGCGGGCGCAGCTTCACCGTGGTCGGCCGCATCCAGCTGCGTTTCGACGCGGGCATGTGGAACGAGTGGTACGTGCTGTTCGACGACGGCGCGGACGGCTGGCTGGGCGATGCCTCCGGCCAGTACACGATGACCACCAAACGCGAAGCGCCAACCGGCCTGCCGGCGTTTGACGATATCAAGGTCACGCGCCAGTATGACATCGGCTTCGGTCCCTATGTGGCCTCCGACAAGCGCGTCGCGAAATGCACGGGCGGCCAGGGCGAGCTGCCCTTCAAGGTGGGGCCGGGCTGGGAGGCGCGCGTGGCCGACTTCCGGCGCGGGCCGAGCTTCGCCACCCTCGATTATTCGGACGGCACGCCGCCCCTGCTCTACGCCGGCACCGCGGTGACGCTCGAGGGTATGAAATGCCAGCTGCTGCGCGACGACGAGCAGATCAAACTCAGCGCCGGCAAGTACCGCGGCCGGGTCGACGTGCTGCAGTGCCCGTCCTGCGGTTCCTCGATCCGCTACGTGCCTGGCCTGGCAAGCAACTGCGTTTGTCCCAACTGCGCGACGCCGGTCGACGCCTCCTCGCCCAAGGTCGAGGTGCTGCGCAAGGGCGAGCAGAACGAGCGCGTGAGCTACACCCTGTCGCTCGGCGCCACGGCCAAGATCGGCGGCCTGGATTACCGGGTGCTGGGCGCCATGCGGCGCGAGGACAACGAGGGCGAATCCTGGGACGAATACCTGCTGTACTCGACCCAGGGGCCCTTCATCTGGCTGGTTGAGACGAGCGAGGGCTGGTCGCGCTCCCAGGTGCTGGACGACTGGCCGACGCCGCCGCTGCCGGCCATGCACACCGTCCAGGTGGACAATGTGCCCTATGAGCGCACCTGGGTCTACCAGGCGCGCGTGGTGCACGTGGCCGGCGCCTTCAACTGGCGCGTCAAGGCCGGCGACATGGTCCACGTGGCCGAGTACGAACATGGCCCGAACGGCCTGGCGGCCGAGCACACCAACGAGGAACTGAGCTGGTCGCGCTCCTCACCGGTGGCGGACGACCAGGTGCGCGCCTGGTTCCAGCTGGCCCGTCCCGCCGCCGACAAGGCTGCGCCCAAGCGGGAGCTGGGCCAGAGCGACATCGCCTGGCGCGCCCTGCTCTGGATCCTGGGCCTGAACTTCATCCCGCTGCTCTTCAACTTCTTCGGAACCGTGTTCTGGATGGTGCTTGGCGTGCTTGCCCTGTTCCTGCCGACGATGCTGTTCCGGCCCAGGAAATGACGTCCGCATGAACCGCAATTTTCTCTTCTACGCCGTGGTGGTGACCCTGGTGACCACCATCGTCTGCTGGGTCAGCATGGCCTCCAGCGCCCGCACCGGCGGCGGCAACAGCTGGCGCAGCCACAGCTATGGCAGCGGCAGCGGCGGCTATTCAGGCGGCGGGCACAAGTGAGCACCGTGCATCGCCCCGCGGGCATCCATTTGCTGGCCGACCTGGCCGGCATCAATGCCGCACTGCTCGTCGACCCGGATGCGATCGACGCGCTGCTGCGCACGGCCGCCGTGGCGGCGGGCGCGCGCATCCTGCACAGCCACTTCCACAGTTTTGGACCGGGCATGGGCGTGACCGGCGTGCTGCTGCTGGCCGAGTCGCACATCTCGATCCACACCTGGCCGGAACACGGCTTCGCGGCCGCCGACATCTTCATGTGCGGCGACGCGCAGCCGCAGCAGGCGCTGGACGTGATCGATGCGGCCCTCAGGCCGGCCACGCGTTCGGTACAGACCATCGCGCGCGGGCAGCTATAATCCGGGCTCGTTCGACTATCCCTAGCAGGCTCAGTATGACGCAATCCGCTTCTCCCCTGCCGAAGGCGCTCGGCCACATCCGCGTGCTCGACCTCTCGCGTGTGCTCGCCGGCCCCTGGTGCTCGCAGAACCTGGCCGACCTCGGCGCCGACGTGATCAAGATCGAACGGCCCGGCAACGGCGACGACACCCGCGCCTGGGGCCCGCCCTACGCGAAAGACGCGGACGGGAACGACACCAGCGAAGCGGCCTATTACCTGTCCGCCAACCGCGGCAAGCGTTCGGTCACCGTGGACATCGCCAGCAGCGAAGGCCAGGCCTTGCTGCGCGAGCTGGTGAAGCATTGCGACGTGGTGCTGGAAAACTTCAAGGTCGGCCACCTGAAGCGCTATGGCCTGGATTACGACACCCTTAAAAGCATCAAGCCGGACCTGGTCTACTGCTCGATCACCGGCTTCGGCCAGGATGGCCCCTACGCCCACCGCGCCGGCTACGACTTCCTGATCCAGGGCATGGGCGGCCTGATGTCGGTCACCGGCGAACGCGACGACCTGCCCGGCGGCGGCCCGCAGAAGGCCGGCGTGGCCCTCACCGACCTGATGACCGGCATGTACGCGACCGTGGCCGTGCTGGCCGCGCTCACCCACCGCGACCGCACCGGCGAGGGCCAGCACATCGACATGGCCCTGCTCGACACGCAGGTGGCGATGCTGGCGAACATGGGCAGCAACTACCTCAACAGCGGCAAGCCGCCCAAGCGCTGGGGCAACGCGCACGCCAACATCGTGCCCTACCAGACCTTCGCCTGCGCGGACGGCCACATCATCGTCGCCACCGGCAACGACGGGCAATATCAGAAATTCGTCGAGGCCGGCGGCCGGCCGGAGCTCGGCCTGGACGAACGCTTCGCCACCAATCCGCTGCGCGTGAAGAACCGCGGCATCCTCGTGCCGATCCTGGCGGAGATGGTGAAGCAAAAAGGGCGCGACGAATGGATCGCCCTGCTGGAATCGGTCGGCGTGCCCTGCGGGCCGATCAACGATATTGGCGAGGTGTTCGCCAACGAGCAGGTGCAGGCGCGCGAGGTGGCGATCGAACTGCCGCATCCGAGGGCGGGCAAGGTGAAGCTGGTGCGCAATCCGATCCGGATGTCGGCCACGCCTGCGACCAGCGACAAGGCGCCGCCGCTGCTGGGGCAGCATACCGATGAGGTGCTGCGCGATGTGCTCGGCCGCAGCGAATCGGAGATCGCCGCCTTGCGCGACAAAGGGGTGTTGTAGGGTGGGCGATCCCTCGCCCACGCGTTCAAACAGTGCGTGAATAGCACGCGCCGCATCCGTTTACGCGGAAGTTGAACGCGTGGGCGGAGGACTCGCGGGGCCGCCCAGGCCCACCCTACCGATTAGTGCAACTGGTGCTTGAGGTCCGACAGCACATCATGCACCCGCGTCACCACCGACGCGACCTGCGGCGACGGCTGCTGGCTTCGGCACATCCGCTTGGCTTCGTCACCCATCTCTTCCAGCCGGTCGATGCAGTCGATGATCTGCGACTGGTCGTTCGACTGCATCACGCGCTGGGCTTGCGGCATCTCGTGGGCGATCTTCTGGATGCAATCGCGGATTTCGCTGGGCGCACCCTGGTCATTGCGGGTAACTTCCTCAGCTTGGTTGATGGTCTGCTGGATCTGGCTGAAGCGTTGTTGGATTTCGGCAGGCTGCAACATGATGACCTCCTGAAAGTAATGCGGCGGGTCCGCTGGAATCATTCACTTTAGTCTTCCTGCCAACGATATCAAGTCCCGCTTTTCACCCGTGCGAGGGTCAAGGCCTGTTCACCCGCCCGGCTGGACGCATCCCCGGGAAGGCTGTATACAGTTGCAACGAATAAACAGCAAGGGGACCCGATGAAACGCACGCACCGCCTGTCATCCACGATCGTTCTTTCCATGGCCGCGCTGGCCTGCGGCGCTTCCCAGGCCGCCGACGTCATCATCACCGCCGAGCGCCTGCTCGACGTGCGCACCGGCCGCACGGTCCAGCGCCCCGAGATCCTGGTCCGCGACGGCAAGGTGGTGAGCATCAAGCCCGATGCCGGCGCGCCGCAGGCCGCGAGCGGCGCCACCCGCATCGACCTGCCCGGCATGACCCTGCTGCCGGGCCTGATCGACATGCACGTGCACCTCGACTCCGACCCGACCTATGGCGGCTACAGCTACCTCGAGTACAACGAGCGCTTCTGGTCGGCGCTGGCCGTCGTGCACGCGGGCCGCACGCTGGATGCGGGCTTCACGACGGTGCGCAACGTCGGCGCCTCGGACTGGAACGATGTGGGACTGAGCCAGGCCATCGCTGCAGGCAAGGTAAGGGGACCGCGCATCATCCCCGCCGCCTGGTCCTTCGGCGCCACCGGCGGCCACTGCGACAGCACCTACTTCCCGCCCTCGATGGAAGAGAAGAATCCCTACAACGCCGACGGCCCCGACGAGGTGCGCAAGTCGATACGCGCGCTGCGCAAGTACGGCGCCCAGGTGATCAAGGTCTGCGCCACCGGCGGCGTCTTCTCGCGCAATACCGAACCGGGCCAGCAGCAGATGAACTACGGCGAGCTGCGCGCCGCCGTCGAGGAAGCGGCCCAGTGGGGCCTGAAGGTCGCCGCCCACGCCCACGGCGCGGCCGGCATCAAGGATGCGATCCGCGCCGGCGTCACCACCATCGAGCACGCGAGCCTGATCGATGACGAAGGCATCGGGCTGGCGAAGAAGCACGGCGCCTGGCTGTCGATGGACATCTATAACGGCGACTACACGGCAGCCGAGGGCAAGAAGAACGGCGTGCTCGAGGATAACCTGCGCAAGGACCGCGAAGTGACCGAGATCCAGCGCCAGAACTTCAGGAAGGCCCATGCGGCCGGTGTGAAGATGGTGTTCGGCACCGACGCCGGCATCTACCCGCACGGCGACAATGGCAAACAGTTCGCGCTGATGGTGAAGTACGGGATGACGCCGCTGCAGGCGATCCAGGCCGCCACCGTGAATGCCGCCGAAGCGCTCGGCCGTCAGGATGTCGGCGTGGTGGAGGCAGGCCGCGTGGCCGACCTGGTGGCGGTCAGCGGCGACCCGCTCGTCAACGTACGCGTGCTCGAGACGCCCGCAGTGGTGATCCAGGGCGGCACGGTCGTCAAGCGCGCCGCTCCGTGATCGCTTAGTTGCGTTTCAGGCGCCACAGCTCGTAGCGTTCTTCACCGGGTTTCACCTGGCCGGCGAAGTGCCGGTTCAGGTGGCTGGCGGTGAAGACGACATCGCCATCGGGGCCGATGGTGGCGGTATCGGGCCAGTGCACGCCATCGTGGGCGGCCAGCAGCGACAGCGTACCCTTGCGCGGATCGTATTGCGCGAGTCCATTGCGGGTGACGTCGGTGATGTAGAGCGTGCCGTCGGGGCCGGTGACGATGCCGTCGGTATTTCCCTCGATGTCGCCGAGGTCGCGCACCGCCTTCGCCAGCGTCTCTTCTTTCGCCTGCGGGTCGCGCAGCAAGGCCGCCGGGATGGCCCAGGCGTGGGTGCCGCTCGTCACCGTCCAGTAGAGTGTCTGCGCGTCCGGCGACAGCGCGATGCCGTTCACGCCCAGCACCAGCGGCTTGCCCGGCCACACCTCCTCGCCATGCGACATCACCTTCGCGCCCGCTTGCGGGAGCACACGCGGGTGGCGGTCGAGCACGCGGCGCGCGCTGCCAGTCGCGAAGTCGGCGACGATGATGGCGGCCTGGTTCCGCGGCGCGCTGCGCAGGCCGCTGTCGGAAACGAAGGCCAGCCGGCGCGCCTCGTCCACCGCGATATCGTTCAGGAAGCTGCCCTTGCGGTCGGCCACGGCGTCCAGCGGAATCACCTTGACGGTCTTGCGGCTGACCAGGTCGATCACCATGATCTTCTGCGCACCGGGCGGCGCCTCGGCCTCGCCGGCGACGAAGCCCTGGTCGAGCGCCCACAGCCAGCCGTTGCGGCGGTCGATGTGAAAGCCCAGCACATTGCGCAGGTGGGCCGCGGGGGCGCCGTGGATGTCGTTCGCGGCGGTCGAGGGGAAGGCGCTCAGGCGCGCCGGGCCGCTTGTTGCGCGGGTATCGAGGATGCTCAGCGTGGCCGGCGCGTCAGGAGCCACCAGGCGCGGCGTGCTGACGAAGGCGCGGCCCTTGGCGTCGAAATGGATGCCGGCGATCGGCGCGCCGGCCGAATTGGCGAACGGCGTGCCCTGCGCGGCGTCCCAGCTCACGCCGGTGTAGCTGCGCCAGCGTTCGAGCGACGGCTCGGCGGCGAAGGCGGATGCCGCGAGCGCGGCGGCGGCAAGGATGGCGGCTGCGAATCGGGTCTGCATGGCCGGCCTCCTCACAGGATCGAGCGGTAGCTGCCGCCCTCGACGCGCACGGCCGCGCCATTGCTCGCGGCGCCGAGCGGGCTGGCCAGCAGGGCCACCATGGCGGCCACCTCGTCGGCCTCGATCATGCGGGCGATCAGGGAACTCGGGCGGTAGCTGGCGAAGAAGTGCGCCTCGATCTCGGCGTCGGTCATGCCAGGCCGCGGCGCGGTCTGGCGCAGGTAGTCGACGATGCCGTCCGAGCGCGTCGCGGCCGGCAGCACGCTGTTGACGGTCACTCCCGTGCCGCGCGTGAGCTCGGCCAGGCCGCGCGCCACCGCCAGCTGGGCCGACTTGCTGACGCCGTAGTGGATCATGTCGGGCGGCGTGAAAGCGCCGACTTCACTGGAGACGAAGATCACCCGGCCCGTGTTCTTTTCCAGCATGCGCGGGAAGTAGTGGCGCGCCAGGCGCACGCCGGACATCACGTTGAGGTCGAACATGCGCATCCAGTCCTCGTCGCTGATCTCGGCGAAGGGCTTGCCCTCGTAGTAGCCGAGGTTGTTGACAAGGATGTCGGCTTCGTCCAGCGCCGTGGTCACGGCGCGCGCGCCCTCTGGCGTGGACAGGTCCGCGAGGATGGGCGTGACGGCGGCGCCGATGGTTTCCACGGCGGCGTCGAGCTTGTCCCGGCTGCGGCCGGTGATGGCGACCCTGGCGCCTTCGCGCGCCAGGGTGCGGGCGATGGCCAGGCCGATGCCGGCGGTGGCGCCGGTGACGAGGGCGGTCTTGTTCTTGAGTTGCAGGTCCATGTGCTTTCCTTCGGTGGTCGATGAGTCAGGAAGGCCACTGTATTCTTTGCACTGTAGGAGATAAACTGGCTGCCGAGTAAATCATTTGTTCTCGGGAGGACAAAATCAGCCGACAATTCGACTACCTGGACGATCTGGAAGCCTTCATGGCCGTGGCCGACTACGGGTCTTTCACTGCCGGCGCCGTCGCCCTGTCGACCACCGCCTCGGTGCTCAGCCGCGCGGTCACGCGCCTCGAGAACCGCCTCGGCGCCCAGCTGCTGCGCCGCACGACACGGCGCGTGACGCTGACCGACGCCGGCCGCCAGTACCTGGAGCAGGCGCGCGCCGCCTTCGCCCTGCTGGGCGACGCCGAACGCGAAGCAGGCGGCCACGCCGATGCGCTCAGGGGCCGCATCCGCATGAGCGTGCCCACCACCTACGGCCACCACCGCCTGCCCGCGGTGCTGGCGCGCTTCGCCCGCGACTATCCCGGCGTGAAGGTCGAGCTGAACATCACCAACCGCAGCGTCGACCTGACCGCCGAGGGCTTCGACCTGGCGATCCGGCTCGGCGAGTTCCCGGACAGCGGCCTGGTGGCGCGCAAGCTGGCCGACGAGGCCCTGTGCCTGGTGGCCTCCCCCGACTACCTGGCGCGCGCCGGCACGCCGCAGACCCTGAGCGAGCTGGCGGCGCATGCCTGCATCCCCTTCATCCTGCCGCGCACCGGGCGCATCGCGCCCTGGGTGTTCCGCGACGGCGACGAGGATGTGGAGTGGACGGCGGCGCCGACGGTGGCCGTCTCGGACGACGTGCTGGGCGTGGTCTCGCTGGCCGTGGCCGGGGTCGGGATCGCCCAGAGCTACGACTTTATCGTGCGCGAACAGCTGGCGAGCGGACGGCTGGTCGAGCTGCTGCCGCAGCTGCGCGGCCGCACCCGCCCTTTCTCGGTCCTGTATGCGCCGCACCGGCGCCAGTCCGGCGCGACGCGGGCCATGATCGCGCTGCTCACGGCGGCTTGAGAGCTCAAGCGCCTGGCGCGACGCGCTTGCGGCGCTCCGGCTCGACAACGCACGCCTGAACCGTCCCATCTCCACAAAAAAGTGTTGACACTGAGAATGTCACTGCTACTATATCGCTACTCGATATGTCGTTACTCGATATACCGAGCCACGGTATAAACTAGGGAGCCGTTTTGGACATCAACTACACGAAATACCTGCCGCTGTCGGAAGCCACCTATTACGTGCTGGCGGCGCTGCAGGAGCCCCTGCACGGCTATGCGCTGATGCAGAAGGTCGAGGCCATGAGCGAAGGCAACGTGGTCATCGGGCCAGGCACGCTCTACGGCGCCTTCTCGGCGCTGGAGAAGCAGGGGCTGATCGAGAAGGTCAGCGAAGTCGAACGGCGCAAGATCTACGGCCTGACCGGGATGGGAAGGCTGGTGCTGGCCGAGCAGGTACGCCGGCTGGCCATCATGGTGCGCAACGGGCAGTTTGCGCTTTCACATAGCAAAGAGGGAGAAGCGGCGTGAGCGGAACGGTGACCACATTCAAGTTATTCTTTGCCCACCAGGACGAGGAACAGGAAGCCTGGCTGCGCTCGATGGCGCAGCAGGGCCTGCACCTGCTGAAGGTGAATCCCTTCTGCTTCTGGACCTTCCGCCGCGGCGAGCCGGCCGACGTCGTCTATCGCGTCGACTTTCCCCGCAACAGCCAGGACCCGGATTTCGCGCAGCTCATGCAGGACGCCGGCTGGACCCTGGCCGCGACAACGGTCGGCTGGCACTACTGGCGCACCCAGGCCGTGCGCGGCGCGGCGCCGGAACTGTTCAGCGACACCGAGTCGAAGCTCAGGAATTTCAGGCACCGCCTCGGCGTCTTCGTCGCCTGCGCCATGCCGCTCTTCGTCATGTTCGTCATCACGGACAAGCAGCGGGCACTCGAGCAGCTGTCCCTGCCCTTCCTGCTGCCGCTCGCCGCGGCGCTGCTGCTCTGGGTGCTCGTCATGCCCTACACCATCGTGCAGCTGATGCTGAAGATCCGCAAGCTGGGCAACCCGCTGCCGGGCTGAGGGCGGGTCAAGGACCTGTCGCTGCGGCCGGCTTCAGGCGCCGAAGCCGCAGCGCGATTGCGAGCCCCAGGCCGAGCAGCGCGCCCAGGGCTGCCACCACGCCCTGCCAGCCCCAGTGCTCCCACACATAACCGGTGAACCAGCCCACCACGCTGGAACCCAGGTAATAGCAGAACAGGTAGATGCCGGACGCCAGCGCCTGCGGCGCTTTTGCCCGCCTTCCGACCCAGCTGCTGGTCACCGAATGCGAGGCGAAGAAGCCGAAGGTCGCGAGCCCGACGCCGAGCACCACCGCCACGACGGAATCGTGCAGCGTGACAAGCAGCCCCGCGATCATCACGCTAATTACCAGCCACAGCACATTGCGGCGTCCCAGCCGGTCCGCCAGCTTCCCGGCCCACACCGAACTGAACATCCCGAGCAGGTAGAGCAGCGACACCGCCCCCACCGCGCTCTGGGAGAGGCCAAAGGGCGGCGCCAGCAGGCGGTAGCTGATGTAGTTGTAGAGGCTCACAAAACAACCCATCAGGAGAAAAGGCAGCACGAAGAGCCAGGGCAGGCCTTCATCTTGCAGGTGCCGGCGCAGGCCCTCGACAAAGCCCGGCCCCCTCGCCCCCTTCACACCCCCATGGCGCGAGGCCGGCAGGCTGCGCGAAAACTCCCAGGCCGCATACAGCCCGGCGGCGCCGAGCAGGCCGACCGCGATGCGCCAGGAGACGAAGTCGCTGATCACCGAGGACAGCACGCGCCCGCTCATGCCGCCAAACGCCGAGCCGCTGATGTACATGCCCATGGCCTGGCCAAGCGAGCTGCCTTCGATCTCGTCGCCCAGGTAAGCCATGGCGACGGCCGGCAGGCCGCCCAGCACCAGGCCGAGCAGCGCGCGCACGGCCACCAGCTGGGTGTAGTCGATCGTGAATGCGGATAACAGGGTGAGCAGCGCGCCGCCCGTCATCGACGCGACCATCAGCTGCTTGCGTCCCAAACGCTCGGCCACGCCGCCTGATACCAGCAGCGCCACGGCCAGCGTCGCGGTGGACACCGACAAGGCCAGGCTCGATTGCGCGGGAGTGAGGCGGAAATCCTGCGCCAGCAGCGGCATCAGCGGCTGGACGCAGTAGAGCAGCGCGAACACGGAGAAGCCGCCGAAGGCCATCGCGCGGTTGATGCGGCGGTATTCGCTACTGCCCGCCGCGATCGGTCCGCGCCCTGTGTTCATACCGGCAGGATCAAGGCAGGTCCGGATCGAGCTCGGAACCGGCGTAGTTCTCCAGCTCGGTGAAGAGCTGCTTCATGGTGGCCTTGGTTTTCAGGTGCTGCAGCACCGTGCAGTGCTCGCGGTAGGTAGCGATGCGGTCCGCGATCACCGGCTGGTGCGCCGCGGGCACCTGCGCCATCAGGGAGGCCCAGCCGGCCTCGAAGTCCGGATCGTTCTTGCGCACCGACTTCACGAGGCGTTCGAACTCCTTCTGCCCGGTGCGCGCCGTGACGCGGCCGCCACCCTCGACCGCGAAGATGATCGCCAGCGCGATCACACCCTCGGCGTTCAGGTCCGGATCGTTGATCGGACCTTCGTAGTGGTGGCGGCGCAGCCACTGGGCCGCGCGCACGATGGCCTGCACGCCCTGGCGCTGCTTCAGCTGCTGCAGGTAGCGCTCGTAGCCCGACCAGGTCTCGCCCGGATCGGCCGTGCACAGGTCGATGAACAGCTCCTTGAGGCGCCGCTGCGAATACACCGGATCGACGTCGTACTCGCCCACGAGCGTATCTTCGGGCAGTGCGGACAATTCCTTCACCAGGCGGAAGCCCTGCTGGAACACCAGCTCGGCGCCCTCCTCGATCAGGATGTCGAGCGCATCCAGATCGTCGTCGGAATCGACCAGGTGCTCGAGGCCCAGCGAGACGCCGCCGATGGTCAGGAGCTGGGCGCGCTGGATGCCCTCCGCCGTGCGGTCGTTGGTGAACTTCTCGGCCACCATGGCGGTGATGCCGGCCAGCTCGTCGGCCAGCACCGCGGCTTCGTCAGGCGTGGCCTCCGTGGACATGAGCTTGATGGCGCGCACCAGGCGCGGCAGCTTCTCGATGACGATTGCGGGCAGCATGGATCCTGGCGCCCCGCTCACGAGAAGATGTCCGTGCCCATGCTGCGGCGGGTGCCGCGGCGCGGCATGCTGCGCACCGAAGGCACCTGCTTGCGCAGGCGGTACAGCAGCTCGCGCGTGGAGCGCTGCATGAAGTCCGATTCCTCGTCCGGGTCGTCCGGCAGTTCGACGTCGGCCATCTCGGCGCTGTGGCGGAAGTCCGGGAACAGCTCGAGCAGCGAACGCTCCCAGCCGTCCTCGCTGGCCTTGGCCAGGTCCACGGCCAGCGGCGCGATGTCGCTGTCGCCGCTGGTCTGGGCGGTCACGTAGCGGCCCTTGGAGAGGATCTCGCCGGCCAGCTCCAGGATCTCGCGCGGGGCCAGCGACCACAGGATGGCGAACACGGTGGCGCCGTGGTCGGTGGCGGAGGCCTCCTGCAGCAGTTCGTGGCGTCGGTCTTCGTCGTCGGTGGCGTAGACGATGCCGTGGACGTGGTTGAACAGGTTCTCGGCGATGCGCTCGGGATCGTCCTCGATCATGTTGTCGGGCCAGGTCGCCGCGATATAGGCCAGGCTGTCGGCCCAGGCCTTGGGCGGCACCAGCAGGGTCGCGACCGAGGTCTTGGCGCCGTCGAAGCCCGACAGGTGCAGGGCCGTCACCTGCGGCGGCAGGGTCGACAGCACTTCGGCGACCGCGTAGTCGCCGTGCTCGTCGGCGGCGTGCGAGAACGCCTCTTCGGCGTGCTCGAGCGAGCCGGCCAGCACCAGTTCGCTCACCTGTTTCGTCAGCGCCGGCAGGTTGGCTTTATTGGACTCGTCACTCATTCGCGCTCTCCATCGGCATCGAACAGCTGGGTGAAGTCATCGGTGGCGGCCGTGTCTTCCAGATCGTCGTCGTCGCCTTCGTCGCCCTCGGCCAAGCGGTCGAGCGAGCTGTCTTCATCAATCCAGCGGCCCTGGTTCTTATACAGGAAGGCCGTGATGATGGCCTGGCGCGCCAGTTCCGGATAGTTGGCGGTCATGGACTCGTACATGGCGGCGCCCTGCCCGCCCGTGCACTCGGCCATCGCGAATACGCGCGACGGATCGCTGCCCTCGTAGTCCGCCGCTTCGCGCAGCAGGCCCTTCGGGTCCTTGAACCTGATGCAGTCGACCAGGGCGAAAGCCATCAGGTTCACGTCGTCGAGGCCGGAACCGCTGGCGTACTCGGACACCAGGGCGTTGACCATCATGTCGTAGTTCTTCTTGTTGGGCGGGTCGCCCAGCGTGCCCTCGATCTGCCCTTCCAGTTCACGCGACTGGAAGGAAAACTCGGGATGTACGTTTTTCATTGTGTGTCCTGTTGATTCGGGAGGTGCTTCAAGGCTGTACATTGACGCCGTTCAGGGCGAACAGCGAGCGCCACAGCTCGAAGGCTTCGGCCTCGGCATCGAGCACGATGCGGTGGTTCACGCTCTGGTTGTATTCGGCCCGCCTGGCAGGGTCCGACAGCACTTCGTAGGCCTTGGTGACGGCCTTGAAGCGCGCTTCGGCGCCCGGCGCCTGGTTGCGGTCCGGGTGGTAGCGCATCGCGAGCGAGCGATAGACCTTCTTGATCTCGTCGTCGCTCGCATTCGGTGCGACGCCGAGGATCGCGTATAAATTTTCCACTTGGAATTCTCCCGGCATGGGCCGCAAAAGGGCAAAAGCGAGATTATCCTATATAAAGCGACAAGCTGGCGAGAGGCAAGTCGGCTGGCTTCAGCGGCGGTAGGGCTGGACCGGTGGCGGGCTGACGGGGCGGGACTCCGGCTGCGGCAGTTTCGGCATCGGCATGCCGGCCAGGGCCAGCAGCCAGGCGCGAACCAGCTCCGGATGGGTGGCGAGGGTTTTCATGGTGAGCCTTGCGAATGGGCGGAATTGCCCCAAGTATGGATCGGGGCGAAAGGCCGTACCGTGCGCTTCACCACATAGGGGGCGGAGTCGTGCTGCGTTACGGTAAAATGTCCGCCATAACCATCTCAATTTTTTTCCCATGAGCATTGAAAAGAACAACCCGGCAACGGGGAATGCCCCGTCGTCCAACTTCCTGCGCGCGATTATCGAAAACGATCTCGCGGCAGGCACGCATGCGCGCGAAGGCATGCCGCCAGTCATCACCCGCTTCCCGCCGGAGCCGAACGGCTACCTGCACGTCGGCCATGCGAAATCGATCTGCCTGAACTTCGGCCTGGCGCGCGACTACAACGGCCGCTGCCACCTGCGCTTCGACGACACCAATCCGGAGAAG
>JBFLVV010000088.1:0-18840 GCA_040758275.1 Pseudomonadota bacterium
GACGACTGGGTCCAGTACAAGGCCCAGCGGTCGTCCGCTTTCAAGCGCCTCATCAACCGCCCGGACGTGCCGAAGGGCGTGTACATGTGGGGCGGGGTGGGGCGCGGCAAGTCCTTCCTGATGGACTCCTTCTATTCGGTGGTCCCGGTGGTGCGCAAGACGCGCCTGCACTTCCACGAGTTCATGCGCGCCGTCCACCGCCAGCTGGATGAACTGAAAGGCGTGGCCGACCCGCTCGACGAAGTCGCCAGGCGCATCGCGAAGAAGTACCGCCTGATCTGCTTCGACGAATTCCACGTCTCGGACATCGCCGACGCGATGATCCTGTACAACCTGCTCAAGGCCCTGTTCGACAATGGCGTCTCCTTTGTCATGACTTCGAACTACGAGCCCTCGACGCTGTACCCGGACGGCCTGCACCGCGACCGCATGCTGCCGACCATCGCGCTGCTGAAAGACAAGCTCGATGTCCTCAACGTCGACGCCGGCAACGACTACCGCAAGCGCGCCCTCGAGCAGGTCCAGGCCTATTACATGCCGCTCAATGCTGCGTCCGACCACGCCCTGCGCGAAGCATACGCGAAGGTGGCCGACACCGCCGACGAGAGCCCGATCGTGCACATCGAGAACCGCGAGATCCGCGCGCTGCGCAAGGCCGGCGGCGTGATCTGGTTCGATTTCGCCACCCTGTGCGGCGGCCCGCGCTCGCAGAACGACTACCTGGAACTGGCTTCGCGTTTCCACACGGTGGTCCTGTCCGGCATTCCCGCCATGTCGGCCGGCCAGTCCTCGGAGGCGCGCCGCTTCACCTGGCTGATCGACGTGTTCTACGACCACAAGGTCAAGCTGATCATGTCGGCGGCCGTCGAACCGGAAGAGCTCTACACCCAGGGTATGCTGGCGAACGAATTCCACCGCACCGTCTCGCGTATCATTGAGATGCAGTCGCGCGAATACATGCTGGCCGAGCGCCGCGGCGCCGCCGACGCCATCGCCTGAATCGAAAGGAAACCATGACCTCACTTCCAGCATTGCGTGTTCTGGCAGCGCTTGCCCTCGGCGCGAGCCTGGCCGCCTGCGCCACGCCGGAACCGGGCGCCTCGGTGGCGGCGATCGAGCCGACCACCTCGGTGGAACAGGCCGACCAGCGCCTGGCCGCGGTGGCGCAAGAGCGCGCCGCGATCGAGGCGCGCTATGCCGAGCGCGAAGCCGTCTGCTACGACAAGTTCTTCGTCAACCACTGCCTGGACGAGGCCAAGGAGCGCCGCCGCGTGGCCCTGGTCGCCCAGCGCAACATCGAAATCGAAGCCGAGCGCTTCAAGCGCCGCGTGAAGGTGGAAGAGCGCGACCGCGAGATCGCGGCGGCCGAGGCCGAGTACAAGGCCGAGGAAGCGCGCCTGGCGGCCGAACCGCCGGCCGCGCCGCGCGAGGCCACGGAGCTGCCGCCGCCGAAGCCGTCCCCGGCCGCGTCGCGCATGGCGCGCCGCGATGCCAAGGCGAAGGAAGAAGCCGCACGCGCGCCGGAAGAGGCGGCGCGGGCAGCGGCCAGCGCGGCCGCCTTCGAGGAGCGCAAGCGCAAATCGGAGCAGCGCCAGAAAGAAGTCGCCCGGCGCGTGGCCGAGCGTGAAGCGAAGGCTGCGGCGCGCAAGGCCGAGGAAGAGAAGAAGAAGGCCGCAACGCCGGCGCCCGCCGCGAAATGAAGGCAGGGCCGGTCTGCTAGACCGGCCGACCGACCCTTGCCGCCAGGCCGTCCTGGGCAGGCTTGACCAGCTTCACGATCGCCATCGTGCAGTTCCCGCCCTTGCCCTGTGAACGTTCGGCGGCCTTGTTGATCAGCATCTCCGAAGCCTGGCGCGGCGTCGCCTTGTGGGTCGCCGCCCCCAGTTCCGCATCGGTGAAGAAATGCCACAGGCCGTCCGAGCACAGCAGGAAAGCATCGCCCGGCGCCAGGCCCGTGTGGCTGCCGATGGTGACGAAGGGATCCTTGCGGCTGTTGCCCATCACATTGAGCAGGAGCTTGGACTTGCGGTGGTTCCGGGCCGCTTCTTCCGGCAGGCGGTCGCTCGCGACCAGGTGTTCGATATAGGCCGCGTCATTGGTCCTCGTGACGCATTTGCCGTCCGCAAAACGGTACAGGCGCGAGTCGCCCACGTGGGCCCAGACCGCTTCGCGGTGCGGCGTCAATACCAGGCCGACGAAGCTCGCGTGCGCCTCGACCTCCGTGGTGACGGCGTTCATCTTCATGACGAGGTGGGTTTCGCTGACGATCTCGCGCAGCAGATCGCCCAGGCGTTCCAGGCTCGGATGGTCGCCCGGCTTGAATTCGTCGAAGACCTGGCGCGCCGTGTGCAGCACCTGCTCCGAACCGGCGCTGCCGCCGATCCCGTCCGACAGCACCGCCAGGACATAACCGGGGGCGCGGGCGCCGGTCATCAAGGCAACGCGGTCGTTCTGCTGCGGGCGGTTTCCGATGTGTTGCGCGGTTCCCGCTTCGATCTTGTAAGTTGTCATAAATAGCTTGTTTTCCTGGCGCCCGCGCCAATCTTTGTTGGCGGCAACCTCAGCGTAGATTAAACTATGCACTGAGAAGCCCCGGTGTTGCAAGCCGAACACCCGCGCGGCTGTCAGCCTCCGGCGCGCCGCGCCATTCGATCCCGCAAACGCTTTTGACCAGAACAGCAATCATGACCGACGTCCAGGACCTCCAGCGCCGTATCATTGAACTCGACGTGGAACACCGCGACCTCGATGCTGTCATCTCCATGCTGACTGCCGATGGCCATGCCGACCAGCTCCAGCTGCGCCGTTTGAAGAAACGTAAGCTGCAGCTGAAGGATCATATTACGCTGCTGAAGATGCAGCTGGTCCCCGATATTCCCGCCTGAACAAGGCTTCTGAGAAGCACGCATTTTGACCGACGACCTCCCCACCGGCACCGCCGTGGCGACGCAGCCTCAACAGCAGGGCGATGTCCTGCCAGCCGCCGCCCGCCCGCCTGGTAAATACGACGAAGAGCTCGACCGCCTGTTCGGGGCGGGAGGCCCGCTCGCGCCCAACGTCGGCACCTACAAACCGCGCCAGTCGCAGACCGAGATGGCCAAGGCCATCGCCCAGTCCATCGCCGAGCAGAAGGTGCTCATGGCCGAGGCCGGCACCGGCACGGGCAAGACCTTCGCCTACCTGGTCCCGGCACTGCTATGGGGCGGCAAGACCATCATCTCGACCGGCACCAAGAACCTGCAGGACCAGTTGTTTTTGCGCGACATCCCGACCATCCGCGCCGCCCTGCGCGCGCCGGTCTCGGTGGCCCTGCTCAAGGGGCGCTCGAACTACGTCTGCCACTTCCACCTCGAACGCACGCTGAACAACGGCCGCCTGACCTCGCGCGACGACGTCGGCCACCTGCGCGAGATCTCGCGCTTCATCAAGATGACGCAGTCGGGCGACAAGGCCGAACTGGCCAAGGTGCCCGAGAACGCCACGGTCTGGAACCTGGTGACCTCGACCCGCGACAGCTGCATGGGTGCGGAGTGCCAGTACTACCAGGACTGCTTCGTGATGAAGGCGCGCAGGGAAGCGCAACAGGCCGACGTGGTCGTGGTCAACCACCACCTGTTCTTCGCCGACGTGGCGCTGAAGGATACCGGCGTGGCCGAACTGCTGCCTTCGGCCAACACCATCATCTTCGACGAGGCGCACCAGCTGCCCGATACCGCGACCCTGTTCTTCGGCCAGTCGGTGTCGACCTCGCAGGTACTGGAACTGTGCCGCGACGTGCTGGCCGAAGGCCTGGCGCATGCGCGCGGCCCGGACTGGGCCAAGGTCGTCACGGTGGTGGAAAAGGCCGCGCGCGACCTGCGATTGAGCTTCCCGGACGGCGGCATCCGCCTCTCGCTGCCGCAGATCCTGCCGACCTCGAACTTCTTCCCGGCGCTGGACAAGCTCAAGGAAGAACTGGGTGGCATGATCACCGTGCTGGAAGAACACGCCGCGCGCGCCGAGACCATCGAGGCCTGCCGCGTGCGTGCGCAGGAACTCGCCGCGTCTTTCGAAGCATGGAAGCCGGATCCCAAGAAGGGGAAGGTGGTCGGCGACGATGCGGCCGTGCTGTGGGTCGAAGCCTTCTCGTCCTCGCTGCAGCTGCACAAGACGCCGCTGTCGATCGCGCCGATCTTTTCAAGCCAGAGGGAGGGCACGCCGCGCAGCTGGATCTTCACCTCGGCGACACTGGCCGTAAAGAACGACTTCAAGCACTTCTCCGACCAGATGGGCCTGAGCGGCGAGCCGGCCATGACCTGGCCGAGCCCCTTCAACTACGGCGAGCAGGGCATCCTCTATGTGCCGACCGGCCTGCCGGAGCCGAACTCGATGCACTACACCGACGCCTGCGTCGACACGGCGCTGCCGGTGATCGAAGCGGCCGGCGGGCGCACCTTCTTCCTGTGCACCACGATCCGGGCCGTGAACAAGGTGGCCGAACGCCTGCGCGCCGAGTTCGCAGAGCGCGGACTGGATTTTCCTTTGTTCGTACAGGGGGAGCGTGGTCGTACCGAACTGCTCGATTCCTTCCGCAATGCCGGCAACGCCGTGCTGGTGGGCAGCCAGAGTTTCTGGGAAGGCGTGGACGTGCGCGGCGACGCGCTCTCGCTCGTCATCATCGACAAGCTGCCTTTCGCCCCGCCGGACGACCCGGTGCTGGCGGCGCGCATCGAGGTGATGGAAAAGCAGGGCATGAACGGCTTCATGCACCACCAGCTGCCGGAAGCGATCATCACGCTCAAGCAGGGCGCGGGACGCCTGATCCGCGACGTGGAAGACCGGGGTGTCCTGATGATCTGCGATCCGCGCCTCATCACCAAGCCCTATGGACGGCGCATCTGGCAAAGCCTGCCGCCGTTCAAGCGTACGCGGGTGCAGGCGGATGTGATCGAGTTTTTCCAGCCCGGCACCATCGCGGACGCTGCGGACATCAACGCCTAGGTTTGCCGTAGGGTGGGCAGGTTTCCTGCCCACGCGGTCAACGAACCGATTTGAGCCACGGAGCGGCCCAAGATACGTGATTTGACCGCGTGGGCGGGAAGACCCGCCCACCCTACGGGGTAATAACGACTTTACCGGTCACCTTGCGCGCCGCCATATCGTTCAGCGCCTGCGCCGTATCTTCCAATTTGTACTTCTCCGACACCAGCGGCTTGAGCTTCCCTTCCGCCATCCACCCCAGCATCTGCCGCATCGCCTTCACATTGGCCTGCGGTTCGCGCCGCACGAAGTCGCCCCAGAACACGCCGACCACCGAGGCGCCCTTCAGGAGCATCAGGTTCCACGGCAGCTTCGGAATCTCGCCCGCCGCGAAGCCCACCACCAGATGCCGCCCGCGCCAGGCGATCGAGCGCAGCGCCGGTTCGCTGTACGGCCCGCCGACCGGATCGTAGATCACGTCCGGCCCGCGCCCATTCGTGGCCGCCTTGAGCGCTTCGCGCAAATCTTCTTTCTCATAATTGATGGTCGCATCCGCACCATGCGCGCGGCAGATCGCCAGCTTCTCGTCGCTGGACGCCGCTGCGATCACGCGCGCGCCAAGCGCCTTGCCGATCTCGATCGCCGCCAGCCCCACGCCGCCGGCGGCGCCCAGCACCAGCATCGTTTCGCCCGGCTGCAGCGCCGCGCGATCGACCACCGCGTGGTGCGAGGTGCCGTAGGTGAGGGTAATCGCGGCGGCAATGTCGAAGTCCATCCCGGGCGGCATCGGCATCAGCGCGTCCACGGGCGCCACCGCCTGCTCGGCGAACGCGCCGGTGCGCGTGAAGCCGATCACCTGCTGGCCCGGCGCGAAGGCGGTCACGCCTTCACCCACCGCGCGCACCGTGCCCGCGAACTCGTTGCCTGGCGTGAAGGGCAGTTCCGGGCGCACCTGGTACTTGCCCTGCACGGTCAGCACGTCCGGGAAATTCACGCCGGCCGCCTTGACGTCGACGACGACCTCGCCCGCGCCGGGCACGAGCTCCGGCAGTTCCTCGATGACGAGGCTGTCGATCGGGCCCCAATCCTTGCATCGCACGGCTTTCATGTTCTCTCCTCAATGTTGCTGTGTCACGTTCATTAATCCGCGGAATTATGCCTGAAGACCATTCGACAGCAGCATGGCCGAGTCCGTCAGCCCGATTGTGCGTCCGCAAAATGGCCGGGGTCGACGGCGCTAGAGTCGGGGGATACGCCTATGGCAAATTGGAATGGGGGCAGGCAATGGCGATCCGCTACGGGTGCTTTTTCAGCTATGCACACGGCAGGCACGAACTCATGCGTCGGTTCAAGAACGCCCTGGCCGACGCATTGCGCTGCTATCTCGAACCTCACTTTGACAACGAAGACGAACTGTTTATCGACACCGAACAGCTGGGCGGCGGGGACGACCTCGACCATAAAATCGCGCGCGCCATGTGCGAGAGCGTGTGCATGATCCTGATCTACACCCCCAAGTACGAGGCGCATGCCTATACCCGCCGCGAGTACGCCGCCATGCGCCTGCTGGAGGCCGAGCGCGCCGCCTGGTACCCGCTGCCGAGCCACCTGATCATCCCGGTCATCATGACGCGCCACCCGGATTCGCTGCCGCCGCAAATTTCGCAGAACAGCTTCTACGTGGACTTTTCCCATTTCACGATGGCGACAAGCGACCTCAAGTCCAACCCAGACTTCCTGCCCGACATCGACAAGATGGTCCAGCGCATCGCCACGCACTACCACCATCAAAAAAAACATACGCCGCCAAGCCATGACTGCAACCAATTCGTGCTACCTGATGTCCCACCCGAATGGCGTGCGGTACCGAGCCTGACGTTTCCAAAAAAATGAGGAGCTTCATGGACAAGAACAGCGACACGTTTCCATCCCTGGACACCCCGGGCGCGGTCACCACCCTGTATGCCTACGAAGGCGGACCGGCGCGCAACGGCCTGCTCGCCGCCATGGCGCTGCAGTTGGCGGGCGATCCCGCCCAGGGCCCGGTGCTGGTGATCGACTGGGACCTCGAATCGCCTTCGCTGCACCAGTACCTGGGCGAGGCGGGGGGAGATGAGGGCCTCGAGCCCGAGCCGCCCGGCCTGGTCGACTATTTCAGCGCCCTGCGCGACGCGCTGGCCCGTCGACCCCTGCGCGGGGCCGGCACCGGCCCGGTCGCCGAATCACTGGCCGATTCCGTGCTCGACAGCGTCGACTGGCGCGCCCACCTCGCGCGCGCCGACGGCCGCTATCCGCTCTACCTGATGCGCGCCGGCCGCTTCGACGACGACTATGCCGAACGCGCCGCGCGCCTCGACTGGGTGGCCCTGTTCGATGCCTGCCCGGCGCTGCTGCGCCGCTTCGCCGCGCGCATGGCCCGCCATTTCCGCCACGTGCTGGTGGCCAGCCGCGCCGGCCGCTCGGCGGCGGTCAGCGCCTGCACCACCTTGCTGGCCGATCGCCTGGTTGGCCTGTTCACGCCGGCGCCCGGCAGCCTGGAGGGGCTGGAGGGCGTGGTACGGCGCGCCATCGAATACCGCTGCACCCACGAGGACGAACAGCGTCCCTTGCTGGTCTACCCGGTCGCCTGTCCGGCCTTCGGCGCCGGCAGCGACCCGGGCCAGCGCTGGCGGCGCGGCGATCCGGCGCTGGGCATGGCCGGCTACCAGCCGCGCCTGGAGACCCTGCTGCGCGAAGCCTATGGCAACTCGCGGCTGCGCCTGGGCAGCTGGTTCGACGAGGTGCAATTGCCCGCCTGCGACGCCGTCGCCGTCAGGCGGGCCGGCGCGGGCTACCACGCGCTGGCGCGCCCGGCCGCCAGCCTCCTGTGCTGGTTCGCGCAGGGCTGCTATCCCTGGCAGCCGCTGCCGGAGGTGCGCCTGCGCATGGCGATCGCGCGCGCGGGCAGGGAAGGGGGCGCAAGCCTCCCGCTGGCAGCCTGCTTCGCGCGGCTCGGGGCCCTGTGCCAGGAAGAGGGGCGCGACAGCGAGGCCGAGGCGCTACTGCGCGACAGCCTGGCCATGCGCCACGATGCGCTGGGCGAGGACCACCATGAGGTGCGCGCCGGCCTGGCCGCGCTGGCGAATCTGCATGCCGCCAGCGGCCGCCTGCACGAGGCGCGCCGCGAATTCGAAGCGCTGGCGCAACGTTGCGCGCGCAGCCTGGGCGCGGAAGATCCGGAGACCCTGGGGGCGCGTTCACGCCTGGCCTGCGTGCTTGGCCAGCTCGGGGAGGGAGAGAGGGCGCTGGCCCTGCACGAACAGGTCGTGGCCAGCTGCGAGCGCCTGTTCGGCGACCTGCACTCGGCCACCCTCGGCAGCCTCGAAGACCTGGCCCTGACCTTGAGCGAGCAGCACGAGAACGAAAGGGCGCGCCTGCTGTTCGAGCGGGTGCTGGACGGCCGGCGCCGGCTGCAGGGCAGCGAGCACGAAGACACGCTCCTGTGCGGCCAGCGCCTGGCCCGCCTGCTCGGCGAGATGGGCGACCTCGGCAACGCCCGCCGCCTGCTCGAATCGGTGCTGCGCGCCCGCGAGCGCCAGGACGGCCTGGACGCCCCGGCGACGCTGCAGGTGCGCGAGTCCCTCGCCGACGTGTATGCGGCCCAGGGCGACGTGGCGGCCGTGCGCCGCATCCAGGACCAGCTGCCCTGGGCGCGTGAGGGAGTGGCCGTGCTGCGCCAGGGGACGACGCTCGCGGGCGGCGAGCCTGCGCCCGAGGACGGCCCGGCCGGCGCCATGGCGCCGCCGGCGGACTCCCACCCGGCCTCGAGCAGCCTGCAGCACCAGCTCGCCCAGCTGCAGAGCCTGATCGACAGCGACAGCCCGCGCGAGGCACGCGCCCTGGCCGACAGCCTGCGTCCCTCGGTGTTGAATTCCAGTGTGGCACATCCGCTACGCAAGCGCGGGGCCGAGATGATCAAGCGCGTCTACCAGCAGGATGGTGACAAGGATGCATTGCTGTCCTGGGCCGAGGATGTGGTCGCTTCACTGGAGGGCGCCCTGTTCCAGGCGGAGCGCGCGAGCTCGTCGATGTTGCGATAGTGGTAATGCCAATCAGCTGGACCGGCTGACCGGCGGTGACAAAAAATCGCCGTCGGGAAACAAAAATCGCGCCACAGGCGAACGAAGCGGGCGTTGCTTCAGGTAAAATCGCAGGATGCGAATTCTTATCAGTAACGACGACGGCTACCTGGCGCCTGGTCTCAGTGCGCTGGCTGATGCGCTGTCCGCGATTGCGGACATCGTGGTGGTCGCACCCGACAGCAACCGCTCGGGTGCGTCGAATTCGTTGACGCTCGACCGGCCGCTGACGGTCCAGAAGGCGGCGAACGGTTTCCATTTTGTCAACGGCACGCCGACCGACTGCGTCCACATCGCCCTGACCGCGATGGGCGATGCGCCGCCGGATCTCGTCGTTTCCGGCATCAACAACGGCCAGAACATGGGTGACGATACCCTGTATTCGGGCACCGTTGCCGCCGCCACCGAGGCCTACCTGTTCGGCATCCCGGCGATCGCCTTTTCGCAGGTGAACGCGGGCTGGGCCCACGTCGACGCCGCGGCGAAGGTGGCGCGCGAGATCGTCGAACGCCGCTTCGACAAGCTCGAGCTGCCTTTCCTCTTCAATGTGAACATCCCGAACCTGCCGTATGAAGAAATCGGTCCGCTGACGCCCTCGCGCCTGGGGCGCCGCCACCAGGCCGAGCCGGTGGTGCGCTCGCTGGATCCGCGCGGCCGCGAGATCTTCTGGATCGGCGCGCCCGGCGCCTGCCGCGATGCGGGCGAGGGCACCGACTTCCACACGACTGCGCAGGGCAAGGTGTCGATCACGCCGCTGCAGATCGACCTGACCCACAAGGCCCAGCTGGAACTGCTGCGGGGACTGGTATGAACGACAAGCGCAGCACCTTCCCGCTGCCGCTGTCCTCGGTGACCGGCGGCGATGCCCGCAAGCCGCGCGTACCCGCGCCGGTGGCCACGCCCCAGACCGCGACCCGCAACGCCGCGCACACGGCCGTGAACAAGGGCGCGTCCCTGCCGCCGGCCGCACCCGGCCCCGCGCCGCGTCCGCCCGGCTATGCCCAGTCGCACGCTCCTTCCGCCCCGGTGGCCCAGCGTTCCGACCTGATGGCCTCGGAGGCGGTGCGCCGCGCCATGGTGGGCCGGGTCGCGCGCCAGGGCGTCAAGGACGGCGTCGTGCTGGCCGCGATGGAAGCGGTGCCGCGCCACCTGTTCATCGAACCGGCGCTGTCGGCCCAGGCCTATATCGACGCCTCGCTGCCGATCGGGCACAACCAGACGATTTCGCAGCCCTATATCGTGGCGCGCATGATCGAGGCGATGCGCACCGGCGGGCAGCTGAACAGGGTGCTCGAGATCGGCACCGGCTGCGGCTATCAGGCGGCGGTGCTGTCCTTTGTCGCGCGCGAGGTGTATTCGATCGAGCGCATCAAGCCCCTGCACGAGCTGGCCAAGACCAATCTGCGGCCGATGCGGATCTCTAACCTGCGTTTGCAATACGGCGATGGTATGCTAGGCTTGCCGCAGGTTGCGCCCTTCGACGGCATCATCCTCGCGGCTGCGGGCCTCGAAGTACCGCGCGCCCTGCTCGAACAACTGGCCATCGGCGCCCACCTGGTCGCACCGGTTGGCGCCCAGGTCCAGCACCTTGAACGCATCACCCGCATCGGCAAAAGCGAATGGACCAGCGAGACGCTGGAAGCGTGCCATTTCGTGCCGCTGCGCCCGGGCACCGTCTAGGCGCTGCCCGACCGGCCCTATCCCTTCTGGGGCAGGGTCTTTACAGCCGTGTCATCGCCGCACCCATGAGCGGCGTTGTAGAGTCTGGCACTCTGTCGCGGTCCCGGCCCCTGTGGCCCGGACTCCTCCGGCCGGCATGACCCGCAGCGCGTGGTCCACCGGCGGCCTGCGCGCTCCTGGTGGGATGTCGCGGCCAACGAATTGAAACAGAAAACAGAAAGACAATGAACCAAGCACCCCGATTAGCACTGCTCACCCTTGCCCTCGGCCTGCTGGCCGGCTGTAACTCCCTCACGCGCCAGGCGCCGGTCGTCGAGCGCACCACGGCCCCCGCGTCCACCCATCCACGTCCGGCGCCCGCCAAGACCGAGGAACCAAAGCAGGACGAGAAGGGCATGTATACCGTGCGCCGCGGCGACACGCTGCTGCGGATCGCGCTGGACTTCGGCCAGAACTACCGCGACCTCGTCGCCTGGAACAACCTGTCCGACCCGGACGACATCAAGGTCGGCCAGGCCCTGCGCGTGGCGCCGCCGGAGAAGGGCGAGCGCAGCGCCAACTTGCAGACCCAGCCGGTCCCGATGCCGCCGCCGGCCGCGCCGCCGCGCAAGACCGCACCGCGCGCCGACAAGCAGCCCTACAGCGAAGGCAGCGTCGCGAGCGCGCCGCGTGAATCGGGCGCGCGCGCCGATGCCGTCGCCCCTGCCGCCGCACCGGCGCCGGCCGGTGGCATCGCCACCGGCAGCATCGTCAGCGCCAACGACGACGACAAGCTGAGCTGGATGTGGCCGGCCGACGGCCGCATCGTCGCCACCTTCGACGAAGGCCGCAACAAGGGCATCGACATCGCCGGCAAGCCCGGCCAGGCCGTGATGGCCGCCGGCGCCGGCAAGGTTATGTACGCTGGCAGCGGTATCCGTGGCTATGGTAACCTTGTTATCGTCAAGCACAGCAACAGCCTGCTGTCGGCTTACGCGCACAACCGCAAGATCGTCGTCAAGGAAGGCGACAACGTGGCCAAGGGCCAGGTGATTGCGGAAATGGGCGATTCGGACGCCGACTCGGTGAAGTTGCATTTCGAGATCCGCCAACAGGGCAAGCCCGTCGATCCGTCGAGGTTCCTGCCCGGTCGATAGCGGACCTCCTGGGAGAGGTATGACGCAGCCGCCGCACTCGCTGGACCCGCAGGATACGGACGAGTTTCCGGACGAACCGGAGAGCGAGGGCGCGCTTGCGACCACGGACGGGGCGGAAGTCCTCCCGTCCACCCACGAAGTCGAATCGGTCGACGAGCTGCGCAAGGTCCTGCAGGCCGAGCTCGCGACCGACACCACCCAGCACTACCTGAACCAGATCGGCACCCGGCCGCTGCTTTCCGCCGCCGAGGAAGTCCAGGTCGCTACCCTGGCCAAGGCCGGCGATTTCGCCTCGCGCCAGAAGATGATCGAGCATAACCTGCGCCTGGTCGTCTCGATCGCCAAGCACTACATCAACCGCGGCGTCGTCCTGCTCGACCTGATCGAAGAGGGCAACATCGGCCTGATGCGCGCCATCGACAAGTTCGAGCCCGAGCGCGGTTTCCGCTTTTCGACCTACGCCACCTGGTGGATCCGCCAGAGCATCGAGCGCGCCATCATGAACCAGGCCCGCACCGTGCGCCTGCCGGTGCACATGGTGCGCGAGCTGAACGCCGTGCTGCGCGCCAAATACCACCTCGAAGCCTTGACGCACGACGGCAAGGAAGCCGCCGCCGAGGACATCGCCAGCCTGGTCGGGCGGCCGGTGGAAGAGGTGCAGGACATCCTGGCGCTGTCGGAACACGCCGCCTCGCTCGACGCCCCGCTCGACAACGACCCGCAATCGAGCCTGATGGACATGCTGCCGGACGAGGGCGAGATCATGCCGGACGTGCTGGCCGAGCACCACGAGATGACCCTGCTGGTGCGCGACTGGCTGGCCCGGCTGCCGGACAAGCAGCGCGTGGTGGTGACGCGGCGCTTCGGGCTCGACAACGACGATCCGGCCACGCTCGAGACCCTGGCCGAGGAGATGGGCGTGACGCGCGAGCGGGTGCGCCAGATCCAGCAGGAGGCGCTGGTCAAGCTCAAGCGGGCGATGGCGGCGCGCGGCGTGGTGCGCGACTCCCTGCTGTAGCGCCACCTGCATTTCCTTGCTATCATCCCCGCCGGGCGTTTTCCGCCCATTTTTTATTTGCGAACTCCCCGCGCAGCCTGTCCTGCGCCCCTTTCCCTTTTCCTTCATCACCATGCAAGAAATTTTCATCGACATCAAGGCCCTGGATGCGGACGCGCGTGGCGTCGGCCACCTCGAGAACGAGGACGGCACGCCAGGTAAAGTGATCTTCGTCGAAGGCGCACTGCCGGGCGAGCGCGTCAGCTTCGAGACGCTGCGCAAGAAGAAGAACTGGGAATCGGGACGCATGCTTACCCTGCAGCGCGCCTCCTCGATGCGCGTGGAGCCGAAGTGCCAGCATTTCGGCTACTGCGGCGGCTGCTCCATGCAGCACCTGGAGCCCTCGGCCCAGGTGGCGATGAAGCAGCGCGTGCTGGAAGATAACCTCTGGCACCTCGGCAAGGTGAAGTCCGAGATGATCATGCGCCCGATGTACGGCCCGACCTGGGACTACCGCTTCCGCGCCCGCCTGTCGGTGCGCCACGTGGCCAAGAAGGGTGGGGTGCTGGTGGGCTTCCACGAGCGCAGCTCGTCCTACGTTGCCGACATTACCTACTGCGAGATCCTGCCGGACCACGTGGCGCGGCTGATCGTGCCGCTGCGCGAGTTCGTCGGCAAGCTGTCGATCTACAACCAGATGCCGCAGATCGAAGTGGCGATTGGCGAAGAAGTCACCGTGCTCGTGCTGCGCATCATGGCGCCGCTCACCCCGGCGGACGAGGAACTGGCGAAGGCCTTCGCCGATCAGTGGAACATCCAGTGGTGGCTGCAGCCCAAGGGCCCGGACACCGCCTATCCCTACTACCCCCTGGGCAAGGAGCTCTACTACACGCTGCCGGAATTCGGCATCCGCATGCCCTTCAAGCCGACCAACTTCACCCAGGTGAACCACCAGATCAACCGCGTGCTGGTGTCGAAAGCCCTGCGCCTGCTGGAGGTGCAGCCGAACGACCGCGTGGCCGACCTGTTCTGCGGCCTGGGCAACTTCACCCTGCCGCTGGCGACCCAGGCGCGCGAAGTGGTGGGCATCGAGGGCAGCACCGCGCTCACCACCCGCGCGCTCGACAATGCGCAGGCCAACGGCCTGGCAAGCAAGACCTCCTTCTCGACCCGCAACCTGTTCGAAGTCACCAAGGACGACCTGGTCGCCCTCGGCAAATTCGACCGCATGCTGGTCGACCCGCCGCGCGACGGCGCCATGGCCCTGTCGCTGGCGCTGGCCGACCTGCGCGAGACGCACGAGGAGCTGATGCCGCAGCGGATCGTGTACGTCTCCTGCAGCCCCTCGACCCTGGCGCGCGACGCCGGCATCCTGGTGCACAAGGCGGGTTATGTGCTCAAGAAGGCCGGCGTATGCAATATGTTCCCGCATACCTCGCATGTGGAGTCGATCGCCGTGTTCGAACTCGGCGCGAGGCCGACTGCGGCATCCATCGAGCTTCCCTTGCCTGGGCAAGACGCACTGTAATCGGTCTACGATTGCATCCCCTGCTTGCACGGCATCCTGAAAGATGTCGTGCTGTCAAGGCTGGACAGTATTAGCCGGACGAAAAAGCCGCCTATACAACTGTTACATCTTGGCAACACTCCTGCCGAAACTCCTCTAGCCGGCAGGAATTCTGTTTTCCTATTGTCAACTTCCTGACACAATCAAAGTGTATGTATCCCACACATATACAGGGCTTCCACGCGTGTAACCCATGCGCGAGAAAAGCTTGGATAACGATTAAACAAGGACGGAAATAGTGAAGACGAAATTGGTAGTGAAGCAGAGCGTCATCGCAGTTGCTCTGGCGTTTGGCAGTACCCATGTGCTGGCGCAGACCGGCGCCACGACCACGACGGCAGGGGAGCAGATGCAGCGCGTGGTCGTCACCGGCTCGAACATCAAGCGCATCGAAGGCGAGACCGCCTCTCCCGTCACCGTGCTGCGGCGCGAAGACATCAAGGCCACCGGCGCGAATACCGTGCGCCAGGTGCTCGACACCCTGACGGCGTTCGATACCGGCGCCCTGCGCGACGATGGCAGCTCGAGCAGCTTCGCGCGCGGCGCCTCCGGCGCCTCCATGCGCGGCCTGGGCAAGGCTGCCACGCTGGTACTGGTCAATGGCCGCCGCGTGTCCAACTACGCGTTCGCCGATGGCGGCAAGGAAGTGTTCGTCAACGTCGATGCGATTCCAGCCGATGCCGTCGAGCGCGTCGAAGTGATGAAGGATGGCGCCTCGGCCGTCTACGGATCGGATGCGATGGCCGGCGTGATCAACATCATCACCCGCCAGACCTTCAATGGCGTCCGTGTCAGTGGCAGCGTCGAGCGCAATCAGGACCACGATTTCGGCGGCCAGGATACGGCTGCCATCCTCGGCGGCTTCGGTAACCTCGAGCGCGACGGCTACAACGTCTTCGCCAACCTTGAAGCCTACAAGCGCCGCGGCTACATGCAGTCCGACGTCATCGAGTACTATGCCCCATGGCACCGCCAGTACGTCAGCCCGGCTTTCGGCGACCCCAGCCTCTTCTCCTTCCCGGGCAACCTGAACGAACCGCGTTCGGCCACGAATCCGACCGCCATCCGCCAGGCCGTCGCCTCATGCCCGACAGCGCAGCGCAACTCGTCCGGCCTGTGTACCAGCGACCTGACCGCCATTTCGCCATGGTCGGATCCGGCCGAGCGCCTGAATTTCTTCAGCCAGGCGCGCTTCAAGCTCGGCGCCGACCTGCGCGGCTTCGCCGAGGTGTCCTATTCGCGCACCAAGACCACTTACCGCTCGCTGCCCTACGCGAACTCGGCAGGCTCGCCATCGAACTGGTTCGACGGTAATACCAAGCGCTCGCAATCGGTGCCGAAGCCAAAGCTGGCAGTCGGCAATCCGGCCAATCCGTTCAACGTGCCGGTCGGTATCGACTACCGCTTCATGGACGACCTGGACATGTGGATCAGCCCTTCGGTCGCGAACCAGTATCGTGTCATGGCCGGCCTGCAGGGCAGCCTGGCCAATGATTGGGAATGGGAAGTCGCGGCAGGCCGTGTGGGCGCCGACGCCGAGTCGCGCGATCACGGTGCGCACCGCGACGCCATGCCGGCCGCAGTAAGCAGCGGCGAGTACAAGATCGGCGGGCCGAACAGCCCGGAACTGCTGGCGCGCATGTTCCCGGAAATCGGTACCGATGCCGACCTGTCGCAAACCTTCGTCGACGCCAAGCTGAGCGGCGAACTGATGGCGCTGGGCGGCGGTCCGCTATCCTTCGCCGTGGGCGGTGAAGTGCGCCGGGAGGAGATGTATATCCGCTCGACCGACAATGTGGTCAATGCCGAGATCATCGGCCGCGGCTCGCTGTGGATCGACGGCGCGCGCACCATGCAGGCGCTGTTCGGCGAACTGCGGGCGCCGGTGACCAGCAAGCTCGAGCTGAACACTGCCGTGCGTGTCGACAAAAGCGAAGGTTTCAAAGCGCACGTGTCGCCATCGCTGGGGCTGCGCTATGTCGCGCTGCCGCAGCTGATGCTGCGCGGTACCTATGCCGGCGGCTTCCGCACGCCGAACATTCCCGAAACCCTGGGCAAGGTCGGTCTGACCGGCTTCTTCAACAGCACGCTCGATCCAAAGCGCTGCACCACCGCCACCGCGATTCGTGACATCTTGCGCAACGGTAACGCAACGGACAAGAACGACGCTACCACCGCCTACAACTCGGGTTGCCTGACCTCGATTCCGGCGATGATCTCATCCAGCCCGAACCTGAAGCCGGAGACCTCGCGCAGCGCGACGCTCGGATTCGTCTTCGAGCCGACCAAGAGCATCAATGTCACCCTTGATTATTTCCAGATCGAGCGCCGCGACGAGATCAACTACCGCGCCGTGTCGTACGTGCTGGCGCGCGAGGATGAGCCGGAGTACAGCGCTCTGATCGTGCGTAACGAGGTCAGTGATACCGACCGCCGCCTGGCCGCGCGCGCCAACGAGCTCAGCCCTGGTGCCAATCTCGCCTTCGGTGTCGGCAACATCCAGTCGCTGCTGCTGAATTACGAGAATTTCGGCAAGACCGAAACCAGGGGCGTCGACCTCGACATCGCTGGCCGATTCAGCCTGGGCACGATGGGCACCCTGAACCTGGGCCTGATGAATACCATTGCCCTGAGCCTGCGTACCTGGGATGTCAGTGCGAACAAGTATCGTCCGAACACGGTCGGCCTGCGTGGTTCCCCGCGCCTGAGCTCGGTATTCAGCGCGGTCTGGAAGAAAGGCGACTTTTCGACCTCGGTGCGCGTGAACCGTACTTCGGCAACCGCCCTGAACTTCGATGAAACCGATGAGGCAAGCTGGAGCGAAGCGGCCTGCCAGACGCGCATCAAGCCGACCGCCGACCTGCCATGCTATCGCAAGGCCGACGTGCGCACCGACCTGAACGTTGCGTACACCGGCATCAAGGATCTGCGCCTGTCGGCCAACGTGCGCAACCTGTTCGCCGATTCGGCCCCGGTCGACCTTCGCGGCGGCTATGCCCTGCGTCCGCGCTCGATCAAGCTGTCGGCGGAATACCTGTTCTGATATCGGGTAGGGGAGAGCCGGCGCAGGCCGGCTTGAACCGAGACGGATTCACGTGTCACGTGAATCCGTTTTTTTTGGCTGTGTTCGCGATGGATGAGTCGGAACTCGATGTGTAGCAACAGTTCGGCAGACGTTGCTCTGTTGCCATTGCACGCGCTGGTGCGCGCGCATGCGGCACTCGCCTGTCCGGCCGATCATGGCTGGAGCAAGTGGGCTGGCGCAGCATGGAGTGTTCCAATGAAAAATGCCAGTCAGCTCGGCTGACTGGCATTCATCTCGTATCGGCTTTCTTTGAAGCCTGAGTGGCTGTCGCTTAGTCGCGATCGCCGCCGGCAAGGCCCAGCAGGTGCAGCAGGCTGGTGAAGATGTTGTACACGTCCAGGTAGATCGACAGCGTGGCGGTGATGTAGTTGGTCTCGCCGCCGTTGACGATGCGCTGCACGTCATACAGGATGAAGGCCGAGAAGATACCGATCGCCAGCACCGAGATCACGATCGACAGTACCGACATCTGCAGGAAGATGTTGGCCACGGCCGCCAGCAGGATCACGATCACGCCGGCGAACAGCCAGCTGCCCATGCCCGAGAAGTCGCGCTTGGTCGTGGTGGCGATGCTTGCCATGACCGCGAACACGCAGGCCGTGCCGCCGAAGGCGGTCATGATCAGGCTGGCGCCGTTGCTGTAGCCGAGGGTGTGCTGCAGCAGCGGGGTCAGCATCAGGCCCATGATGAAGGTAAAGGCCAGCAGCAGCCCCAGGCCGACGACCGAATCCTTGAACTTCTGGATTGCGAAGATGAAGCCAAAGGCGACCAGCATGAAGGCAATCAGGCCGAATGCCCCAACAGTCGCCAACAGGTTGAACGATACGCCGATGTAGGCGCCCAGCACGGTCGGGATCATCGACAGCGCCAGCAGCCAGTAGGTGTTGCGCAGGACGTTGTTGCGTGCGACCTGGCCCCGGCCAGCCTTGGTCAGGTCGATGGTGCTGCGTGGTTGCGAATTAGGGAACATGGTGCCTCCGGTTAGTGGATGAGCGTCACTGACAAAAATAGGGCCGCAAACTTAGTCGCCGCTTAAATCGGGCCTGATTCAGGACGAATTCTCGCCGCAACTCTAGCACTTTCCTTGCCAGTGCCGCAATATCGGCTATATGAGGGAACTATGTTAAAATTAAAGGTTGATTGAGTTCCAAAATTCTACTTAAGTTCTTGATCCAAACCTTTCTTTTTATTGGAGTTTTTACATGGCAATCGAACGCACCCTGTCGATCATCAAACCAGACGCAGTTGCAAAAAACGTGATCGGCCAAATCTACAGCCGCTTCGAAGGCGCTGGCCTG
>JBFLVV010000089.1:0-18458 GCA_040758275.1 Pseudomonadota bacterium
CGAGAACAGGTAGGGACGCGACTTCTGGCGCAGGGTCTCGATGACTTCCTTGCGGCCGGAGGTGAAGCCGCCCATCGCGCCGCCCAGGGCCTTGCCCAGGGTGCCGGTGATGATGTCGATCTTGCCGATGACGCCGCAGTGCTCGTGGGTGCCGCGGCCGGTCTTGCCCATGAAGCCCGAGGCGTGCGATTCGTCGATCATGGTCAGGGCGCCGTATTTCTCGGCCAGCTCGACGATCTTGTCCAGCTGGGCGATGGTGCCGTCCATCGAGAACACGCCATCGGTGACGATGATCTTGTGGCGCTTGCCGGCTTCCGTTGCCGCGATCAGCTGCTTCTCCAGGTCCGCCATGTCGTTGTTGGCGTAGCGGTAGCGCGCCGCCTTGCACAGGCGCACGCCGTCGATGATCGAGGCGTGGTTCAGGGCGTCCGAGATGATGGCGTCGTTCTCGTCGAAGAGCGGCTCGAACACGCCGCCGTTGGCATCGAATGCGGCTGCGTAGAGGATGGTGTCCTCAAGGCCGAGGAATTCCGAGAGCTTCTGCTCCAGTTCCTTGTGCACGGTCTGGGTGCCGCAGATGAAGCGTACCGAGGACAGGCCGTAGCCGTATTTTTCCAGGGCGGCGGCGGCGGCGTCGCTCGTCTCCTTGTCGCCGGACAGGCCCAGGTAGTTATTGGCGCACATATTGATCAAGGTGCGGCCATCCTGGGAGACCACCTCGGAGCCCTGGCGCGAAGCGATCACGCGCTCCGGCTTGAACAGGCCCTCGGTGCGCAGCGTCTCGAGTTTCGATTGCAGGCCGCTGTAAAATGCTTGATCGCTCATGTTGTTCCCACTCCCAGGTCTCAGTTGATCGACGCCGGCTTGACCGGCGGTTGGCGGATGTCGTATCGTTGGCTCGTTCGATTTACAAACCAAGTTCTGTATGTCGAACGAAAATTCAATATATTGAATCTTACCCCCAGCTAATGAACTTGGCAAGCAAAGCTATAAGCATATTCAGGTCATGACCAAAACTCTAACAAATAACGCTCCGCCCGAAGTTGGCGCCACGCTACAGCGCCTGCGCCTGGCCAGGGGCCTGACCCTTGAAGATTTGTCACGTATCGCGGGGGTGTCCAAGTCGATGCTTTCCCAGATCGAGCGTGAGAAGGCCAATCCGACCATCGCCATTACCTGGCGCCTGGCCAATGCCCTGGGCGTGGAGATCGGCGAACTGCTCTCGTCCGAGGTGCGCGCCGTGGACCTGATCCGCGTGGTGGATCCGCACGAAACCCCTACCCTGCCCGGCGCGCACGCCGGTTATTCCCTGCGCATCCTGGGCCCGATGGACCTGGCGGGCAAATACGAGTGGTATGAACTGACCCTGGCGCCAGGGGGCGAGATGGCCTCGCAGGCCCACGATCCGGGGACCAAGGAGCACCTGACTGTCATTACCGGCACGATCGAGCTGGAAGTGGGGGCGGAGAAGAAGAAGATCAAGCATGGGGGGACGGCACGCTATCCGGCGGATTACGACCATGTGATCAGGAATGCGGGAAAGGCGGAAGCCAAAGCAATACTCGTTGTTGTGCAGCGCTAGTTACTCATTCATGTTAGGGGGCGGGCAAGCTAGGACATTCCGTAACGCCAAATTAAGAAATATATGAAAAAATACGATGTAGTTGTTGAGGAATCCGACAACTCTGCCTCCATGTCTGCATTCGATCTATTTGTATTATCCGATCACGTTTCAGAAGAGTGGACAAGAAAATCACTCGAGTTTCTTAACAAGAATGAATCCTTTGATACTAAACTCAAAGCAATACTCCGTGAAAAGCGCAAAGAACAACGTATCTATGCTAGCGAGGAATTCCAAGAGGTAATAACTTCGCTCTTCTTTGTCGATGGGGCAGTTCGGCTTAGTCAAGCGGACATGGATGAACTTGAGAAATCAATGGTCTTAATTTCGCGAGAGCCGAATGGGAAAGAAACTCTTGTCAAAGAAAGCAAAGAATTCCTATCCTACAAAGCATTGTTACTCAGAGATTTTCTGTACAAACGCGGCGGTGAATATATATTCAGGAACCCAAAATACTATTTCCTCTTAGACGGCTTGGACGTTGACATCGGAAGCAAAACGACTTCAATCAACGACTATCGCATCCGGAATGTTGATGTTGGTGAGTTTGCGCCTGAGCTTGCCGCGCACTACAACTCCGCCCATCAGCATCTTAAGCTTTTCTCGTCCTTCTATTTCGGGCATCTTTATGCAAGTCTTGCGAAGTCAAAGGAAGAATTCTGCGCTGAGCTTGAGTCAGCACTTTCACCAGAGAAGATTAGCAAGCTCCGCTCAGTCGTAGCAAGTGGTCAGCTTCATACCGGAAGTCCCGAATTCGATGTGCTCTATTTGGAGCAATGGCGTAATACTCTTGGATCTCTTGAACGACTTAGAGAACTCGCAGTGCAATTTAGAAGCGATCCAACGACGGAGATTTTCCAACGGATCGTGCAACTACTTTCGCGAGAAACAATAGCAATCGAACATGCGAAAATCGAATGCGGAATCGGCATCGACGAAATATTCAATAGGTATTTCAAAGAGAGACCGCCGCAAGCGGTAAAGAAGATGCTACTGGGACTGCTTGACGCAAAAATTAACATTCTTGCGTTTAATCAGAATGTGGCGCATATATTTACTAGCGATCAGTTCTTGAACGCCGATTACACCGGTAGTTTGGTTTTCACTCAGAGCCAAGTGCGCCACATAAGATCGGTGTGTCCAAATGAGTTTAACGAGTTAAAAAAACTCCAGCAAGACCTATTGGATGATGATCTCAACATTAGACTTCTAAGAGAATTAGACGAAACAGTTGGCTTCTATACGGACGCTCTTCTAGACGATAATGGAATCGGAATCGTCAAACTATTAGGAGGAATTGACCCTGATTTACCGGAGCTAGCTGATGAGCCCCACTATTCAGTCCCATTGGACATTAGCGGTTCATTGAGTGCTCTAGTAGTACTTTTCCAAACGATTGACCGCTACGTATCAATTTGCGGCGATCTACAAGAAAATCGCTTAAGGAAGAAGGCCGCAGGCGGAAAGCCGTACAAGAAGTCAGATGCGCATCTAAGTGCTAAGCATGCGGCACTAAACCGGATAATTCGCCTTTATCGAGAGGAAAACGACCCTCTTGTGATGATTAAAACGGCTCAGAATGCGATAAATTTTCTCTACCATAAAGGTTTAGTAGTAACCAAAGATGTATTGCACATTATGAGCGTTAACTACGGCGGCTGCCTTGTCGGCTCGTTTGCGAAACATATGTTTATCAAAACGGTTAAGCATGGGCAAATTCTAACCAATCCAGGAAACGTCATTTATTCGATATATGATGTCAAGAATGCCAATCAATTTTCGCGATTGATCGATTATCCTTTTGCGCGGGTAATCCGCAACACTCAGACGCCGTCGGATGTTAAAGCCAGATTCTCCCAACGCAATTGGATGTTGGTATTCGACGACAATACTAATAGTGGGCAAACCTTGGATGACATTCGCCTGTTAGCCGATGCATCCGGCTTTTATGGCAGGGTTGATTTATTCCCATGTCGCGCGAGCACCGAGTTTCGGAACTACCGCAAGACGATGCCCGATGAATTTATATTAAATATGTTAATTTGCTGTGGCGCACTAGCACGCAAGTCGAGAATTACTTCCGAGCGAAATCGATACAAGGAAACCATTGGCAGCATCGTAGGGAACAGAATCTACAAGATTTACCAAGCCAAAAACATGACAAGTGATCATTAAAGGTATTGCGATCAATTCCGCTTACAACGTTCCAATGCGAGTTGATGCTCTTAACGTAAAACGGCTGCTCAAGAATTCGAGCAGCCGTTTTTGATTACTTCAACAGAAAACGTATCACTTGCTGCCACCCACAATCTGGCTCGAATTGTCACCTACTTTCAGCTCACGCGCCAGGAAGCCCCAGCGATCCGCCACTTCCTCGATCTGCTTGGTGGTCGGCTTGCCCGCGCCGTGGCCGGCCTTGGTCTCGATGCGGATCAGGACCGGCGCGGCGCCCGCCTGGGCGGCCTGGGCGGCCGCGGCGAACTTGAAGCTGTGCGCCGGGACCACGCGGTCGTCGTGGTCGGCCGTGGTCACCATCGTCGCCGGGTAGCAGGTGCCCGGTTTCAGGTTGTGCAGCGGCGAGTACTTCACCAGGGCCTTGAACTCATCCGGGTTCTCCGACGAGCCGTAGTCCGAGGTCCAGGCCCAGCCGATGGTGAACTTGTGGAAGCGCAGCATGTCCATCACGCCCACCGCCGGCAGCGCGGCGCCGAACAGTTCCGGACGCTGGGTCATGGCCGCGCCCACCAGCAGGCCGCCGTTCGAACCGCCGCCGATCGCCAGCTTTTGCGGCGAGGTGACCTTGTTCGCGATCAGCCACTCGGCCGCGCCGATGAAGTCGTCGAACACGTTCTGCTTCTGCAGCTTGGTGCCGGCCTGGTGCCAGGCTTCGCCGTACTCGCCACCGCCGCGCAGGTTGGCGACCACGTAGACGCCGCCCATCTCCATCCAGGCCAGGTTGGCCGGCGAGAAGCCAGGCGTCATCGAGATGTTGAAGCCGCCGTAGCCGTACAGGTAGGTCGGGTTCTGGCCGTCCAGCTTCAGGCCCTTCTTCGACACGATGAACATCGGGACCTTGGTGCCGTCCTTCGAGGTGAAGAACTGCTGGCGGGTCTCGTAGTCCGCCGGGTTGAAGTCCACCTTCGGCTGGCGGAACACGGTGCTCTCGCCGGTCTTCATGTTCAGGCGGTAGATCGTGGTCGGCGTGGTGAAGCCGGTGAAGGAGTAGAAGGTTTCGGTATCGCCGCGCTTGCCCGACAGGCCGCCGACCGAGCCGATGCCCGGCAGCTTGATTTCGCGCACCGCCTTGCCCTTGAGGTCATGCACGCGCACCACGGCGCGCGCGTCCTTCAGGTACTCGAGCACCAGCTGGTTGTTGATGATGTCGGCGCCGGTCAGGGTTTCGCCCTTCTCGGCGACGATCTCCTTCCAGTTCGACTCCTGCGGTTTGCTGACGTCGATCGCGACGATGCGTTTTTTGGGCGCATTGCGGTCGGTGCTGAAGTAGAACACCGTGCCGACGTTGTCGATGAAGTCGTAGCCGGCGTCGAAGTTGTCGATCAGGTCGACCACTTTCGAGTCGGGCTTGGACAGGTCCTTGTAGGACACGCGGTACTTCGGCGCGGTGCCCTTGGTGGTGGTGATGATCAGGTAACGGCCGTCGTCGGTGGTGTGGCCGCCGAAGCCCCATTCCTTCTGGTCCGGGCGGTCGTACACGAGGGTATCGGCGCTTTGCGGGGTGCCGATGCGGTGGAAGTAGAGCTTCTGGAAGTAGTTCACGTCCGCCAGCTTGGTCGCTTCCTTCGGCTCGTCGTAGCGGCTGTAGAAGAAGCCCTTGCCGTCCTTGGTCCAGGCGGTGCTCGAGAACTTGACCCACTTGATGTGGTCGTCGATGTCCTTGCCGGTCTCGATGTCGCGCACGCGGATCTCGTTCCAGTCCGAACCCGAGGCGGCAGTGCTGTAGGCCAGCAGCTTGCCGTCCGGGCTGACCGCGGCGCCGGCCAGGGCGACGGTGCCGTCGCTGGACATGGTGTTCGGGTCGAGCAGCACGCGCGGGGTGTCGCTCAGGGTCTTCTGGGTGTACAGCACCGACTGGTTCTGCAGGCCGTCGTTGCGCGAGTAGAAGTAGCGGCCGCCTTCCTTGCCGGGGACGCTGTAGCGCTCGTAGTTCCAGAGCTTGGTCAGGCGCTCGCGGATCGCCGCGCGCTGCGGGATCTGGTTCAGGTAAGCCTGGGTCACGGTGTTCTGGGCGGTCACCCAGGCCTTGGTCTCGGCGCTGTTCGCGTCCTCGAGCCAGCGGTAGGGGTCGGCCACGGTGGTGCCGTGGTAGTTATCTAGCTGGTCGAGCTTCTTCGCGACCGGGTAGGTCAAGGAAGGGTCATTGGCGGGGCAGCTCTGCGCCAGCGCCGTGTTGGCGCCAAAGGCCGCAGCCAGCAGGGTGACGAGCGTTACGTGTCTCAGGGTCATATCGTTCTCGGTCGATTATTCATGGGGTCGGCTATTGCCGACGGCCATCATAACGCGAATTGCCGAGGTCGCCTATGCCCCGCAGGCTGGCGCATTGACGGTATTTAGCTGCTCAATATGGCGCTGGCGATAGTTGAATTGACTGGCGGAAATTACTGGCCAGGCGCCTGGCCGCGCTGGCGCCGCCCGGCCTGGACCCGGTTGGTCAGGGCGCGCCCCCAGTGCCCGCCCGTTCCCGGCTTGCCGGCCTTGCCGGCGCCGCGGTGGCCTGCCCCGTCACCCTCGTGGTCGCTTCCTGCCGCGAGCAGCATCCACATATAGGCGCGCAGCGGATCGCGTTCGGCGCCGCGTCCGCTGCCCACCATGCCGCCGAGGTTGTACTGGGCCAGCGCATGGCCCTGTTCGGCCGCCTGGCGATACCAGTAGGTGGCGAGGGTATCGTCGTGCGGCACGCCCTGGCCGTTGGCGTAGAGGACGCCGAGGTTGTTCTGGGCGCTGGCGTCGCCCTGCTGGGCTGCGCGCCGGTACCATTCGGCGGCGCGGGTCTCGTCGCGCGGGGCGCCCTCGCCGCGTGCGTACATGACCCCGAGGCTGAACTGGGCATTCGGCGCGCCCTGCTCCGCCGCGCGCTGGGTCCATTCGAAGGCGCGCGCCGGGTCGCGCACCGTGCCGCGCCCGAGCGAATACATGAGGCCGGCGCAGTACTGGGCCTGGACGTGGCCACGCGTGGCCGCCCGCAGGAACCAGGACAGGGCGCGCTCGTCGTCGCCCGAGCCGTGTCCACCCGCCAGCAGGGTGGCGAGGGCGTACTGGGCCTCGGTATCGTCGCGCATGGCGGCCCGCTCGAGCCAGGCGACGGCGCGCGCCGGGTCGGCCGTCACGCCCTGGCCCTGGGCATAGGCCAGGCCGAGATAGCGCTGGGAGACGGGGTCGCCCTGGGCGGCCGCCTGGCGGAACCAGCACAGGGCCTGGGCGTCATCGGCCTCGACACCGTCGCCGCGCCGGTACATCAGGGCCAGGCTGCGCTGGGCGCCGACATGGCCCTGGCGCGCCGCCTTGCGGAACCAGGCCATGGCGAGCGGGTGGGAGACCGGCACGCCGAGCCCCTGCAGGTAGCACTCGCCGAGCAGGTGTTCGGCGCTGGCCAGGCCCTGCTCGGCGGCGCGGTAGAACCAGCCGAAGGCGACCTCGTGCGACTGCGGCACGCCGCGCCCCTTGCGGTAAAGGAGCCCGAGGTTCTGCTGGGCCGAGGGGTCGCCCTGGCTTGCCGCCCGCCCGAACCAGCGCGCGGCGAGGTCGTCGCTGCGCGGCGCGCCCTGGCCCCGGCTGTACATGGCCCCGAGATGGTTCTGGGCTGCAGCCAGGCCCTTGTCGGCGGCCAGCTGCATCCACTTGAGCGCGTAGGCGTCGTCGCGTTCGACCGCCTGGCCCTGCTTGTACAGCAGGCCGAGGTTGAACTGGGCATAGGGATTGCCTCGCACGGCGGCCGGGTGGAACCACAGGAAGACATCGTAGCCCTCGCGGGCGGCGTTCTGGCGACTCATCCCTTCCCTCCACGCCGAAACCGCTAAGGAAGCGCCCGGCAACGATCGACACGGCGGGACGCAGATGTCCCGCCGTTGTTAAAAGTTTAAGGGGGCGACACGCGCGCGGTTTGCGTCCGCGCAAGCGTGCCGGTGCTCGCGCAGCTGCTGTGGACGGCTCAGGCTGCCGCCAGGCGCCGCTCGCGCTCGAGGCTCGCGTATTTATCGAGGAAGACCGGCACCTTGGCCGCGGCCAGCTTGTTGATCGACACCAGCAGATCGGGCGCGACCTGAGGCAGGCCGTGGCTCGTGCCCAGGTGGCGCGCCGCATGCAGCAGCACCTCGGCCGAGACCTCGGCGTCGGCCTCGGCCCGGTGGGCGGTGCCGCGGAAGACGATGCCGAGGCGGCTGGACAGGTTGCCGAGCTTGTAGCTGGGCAGGCCCGGGTAGAGGCGGCGCGCCAGCTTCAGCGAACAGACCAGGCCGCAGTGGCCGGTCGGGCGGCCGATGCGCCAGCCCTCGGCCTTCAGGAATTTCTCGTCGAAGCTCGCGTTGTGGGCGGCCAGCATATCGCCGCCGATGAAGTCGAGCAGCTCTGCCACCACGCGCTGGGCGGGCGGAGCCGAATCGACCATGTCCTGGGTGATGCCGGTCAGCTGGGTGATGAAGGATGGGATGCGCACCCCGCAGTTCACCAGCGAGACGTAGCGTTCGCGGATCTCGCCGCCGACGATGCGCAGGGCCGCGACTTCGGTGATGCGGTCGCCCGCATCGGGCGACAGGCCGGTGGTCTCGAAGTCGAGCATCACGATCGGGCGTTCAAATACACTCATGGCTTTCCTCTGCTTTATCTGCTCTATCTGCCTTAACCAAATCGGCGCAGCGCGTCGAGCGCGAGACCCGCGCCGATGCTACCGAACAGGTCGCCCTCGACCTTGCGGGCGCGCGGCAGCAGCGCCGCGATGCGCTCGCGCAGCAGCGACACGCCGCTCGAGCCGCCAGTAAAGAAGACCGTGTCGACCGCGTCCGGTTCCACGCCCGCTTCACTGAACAGGCGGGTGACGGTGGCGCCGACCTGGTCGACCAGGCCGGCGATCGCCCCCTCGAACTGGTCGCGCGTGACCACCAGCTGCTCGGGCGGCGAGAGGCGGTCGAGGTCCATCGTGATTTCGGGCGTGGCCGACAGCCCGATCTTGGCCGCCTCCACCTGGATCGCCAGCCAGTGGCCGGCGCGCTCGTCGATCAGCTTCTGCAGCCGGGTGAGTTTCGCCGGCTCCTTCGCGTCGCGCACCAGGTCGGCCAGTTGGGCGATGCTCTTGCGCGTATAGGCCTGGTTGATCGTGTGCCAGGTGGCGAGGTTGAAGTAATAGCTGGACGGGATGGCGGCGCCCGACAGCATGGTGGAGCCGTGACCGAGCAGCGGCATCGCGCTCGCCAGGCTCAGGTACTTGTCGAAATCGGTGCCGCCGATGTGCACGCCGCCGTTGGCGAGGATGTCCTCGCGCCGCTCGATGCGCCCCGCGCGATCGGGCCCCAGGCGCACCAGCGAGAAGTCCGAGGTGCCGCCGCCGATGTCGGCGATCAGGACCAGCTCTTCGCGCTCGATGCGCGACTCGTAGTCGAAAGCGGCGGCGATGGGTTCGTACTGGAAGGCGACTTCGCGGAAGCCCACCGAACGAGCCACTTCCTCGAGCGTCTCCTGGGCGCGGCGGTCCGCATCGGCATCGTCGTCGATGAAGAAGACCGGGCGGCCGAACACGGCGCTCTCGAAACCCCGTCCGGCCTGCTGCTCGGCGCGGCGCTTGACCTCGCCGATGAACTGGCCGAGCAGGGCCTTGAACGGCAGCGCGCGGCCGGCGACCTCGGTCTGGCCGTCGATCAGGCTGGTGCCGAGCAGGCTTTTCAGGGAACGCATCAGGCGCCCCTCGTAGCCTTCGAGATATTCGGCCAGCGCGGCGCGGCCGTAGCTCACCTGCTCGTCGTCGGCATTGAAGAACACCACGGACGGCAGGGTCGCCTTGCCGTCCTCCAGGCTCAGGAGCGACTGGCCGGCGGCGGAATAACTGTCGCCGGCGAGCCAGCCGACGGTGGAATTGGACGTGCCGAAGTCAACGCCGCAAGCGCGCGCCATACGAAGCCTTATAACGATCGGAGGTAAGAGAAGGGGCGACATGGTAACAGATAACGGGCTCTGCCGACACGCCGGGCGTGGCGTTTTTCGGCCCTGTGGCAAACTTGGCCAATATTGCATCAACCACCACAGGCGCCAGGCATGGACACCCCCGCCAGCACCGATTCGCCGCTGCCAGCCGAATGGCTGATGAAGCGTAACTGCTCCCTGAGCCCACGCCAGGCAGTGCTGGTCTATGCCCTGCTGTGCACGGCGACGCTCGTGATCGCCGTCGTCTTCACCCTCCAGGGCGCCTGGATGGTGCTCGCCTTTGCCCTGGTCGAAGCGGCGGCCGTGGGCGCCGCCCTGCTCCACTACAGCCGCCACGCCCTCGACCACGAACGCGTTTTGCTGGAAGGCGGCTGGCTGCTGGTCGAACATGCCGACGGCCTGCGCCGGCAGGCCGTGCGCCTCGACCCGACGCACGCGCGCGTGAGCCTGCCGGACGCCGGCGTGCGCACCCTGGTCCGGATCGAAGCGCGTGGCGTGCAGGTCGAGATCGGACGCTTTCTGACACCCTCCGCACGGCTCGAACTCGTGCGCGCCCTGCGGCAAGCCCTGCGCGGGGCCTCCCTCCTCTATCCAGGCCCGGCTGGATCCCTGTAAGCAAGCTCTTACACAAGCACGGCAACGCTACCGATATGGGACGCCGGCTCCACCCCGGATAATCTGCTTATTAACTCCGTGACAACGGGGCTGAGCATTTTTGCAACGCACAATCACCAGGATCCAGGACTACATGAGCATCAATCAACAGGCCGGCGCGGTCGTCGTACATGGCGGCGTCGGTTCATCGACGGACAACGAAGACGGCTGCGTGCTGGCGGCGCGCCGCGCACTCGGGCAGCTGGAAGCCAATGGCGATGCGCTCGATGCCGCCATCATCGCGGTCACCACCCTCGAGGATGACGGCCGCTTCAATGCCGGCAGCGGCTCCTCGCTCGGCCTGGACGGCGCGACCATCGAGATGGACGCCTCGATCATGGACACCCGCGGCCGCCTCGGCACGGTCGCCTGCGTGCGCGACGTGAAGAACCCGGTGCGCCTGGCGCGCGCCATCGCCGACACTCCGCACGTGATGCTGGCCGGAGAAGGCGCCCAGCAGTTCGCGCGCAGCCTCGGCATGCCTGGAAGCGATCCGATCTCCGAACACCAGCGCAGCGAACATCGTCAGATCATGAAGGAACTGGCCGGCTCTGTACCCCTCATGCCGGGCATCGACAACCGGCTGTTCGAGCGCTTCTGGAACTACAAGACGCCGCTGCAGCTGCCGGCGTCGAAAGCCTGCGACACGGTCGGCGCCGTGGTGCGCGGACCGGACGGCCATTTCGCCGTGGCCTGCTCCACCGGCGGCTCGGCGCCCTGCCTGCTGGGCCGCGTCGGCGACAGCCCCATCATCGGCAGCGGCTTCTACTGCGGCTCGCTGGGCGCCATCGCGGCCACCGGCATCGGCGAACACATCATCCGCCACCTGCTGGCGCGCACCGTCTACGGCTGGCTGGAGCACGGCATGACGCTGGAAGAAGCGCTCCGGCGCGGCGTCGAGCTGTTCGACAAGGACGTCGACGTCGGCCTGATCGGTGTCACGAAAACCGAAGCAAGCTTCTATGCCAACAAAGGCATGCCGACCTCGAAAATGACCCAGCGATGAAGGAAGACATGAGTAAAGACCGGATGGGAGGCCAGGAACGCCAGGACGGCCACCTCGTCATCATCGGCGGCGGCGAGGACCGCAAGCACGATATGGAGATCCTGAAGCGCTTCGCCGAGCTGGCCGGCGGCGCTTCGGCCAACATCGTCGTGATCACGGCGGCCAGCCAGATCGCCGACGAGATGTGGGAGGTGTATGACCGCGCCTTCGGCACCCTCGGCGTGGACCGCCGCAGCCACCTCCTGATCACCAGCCGCCAGGACGCCAACAGCGAGGGCTTCGTGCGCCAGGTCGAGGCGGCCACCGGCATCTTCATGACCGGCGGCGACCAGAAGCGCCTGCTGGCCCTGATCGGCGGCAGCGCCCTGGATGCGGCCATGCACGTGGCCCTCAAGAATCGCGGCGCGACCATCGGCGGCACCAGCGCCGGCGCCTCGGCCATGTCGGGCCACATGCTGGCGCAGGGTCGCGCCGAGACGCTGCCCGAGAAGGGCTCGGTGAGCCTGGGCGCGGGCCTGGGCTTCCTGCACCGCGTGGTGATCGACCAGCACTTCTCGGAACGCCAGCGCCTCTCGCGCCTCCTGACCGTGGTCGCCCAGAACCCCTACCTGCAGGGCATCGGTATCGACGAGGACACCGCCCTGGTGGTCGCGCTGGGCCGCGGGATCGAGGTGCTGGGCGCCGGCGCCGTCACCATCGTCGACGGCCGCACCATGATCACCAACGTGGCCGACATCAAGGACCGCGACACCCCGGAGCTGATCGACGTGCGCCTGCACCTGCTCCCGGCCGGCTCGAGCTACCAGCTTCCCTCCGCGTCGCATGAAGCCGGCAAGGGCCTGCCGCCGCCGCTGCTCGATTTTTTGGAAAATGTAACGAAACGGAACCCGATTCAATGAAACTCAAGGAAAAACGCCTGCTGCGCGGCCCCAACCTGTATGCCGACAGCCCCTGCCTGATGGCAGTCGTCGAAGATGGCGCCACCAAGTCGCCCGGCTTCGCGGCCCGCCTTTTCGCCCTGCTGCCCGGCCTCCCGCCCGACGCCGCCGTGCGCCTGGCCGACGAGGCCCTGCTGGTCGAAGCGCTCGAACCGGTCGTCATGGAATTGCAGCGCCTGGCCGGCGCGCCCGGCAATGCCGGCGCCACCCAGGCCGTGCTCGGCGCGCCGCGCGTGCGCCGCGTCGTGTGCGGCTATGCGATCGAGCAGGTCGTGGTGCAGGCCCTGCACACCGGACTGGAGCTCGTGCGCGCGGTCGCCGAAGACCGTCCCTTCGACCTGCCCGATGCGGTCGCGCAGCTGCATGAGCTGGCCGAACGCCACGCGATCGGCACCTCTACGTCCGCCGTGGTCCAGGCCGCGATCCGCCGCGGCATCCCGGCCCAGCGCCTGACGGAAGAGGCGAACCTGTTCCAGCTCGGCTGGGGCGGCCGCCAGAAGCGCCTGCAGGCCACCATTACCGGCGCCACCAACTCGATCGCCGTCGGGATCGCCAGCGACAAGCAGCTGACCAAGACCCTGCTCGAGCAGGCCGGCGTGCCGGTCCCGGGCGGCGCCACCGTGACCTCCGAGGCCGAAGCGCTGCGCGTGGCGAAGCGCCTGCGTGGCCCCGCCTGCATCAAGCCCCTCGACGCCAACCAGGGCAAGGGCGTGACCACCAACTGCGCCACGCCCGAGGAAGTGGCGCGCGCCTTCGCCCATGCGAAGAAGTATGGCCGCCACGTGATCGTCGAGGAACACCTGGCGGGCCGCGACTACCGCGTGCTCGTCACGGGCAGGAAGATCGCCGCCGCCTCCTGGCGCCGCCCGCCCTGCGTGACGGGCGACGGCCACAAGAGCATCCGCGAGCTGGTCGAGATCGAGAACCGCAACCCGGCGCGCGGCGAAGGCCACACCAACATCCTCACCAGGATCCCGATGGATGCGCTGGCCGAAGAGACCCTGGCCAAGCAGGGCTACGGCTTCGATACGGTGCTGGCTGCTGGCGTGAGCGCCGACCTGCGCGGCAACGCGAACCTGTCCACCGGCGGCACCGCCGAGGACGTGACCGACCTGCTGCCGGAAGAAACCCGCGACATCTGCATCCGCGCCGCACGCACGATTGGCCTGGACATCGCCGGCATCGACATCGTCTGCCAGGACATCTCGAAACCCTTGCGCGAGCAGCACGGCGGCATCATCGAGGTAAACGCCGCGCCCGGCATCCGCATGCACCAGTATCCGAGCCGCGGCACCCCGCGCGACGCCGGCGCCGCCATCGTCGACGCCCTGTTCGGCGACTGCGACGGCCGCATCCCGACGGTGGCCATCACCGGCACCAACGGCAAGACCACCACCTCCCTGCTCATCGCCCACGCCACCCGCATGGCCGGCCTGCGCACCGGCGTGACCACGACCGAGGGCGTCTACGTGGACGGCACGCTTACGATGAAGGGCGACTGCACCGGCTACCATTCGGCGCGCAGCATCCTGTCCGACCCGGGTGTCGACTTCGCCGTGCTGGAAACGGCGCGCGGCGGCATCCTCAAGCGCGGCCTGGCCTACGACCGGGTCGATGTCTCGGTGGTGCTGAACGTCTCGAGCGACCACCTGGGCCTGGACGGCGTCGAGACCCTCGACGACCTGGCCAGGGTCAAGGCCGTGGTCGCGCAGCGCGCCTCGCGCGCGGTCGTGCTCAATGCGGAGGACGACTATTGCGTCTCGATGGCCGCCAACCTGCGCGACGGCGTGGAAGTCATCTACTTCTCGCTCGACGCCGACAATCCGACCCTGCTGCGCCACCTGGAGAATGGCGGCCGCGCCGTCTACCTGCAGGACATGACCCTGGTGCTGGCCAACGGCGCGCGCCACGAAGCCCTGCTCGACGCACGCCAGATGCCGGTATCGCTGGGCGGCGCCGCGCGCTACAACATCGCCAACGCCCTGGCCGCGGCAGCCGCGCTGACCGCCCACGGCTTCGGCAACCAGGAGATCGCCGAGGGCCTGCGCGGCTTCGTCTCGGACGCCAAGCACAACCCGATGCGCTCCAACGTGTTCGACGTGGACGGCGTGACGGTGATCGTCGACTATGCCCACAACTGCGCGGCCTACGCGGCGCTGGCCGAGAGCGCACGCGCCATGAGCGCGGGTCGCCTGGTGGGAGTGGTCGCGGCGCCGGGCGACCGCCGCGACGCCGACCTGATCGACATCGGCCGTACCTGCGCCGCCGGCTTCGACGACCTGGTGGTGTTCGAGACCGAGAACCGCGGCCGTGCCGAGGGCGAAACCGCTTCGCTGCTGGTGCGTGGCGCGCAGCTGGGCAGGATCGCCCAGGACGCGCTCACCGTGGTCCTGCAGTCGCACCGCGCGATCCAGCACGGCCTGTCGCTGTGCCAGCCTGGCGACGTACTGGTCTTCGGCTGCGGCACCACGATCTCGGAACTGACCGATGCCCTGCGTCCGACCCGTCCTGAGCTGGCGCGCAAGATCGAAGCGGAAGCGGTCTGACCGTCTTCATTCCCGCCATGAACGCCCCGCTCGCCGGGGCGTTTCACTTAAGGACGTCTTAAAAACAGGACGCATATGTGTCTATAAGGTCAACTTCTTGCATTTCGTTACAAATTGATATTTCCTTCCTCCTGCTCAGCTGTTACCTTGCCGATTCGAAATTCGGTTCTTTGAAGGATGGGAAGGAAGACGCATGCGGAAATGGTTGGCTGTCCTGTTGTCGGGTTATGTAATTGCCGGCGTCGCCTGTGCGGCGGGCCCGGTGGCCGAGAACCGTCCCGTCGCGCCGCAAGCCTACGCAGGCCTGGGCGTCGGCCTGGTCGACTACAGCGGCGGCAGCAGCAAGGCCAGCCCGAAGCTCTTCGGCGGCTACGAATTCACCAACAAGCTCGCCATCGAGGCCGGCGGCGTGGACTTCAAGAAGGGTTATGGGATGTACATCGCGGTCAAGCCGACCCTGCCCCTGAGCGAGAAGCTCTCCGTCTACGGCAAGGTGGGCGTGGCCAAGAGCCGCCGCGAGATCATTTTGCCCGCGGCGCCGGCGATCAAGAAGTCGGACACGGGCGCCTATGGCGCCTTCGGCCTGCAGTATTCGGTCACGCCGAACACCGCCATCACGGCCGAATACGAACGCTTCGGCAAGAAGAAGGACGCGGGCGCCAAGGAAGACGTGTGGACCCTGGCCCTGAAGTTCTTCTTCTGAGTTGAAGGACTGCTTTTCGTAGGGTGGGCGGTCCTCCGCCCACGCGTTCAACTCACGGCTGCAATGTGGTTGCGCTGGCTTTGATTGAACGCGTGGGCAAAGGATTGCCCACCCTACGATTCTGATTTCCCCGCCCGACCGACGAGAACGTCTTCAGACCTGCCCAGCCACCAGGTCGGCGCTTTCCGGGTCGTTGACCCGCAGCGCGTCCACGAAGACCTGCAGCGACGAGCCGCAGGCGAACACCAGCACGTCGCCCGGACGGCATAGCGAGAGCCCGTGGCGGATCGCATCGCCCACCTCGATCACGCGGTGCAGCGTGTCGCTGATGCCCGCCGCCTCTTCGGCTCCTTCCAGGATCAGGTCGACGGCCTCGCCGACCTCGCGGCCGCGGCTCTGCGACTCGTACACCACCAGCTCGTCGAAGCGCTCGCCGCAGACCCGGCCGACTTCCAGCAGATCCTCGTCGCGGCGGTCGCCCGGCGCGGTGACGATGCCGACCAGCTGGCCCGGCAGCAGCGCGCGCGCCATCTCGGCCATCGCCTTGTAGGCCGCGGGGTTGTGGGCGTAGTCGACGATCACGGTCACGCCGCGGATGTCGAACATATTCGTGCGCAGCGGGTTGGTGCGGCCGTTGGACACAAAGGTCGACAGGCCGGTGGCAATCTGCAGGTTGGAAAAGCCCGAGGCCATCAGCGCGGCCGCGGCGGCCAGGCTGTTCGCGATATTGAAGCGCGCACGCCCGCCGAAGGCGACCGGCATGCTCTCGACCCGCACCAGCTCCTGGTGCAGGTTGCCGTCGGCGACCACCACCGCATTGTCCTGCAGGTAGACGCCGCGCCCGCCGTCTTCCAGGTGCTGCAGGAAGACCGGATTCTCGGCATCCATCGAGAAGTACACGACTTCGGTCTCGGGCTTCACGCGGCGCGACATCGCCACGCACAGCGGATCCTCGGCATTGAGCACCGCCACTTTCGAGGCCGACTGCGCGATCACGGCCTTCACCTGCGCCAGGTCCTCGACGGTGTCGACACCGTCCAGGCCCAGATGGTCGGCGGCGATGTTCAGCACCACGCCCACGTCGCAGCGGTCGAAGGCCAGGCCGCGCTTGAGGATGCCGCCGCGCGCCGTCTCCAGCACCGCGAATTCGACGTCGGGCGAACCGAGCACGGTGCGCGCCGACCAGTAGCCGGTGCAGTCGCCCTTCGCCACCTGCTTGCCGTCGATGAAGACGCCTTCGGTGGTGGTCACGCCGGTCACCTTGCCGGCCATGCGCACGGTGTGCGCGATGAGCAGGGTCGTGGTGGTCTTGCCATTGGTGCCAGTGACGGCGATGGTCGGGATGCGCCCGCTTGAGTCGCCCATCAGCCCCTGCACGATGGCGTCGCCCGCATCGCGCGCCTCGCCACTGCTGGGATACTGGTGCATGCGGATCCCCGGCGCCGCGTTGACCTCGATGACGGCGCCGCGCTGGGCGTCGAGCGGCAGCGCGATGTCGCGGCAGACGATGTCGATGCCGGCCACGTCCAGGCCGATCTTGGCGGCCGCGCGCACGCACAGCAGGCGCGTCGATTCCGGCAGCAGGTCCGTCACGTCCTCGGCGGTGCCGCCGGTGGACAGGTTTGCATTGCCGCGCAGCTCGGCCGAAACGCCGACCGGCAAGACGCTGTCGAAGTCGAAGCCCTGCTTGCGCAACATGTCCGCCGCATGGTCGTCGAGGGCGATTTTGGTGAGGATGTTGGTGTGGCCGGCGCCGCGCGCCGGATTCTCGTTCTCGCGCTCGACCAGGGCGCGCACGGTCGAGACGCCGTCGCCCACCACGTGGGCCGGGCGGCGGCAGGAAGCCGCGGCGACTTCGCCGCACGCCACCAGCACGCGGTAGTCGCGCCCTTCCACATGGCGCTCGACGATGATCTTGCGGCCGTATTCGCGGGCGAAGGCGAAGGCGCGCGCGACGTCCTCCGGCGTGCGGCAGTCGACCGTCACGCCCTTGCCCTGGTTGCCGTCCAGGGGCTTCACGGTACACGGCGCCTTCAGGCGCGCCGCGGCGCGCTGGGCTTCCTCGACTTTCGTGACGACCGAGCCTTCCGGCACCGGCACGCCCGCTTCCTTGAGCAGGGCCTTGGTAAGCTGCTTGTCGCTGGCGATCTTTACCGCAATGAAGCTGGTGTCGCCGGTGGTGGTGGCTTGCAGACGCTTCTGTTTCGCGCCCCAGCCCAGCAGGAAGAGATTCGCGTCCTCGGTGATGCGCTGGGTCGGGATGCCGCGTTCGTGGGCTGCCGCCAGCACCGCGGCGGTGCTGGTGCCGATCGCGTAGCGGGCCGCGGTCGAGCGCAGTTCATCGAGGCGCGGGGCCAGTTCAAAGGCCTCGCCATGGGCGAGCGCCGTGACCAGGTCGACGGCCAGCTCGAAGGCGGGCTGCACCAGCTTCTCGGACTGGTAGGCGACCACGATGCGGAACTGGCCCGGGTGCCCCATCACGGGTCGGGTGCGGCCGTAGCTTGCGGGGCTGCCGGCCAGGGTCTGCAGGTCGAGCGTCACCTGCTCGATCACGCGGCCGAGGTAGGTGCCTTCGCGCAGGCGCTGGGCGAAGCCGCCGCGCTGGCCGCTCGGAAGCAGCTGGCCGTGCAGGGACGGCAGCGCTTGCAACAGGGCGTCATTGAAGCCGGGGATGTCTTTCGAAGAGCGTCCGTACAGGTCTTGCAGGTCGATCACACTGAGCAGGCAGGGCGAGTCGGCGTGGACGTTCGGTCCGCGCAGGAAGCGTTGTTCCAGGATTTGCACGAATAGATCCTTGTCGTCGTTGTGGACGTGTCCCGGCGCGAGGCCGGGACACGGGAAA
>JBFLVV010000090.1:0-18097 GCA_040758275.1 Pseudomonadota bacterium
ATCGGTCGAGTGGCTGGAGCAGTTCCTGCTGCGCTTCCCGGGCACCGTGGTGGGCATCACCCACGACCGCTACTTCCTGGATAACGCCGCCGAATGGATCCTGGAACTGGACCGCGGCCACGGCATTCCCTGGAAGGGCAATTACTCGTCCTGGCTGGACCAGAAGCAGGCGCGCCTGAAGCAGGAAGAAGCGACCGAATCGGCACGCCAGAAGGCGCTGGCCAAGGAACTCGAATGGGCGCGCCAGAATCCGAAGGCGCGCCAGGCCAAGTCGAAAGCGCGTCTCGCCCGCTTCAACGAGCTGAGCGAATACGAATACCAGAAGCGCAACGAGACCCAGGAGATCTTCATCCCCGTGGCCGAGCGCCTGGGCAATGAAGTCATCGAGTTCAAGAACGTCTCGAAGGCCTTCGGCGACCGCCTCCTGATCGACAACCTGTCCTTCACCGTGCCGCCGGGCGCCATCGTCGGCATCATCGGCCCGAACGGCGCCGGTAAGTCGACCCTGTTCAAGATGATCGCGGGCAAAGAGCAGCCGGACAGCGGTGAAGTCAAGATCGGCCAGACCGCCAAGGTCTCGCTGGTCGACCAGAGCCGCGACGAGCTGGCCAACAACAAGACCGTGTTCGACGACGTCTCCGGCGGCGCCGACATGCTGAGCGTGGGCCGCTTCGAGATGCCTTCGCGCGCCTACCTCGGCCGCTTCAACTTCAAGGGTTCGGACCAGCAGAAGGTGGTCGGCAACCTGTCGGGTGGCGAACGCGGCCGCCTGCACCTGGCCAAGACCCTGCTGCAGGGCGGCAACGTCCTGCTGCTGGACGAACCGTCGAACGACCTGGACGTCGAAACCCTGCGCGCGCTGGAAGACGCCCTGCTGGAATTCGCCGGCAGCGTGATGGTGATCTCCCACGACCGCTGGTTCCTGGACCGCATTGCGACCCACATCCTGGCCTTCGAAGGCAATTCGCAAGTCACCTTCTTCGACGGTAACTACCAGGAATACGAGGCCGACAAGAAGAAGCGCCTCGGCGAAGAAGGCGCCAAGCCGAAGCGTATCCGCTACAAGCCGCTCACCACCTGAGTACGCTTGGCAAATCGCCAAGTGCTTGTTCCAAAAGGAAAAACCCCGCGCAAGCGGGGTTTTTTTCTAGCGGAAACGGAACGCGGTCCGGCGGATGTCGTGTGTAGAATCGTTTCGATTGGGCCGGTAGGCCGGGGATGTCCCTAGCCGCACACGCGGCGCGGACTGCTAGACCACATGACAGATTACCGCGACAACCGCGTCCCGGGCGGGACGTTTTTTTTCACGGTGCGCCTGCTCGAACGAGGAAGCACCCTGTTGACTGACCAGTTTGCCGCCTTCGGTGAAGCGATGCGCCTGGCGCGCGTGCGCAAGCCCTTCCACGTCGATGCCTGGGCCGTGCTGCCCGACCATGCGCATGCGATGTGGACGCTGCCGCCGGGCGACCACGACTGCGCCAGCCGCTGGCGCGCCGTCAAGATCGCCTTTTCCAAGGCGCTGCGCAAGGCCTGCGTGCCGGATGCGAACGACGGCGCCATCTGGGAGCGCCACTACCAGCACTACCGGGTCGGCGACGACGATGAATACGCGGCCCTGGTCGACTACACCCATACCGACCCCGTGCGCCATGGCCACTGCCTGCATCCCGGCGACTGGCCCTGGTCCTCGCTGCACCGCTTCGTGAACGCCGGCCATGCCGTGCCCGGGCCCGGCCTCGTCGTGCCGCCCTGGGTCCACCGCCCCCAGTCACAGGGCTTCGCCCGCCTCTAGCATAAAAAAGCGGCCTGCTGCGTTGATCGGTGGGATTGTGTGACAATGCGGACCTTTCCAATCCGTATCATGCTGGCTCGACCCACCAGCAGTTTGTGCACACCATGGCCCCTTCGACCGACACCCGGCCGAAACTCGCCTGGATCCAGGCCTTGCGCGGCATTGCCGTCTTCCTCGTCGTCCTGACCCACGCGCGTTACACCTTTTCCGACACCCCGACCTGGCCCCTGGCCGAGCAGTTGCTGCGTCCCGGCGCCATGGGCGTGGACCTGTTCTTCGTGATCAGCGGCTTCATCATGGTCTACACCACCCGCCACGCGCGCGGCACGCCGGCGGAGAGCCTGGATTTCCTGGTGCGCCGCTTCGCGCGCATCTGGCCGCTGTATGCCCTGGTCGTCTGCGCTTGGCTGACCGCCACCAACCGGGGCTTCGCCTGGCTCACGGACTGGCCGCAGATCAAGAACCTGCTGCTGACGATCAGCTTCCAGCCGGTCAACCTCGAACACCCGCCCTTCTTCGACGTCACCCTGCCGCTGGGCTGGACCCTGAACTTCGAGATGTACTTCTACCTGGTGTTCGGCCTGTGCCTGCTGCTGGGCCGGGCCCGCCTGCTGTTCGTGGCCGGCTGGATCGTGCTGACCGTCATCGCCATCCCCATGCTCAAGCGCGGCCTGACGCTCGACGTGCTCACTAACTTCCGCTTCTCGCTCGCCTACCTGAACCTGATGACGAACCCGATCATCCTCGAGTTCCTGGCCGGCGTCGCGATCGGCTGGCTCTACCTGCAGGACTGGTTCCTGCTGCGCTCGCAGACACTGGCGCGGCACCTGGTCTTCCTGGCCCTGTGCGGCGGGATCTGGGGCATCTGGGGCGGCTTGTGGAACTTCCATGGCCCGACCAAATGGGGGGCAGTGGTGGCGCTCGTGGTGCTGGTCCTGGCGCTCGCGAGCAAGACGGTCACGCTCGCGCCGCCGGCCGTGCTGGTCTGGCTGGGCACGATCTCCTTCTCGCTCTACCTGAGCCACACCACCGTGTTCCTGCTGCTCGACCGCGCCGCGGCCGATATCGAGGCCAATGCGCACGGCTGGCCCCACCTGATCCTGAGCGTGGCGATCGCCGTCTCGGTCGGCGCGCTGGTGCACCACTACCTCGAGCAACGCCTGTCGGACCGCACGGCGTCCGGCCTGCGCAGCCTGGGCACGGCCCTGCGGCGGCTCGCGGGCATGCCGGCGACCAGGCCCCTGGCCTGAACAGCGGCGCGTTCCAATAAAGCAAAAAGGCCCCGCGGGGCCTTTTTGTTTTTGGCGGGCAAAGCGCTTAGAAGCTGTACTTTGCGCCGATGGTCAGCACGTCGGCTTTCTGGCCGAAGTCCTTGCTCTTGCCATAGCGTTCATACTCGGCGACCAGGGCCACGTCCTGGTTCAGATTGTACTGTGCGCCCACGGCGCCGTAGGCTTCGGTCTTGCTGCGGCTCATGCTCGCGGCAGCGTTGACGAGGTGCAGCTCGCTCTTGTTGCGGGCCGCGCCCAGCTTGCCGTAGACCGAGAACTGTTCGTTCACCGGCAGGGTCGCCTTGGCGGCCAGGTAGGCCGAATGGCCTTCGGTTTCGCCGCGCACATTGGCGCCGCCGATGCTGTAGTTGACGTCGGCCTTGCGGAAATCGGTGTAGCCGGCTTCGACGCCCCAGGTCTGGTTGAACTCGTAGCCGCCGAAGATCTTGCCGGAAGCCTTCCAGCCTTCGGTGTCGACGTTCGACGCGCCCGAGAGCTTGTAATCATGGTCGGCGCTGGCGATACCGGCGCCGACATAGGCGCGCGGTGCGGTCTGCTGGGCCTGCGCTGCCGACATGGCGGCGACGGATGCGATCAGTGCAACGATGAGCTTGTTCATGCGTGAATCCTTTACTTGGCTGGTTCACGATTCACAGTGAATCGCGATACCCCAAGATAGCACTCGAGCAATTTAAAATCCGTCCCAAAGCCGTAAGAACTGTAAGCAAGTGTAACTTAATGACTCATCGGTTAGATATTTTTTCGAAAGATACCGAATATAGCGTGCTGATTAGTCGATTTTGCGGAAAGTTAGGTTGAGTCTCACGCCGAGCGGGCGGGTCGACTTATTGATCCCATGCAACCAATTGGCCTGGAGGGCGCCGGCCATGAAGAGCAGGCTGCCATCGCTGAGCGGCAATGTGAGGGTCTCTTTCGTGGCCTTGTGGCGCAGGATGAAGGAACGGGTGGCGCCGAAGCTGAGCGAGGCGATGGCGGGCTCCTTGCCGAGCTCCGGTTCGTCGTCGCTGTGCATGCCCATGCTGTCGCGGCCGTCGCGGTAATAGTTGAGCAGCACGCTGTTGTAGCTGCGCCCTGTGGCGCTTTCCACGGCACGGCGGAGGGTATCGAGCAAGGGGGTGAAGGGCAGCGGGGCGAGCTGCAAGCCGGAATAACGGTAGCCCTTCTCGCCATGCCAGGCGCTCAGGCGCGGCTGCAGGTGGCGCTTGCCATAGACGACGATGGTCTCCTGGCGCCAGGTCGTTTCCGCTACCAGGCGCGCCAGCACCTCCTGGTTCGGCCAGGGCAGCGGCAGTTGCGCCAGCCAGCCGAGCTCGCCGTCGCGGACCGGAATCGGCGTCAAGCTGCTGCTTGAAGAAAATAAGTCCATTGTGCAAGTTTCATGGCTAAGATGGCGGCTACACCGCTTACCTTATTTTCTCATGGACAAACGTCACTTCCTGGGCGCCGCGCTGGCTGCCGGCAGCCTTCCGGCCCTGGCCGGCCCGCCACCGAAAACGCCGACCGGCCCGGCCCTGCTGACGATCAGCGGCGAGGTCCGGCGCAGCAACCGGGGAGCCCTTGACCCGGTGCGCGACCAGATGATGTTCAAGCAGAAGCTCAGCTTCCCACGCGCCTTTGCACTCGACTTCGCGATGGTCGCGGCGCTGCCGGCGCGCACCATCCGGCCGACCCTGGAATACGACGGCAAGCCGCACGCCCTGCGCGGCCCGCTGCTGGCGGACGTGCTGGCGCTTGCCGGCGCGCAGCCGCCGGACGCGGCGAAGGTGGTCTTGCGTGCGGTGGACGGTTATGCGGCCGCCATTCCGATGGCACAGGTACGCACGTGGAAAATGATCGTGGCGACGCACCTGGACGGCCAGCCGATGGCGCTGGGCGGGCTGGGTCCCTTGTGGGCGGTCTACGATGCCGACCGCGTGCCGGAGATGGCGGCGCGGCCGGTTAAAGAGCGTTTTGGCGCCTGCCCCTGGGCGCTGTACCACATCGAGGTACAGGCCTGAGGCAGGAGGCGGGAATCGGCGTCAGGCGTAGGCTTCGGCCAGGCTCATCACGCGCGGCGTCACGGTGACGCCGACGTTGCCGAACAGCGCCTCGATGGCAGCCAGGTTGGCGGCGCACTCTTCGGCCTTCCAGCCGTTGAACAGATCGGTGCCGTCCTTCTGGAAGTGCAGGTCCAGCACTTTGCCCTTGTCCTTGTGGATATAGCTCTGCTGGTGGGTATTCTTGAAGCCGAGCTCGGCAAGGCCCGCCAGCACGGTCTGCGGCGGATTGTCCGGATCGGTCGCCATGAAGACGCCAAAGGTCTTGCCGGGCGGTTTGGCGGCGACGTCCACTTCGTAGATACCCGGGGCCTTGGTGACGCTGGTGCTCTTCAGGAACAGCATGGTTTTTCCTTTTTCCTCTTGTCCGCGCGGCGCGGCAGGAGGCGCGGCGGAGTGCTTGTCTGGTCAACTCCTAGCTTATTGCCACGCGGGAACTTTGTCACCCTTTGTCTGACTTTTTTTGGTTTATCGCAGCAATAGACCAAAAATAGTGCCGCAAATTAACAACGCACAAGCGACCATGCCCGTAATGAAGCCGAATTCGCGGCGCGCCGGATCGCGGTAGTAGCCGAGGGCATAAGCGATGCGGCCCAGGCACCAGAGCATGCCGCCGGCCGCCGCCCACAGGTCGCCCAGGAACCAGGCGCACATCCACAGGGGCACCAGCAGCAGGGGCAGCTGCTCCAGGGTATTGGCCTGCACCCGCTGGCTGCGCTGGAACGCTTCCGGGCCATCCATCGAGGGTGCGGGGATGTTGTGGCGGATGCGGGAACGGCCGGCATTCACGCCGGTCCAGAAATAGACGCCGAGGGCGGCCAGCGTGGCCCAGGCGGTAAAGAACATGCACACTCCTTGTATAAGAATCAGGCGCCGCGCTTGCGGCGCGCCAGGTCGCTGGTGGGCGCCACCAGCGCCTCGTACAGGCGCCCGGTAGCGGGATCCCAGCGTGTAACGGCGTCCTGCTGGCGCGCCACCGCGGCGAAATCACCGCGCGCCACCGGGCCGCTCAGCGCCGCCTCGGGCCCGAGGCGGAACACGTTCGCCAGGGCTTCGCTCGCCAGCGGACGCGCCAGTTCGCGCGCGACGCTTTCCGGCACCCCGGCCGCGGCATAGGCGCGCAGCGCGGCGTCCAGCACCGTCACCAGGTAGTTGGAGGCGAACACTGCCGCCGCGTGATAGACCGTCTTGGCGGCCGGGTCGATCCGCACCAGCTGGGCGCCGATGGCGGTAAAAGCCGGTTCGAGCACGGCCAGCGCCTCGGGATCGCCTTCGACGCCGCACCAGGTGCCGGTGAAGGCGCCGGCCACCGCCTCGGGGTCGGCGAAGCTGCGCACCGGATGCACGCTGGCGACAAAGGCGCCGGCGTCAAGCGCCGCGGCGAGTTCGCCGGACGCCTTGGCGCCGCTGCAGTGGAACACGATGCTGCCTGCGAGCGGCTGGCTGCTCGCCAGGGCCGCGCAGGCGGGCGCGATGGCGTCGTCGCCCACCGCCAGCATCCAGACCCGGGCCGGGCGCATCTGCGCCATATCGTCGCAGGCGCGACCCGCGCCGATGAAGGCGACGGCATCCAGGGCGCTGCCCGGGCTGCGGGTCAGGACATCCTGGACCACCAGGGCGCCCGTAGCGGCGAACAGGCGTCCCAGCGTGCGGCCGACGTGGCCGGCGCCGACCAGGTTCAATGAAGGCGCCACCTCAGAAACTGGAGCCGGGCAGTTCCAGGAAAGCCAGTTCTTCCGGGTTCGAAGCGCGGCCCAGGATGGCATTACGGTGCGGGAAGCGGCCGAAGCGGGCGATCACGCCGCGGTGGCGGTGCGCATAATCGAGGGCCTCGTTGAAGCCCTCGTGTTCCTGGGCCAGCGCGGTGAACAGGGTCACGGCCTGCTCCTGCATGCGCGCGTCTTCGGCGTGCTCGAAAGGCATGTAGACGAACTGGCGCTCCACCGGCAGCAGGGTCAGGTGGGCGCCGGACTCTACCAGCTGGCGCGCCGCGCCCAGCGCCAGCAAATCGCCGCCGAAGGACTCCGGCTTGCCCCGGAAGGCGTTGCGGGTGAACTGGTCGAGCACCAGCAGGCGCGCAAGAAGGCCGCGCGGGCCGGTCTCGTCCCACTCGCGCAGGCCGCCGGCCACTGCCTGGTGGATCAGGGCGCCGAAGCGCTCGCGGATCTGGGCGTCGAAGGCCTCGTCCTTCCTGAACCATTCGATGCGCTGCTTGCCATGTCCTTCGCTGCCTTCGGGCAGGAACCAGAAATCGAGTACGTCTTGTGCTTGCATGGGTCAACCCCGTTTTGGATAGCGTGTTGTTCTTAGTTGCGTGCGTGGGACAGCTGGAAAGCTTCCAGTCCCTCGAACTTGGCCAGCTCGTCGGCCAGTTCGGACAGCGGCGCCCCGCTCTTCCTCGACAGCGCCAGCGCCACGAAACGCCATTCCTGGCGCCCTTCGTCGCTGGCGATGGTGAGCGAACTGCCGGCGATCTCGTAGCCGCGCTCGAGCGCCGCCGCGCGCAGCACGTCTTCGCGCGGCAGCACCTGCGGCTTGAAGCGCATCCGCACCGCCACCGCATGGCGCGAGGGCAGGAAGGATTCGAGCCGGTTCAGGTAGATCATGATCATGCCCGAGAAGAAGGCCAGGCCCATCGCCGCCATGTAGAAGCCGACGCCGACCAGGATGCCGATCGCGGACGAGGCCCAGATCGACGCGGCGGTGGTCAGGCCGCTGATATTGAAGCCTTCGCGCATGATGACGCCGGCGCCGAGGAAGCCGATGCCGGTCACCACGCCCTGGATGATGCGGGTCGGGTCGACCGGCGCCAGCACGCCGCCATGGCCGCCGTACCAGAAGTCCGGATAGCCGGCCAGGATCGTCAGGGCCGCCGAGGCCATGCACACCAGCCCATAGGTGCGCATGCCGGCCGCGCGGCCGTGGTAGGCACGCTCGTAGCCGACCAGCAGGCCCAGCGCCAGCGCCCCGGCCAGGTGCAGCAGGATCAGGCCGTTGGTGTAGAGCTGGTTCTCGGACCAGTAGGTGGCGAACAGGTGGTGCGAAGGCATATGTGCTTTAGCTTCCCGGCTTCTTGCGCACCAGCTGCTTCTCGAACTCGACGTCGTTCTTGCTGATGCGCTTGACCTCCTGGGGACCGAGGCCGTTGACGAAAGCGACGAAGTCATCCAGCTCGAGCGGTGCATTCAGCGCCGGCGCGCCGGGCGCCTCGGAAAGGAAGAACAGCCCGTCGCCGGTGCGCGCCATCGAGTAGCCGGTATTCCCGGTGCGCTTCTTGAGGCGCTCTACTGCCGCACTGGCGCGGGTGGAACGGGCGCCGGCCATCAGATTGCCTCCGTGCGTTTGATCAGCCAGTCGCGCGCCGCACCGCTCACGTGCGGCGCGAGGCGTGCGCGGACGGTGGCATGGTAGGCGTTCAGCCAGGCGATTTCGTCTTCGCGCAGCAGCGAGCGATCGAGGGGACGGGTATCGATCGGGCACAGGGTGAGCGTTTCGAAGCCCAGGTACTCGCCGAACTCGGTGCTGTCGACGATCTGGTTCAGCACCAGGTTCTCGATGCGGATGCCCCAGCGGCCGGGACGATAGATGCCCGGCTCGATCGAGGTGATCATGCCCGGTTCCATCGCGGTGTGCGGGTCCGGCGGCACGGCCGGGGAAATCGTCTGCGGGCCTTCGTGCACGTTCAGGAAGTAGCCGACGCCGTGGCCGGTGCCGTGGCCGTAGTCGATGCCGGCGGCCCAGATCGGCGCACGCGCGATGGCGTCCAGCAGCGGCGCGCGGGTGCCGCGCGGGAAGCGCGTGCTGGAGAGGTTGATCAGGCCCTTGAGCACCAGGGTGTAGTCGCGCTTCTGCGCTTCCGACGGGGTGCCGACCGGGATCACGCGGGTGATGTCAGTGGTGCCGCCCAGGTACTGGCCGCCCGAGTCGATCAGCAGCAGGCCGTCGCCTTCGATGGTCGCGCAGGTTTCCATCGCGGCGCGGTAGTGCATGATGGCGCCGTTGGCATTGAAGCCGGCGATGGTCGAGAAGCTCGGGCTGATGAAGTTCGGACGGCGCGCGCGGCTGGCCGTGATGTGGGTGTCGATCGCGACTTCGTCCAATGGTGCGCGCGCCGCGTTTTCCAGTTCCGGCTCGAGCCAGGAGAAGAATTCGCACAGCGCCGCGCCATCCTGCTCCATGGCGGCGCGCACGTTGACGGCTTCGCTCTCGAGCTTCTTCGACTTGGCGAAGGTGGTTGGATTGATCGCCTCGACCACGTTCACGCCCTCGCTTACTGCGGCGCGCATGCCGGCGGTGACGCGGCGCGGGTCCAGCAGCAGGGTCGCGCCGTCCGGCAGCGCGGACAGTGCGGTGGCGGCGTTCGCATACGGCGCCAGGTGCACGCCGTCCGATTCCAGGCGCGCACGCACCTCCGCCGGCACCTTGCCTTCGCCGACGAACAGGGTCGCATCGGCGCGGCCGATCAGGGCATGCGCCAGGAACACCGGGTTGAAGCTGACGTCGGCGCCGCGCAGGTTGAAGAGGTAGGCGATGTCGTCCAGCGTCGAGATGAAGTGGAAACCGGCGCCATGCTGCTCCATCGCGGCGCGGGTGGCGGCCAGCTTGTCGGCGCGCGCCATGGTCGCATAGGGCGGCAGGTGTTCGAAGACGGCGTCGGCCGGCAGCGCGGGGCGCTCGCTCCACACTTCGTCGAGCAGGTCGACATCAAGGCGCAGGCGGATGTTCCTGGCCGTCAGCGCGTCCGATAACAGGCGGGCGCCGGCCAGGCCGAGCACGCGCGCGTCGACCGCCACGGTCTGGCCTGCGGCCAGGTTCGCAGCCAGCCAGTCCACGTGCAGCTGGCTGGCGGCGCCCGGGATCTTCATCAGGGCGATGTCGGTGCCGGCCAGCTCGGTCTCGGCTTGCGTCCAGTAGCGACCGTCGGTCCACACGCCCGCGAAGTTCGCGGTGGCGATGAAGGTGCCGACCGAGCCAGTGAAGCCGGACAGCCACTCGCGTCCCTTCCAGTGGCCAGGCAGGTATTCCGACAGGTGCGGGTCGCTCGAAGGCACGACATAGGCGTCGATGCCGGCCCGCGCCATCGCTCCGCGCAGCGCCGCGAGACGCTGGGCAATGGTGGAAACCGGGGCTTGTTCGAATACTGGAGTGGACATGGCTTGGTGGTTCAGGTTGTTTTCCAAGCCACGTATGATACGCCGCAATGCGCCAACGTGGCGCGTTGCCTTATTGCGCCAGGACATCATCCGCTACAATGTTCGAAAGAACAGGAGACCGACATGGATTTCGAAGCGGCCAAGGAAGTTTGCCGCAGCCTGCCCGGCTGCCTAGAGGCCACCAAATGGGACAACGACACCGTCTTTTCGGTGGGCGCCAAGATGTTCGCCGTGACCAACAAGGACCTGCCCGCGCAGGGATTCAGCCTCAAGGTCGACGATGAGCGCTTTCTCGAGCTGACCGACCGGCCCGGCATCATTCCCGCGCCCTACCTGGCGCGCGCCAAGTGGGTCTATGTGACGCAGGAAGCCCAGCTCGACGACGACGAGCTGGCCGCCCTGCTGCGCCGTTCATACGAGCTGGTCTTCTCCAGGCTCACCCGCAAGCTGCAGCGCGAGATCACCGCTTGATTGCAAGCGGAACACCCCTGCCCGCTCGGCGGGCGCATAATCGACCCGCCCTTCCTCAGAACCTGAACCAAGAGTGAACATGCAAGACTACCACCACGACCGTGCCCGCGCCCTGCTGGCCAACGCCACCCAGATCGTCACGCCCGAAGAAGTGCAGGCCGCCGTCAAGCGCGTCGCCGTGCAGCTCAACACCCGCTTCAACGCGGAGAAATCCTTCCCGCTGGTGCTGGGCGTGATGGGCGGCGCCGTCGTCTTCACCGGGAACCTGCTGCCCCAGCTCGACTTCCCGCTCGAATTCGACTACATCCACGTCAGCCGCTATGGCGATGCCGACCGTGGCGGCCAGATCGTGTGGAAGGTCATTCCGCGCCAGGACGTCACCGGCCGCATCATCGTGGTGGTCGACGACATCCTCGACGAAGGCGAGACCCTGGCCCACGTGAAGCAGCGCCTGCTGGACATGGGCGCGGCCGAAGTCATCATCGCGGTGTTCGCCGACAAGGACCTCAAGCGCGCCAAGCCGATCAAGGCTGACCTCATCGGCCTCACGCTGCCGAACGAATTCGTGGTCGGCTTCGGCATGGATGTGTACAACTACTGGCGCAACCTGCCGGGGCTGTGGTCGATCAGCCAGGCCGACCTGAGCGCGGCGGAGCCGGAACCGGAGTTTCCCGTCCCGGACGCGAAGAAGCTCGATTAAGTAGGGTGGACGGCTTCGCCGTCCGCGCGTTCAAACCGCCTTTGAACAGACGATGCGCCTCATATCATCGTGTAGTTGAACGCGCGTTCGGCGAAGCCGGCTAGGCGCCCCCGAACACCCTACAAAACCAAACGCGCGCGCGCCGCGGCGTATTCGGCCTTCAGCCGCTCCACCATCTCCGCCACCGTCGGCACGTCGTCCATCAAACCGACGCCCTGCCCCGCGCCCCAGATGTCGCGCCAGGCCTTGGCGCTGCCGGAACCGAAGCTCATCTTGCTCTTGTCCGATTCCGGCAGGTTGTCGGGATCGAGGCCGGCCGCGACGATCGACTTCTTCAGGTAGTTGCCGTGCACGCCCGTGAACAGGTTGGTGTAGACCACGTCGGCCGCCGTCGAGTCGACGATGGCGTCACGGTAGGCGTCGCTGACGTTCGACTCCTTCGTGGCGAGCCAGCGCGAGCCGATGTAGGCGAAGTCGGCGCCCATGGCCTGGGCGGCCAGGATGGCGTCGCCGGTGGCGATCGAGCCGGACAGCGCGATCGGGCCCTTGAAGAACTTGCGCACCTCGCCGACCAGGGCGAAGGGCGACAGCGCGCCCGCGTGGCCGCCGGCGCCGGCCGCCACCAGGATCAGGCCATCCACGCCCGCCTCCAACGCCTTTTCCGCGTGGCGGATCGAGACCACGTCGTGCATCACGATGCCCCCGTAGGCGTGCACCGCGTCCAGCATCTCTTTGGGCGGCGCGCGCAGCGAGGAGATGATGATTGGGACCTGGTGCTTCACGCAGACCTCGACGTCGTGCGCCAGGCGGTCGTTCGACTGGTGCACGATCTGGTTCACCGCGATCGGGCCGACCTTCTTCCCCGGATTGGCGGCCTGGTAGTCGGCCAGCTCGGCCTGCAGATCGGTGAGCCAGGTGTCGAGCAGCTCGGCCGGACGCGCGTTCAGGGCCGGGAAGGAACCGACGATGCCGGCCTTGCACTGGGCCGCCACCAGGGCGGGACCGCTGGCGATGAACATCGGCGAAGCGATGACGGGAAGGGTCAGGTCTTGCAGCACGGGTGGCAAGGTCATGGGCAGCTTTCGGTGGTCAGGTTGGTGAACGGTCTGTCGGGCATTATAGCCCTGAAAAAAGAACGATCGTGCTAGATTCTGGCCTCTAAACGTCGCAGAGCAGCCTCCCCTCGATACGGGCGGCGCCGGCGCGCACCAGGGCGGCCACAAGCCACTGCGCCAGCTCCTCTGCGGTGCGGACGAGGTAGTGAGTACGTACTCGCTCTACCAGCGGAATCGACCCCAGCAGGTCCGGCAAGGATGCCAGCGCGAGTTCCCGCCGCTCCAGCAGCAGGAACTTGAGCAGCACCTTGACCGCATTTTCGGCATTGCGCACGGGATCGCTGCTGAGGTAATCGAGCCGCCCGCGCGCCCGTTCCAGTGCGCCGGCCACGTCCCCGAACACGGACCCATGGCCGGGTACCACCACGCGCGGCCCCAAGGCGGCGATCAGGTCGAGCGTCGCGCCCACTTCCGCGAAGCCCGGTTCGCCCGCCAGCTCCGGGAAGATCACGCCGAAGCCGTTTTCCCACAGTGCGTCGCCCGAGATCAGAACGCCCTCTTCCGCGCAGAACAGCAGCAGCGCGTGCGGGTCGTGGCCGGGGGCCGCCAGCACATCCCAGCGCAGCCCGCCCAGCTGCAGGACGTCGCCGGGCGCCAGCGTGGCATCGAAGGTAAAACGCGCGCACTGCTGGCCGGTGGCGCGGTAGCTGAGCGCCTCCTCGTCCCAGGCGGCGACCTTGGGCGCATCCAGGGCGGGAATCGACGTGTGGCAGCCATACGTGGCCTGCAGCAGCGCATTGCCGCCGCAGTGGTCGGAATGCAGGTGGGTGTTGAGCAGGCGCGCGAGCGGCCGGCCCTGCAAGGCATGGCGAACCAGCGCCAGCGTCTGCGGCGCATGCGTGACGTAGCCGCTGTCGACCAGGGCCGCATCGTCAGGCCCGGTGAACAGCACATTGTTGGACGACAGCCAGCCGCGTTCGAAGACCTGCATGGAAGCGGGCAGCCGGATCGTCATCTCAGCCCCAGTCGATCTCGGCTTCGCGTCGGCGGATCTCGGCCCACACGGCGCGCTTGTAGTCGTCATCGGCCTTGCCCCATGCGACGATCTCCTCGATCGTGCGCATGCAACCTTCACACAAGCCGGTTTCGGGGACCATCCGGCACACGTTGATGCAGGGCGAGGAGACGGGGGTTTGTTCTTCAGGGTTCATCGACAAGAAGGGTCAAAGATGGGCGGCGACGCCGGAAAAATAAGCGCAGAGGGCGACGCCGACCATGGCCACGACGACGTAACGGCTGCCGCGGTCCTTCAGCGCATACAGTACCGGATCGTCGTCCATCTCGCCGCGCGCGGTCTTGATCCACAAGCGGCCCAGCCAGTAGATCATCAGGGCCACCAGGCCCCACAGCAGCGCCGGGCTGGCATAGCGCTCCCGGGTTTCGGGCGCATTGATGAACAGGCCCAGCACCACCACCGCGCACAAGGCCGAGGCCAGTCCCATCGGCCACAGCACAACCAGGTCGACCACGCGGTAGTCGCGTCCGTGCGCACTGGCCTGGCCGCGCGCCTGCAGCAGCTGCAGCTCGGAGCAGCGCTTCACCAGGGCCAGGCTGAGGAAGAGGAAGAGCGAGAAGGCCAGCAGCCAGGAACTCGTGTGGATGCCGACCGCCACCGAGCCGGTGACGATGCGCATCGTGTACAGCAGCGAAAGCACCAGCACGTCGACCAGCACCCGCTCCTTCAGGGACCAGGAGTAGGCCGTGGTCAGCACCACGTAGGCCAGCAGCATGGCGGCGAAAGCGGGTTTCACGAGGAAGGCCAGCGCGAAGCTCGTTCCCAGCAGGAGCAGGGCCGCCGCCACGCCCGCGGTGATGGGCAGGGCGCCGCTGGCGAAGGGCCGCAGGCGCTTGCGCGGGTGCTTGCGGTCGTTCCCGAGGTCCCACAGGTCGTTGGCGATATAGGTGGCGGAGGCTGCAAGCGAGAAGCACAGGAAAGCCAGCGCCATGACAGCGAGATCCCCCGGCAGGAAGGAAAACGCGGTCAGCATGGGCACGAAGAGCAGCAGGTTCTTGGCCCACTGGTGCATGCGCAGCGCCTTTCTCCACACGGCCAGGCCAGGGGAGGGCTGCGCGAATTCGCGTTCGACCGGATGGCGGGCGCGCACGGTGCGCGCGACGGCGTTCGATGCGCCCACCAGCACGGCGGCCTGCGCCCCTTCCCACACCGGCAGGTCGGCCGCGCTGTCGCCGGCATAGGCGAACTGCGTGCCGACTTCTTCGCGGATCGCGGCCAGCTTGTTCGGCCCCTTCAGGTTGCGCGTTTCGTCGGTGGCGAGCACGCGGTCGAAGAGGCCCAGGTGGCCGGCCACGCCCTCCGCGATCGCGCGGTGCGCGGCGGTGGCCAGCACCAGCTCGCGTCCCTTGCTGCGCTCGAGACGCAGGTAGTCGAGCAAGTCCTCGCGGTAAGGCAGTTCCTCGGGATTGACCGTGACGCGGCGGGCGATCTCGCTCTTCATGCTTTCTCGCCCACGCAGCAGCCAGAAGGGCAGCTTGACCAGGGTAAGCGGGCTTTGTTTGGCCAGCAGCAGCGCGGATTCGACCAGGGTATCGGTCGGGGTCAGGGTGCCGTCGAGGTCGACCACCAGGGGGACGGTCGAGGTGGACGTGGCGTGGTGTGCCTGTTGGGTATCCGGCATGGCTGGCTCAGGGTCGCTCTGGGTTGAAGAAAACACAAGCCGACATTATCGCCGATCGGCGCCGCCCTGCCCTTGCGCGGCCTGCGGTAGGCCCGCCTTGCGCGCCACCCGGGCCGCGAAACGCACAGGATCGATCAGGCAGCGCTCGTGCTCGCCCTCGCAGACTTTTTCCACCTCGTCCCAGGCCTCGACCCGGAAGCGCACCCGCTGGCCCTCGACAGCGAGGATCTCGCCGCGGATGGTCAGCTGCAAACCCGGAGGCGTGGGCGCCAGGTGGCGGAAGTTCACCATGGTGCCCAGGCTCTGCTCGCGCGGCCAGTCCATGAAGGGCATCAGGCCGTGCAGGCAGGCCAGTTCCATCATGCCGACCAGGTAGCCGGTGGCCAGCACATCCGGCATGTCGCGGCAAAAAGGCGTGTCGTGGTAGAGCTCGGGCACGGTGGCCCGTGCGGGGATGGTGTATTGCCATTCGAAGCAATGGCCGAGTTGTATTTCTGCTCGCATGTGCGCAGATTAACGCAGCCCGGCGCATTTGGGTGGATTCCGCTTGACCTCGAGGAGCACAGGCGTACACTCCAGAGACCATCCAGCTGGATGGTGCAAGCGTGGCGTAAGGAATCGGAAGGCATCATGAAACAGGAACTGATACGGCCGGCGGACCTCGAGAAGATCACGATCAACCTGGGGCCGATCGACCTCGGGCAAATCGACCTCCTGGTGAGCGAAGGTTTTTATGCGAACCGTTCGGACCTGATCCGAACCGCAATCCGCAACCAGCTGCAGGCGCATGCCGAGGTGGTGCGCCAGACTGTCGCGCGGCGCAGCCTGGTGCTGGGCATGCACCATTACACGCGCGCCGATCTCGAGCGGGCCCGCGAAGCCGGCGAACGGTTGCAGATCCAGGTGCTCGGCATGGCCAGCATCGCCACCGACGTGCCGGCCGAGCTGGCGCTGGAGACCATCGAATCGATCGTCGTCCTCGGCGCCCTGCATGCGAGCAGCGCCGTCAAGACCGCACTCGCGGAACGTATCCGCTGAAGGAAAGCCATGAAGATGAACCTGCACCTGCTGTCCCAGATGCGCAAGGCCACCCGCAAGATGCTCAAGCAGACACCGGTGGATCCCGCCGCCATCGTGAAGGAAGCGATGAAACAGGCCAGCGCCTTCCAGCACGGCGGCCCGGCGGCGAAGGCCGCGCCCGACATGCTGGCCGAGCTCCAGCGCAGCATGGAGGCCGTACGCGAGCAGTTCGGCGGCATGCCGGGACAGGAACAGCCCGCGCCCTGGCCCGGCAGCTTCACGTCAGGCAGCCACACCACGCCGGCCGGGACCCGCCAGTACAAGCTCTATGTGCCGAGCACATACCAGGAAAACGGCATCGCCGCGCCCCTGATCGTGATGCTGCACGGCTGCACCCAGGACCCGGACGACTTCGCCCACGGCACCGGCATGAATGCGCTGGCCGAGGAGATGGGTTGCCTGGTGGTCTATCCTGCCCAGTCGCAGTCGGCCAATCCTTCGCGCTGCTGGAACTGGTTCAACGAAGCCGACCAGCGCCGTGGCCAGGGAGAGCCCGCGATCATCGCCGGCATCACCCGCGCCATCATGGAAACCCATGCGGTCGATTCGCGCCAGGTGTATGTGGCTGGCCTGTCGGCCGGCGGCGCCATGGCCATCATCATGGGCACCCTGTATCCGGAGCTGTACGCGGCGGTAGGCGTGCATTCGGGCCTGCCCTTCGCCTCGGCGAACGACCTGCCCTCGGCGCTGGCCGCAATGAAGGGGGACTTCCGGCGCAGCCAGGCGCCGGGACGCAGCCTGCCAATCATCGTCTTCCACGGCGACCGCGACACCACTGTGCACCCCGCGAACGGCGAGGAACTGGTGGCGCGCAGCCGCGCTCGAAAGACGGCGGTGGAACCGGGCCAGGTGCCGAACGGCCACGCCTTCACGCGCACCGTGCACCACCACGACGACGGCAGCGTGCACGCCGAGCACTGGGTGATCCACGGCGCCGGCCACGCCTGGTCGGGCGGGAATGCGCGCGGCAGCTATACGGATGGGAAGGGGCCGGATGCGAGCCGGGAGATGCTGCGCTTTTTCCGCACGCAGCGGTGATGGGTTTTGTAGCGTGGGCGAGTCTCCCGCCCACGCGTTCAAATTCCTCATGAGTTGCGACTGCGCTTCCGGGAGTTGAACGCGTGGGCGGAGGACTCGCGGGGCCGCCCAGGCCCACCCTACGACGAACGCTTTGCCAGCTCTGCGGCAATATGCGCACGCAGGCAGGTCGGACACCAGCATCCGACCTTCTCCAGCGGTACGGGAACGGCAGGCGGCAGCGCCGTGCACCAGCAGGGCTCGGAAGTGCCATCACGCATGGCGCAGCCGAATTCCCCTCCGCAACGAATACACACGCTCACTTCATGCTCCCTGTTCAGTTTGCTTCGATACGTAGCCATCAGGCCAATAAAATACAACAAGACGCCATATAATCAGCACAAGGATTACGCTGTTGCCTTAAAATCTTGCGACATTTAATTTGGACCCCCCCATGAACGCTACCCTTGCCAGCTTGAATACCGACGACCAGCCCAACGATCTGACCAAAGTATCGCCGCAGATCAAGGCACAGATCCTGGCCGAGGCGCTTCCCTACATCCGTAATTTCCACGGCAAGACCATCGTCATCAAGTACGGCGGCAATGCCATGACCGACGAACGCCTGAAGCACGGCTTCGCCCGCGACGTCATCCTGCTCAAGCTGGTGGGCATGAATCCGGTCGTGGTGCACGGCGGCGGTCCGCAGATCGACAACGCGCTGAAGAAGATCGGCAAGCAGGGCACCTTCGTGCAAGGCATGCGCATCACCGACGAAGAAACCATGGAAGTGGTCGAGTGGGTG